>JBKDKA010000242.1:0-51262 GCA_046345315.1 Planctomyces sp.
AAGTAATTTGGCGGCTTCGAGCAACCTTACGACACCCTTTTCGTGACGAGCCGGGCCGGGTAGGAAGATCTTGACCAATTTTGAAGTACCGTGTTGATCTGCGGCTGTATTCTTTGCAGCGCTGGTCATCCCTACCAACGAGGGATGAGGCAAGACCTGGAAGCGTAGCCCTGTAAGTTGTTCGTATTCATCCGCCAGTCGTTCGCTATCCGTCACAAACCGCACACGTCCGTCTGCAATCAATGTCCTGAATCTCTGAATCGCCCACTTCCAGATTTTTGCCGTGCTGCGAAAAGTACGATTCCCTTCAGAATCGTACAGGGCAATGTTGTTCCTGATGAGCAAAACGAGCTGCTTGAATCTGCTTCCGCCAAACTTCTTTGCGATACGGTGATAACCGAGCAGGTGGTGTAGAACAACCGTGGGAGCGAAAACCGTGTCGTAGGGGTCTGCCTGTTTTAGATACTTTGCCAGATCAACATACAGTCGTCTATTGTGCCGCAGAACACCAAGATACCGCTTCCACGCCTGAGGTTGATTGTAGATCTGATCCCAGACCGTGTAACGAAAATGAGGAACCGCATTCAATTCTGCTGCGACATCCGCATCCATCGACCTGTGGCCCAGCATATCGACCTCAACGTCACCAGCCTGCTGCACCGCCGATTTAGTGGCGCGATTGTACTCGAACCAGTGGCCTTCACGGTTTCGAAGAGCCTCTTCAACGATGAGTAGTCTGGTCACGCTTCACACTTCCCCGGCCAAGTTTGGCGTTTCCGTGATCCGTCTCCGGCATTGGCTGTTGATGAATCGTCGCCTGATGTTTTCAAACGGTCGGTCAACAGTTACGTATACCACCAACGTCAGCAGTGCAGTGACAAGCAAGTAGAGAACAAACCAGACCAGTCTTTCTCGCACGGGAAGCCCACCGTACCACGCAACGTACGGGCCCAGCGTCACCCAATGAACAAGATAGAGCGGGAACGAGAGATTTCCCGCGTGCCGCCCTAAAGCAGTATCTCTCACGGTAACATTCGTGGCCAGAAATGGTACGGTGACCACAGCAAATGTAATGTCAAAAAGGGGAGTCAAATCTTCCTCAAAGAGACTTAACTTGCCTGTGCTCAGAACGGAATTCCTCAACGTGGGCACCGCAAAAACGGCCACGAAGAGCGCCAATGATGCAAATAGACCGATATTCCATAACGCCGATGATGGCTTCCATTCGTACTGACTGACGGCCATGCCCACGGCGAAGAATCCGCAGTAGGGTACGAGGCTGTTGAGCGGGCCGAAGGCGACAATTCCCCCAACGCATAATATTGACAAGGGAAGTATTCGCTTTACGTTGATCCCGTTCCGAAAGAGCGAGAACAGGAGTGGAAACACGATGTAGAACTGAACTTCAATGTCCAAAGACCAACCCGGTTCAAGTAGGCGGAACGGGAGGCTTGAGTACCCAAGAAGCATCCATTGCTGCCAGGCCAGATGATAACCTCCCTGAACCAGTTGCTGGGCAAAAAATGCCAAAAGTGTTGCGACGGCAAAGACTGGATAAACTCGAAGGAAACGGCTGATGTAGAACGTTCGAATCGGGTGCGTTGCTTGCGAATAATTGCTGCCATATATCTGGTCTAGCCAGTACCCGCTCAGGATGAAGAATACATAGACAGCCCACTTGCCAAAAAAAACAATCTTACTCGTGTGATAGAAAACCACCACCACAGCAAGGAAGAGCCGAAACCATCCGGGCGAGATCTTTTTTATGAACGTCAGAGAAAGCTCCGAATCAAATCCAGTAGAGAGCCGAGGACGTATATCAATTCCAACATCTAGCCGCTCGAAATTGCCTTAAACAGGTTTTCCGCCTTCTCCTATTACACGCACGATCGGATTGGGAACGATGAAGCG
Source organism: Planctomyces sp. (assembly GCA_046345315.1). Taxonomy (GTDB): domain Bacteria; phylum Planctomycetota; class Planctomycetia; order Planctomycetales; family Planctomycetaceae; genus F1-80-MAGs062. The sequence goes on from JBKDKA010000242.1 coordinate 1,912, forward strand.
GCCACCGTCGTTCAGGAACTTCTCGTACTTCTTCACAAAGAACGGCAGGAAGTTCCAAGTCAGTACAAGGTAGTAGTCAGGTGTTTCGGTTTGGTCGTTCTCGGACTCAACAGGGATATGCATTCCGGGAGTAAGCTTGCCGATCTTGAACCTATTGACTTCTACTGCTTTCTGGCATAGATCCGGACCAATCTTGCAATAGTTCAGCAGTGTGTTGCCCTTCAACGGTGCTCCCAACGCCCAGACACGTTTTCCTTCGGCTTTCAGTTGCTGCAGTAGATTGACCAGATCAACTCGATTCTTACTAACGCGTTTTTCAAAGACATCGTAAGTCGACGGAGTATACAGACCAGCTTTCTCTTCTTCAGCGATCCATTCATCAACCCTTCGAAACGTAGGATGAGGATTTGCGTTGCGCCCTACATAGATCACAAAAGAACCGCCGTGAACATCGACGTGCTCTACGTCGATCACGCGCATCCCGTGTTCGGCGAAGAGTCGTTTCAACGGCCCCACCGAGTGAATCATGGTGTGTTCGTGATAGAAGTGGTCAAACTGGCACTGCTCAATGACGTCTTTCAGGTTGACGCACTGTGCGAGGAAGATCGTTTCGTCATCCATAACTGCGGAGAGGCCTCTGACGAAATTGTGGATATCCTGCACATGATAAAATACGGCGGTTGCAGAAATGATCTTAGGCTTCAGATTGAGCTGCCGGATTGCATTCCCCGTCGCTTCATTCCAGAATGTCTCGCAGACGGTTGTGCCGGCCTCGCGACACAGCTTTCCAGTCAGTCGTCCGGGATCAACGCCCAGAACACGCATCCCGTTGTCCTGAAATTTCCTCAGCAATGTCCCATCGTTGCAGCCGATGTCAATGACCAAAGAATTCGCAGGAATGTTGAAACGCTTAACTGTTCGTTTCGCCAACCAGTCGAAATGATCAACCACCGGCATATTGATCCCGGTAACGTATGGATGGTTGGAAAACATAAACTCGGGTGACGGGAACTCCTCCAACTGGACTTGTGAGCAGGAACGGCAGACCATCATGGAAAACGGAAACACCAGTTCATCGTTCTTCGTGTCCTCCGTGGGAAAGTGATTTCCGTTGGGCTGATCTCCCAGGTCGATAAATCGATGGAGATCGTACGAGCCACAGTTCATACAGTGAAGATTTTTCATGAGGCAAAAGTCTGCTTTGAGTGAGAGTTATGTTTATGGCCTGGCCAGCCAGTAGTGGCATGTTTCTCTGATTCGTTGTTTAACCGGTATGCGCGGGTACCATTTGACCTCGTTGAGCAAACGTGAGACATCTGCCACAACTCGTCGCGGTTGCCCAGCCGGATCTGGCTGCACTCCAAAAGTTACGCTGCGGTTTCCGACACATTCGGCAATGCACGCGACGAGGTCCCGCACCGAAACGCCTTCTCCGGATGCCAGATTGACCGGACCTACGACTTTCGAGTCGAATAAGGCTGCGAATGCATCTCCCAGATCCTCAACACTCAGGAAATCACGGATCAGGTTGCCGCTGTCAAAAGGAAACGGCAGCCCGGTACGAAGTTGCTGGAAGAGTCGCGGAATCAACCTTTGTGGTTTTTCGTCGTAGCCGAATGGACAGAATATGCGCCCCCAGGCCAAAGAGACGTCGCTGGGAGGCGCCCACTGTTCGAGGATTTGACGCAGAGCATTCTTGGAAATCCCGTATAGCGTGTCCGGGGTAGTCGGCGAACGAAATTCGTGCAGCGAATCTTCGCCGTCCCAGAAGTATTCTGCGCTGGTTCCCGCCACTACGGCTCGACGTCCGCCGTTTCTCGCGAAGGCATCCATCAGATGCAGGCTGGACGCCACCCAGTTCAGGTTGGCGGTCGTGGTCCAATAGGATCCAGGTGTTGTATCCCAGGCACAATGCACAAGGCCTTCGGGTTGATATTGGTGCATCAGGCTTCCAATGTCGCTTTGCCTTAACAGGTCTGCTGAGCACCATGCAACGTTTTCCGACGTCTTGTCATCGGACGGTCTACCACTTCGGCTGACAGCAATAACGCTGTGGCCGCGCTGCTGTAATGCGGCAACGACCCATCGACCAACAAAGCCTGCCGCACCTGTGACTAAAACTCGCATGTGCTCCAGTCTGCTGCGATGGCATCCTTATCGGACATCGTTGGATTAGGGATGGGCCATTCGATGCCCACGGTTGAGTCATTCCACATCAGCACTCGGCCAGCATCGGGCTGGTACTCACCTTCAATCAAATAGGCAACCGTGGAGTCTGGTTGCAGAGTGACAAAGCCATGTCCACATCCGGCGGGAATGAAGACGGATTTTCCGGTTCCGGCGGCCAGTTCAGTGCCGTGCCATTTTCCAAACGTGGGTGAATCGGGACGCAGGTCAACCATCACGTCCCAGACACGACCAGTGACACATGACACCAGTTTGGCTTGTCCGTAGGGCGACTTTTGAAAGTGTATTCCCCGAAGAGTACCTGTCTCAACGTTGTAGGAATGATGGGCATTTGTGGGCCGAAATGAAATTTCTTTATCCGTCAAATGAGCTTCCCAGAAGACTTCGAATAAGCCTCGGAAATCGCTATGCACATGTGTCTGCAGGCAGAATGCCTTTTCGATGGGGAGTCTTGTGATCTGAGTCATTTTGTATTCTTATGGCGAATGATCTCAACACCACAGCCTACGAGGGGAGAGCCATGATGTGATGATACTCACCATTGTGATTATTCATATCCGAGATTTGATTGATGGTATATCCAAACCCCTTCAGGAACTCATAAACGGCTTCTGTCGAATCGCCGAATTGCGGCAATGCATAGTCATGTACTTCAATCAACAGTCGTGGCTTGACGGTCTTCAAAAACTGTTGGCCGCTGCGCAAGACAGAGAGTTCGGCACCTTCAACATCCAGTTTGACAAAGCAATTACTGTCCGCTGAGACATCAGCGGCCGCGACGTCCAGAGACAAATTCCTGACCTGAACGGTTTCCCTTCCCTGTGGGGCGATTGTTTGAAGCGACGCACTGGGTTCAAGATGGTCACTGTCGACCACCATTTCGATCGTTTCAACGTCCTGATCACTGAGGGCAGCTTGTTGGATAGTGACTCGATCGTTGAACCTGTTCAAAGCAACATTGCGACGTAACAGTCGCAGATTCTCGGGTATCGGCTCGAACGCCAGGAGTCGCCCCGACGGTCCGATCTGGCTGGCCATCAGTAGGGTGTGCATGCCAAAATTGGCACCAATATCAATGGCTGTATTACCGGCCTTCAAGTGTGCTGTTATTGCATCTCGAACTTCAATTTCACCGTCAAAATTCCAACGCCGCAGGCTTTCGTCAAGCCGAAACGTTTGAGCTCCAATCGAAAGCGGCACGCCGCGAAAACCGTATCGAACTGCAAAAAAGAGGTCTCTGATATTCATGCATCTAGTGTCCTGAGATGGTAATTCGTTTACAAACGTTGGCGACGCGATTCAGGATCAGATCGGCATCGGCAGTCCACTTGAAGGGTTTGGGATCTTCGTTGTGCTGATCAAGGTAAGAGTGAATGGCTTTCTTGAGTGACGGGACGCTGCGGAACGCACTGCGACGGATTCGCTTCCGGGTGATTTCTGCGAAGAAGCGTTCCACTTGATTCAGCCATGATGCACTGGTCAGCGTAAAATGCACCTGATACCGCGGTCGTTTCGCCAGCCATCGCTGAACCCTGGCTGTTTTGTGAGTGGCATAGTTGTCCATGACGATGTGAATCGTCTCGCCCGGTGTCTCCGCAATTGATTGATCGATGTGATCGAGGAATTTCACGAACTCCTGCTGTCGATGTCGCTGATGACACGTACCCATGACATGGCCCGTTGCCACATTCAGCGCCGCAAACAGGGATGTCGTTCCATGACGGGCGTAATCGTGTGTGTGTCGCTCGGGCGGCCAGGTTCCATCGGCAGCAGAGGCTGTATGCGATCCGGAGCCTGCACCTGACTTTTTTCATCGACGCACAACACAATCGCATTGTCCGGAGGACTCATATAGAGCCCGACAATGTCGCGTGCCTTGTCTACAAACTGAGGACCTGTAGAGAGCTTAGATGTCTCGGAGCGATGAGGCTGCAGTGCAAAAGCACGCCAGGTCCTGGACACCGCGGTTTGACTGAGTCCGCTGGCTTTGGCCATTCCGCGAGTGCTCCAGTGGGTGGCGTTCAGTGGCTTCGATTCCCGTGTCTGCGTCACCCACGTTCCACGTCTGCGTCGCTGATCTTTCGCGGGGCTCCGGGGCGAGGTTCGTCCAGCAAACCGTCGAGTCGCTCTTCGATAAACCGTTTTCGCCATTCTCCGACCGGTGGCATGGTGACCTTAAGCAGGCTGGCCACGTGCTTACTATCTTGTCCCTGACCACACGCCAGTACAATGCGAGACCGCAATGCCAGCGACTGACTGCTCTTGCGGCGTCTTGCCCAGCGTTCCAGAGTCTCCCGCTCCTCATCCGACAAAATCAACGCAGCCTTCGGTCGTCCTCCCGCCATGTCTGTACCTCCTGACAGACAGGATAACAAACAAAACTCAACATCACCAGGTTATGCAATGAATTTGCAACTCAGGACACTCGGCTCTTGTCACAAATTGGATCGCTTCTCTTATCTTCCAAAGAGTCGCCTGGTGCGTTCAAACATGTCGATCCCAATAAGCTGCCTAAGCAGCATCGTCGTCGTATACCGATGCCCGGCGTCTTTACTTGCATCGAACCAGCGGCGGGCTTCGGCTAGTGCCCGCTTGCTGAACTCCGGGTCTTCACCGATTAAAGCTTGGCTATATAGCTTCGAATACAATCGCATAAGTGTCGCACACTGCTCGGCATTCGGTTCCAGATTACGTTGCTTGAGTGCGATTAAATTTCGTTGAACAGCCTCGTGAACTCCGGTAAACCATTTTTCAATATCATGAGATTGAGTGCGGCAATTGGACGTTTGAGTGCGATACAGAGCACCGTTACTTTCAGAATATGCAACAATACCCGCCAGGCAGATTGAAAACCAAAACGCATTATCTTCGGCGAGCATCCCGTCCATGTCTTCGGGCCAACGAATCTGATGTACGAGTTCGCGTTTCACGATGGCCGCATGAACAGCCCACGGCGACGCGGCAATGGAACCGTTCAGGAGTTTCTGACGTCCGCGATTTGGTCGTTTTAGATTGCGAACTGTTGGTTGTCCGTCGACAAATTCCTGCCAACCACCGGCAATAACCGACGCATCCGGGTTGGCTGCAGCCTCCCTGACCAGAGACTCCAGGTGGGTACTCTCAATAAGATCGTCAGCATCAAGGAACAGGATCCAGGTACGATCAGCATGTTCCACACCAAAATTGCGTGCTGTTCCTGGTCCTTTCCGTGGCGATTCCCATAAGCAGACTCTGCTGTCGTCTGCTGCTATTGCGTCAACTACCTTTGGCCCTTCATCCGTTGAGCCATTGTTGATAACCAACAACTGCCAGTTAGTATGTGTTTGCTGCCTCACTGATTGGATTGTTTCGTTTATATACGGCCCCTTATTGTAAAGAGGGACTACAATCGATACGTCAGTGCGGAGATTGGTTGCGGATACTGTCAAGTTAGGCGTCTCTTACAGGCTGCTTTCGAGCTACTCCGAGTCATTTGTTCTGGAAATAGTCGTTTGGTCGACCTGCTGTTCGAGCTTTTTCGAAACACGTGAAATGCCGTGGTTGCAAAACGACAGGGCTGGTTTCTCTACCAGATGCCATGACAGGATTGCAATCGGTAGCGTCAGCAGGCATGCTGCAATGAACATGGTTGTGGCTGACAATTCCCTGGTCGCCACCAAAGACTGCTGAATCGGATAGGCGTACAAGTACATGCCATAGGAATAGTCACCAATCTCGTTAAATCTGCGAATCGGCCCGGTTGGTTGAAAGCCGAGATAAACTACTCCGTAAGTCCCGAGTAACACGGGCGTGACTTTGTCCAGATCGAAACATATTGCGATTGCCACCAGAATCAGCATTGAAAAGAAGCCAGTCCTGCTCAGCTGAATGCGACTGGCCCAAAGTTGCATTGCTGAACCGATAGAGAACATAGCAGCAAGCCGGAACAGACTTCGCCAATGTCCAGAATCACCACCAGCGTCGACCATGTGCCCAGTCAGTAAGACCGCGGCAATGACCACCACCGCGAACTTGTTGCGAAAGGCTCCTAAATGGCCGACAACAACAACTGAAATATACATCCAAACCTCGTAAGGCAAAGTCCATAGCGAACCATTGACGATTCGAGGATATGGTACTTCCGTGAAGACTCCTGGTAACTCGAACTGGACACCCCTCAAGATCAATGACGCGTTCTTGAGAGCGAAGTTGCGCGTGAGCCTGTCAGTCAGGTACGCAGCCGCAGGTACGTTGGTCTGTGTAAGTCCAATTGGCACGACGCAGAACAATATGACAACGAACAGCGCGGGAAATATTCGACTACACCGGGCAATTGCGTAGGCGGCTGTAGATCTGCGACGAATAAAGCTCTTTGTTATAAGGAAGCCGCTTAATGAGAAAAAACAGTCAACAGCTAAATCTCCCAGAGAAACTCCGATCCATCCGCGAAATGGGTCACTTGTTCCGTCTCCCTGCGACAGCGGAAAGCTGTGAGAATAGATGACGAACACAGCCAAGATGAATCGAGTGAGATTCAAATTGTTGTCACGTCCCGCCGAACGCTCTCTCAGTGAGTTGCTAGGCAAGTAATTCTTTCAATATGATGCCGGCCTTTAAGGCTGAAGCTCGTATCTCTGGAAGCCGGGATTCAATCTGTTCAGTTATTGCAGCACTGTTTTCCAGTGCATAGGCGATCGCATCTGCCAAAATGTCGACGGACTCTAACTTCGAAGAATCAATGCAGTACCGCTGTGAATCGAAGACGTCCTGGTTGATCCCACGAGCCTTCATGCTGTAACTCATGCTGATCGTTGGCGTTGCAGACGACATACCTGCAATGGTGCTGTGGGTCCGGGCGCCCGCAAACACCGAACACTGAGATATTGCCCACTTACTTTCACGCGCATTCAGTACATCCGGAAGGCAGCGAACGGTACACTTCCCCAATGCGGTGACTCGTTTTTCAATTTCTAACAATAATTGATGATCGCTGGTACCCACCAAACTGCTGCACGCATGGGGTACCAGCAGGATCGGTCGTTTAAATCGCAATCCGATTTCGTTGACGGTACTTGTGCAGCACTTAATCCATGGTTCGAGATCGTCAAGTGTTATCTCCCAAGGCGGTTTCCGTTCCTTCATGAAATACTTCACAAGCAGCGGACTGAAGTTTAGCCCTATCGTTTCTGGGGGAATCTGGCCGCCGAGTCGCTCAATCGATGGCTGTTGAGGTTCCAATAAGAATGCGGGGTCTGCAACATGGTGCACGTTTTCACTAACGCCGTTTTTGCTAAGGTATTCCACAGTCGCCGATTCGCGAGCAAATATCGCTGTGAGTGACTTCAGGTGGTCGAGCATGGGCTGTTTGAACTGCGGGGCATTCTCGAACGGCCCTACCGAAGCGCCCCACAGTACCACCGGGATTCCCTGGCTCTGAAGATAGCGGTCCATCTCAATAAAATGGCCTGGAATTCCATAATCCAGTGAGTAATTGTCACCGCCGATTTCCAGAGCGGCAATCGCATCTCCTTTATGTTTTGCGATCGCTGAATGAACGCCGGGCAGGTTTGTTTGCAAACGCTTGTTGATCTGGTGAGCGAACCACTCACGACTCCAACGAGGACGCGCAGCCCGAAGCTGAAAAGTGTTGATCCTGCGATCTGTTTCAGATGCAGCCTGGGTGGAAATAATCGAGTCTGTACCGTAGACACCCGCTTTCGCGTATACGTCCTGACCAAAACAGGACTCAAGTATTGTCATTGTACCGCGTACGATCGCCTCGCAACCTCGATTCAAATACGGCCCATTGCCGACCAGCAGGAGCTGTTTTTCTGAAGTACTGATATGTTACCCCTTAAAGAAACATCGCAGAACCAACCGCTTAACTCGGCCAGGAAGTGATCGAAACCGGTTGATGAGAAGTTCAATTCTGGACCGCTTGTACAGCGAGTCATATTCAGCAAGCAGCGGCTGCATTGCATGGGCAAAAACATCAAATGAACCTTGTTCCTTTGCCTGCTGGAATGCTGTGTGACTTTGTCTTGCAATCTCGGTTCGTAACTCATAGACACGTTTCTTCTTTGCCGATAGATGATCTGCATCTGGCTTTTGCCGTGTGGGAGGCCGCCATTTATTTGCACAGTCAGCGACATAAAGCCTGTATGAAAGTCCCTCACGCCGATGCCTTAAGCCGGCGTCCTGGGACTGGGCAATCGTAGTGGCATTTTCCTCGGTCAACGCCAAACGGCCACTCGCTATCGCACTATTGATCAACTCATGTACAACGGCATTGCGAACCACTACAACGTTTGTTCCACCACTATCATCTACATAGCCAGGTAACCAGGCGTCGCCAACGGAAACGTCCGCAGTTTCACCAACGACGTCGTCACAGTATTCGCATGCGTGATATTTGAAGAAGCCATATCCCCAACTACTCCCATGGTACTCGTTGTTCGGACGGCATTCAGTATAAGTGTCGCTATTTCGATCGCCTTTCACCGTGATTCCGTAGTTGCTGGCGGGACGGTCGGGAAGTTTTGTTCGAAAGTTCACAGACGTCAAATCGCCCGGAGCGATACCACACTGCCATCCAAAAAAGTCGGCAAACCGGGCACTTTTCAGGTGACCACAGAACAATGCAATTGTGTGAACGATTCTTGCGTTCAATTCTGGGTCGTGTTCGCACAACAGGCGAACGGCCTTCACAAAGCAAGGCACACCTACAATCGCGAATCGGCCGGTTTCGTTTCGCAACCGTGCCAGAACCTGCGACATTTCAACCGGGTAGTATCGAGATTTTGACCGCTGGCGGATCTGTTCCACCGTTCGTGAAATTCGGTAGCCGAATGGTAGTGAATCGTCATCGTGATCATGGGCTGCACCGACATGAACAACACCATCAATTAATCCTCTTCGCAGTAGCTCGACCAGCACCCATGTTCCCATACCGCCCGAACTTCCGCCCTTTCGAATATCGGGGTCGTTCACGTGTCCGACGTAGCAACTCAGGTAGTGCCCAACGCTTGGGTGATACTTCGAATTGGGAAACAGATTCTGACCAAGTTGATCTTCATTCCGAACCTTGTCGGAAAATGGGCACACCTGCAGCACCGGCAATGCCGAGTCACTGTCACTGTTTGATGTCCGGGTTGCCTGAAAGCGGCCGTAGTTATCTAATTCAATCGCGATCGAAGAGGCAGCAAAAGCCGCGCACGAGCCGCAGCCAATGCAGTAACCACCGTCTACAACTGTTCGAAAGAGTTCGGCAACTTCATCCATTGAACTGTCTCAACCCAATTCCGCGTAGCGACCGCTTCAGCAAGGCTGCCACAGCCTGTCTATCGTGCAGGTTCAAGGCAATCGTAAAGATAAGAAGACAGTAGGCAGCTGACAAAGCAGCTCCTGCACCGATCAGCCGCGACCATGAATTCAACGTGAAGTAGTGTGATGTGCTCCACGCCGCGAATGCAAGAATAGCTGTCATGGGAATGATAGGCGCCAATGACTTGACAAACGTGTACCATGGTTTGCCGATGTTGTGAGCCGCATACATTGGCGTAAACAGTGCATTCTTCAAGGTCAGTACGATGATTCCGGCCAGCGCAACCCCGACCATTCCGAGCTCAGTGTAGGCACACAATGAATAGGCCAAAGGCAGATTCAGCACCCCAAGAATCAATGTTATTACACCAGGCAACCTCACCTTGTTGGCCGCCAGGGATACCGCGAACATCGGCATCACGGCCAAATTTACACAAAGCGGAGCAATAAGAAGCGATAGTAAAGGTGACAACGAACTGTATTCCGGTCCAACCCAGACCGCAAGGAACGGTGTCGAAAAGCCACAGAGGACGCCGATAGGAATGGATATAATGTAGCCAACGAATCGTACACCACGTGATGCGTATTCAACGAGGGAATCCATGTCCCCCTTCGCATACAATGCGAGAATCGTGGGGGAGAAAACTGCGGAGAGTGACCCTGAAACCGAACGCAACACAGCGGCCCACTGCAGCACGATTGCATATCGCCCTCCTGCCTCAGCGCCAAGGGCACGATTGACGACCAGCAAATCAATGCTCAACAGCAAGATCGACCCAACCTGGAAGACCGACACCCACCAGCCAGTTGCCAGCAAATCTACAATCGTGCGTCTATTCGCATGAGAGAAAGTCGGTCGCAGCCCCGGAGAAATTCTCCGAGAAGCAACTACAGAACAGATCGACGACACAATTGCCGCTAGTAGAATTCCGACGCCAACGTGCGATAAGTTTGGTGTCAAGACCGCAAATAGACCAACAATGACCAGAATTCGTGCTAAGTTCCCCAAGATCGTGATTGTATGCGAAATATCGAAGCGATTTCGGCAGAATGCGGAAACCGCGAAAGGTGTTGTTGCTGTACTTAGGATGAAAGCTGCGGCTACGCAACCAAAATGGCGCTTCGCATCTGTCAACGCTCCTTCAGGGATCGTCAAAATCCAGTTCAGGAAGCCCGTTGCCAAGCCAGCCGGAATTACCAAAATGGCGGCGGTCAGGCAGCACAACGTAAGTGCGCTACTAAGAATACGCTGAGCAGTTTGAGCGTCTGAATTAGCATATGCCTGCGTAAGTGAACGTGAGACTGAAGTGCTCACTGCGACGTCAAGTACACTCATGTACGAAACAACAGAAAGAGATAGTGGTACCAATCCGTAGAGATCACTACCTAGCTTACGAATCAGCAACGGTGTCAACCATAATGTAATCCCAATAGACACAACAAAGCTGACTGCCTGCGCCACTATGTTGGGGAAGAATGTTCCATGCTTTACACCGAACCTAATCGGATTGCTTGCTTTTTCCAATGGAGGTTCGATGTTAATTACTGCTTCAGGCATGGCCATTGCTTGGAATGATTCGAGCCCATCGAGCCCATTGTTCAGTCACATCCATCCCACGTTGCAGATCGTACTGTGGGCTATAGCCGAGCAAGGTCTGTGCCTTCTTTGACGAGTACTCAGTCTCTGCTGAAAGGTAAGTTGCGTAGAACGGAGGCGGTAAAAATATTTGACGCTTGTCAAGTGCCGACGCAGTGATTCCTCCGTATGGAGAAGACGCAGCCACGTCCTTCGGATGACTTCGAATTAGCTTTCTGGCGTACTTTAGCGGGCCGAGGAGCCCCGAAGCTCGCAGTGCCTCTCGAAATTCTTTACTATCCTTGAGTGCTCTGATTGCGTTCGGCAAGATGCTGCGTCTCGCCGCTCCGGATTCCGCTTGCCTAAGCTTCTTGTAGTCGGCTGGCTTGAGCAGCAAAATGGAATCTCCGCCAATCATATTCTGATAAGCTTCGTAAAACTCTCGGCGAGTAACGCGGCCGGGCCCTTTGATAAGGAATGTTTCGCCAATCGCGGATGCACGAGTGGCCCCCAATACGAGTGCTTGGACAACATCATCCACGAACGTCGCATTACTGACGCCTCTACCCTCGTTAACCAACCCGACACGACCAGTTTGAAGCTGTGTCAATGGTAGAATCGTGAATACCGGCCCCCATGGGCCATAGACGCCTGCCACCTGCAGGTTGGTGCACGGAAGAGCATGGGTTTTAAAGCACTTCCACAGCACTTCTTCAGCCTCAAGTTTCATATCCGAGTAGCTCCACCCCCACTTCTTTGGAGGTTCAGACTCGTCGATAACGCCCTTGATCGTGTTGCCGTATACGGCGGCAGTACTGACGTTCACGAAACGCGTTACACCATTTGCGACAGCGGCCTCGGTGAGGCTGCGAGTCCCCTCTATAGTGATCTGGCGTTGCTGCTTGATAGAACCTGATTTTCCGTAGGCAAGATGGAAGACGATGTCGCATCCAGCCAAAGCTTTCGTCATTGCCTCCGTGTCTGTGATACTATCGTAGACAAAATCAACAGGGTATCGTGCCATCCGCAAGGCGCCTGCAAATGGCCGATTGACCAGCGCACGCACTTTTACATCATGATCGCGACACAAGGTCTCTATCAGGCGTCCTCCAATGAAACCAGAACCACCTGTAACAAATAACGTTTTACCGGATAGCAAACTCATCAGACTTCACCCTGAGGGATGAGAACGGCGGAACTCCAAGGGGTTGGATACTCAATCGCTGATGCATAACAATCCTCGACGATCTGGATGGATTGCCTGACGAATTCAGCGGAGGCGGCGGGTTCAGTTCCGGTCGTTGCAGCAATAACAAAATTTCGGAGTTCGTCGGCCATAATCTCGGGCTGAGTCAAGGGTGTTTTGTGACCGCTGATCGGATGAACTGCGCCTTCAAGTTCCAATGTGCTGCCTTTGACAGAGACGCGAACACAGTTGCCGTTATAAGGCGAACTGACCGTCCCCCGTTCGCACTCGATTCTGAACATGTTTGAAAGGTTACGACTGCGGCTCAATTCGACGATTCCTGTCGCGCCATTCGACATCGTGATCTCTATTCGGCACTCAGACTCGATACCGCCAGCAGCATCAGAAAAATACTTCATCGAGGCTGGCGGACCTAGAACCCAGATCATTGAGTCCAGCACATGTGATCCAAGCCCCATTAGTACGCCACCGCCAGCGAGGTCCTTGCTAAGGATGAAGTTTGTCGCAGATGGCCAAGCATAGTCATATCCATTTTCAAGACGAAAGGAACGGGGTTCGCCAAGAATTCCAGAACGTAGAAGGTCTCGGATGTATATCTCACTTCGGTAGAACCGTCGTGTCATTCCAATCGCAAGGCATCGACCGCTTGTTCTAGAGGCGTGGATCATGGCATCGCACTCAGCGGTAGACACAGCCATAGGCTTTTCGACAAGGATATGAATACCTTGCGACAACAGTTCGATAGCAAGGTGAGCGTGTGACCTTGGAGGCGTGGCAATAACAGCAGCATCTGCATAGTTGATGACGTCGCCAACGTCGTTGCTGGCGTGCGCGATACCGAATTGATCGGCTAGCTTCCTTGCGCGAGAGATATCTCTGTCAACCAGTAATGTAATGTCTACTTCTTCCGCCAAAGCAGCCCCCGGTAGATGTCCGTATTCAACGATAGCCCCGCAGCCTACAATTGCTACCTTCATTGGCTCAGCCTTCAAAATACTCATCACGGATACTGCGACATAACTGAATGTGGGGATTGGCGATGCATGCCGGGCTCGCTGCAACTGTACGGCGCCATGTTCGGGTCTTTAGATTGCCGTAATGTTCCTCGGCAATGTGCGATTGGTGTTGTTGAGAACTGTTTGAAAGAGACGACCCTCCGTTTGCTGAAAGGTTTCACGATGAAACCACCGAAGGTCGATTCATGATCGCAAAAGAGATTGCAGCACCTGGCGATTCGGTTGGCCAGTTGTTGGTCCGGTTCGCAGATTGCTTAATCTGACTCAGAGGGCGAGCTTTGCCGGAGGTTTTTTGTTGAGGGCTACTCTCCGACGTACAACGCAAAGAATTAAGGGTTCTTGGTGACTTCTTGCGGTCGAACTTCAAGTGTTCTGCGAAAGCGTTGTTCCGGTGCAGCAATTGGAACCGCCAGATTCAGCTCCGCGATTACATCGTCCGTTTCGATTGAGCGCCGTGTGACGGCGATGCGAACGTCGATCGACGGCAGTGTTCCTTTGAGTTTTCATGTTCACTTCGAGAATCCCAGAATCCTGGCAAACGGGAACATGTCGTGGTCATTCATCTCGTCGCCTGATCAGAGCTTTCGTGCCGATAGTGTTCCCCTGATGGCCCTGATTGATCTGAGGTGTGCTTGGATTTCTTCGAACGACTTCACCTAACACGGTTGTTCCTGATGTCTTCATCGACCATATGCTGAATCAACTGCTCGAAGGTCATGGATGACTTCCAGCCAAGCTGATCACGGGCCTTGGCAGGATTCCCGAGAAGATCTGCGGCATCCGCCGGACGCCTGAATCGGTCATCAATCCTTACGTGGTCCTGCCAATTCAGCCCGACGTGGGAAAAGGCTATCTCCAGCAGATCTCTGATCGTGTGGGATTCACCCGTTGCAAGAACATAGTCATCCGGCTTTTCCTGCTGCAGCATGAGCCACATCGCATGTACGAAATCCTTCGCGTAACCCCAGTCACGTGCAGAATCAAGATCCCCGAGACTTACCGACTGCTGAAGCCCTGCTCTGATTCGTGCTGCAGCCAGAGTGATTTTGCGAGTGACGAAGTTTTCGCCGCGGCGCGGGCTTTCGTGGTTAAAGCAGATGGCGTTGCAGAAAAAGAGACCATGGGACTCGCGATAGATTCGCGTCAACTGCGTCGCGAAAGCCTTGGCACACCCATATGGTGAATTCGGGCGGATCGGAGTCTCTTCATCCTGAGGGCTGCTGACGGGAGTTCCAAAAATTTCCCGGCTGCTGGCGTGAAGAAATCGCGGAGGCTCCGGAAGATCTCGCAGGATCTCCATGATTCGCAGTGTTGCCATCGCCGTCAGTTCGCAGGTGCTTTCCGGGATTTCAAAACTCAGTCCGACATGGGATTGTCCGGCCAGATGATAAAACTCGGAAGGGCGTACCAGATTGACGATGCGACGGATCGTCGTCGTATCTGTCAGATCGGCGTAGTGCAGGAACATCCTTTTTTCGTAAACGACATTATCGTCGTAGAACTGATTCAGTCTTGTTCGTTCAAGGGTACTGCTCCGCCGGACAATTCCGTGAACCTGATAGCCTTTCTCCAGCAGCAGTTCTGTCAGGTAGGAGCCATCCTGACCGGTAATGCCTGTGATCAGTGCTACAGGGGGCATGACCACCTTTCGATTGATTTGAGAAAGCCCGTGTGGTCAGCTCCGGCCGACAACGCCGGGGTGCCGGCCTGAGATTTTCTGGATGCTGCCTGACCAGACATTGGAGTTAACCGGAAAGGACACCATTCAGAATGTGTTCAAACTTTTCGATGGAACGTGCTCTGGAATAGGTTGTCCCTGCCAGTTGCTCCGCATTTCTTCCCATCTGTTCCAGATCGGAGGGATGATCAGCAGCCCATGCGATTTTTTCAGCGATTGCGTCTGGGTTTCTCGGTGGAACGATGAGCCCGGCGTTGTAACGACCTGAGATCTCATGCAGTTCGGTTCCTTCCGGTGCATTTGTGAGCCACGGCCTGCCGGCGGCCAGAATACCATACAGCTTGCTCGGCATCAGGCACTGGCTGATTTCACTGGTCAACGGCACAAGATGCAGGTCCGCAGCGCTCAGACTCACGCCCAGCTCATTCTGTGGCTGATAGTCAAAGAACCGGACATTATTGAGGCGTTTTTCTGTGACGATTCTTCTGAGGTTTTCTTCCTGAGATCCGCGCCCCACAAGTGCAAACTGAATATCGGTCCTGTGGTTCAGAAGCTCTGCTGCGATGAGAAATTCCTCAAGGCGCTGGGTGAGACCAAGGTTACCGGAATACATCACCAGAAAGCAGGATTCCAGATTGTGTGTGATTCGGAACTGGTTCTGTGTTTTCGGTACTCCGCGCTGTTCCGGACAGGCCCAGTTCGGGACGACTGAAATTCTGTCCGGGCGAACTCCCCCGCGAACAAGCAGATCAGCCATGTCGCGGCTCAGAACAATCATATGGTCGCATCGCCGATAAACACGAAACAACGAGTCCCGCAGCCTTCGAATCAGCCAG
This sequence comes from Planctomyces sp., assembly GCA_046345315.1. Lineage (GTDB taxonomy): Bacteria > Planctomycetota > Planctomycetia > Planctomycetales > Planctomycetaceae > F1-80-MAGs062. Next base: position 17,714 of record JBKDKA010000242.1, read on the forward strand.
GAATTGCGGACAGTACCAAGCGAGACGGCAACATCCGGATAGATATCCTGAAGATACCCCACCATCCGGCAGCCAGTTCTTCTCTGGAGTTTACTGGCGGAAAACGCGAGCAGGAACGGGTCTGTTTCGAAGACGACCACATCCGGAGCGCTGATGCGACGAAGTGCTGAGTCCGCTGAGCGGATAAACGAAGCAAAATTCAGTGACTTGTAGATCAGATTCTTCTTGGGCAGCACCGTATGAGCAACGCGATGAATCCGAATTCCATGATGTTCCGCTGCGTCTTCCCATTTCTCCCCATGACCGGATCCGATCACTGCGTTCGGCTGACCGGCGAGGACTTCGATGCGGAAACGGTGGGTGAGACCTTCACAGAGGGATGTCAGGAGTTGTCCGGTCGCTTCAACATCAGGCCAGTACGAACGATTCAGGAAGAGGACGCCCGGACGCTGGCACTTCTGCCGATCTGTTCCTGACACCTGATTTCCATCCCGGATCGAGTCCAATGAACTCAACGTCCTGTCAGGCGAAACTCTCGGATTGCGGACGCACTCCGTCCCCGTCGGTGACAGGTTCTGCTCTCGGAGACAGAACCGGCACCGATGAGGCAATCGAGGTTATTCCACTCCGTGATGATCAATTTGTTATTCTCCTCCGTGGATCGATCTCCGGATGATAAATCATGCGATCCGGCTTGTCACTCCATTGACTGAGCTGCCTCTGTTCCGAGAAACCGGGAGAACTCAGGATTTTGCCGAGTCCGCGAGTGCCTCCTGCTGGGCCAGTGCAAGGTCACCTTCGATCATCAGCCTGGCCAGTTCCTTGAGACCTGTTCGAGGCACCCACCCCAGAACTTCTCGAGCTTTCGACGCGTCTCCGAGCAGCAGATTGACCTCTGCAGGACGGAAGTATCGAGGATCGACAGAGACGTGCTTCTCCGGATCCAGCTGCAGTTCGTCGAATACAAGATCAAGAAAGCTGCGAACGGTATGTGTCTCGCCCGTGGCAATTACGAAATCGTCAGGGGTGTGGTGCTGGAGCATCAGCCACATCGCTTCAACATAGTCCTTCGCAAATCCCCAGTCTCTCCTCGCATCCATGTTGCCCATGTACAGACGATCCTGAAGGCCAAGTTTGATTCGGGTCGCCCCGCGAGTGATCTTTCGCGTGACAAACGTTTCTCCTCGTCGCGGACTTTCGTGGTTGAACAGGATTCCGTTGACAGCGAAGAGATCATATGACTCCCGGTAGTTCACTGTCTGATGAAATGCGAAAACCTTTGCGCACGCGTAGGGGCTCTGAGGGCGGAACGGAGTCTTTTCTGTCTGCGGAGTTTCAAGAACATCTCCGTACATCTCACTGGAGGATGCCTGATAGACCTTCGTGGTTCTGCGCTTGTTGAGCTGCCGAGCGGCTTCGAGAACGTTCAGAGCACCGCCCCCGGTCGCCTGAAATGTATAAACCGGCTGGTCAAATGAAACACGCACGTGACTCTGCGCACCGAGGTTGTAAATCTCATCCGGTTCGAGATCCAGAATCAGATTCGTCAGGCTTTGACCGTCAGTGAGGTCGCCGTAGTGCAGAAAAAGGCGTGCCCCGGATTCATGAGGATCTTTGTAAAGGTGCTCAATTCTGCCGGTCGTGAAGGTGCTCGCCCGTCGAACCAGTCCGTGAACCTCATAGCCTTTTTCGAGAAGCAGTTCCGCGAGATAAGATCCGTCCTGCCCTGTAATTCCTGTAATGAATGCTTTTCTGAACATTTCCTGCTCAGGCCTTTCTGGATGGTTTGATTTGACAGACAGAATACCGGTGGTCGACGGTGTTCATCAGCTGGAAAAAACAAATGCGAGCGCGTCTGATCTCGATTTCACCTCCGCCACGATTTTCTCTTTCGTCAGAATCAGGAAGAACGCATTCGGCTCTGGCGTCGTTCGATGAGGAAGGCTTCGTAAGTGGACTTCAGTCCGTCGACAAGGCTGATTGTGGGTTCCCAGCCTGTGCTTCGAATCAGAGAACTGTCGGAAAGCTTTCGTGGTGTTCCATCGGGCCGTGAAGAATCGTTGACTATGGTTCCCTGATATCCAACCGTGCGGGCAACCAGTTCCGCGAGCTCGCGGATACAGATCTCCTGTCCACTGCCGATATTGACGATATCAGGTGGATTTTCCAGCTCCACGAGATGAAGAATACCACTGGCGAGATCATCAACATGCAGGAACTCTCTGAGCGGTGTCCCTGTCCCCCAGATCGTGACTGAAGGTGCGTTATCTTCCCTGGCTTCGTGAAATCTACGGATCATGGCCGGCAGGACGTGGCTGTGTTCCGAATGATAGTTGTCACCGGGGCCATAAAGGTTCGTGGGCATTGCTGAATGGAACTGTACCCCGAACTGTTTCCGATAAAACTGACACAACTTCAGTCCGGCAATTTTTGCGATGGCGTATGCCTCATTCGTCTGTTCCAGTGCCGATGTCAGAATCGCAGACTCTGGAATCGGCTGCGGAGCCATTCGAGGATAGATGCAGGTGCTTCCGAGAAACAAAAATCTCTTTACACCGCTTTTCCAGGCAGCGTGAATGGAGTTCGTCGCCATCATGAGGTTCTGATAGATGAATTCCGCCGGATAGGTGTTATTGGCGTGAACTCCTCCAACGCGTCCTGCAGCGAAGATCACAATTTCCGGGCGATGCTGCTCAAAAAAACGATCAACGGAAGCCTGACACGTCAGATCAAGTTCGCTGTGCGTTGCAAGAATCAGATTGTTGAAACCACGATCTCGCAGGTTGCGGACGACTGCGGATCCGACCATTCCAAGATGGCCTGTGACGAATATTGGTTTAGAGCGGGAGGTCACGTTGAACACTTCTCTCAAAACTTGTTCTTCCAGGCAACATAGACATTCCGGAATTCCAGCAGCATGCACGCTGTTTGTCGCGGTAGAACGGTCTGTTTTGCACCCCTGATTCCGCAATTGTTTCGGACCAGACCCTGAGATTCCCTCAATCCATCGGAAGAAATCGCAGTGTTTTGATTCGACCTTCTCTTTGTCCACAGACCATTCTGCCAGTGTCCCGAACTCAATTCCATAAGTCACCAGAAAATTCACCAATATCTCGCAATCCTGGGATCAGAAATCCGAAAGAGAAGCATTCTTCACACGATCAAGGAACAGAAACAGCGGCACGTCGTTGGCAAAAAACTTGTTCTGGTCGATCGCGTAAACAGAAATCAATGTCTGTCGAATCAGTTATTGGTCCCCGGGGCTCAGCGAATCAAAGATTCAATGACCCTGCCGTGCACATCGGTCAGTCGAAAATCCCGTCCGGCGTAGCGATAGGTGAATTTTTCGTGGTCGTAGCCCATGAGGCGAAGAATGGTGGCGTGGAGGTCGTGCACGTGCACTTTGTCCTCAACGGCTCGAAAGCCGAATTCGTCGGTGGCGCCGTGAACCGTTCCTCCTCGAACGCCTCCACCGGCCATCCACATGGTAAATCCCCAGTGATTGTGGTCTCGCCCATTGATTTTTCCGGCGTTGGCACCCTTCTGTGGCAGTTCTACTACGGGGGTTCGGCCGAACTCACCTCCCCAAATAATCAGCGTCTCATCGAGCAGGCCGCGTTGTTTCAGGTCTCCGATCAGAGCTCCAATGGCCTGATCACATTGACCTGCCAGTCGCCGATGATTGACTTCGATGTCATCGTGGTTATCCCAGGGCTGTCCATCGCCATGCCAGACCTGCACGAATCGAACACCTCGTTCCACGAGTCTTCGAGCAATCAGAATCTGCCTTGCCTGAGGACCATCACCGTAAGCTTCCTGAATGTGTTTTGGTTCTCGTGAAACGTCAAATGCTTCAGAAGCTTCTGTCTGCATTCGAAATGCGAGTTCAAATGACTGAATTCGGGCTTCCATCCGAGCGTCATTCTGATGACTTTGCTGATAAGCCGAATTGAGCTGACGCAGGAGATTCAGCTGCATGCCCTGCTGTTCCGCGTTGACTCTGCTGTTTCGGATGTTCTCAATCAGCTTCTCAATCTCGGTGTGCTTTGTATTGATATAGGTGCCCTGAAACACTCCAGGAAGGAATCCGCTCTGCCAGTTCTGTGATTCCTGAATCGGGTAACCCCCAGGACACAGGACTACAAAGGCAGGAAGATTCTGATTTTCTGTTCCAAGGCCCCACGTCAGCCACGATCCCATGCTCGGACGAACAAGGCGTGCTTCTCCGCAGTTCATCAACATCAGGGATGGTTCATGATTCGGCACATCCGCATGCATGGATCGAATCACTGCCAGTTCATCGGCATGCTGAGCGACGTGCGAAAAAATTTCGCTGACTTCAAGACCGCATTCACCGTACCGGCGAAATCGATACGGTGAAGGGAACAGTGCGCCAGTCGGCCGTTCGGTCTTCAGGTTCCCATCAGAGATCGTCTGTCCGCCCCGGCGCTGCAGTTCCGGTTTCGGATCAAACGTGTCGACATGTGATGGTCCGCCATTCATAAAAAGATGAATGACATGTCGCACTCGAGAGGGAAAATGAGCCGCTCCGGGGCGCATCGGATTCAGCGGAACCAGAGCCTGTGATGCTGTCGTGGCGGGGGAGGCTCCTGCGAGAGCACTGTCGCCGAGCAGACCAGTGAGCGCAACGGCCCCCATGCCCATTCCGCATCGCTCGAGCATTTCTCGCCGTCCGACAACGATGTTCGACGGCTGTCCGGCCACTGAATGGTCTGCAGTAGTCATCTTCCTGTCTGTCCTGTCATTCCGGTCATCGGTCATCATTTCGGAAACTGGTCTCAGTCGATGAATACAAATTCATTCGTCAGCATCAGCGTCTGAGCAAGCTGACTCAGCGCGTTCAGTTCCGGGGTCGAATGTTCGCTGTGCCATTGAAGAAACTGTGCTGAAAGTGTCTTCTCTTCGTTTGTTGGTTCTCTCTGCAGAATGCTGCCGTAGATCGCTTGAATGCGACCTTCGCTGGTGTTCGATACGGCGACGGCCGTCGCTGCGGCGGCGTCTGCCTGATTCAGAACGAACTCGTTATTGAGCTGAAACAGAGCCTGTTGAGGCACGGTGGTTTCGAATCGTCCGGGTGAGTGAGCATCCGGACTCGCGACATCGAAGGTCCGAAAGATCATCGGAAGATTCTGTCGATCAATTCTGGCGTAAACGGTTCGACGTAAAGGACTCTCCGGAACTGTGATATCGATCGACGAACCACCGACCGTGAGGTCCAGCCGGCCGGATGCGGACAGCAGGGCGTCACGGTGAGCTTCAAAGTCCAGTCGACGGCGGTTCATTCGAAAAAGGATCTGATTCTCGGGGTCAGCTCCTTCGGCATTCGGGACCAGATCGCTGCTCTGCTGCCATGTCCGCGATGTCACAATCAGCCGGATGAGTTTTTTTGTGGACCACCCATCGTCCATCAATCGCACCGCCAGAAAGTCCAGCAGGTCCTTCTGAATCGGCACGTCTGTTCGAAGACCGAAATCGCTGCCGGATTCCACAAGTCCGCGCCCAAAAAGATTTCGCCAGATCCGGTTGACGGCGACTCGAGCCGTCAGAGGATTGTTTCGACTGGCGATGGCCTCAGCCAGTTCAAGCCGTCCGCTGCCGTTCGAAAACGGTTGAGCGTCCGGGGCAGAGAATGCCGTCAGAAATCGTCTCGGAACCGAGGCGCCTCGGTTCCCCGGAAGCCCGCGGACGAAGATTACCGGTTCGGAAGGTTTCTCCCGGTCTGTCAGCCGGAGTGAACCAGGTTCTCCTCCCGGTTCATCACTGGAATCGAAGATCCCATAGAGCGAGTAGTAGTCTGCAGTTGGGATCGGATCATATTTGTGATCGTGACATCGAGCACAGGATGCTGTCAGTCCCATCATCCCGCGAATCGTGACGTCGATGCGATCATCAATGATGTCATGTCGATTATTCAGGAATCGTCGTCCCAGTGTGAGAAAGCCCATTGCTGCGAGCTCGTCACTGTTCTGGGGAATCGGCATGCGGTCGGCCGCCAGCTGACGCTTGAGAAACTCATCATAGGGCATGTCGTCATTGATGGCTCGAATCACCCATTCGCGATATCTCCAGGCATCCGGATACTCGCGGTCCTCCCGGAAAACATACCCTTTTGTGTCCGCATATCGAGAGACATCAAGCCAGTACCGAGCCCAGCGTTCACCAAAGTGAGGTGAGCTCAGAAGCCGGTCGAGATGTGCTTCGAACCAGGCTGCTGTGGCAGTCGAACCAGTAATTCCCTGACTGAGCTTCAGGTCATCATAGTTCGGGCGAAGTCCGGTGATGGCAAATGACAGGCGTCGAAGAAGGATCGACGGACTGGCCGGCGGTGATAACTGCAGTTGGCGTTCGTTGAGCCTGCGGACGATCAGAAAATCGATGGGGTTTGCGTTGCCGCATTCCGAAAGATCAGGAAGCTCCGGTGGTTGAAATGCCCAATGGTTTCGCCTGCGATTCTCGCGTTCCTGCTCGGAACGGGCAGCCTCTTTTTCCTGATCACTTTCTTCCGGCCAGAATGCGCCCGACGAAATCCAGTCGGTGAGGATCTGAATTTCAGCATCGGCCAGCTTCCTGTCGGGGGGCATCTGAACATCATTTTCTGAATGATGGATCACCTGAAGGATCCGGCTCTGATCAGGATGTTCGGGGTCTGCCAGAAGCGTGTCGTGAACTGATTTTCCGATGACGTCTGTGCGTCTGTCGAAACGCAGGCCACTCTCCTGTTTCGTGGGCCCATGGCATTCGGAACATTTTTCATGCAGTAATGGTCGAACCGAGGATTCGAAGTACTCCGTTTTCTGAGCCTGTTCTTTCTTCGACTGTTCCTGCTGTTCTGCTGCGTCGTCTGCCCGAGCGCATTCAGTGTGCACGGTGATGGTCAGCACCGACAGAATCAGAATGCTGCTCGTAAATGCGCACGAGAAGCTTGATGCAGCTGATCTGAAAATCATCATCACGTGAAGGACTTCCGGTTATCAGGACGATTCAGGCGGGAGTTGTGGCGGGGGGGCAGCTGGCAGGATGAGCAGTGAGCTCGGTACACGATCCGGATCATGATTCAACAGATGTTGCAAGAATCGGAGTTGCGTTTCCGACCAGCTGTACCTGAAGATTATTCGACCTTGTTTCCTGTGTCATCACGCACGACTACCAGCTTATGGTTTTCAACGTCGTACTGATATGAAAGGCCCTGCGGCAGCGCGGGAAGGCGTATTTTGTTTTCTTCGATGATTCTCGTTTTGAATTCTTCGAAATCCTTCGGATAGCGTCCCTCCGAAGCCTGAAAAAGATTGACTGCGTGTTCAATCCCGAGAGCCGCGATCTGTCGCTTCATGGGCTGGTAAGCTTCGAGTGCTCCCGTAATCGGATTAGTGATTTCCACTTTGTTCGAAACCACTTGCTGACCGGCCTCAGGACGAAATTCCTCGACTTTGTCTGTTGTCCTGAGGTGAGCTTTCTTCTCTGTTCCGGAATTCTCCGTTTCGGCCGGAATGAACTTCGCTCCGCCGCAGCCAGACTGCATCATCAGGAGGCAGAATGTCAGAAGTGATGCCTTGACGGAGAGTCCGTCTGCTCTGCAATGGGTCTGTCCGCTCATGAAAGCAATCCCGTGAGGTGTCCATAGGTCCGGTGTGTACAGAACTCTCGCATACTTTACCCTGATTCTATGTCCCCCGCGAGAAATTCTCATTCTCCTGAAGTCATGATTCAGAAACTGGAGTCTGCCTGTTTGAATGCTTAGGATGCTTCCATGAACATCACACCGCTCAATGCATGGCATCATTCTCATCATGGCCGAATGGTTGATTTCGCCGGATGGGATATGCCGGTTCAGTATACATCCATCGTTGAAGAGCATCTTGCAGTCAGAAAAAACGCAGGCCTGTTTGATATTTCTCACATGGGCCGTCTGGAGTTTCGCTCAGACAGCGCCGAGAGTTTCCTGAATCGCCTGCTCACCTGTGATGTGGCTCGAATGAAGGTCGGCGATGTTCGATATTCGCTCGTCTGTCGTCCCGACGGCGGGATTCTGGACGATGTGCTCATCGGAAGAATGAACGATCGCTGGGACCTGGTAGTCAACGCCTCCAATCGGGAGAAGATTCTCGGCTGGCTTCCTGAAGTTCGGGGCTTCGACGAAGTCCGGATGTGCGACCGAACTTTCTCCACGGCGATGATCGCAGTTCAGGGGCCGGATGCGGTTTCTCTGCTGAGCGATACGCTCCACATCGACGTGGGCGACATGAAGTACTATTCGGCTCGCGATCTGTCGTTGTCGAACTGCGACGCCGTAGTTTCAAGAACGGGCTACACAGGAGAAGACGGCTTCGAGCTTGTCGTGCCTTCCGAGAAGGCTTCCGAGATCTGGTCTGTCCTGATGCAGGGTGGTCGGTCCGGGACTCCGGTCGCAGCGGGTCTGGGATGCAGAGATACGCTCCGACTGGAAGCGGCCATGCCGCTTTATGGTCACGAACTCAATGAGTCGACGGACCCGATCACGGCGGGTTTGAGTTTCGCTGTTCGGATGACCAAGACAGAGTTCGTCGGTCTGGATGCTCTGAAAGAAATCAGCGAACGTGGTCCTTCGCTGCGACGCGTGGGTATGATTCTTGAAGGCCGCCGAATTGCTCGCGAGAATTCACCCGTGCTGCACAATGGCAATGAAGTCGGTCACGTCACATCGGGTTCGTTTTCACCGACTCTCGATCAGGTCATCGCGATGGCCTATGTTCCGTTCGGTCTTTCTGAACCGGGAACTGCATTGAGCATCAGCATTCGAGGGTCGCTCGTCGGCGCAAAGGTCGTTCCCCTGCCCTTCTATCGTCGAGCTCGATGAGCTGACCCACTTCAGCATTCACTGAGTTTCGAATTCGGTGCTCCGAAGTATCGGTGAATGAATTCTCGTCGATCGTCTTCTGACTGAACGTACTGAACCAGAGCGTAGAGTTTCTTCTGGTCTCTCAGAAGTTTTTCGGATCGCCGTGTTTCGTCACTCAGCGCCTCCGGAAGCTCGCCATTCACACAGAGCCCGGAGAGATCGTTCTCATCGTCGATGACTCCGTAACGCTGCAGCATCGAGAGAACGGTTTCGACGCGCCGGTCATGTCGTTGTCGATCACAAAGTCTTTCACGCAGCCAGTCGATACCGAAGGCGCGGATCTTTTCGGTATCGTGAACAAGATGATGGAATGTTCGTTCACAGAATTCCGCATCCGGGTTACTCCAGCGGATAAATTCCATCTGAGTATTCAGGTCCCGCTGATCATACAGCAGAACACACTCAGAGGGTTGTCCATCTCGCCCTGCCCGACCGATCTCCTGATAGTATGACTCCATGGAACCGGGGACATCGGCATGCACGACGAAGCGAATGTCTTCCTTGTCGACACCCATGCCGAACGCATTGGTTGCCAGCACGAGGCGACATCGGCCTCGCATAAAGTTGTCCTGAATCCGCTGACGATCGCGTCTGTCGAGATCACCGTGATAACAGACATGGTCAACACCGGCGGCATGCAGTCGGTCACTGAAGTCTTCCAGTGAGCGAATGAGAGTGAAGTAAACAATTCCGCTTCCTGAGGACCCGGAAACAAACCAGCGATCGAAGACTCGAATCATCGAGGCAAGTTTCTCTTCCGCATCCCAGACATCTTCGACTCGCAGTTCGAGATTCGGACGATGAATCCCTTCATGGTAGACGGCGACCTCGTCGGCTTTCAGTTCGAGCTGCCGGATGATGTCTTCCTGAACTTCAGGAGTTGCAGTCGCGGTCAATGCGATCGTTGTGGGGTTTCCCAGCAGCTTCCGGAATTCACCGACTCGTGTGTAGTCAGGTCGAAAGTCATGTCCCCATTCACTGATGCAGTGAGCCTCATCCACGGCCAGCAGACAGACCTGTCGATTCCGAATGATGTCAAGGAACTCCGGCTTACGAAAACGTTCCGGAGTGACGTACAGAAGCGAGAAGTGACCGTCGGCAATAGCTCGGTATCGGTTCTCTCTTTCCTTGCGAGTCAGCGACGAATTAATGAACGTGGCACTGATCCCTTTTCGCTGCAGAGCATCCACCTGATCCTTCATCAGCGCAATGAGAGGCGACAGAACCAGCGTCAGAGGATGACTGCCGCCGGAGTGCATCTCGCTGAAGATCAGCGCTGGAATCTGAAAGCAGAGCGATTTTCCTCCGCCGGTCGGCATGATCACCAGTGAGTGACCACCCGCGAGCGTGCGTTCAATAATCTGCCGCTGCTGTCCGCGAAAGTCAGAAAACCCGAAGTGCCGCTGCAGAACCTCCTGGGGAGTTGCCAACTCAGAAGTCCTCCATGCCGTCGTCAGTCATGTCATCGGAATCATCGGAGTCATCATCCGTATCGTCCGAAAAAGAATTGTCTCCAGGGGAGTCGCTTACCGGAAACCGCGAACTCTGCCAGACGACTCCCGGAACGTCAGACCATGTCTCATCGGACGTGAGCACTTCTTCCACGATCGCCGGAATGGAATGTTCCGGAGTCGAGTAGCTGCGTCCCTGCCAGCGAACGGCCGTGTCGGCAGCTTCCTCTTCCGACTGAGCAAGAATGCCCCATTCGATTCCGTAGGCTGACCAACCGGATTCCGAATCAAGACGGTCAGGGTCGGTGGCCCATGTGCTGTCAAGAGGCTGTACGACGAGACAACGGTAAAGACGAAGACCTTCAATTGTCTGATCAGATTCCCGCTTTGACTGAAACCACGATTCCGGCATCAGCGCAGAACGAAGCAGGCGTGTTTCGGTACGCTGTCGGATGTCGCGGTCAGGAAACTCGCTTTCTGTCAGTCGAAGAATTCGTTCGAGAAGTGATGTCATGCCGAGTGGTGACAGGAAGTCGACCTGATGCAGTGGTGTCGTCAGCACGAATTCGATGTGAGCTCGCGCTTCTTCCTGTTTGCCCAGCCGGATCATGGTCGCACCTCGCATCGCCTCCAGATGCCAGCCGGTACCTTCCGCCGCTTCTTCCGCCTGATTCAGCAGAGCCAGTGCGGTTTCGTATCTTCCGGTTTCGTAGGCACAGACTGCACGGTAGTAACTGCACCAGCCAGGGTTGTCTCCACCAAGGGCTTCAAAGCGATCGAGATAGGTCTGAGTCACATCGAACTGATCGAGTCGAAACGCAATCATCGCGGCATTGAAGGCAATCCCCGGATCGGAGCATCCTTCCCGAAGACTCAGGTCGAGCACATGCAGGGCATCACGAGGCCGTTCTGTTCTGCCATAGAGGTCTGCGAGTCGGTCGACGACGTCGCTGAGTGTTCGATCCAGTCGAAAGGCTCTCGCAAAGCATCGTTCCGCTTCGCCCACGTTGTTTTCCCGAAGAAAATGGTCGCCGGCTCGCATATGGTTGCGTGCACGTGATCCTTCCAGTTCCAGCGATCTTCGAAAAAGCTGCTCCGTGCGGTCCGCAGTGATTTTTTCAGCCATCGCTTCACCGGGGCCCGAACGAAGAGCATCTCCGAGCGTTCCGAGCACCGACAGCACCAGTCCGTTTTCGCGATGCGCAGCCGCGAGAGAATTGGCCCACTGCCAGATCTCTTCGCTCTGTTCTCCTCGGCCGATCAGCCACGGCATCATGTGAATCAGCGAGGCGACATCGTCAAAATGCGTCGCCGTCGCGGGTGAGAGGTTCAGAAGATCCGTTCGAAGCGCATTCAGAGTGGGCTCATCAGGATTCTCCAGTAGTTTCGTCACACGCTCACGAAGCGATCGAATCGTATCGGCAAGCGGCGTCGCTTCCTCATCAGGTATCGGAAGACTCGTTTCCGGACTTTCGGAGGTCGAGCCTCCGTCTTGATTCGCGTGATCCGCTGTGGGAGCGACGCTGGTCACAGACGTGGAGGCCGGAGAGTTCGTCGATGCGGGGCTGTTTCGGGAAGCGCCGTCAGAAATCACGGCAAGGATGGACGGCTGCTGAGCGTTCGTGAGGCAGTCCAGCCGTCGAATCGTCAGCCAGTCGTGAGCCTGGCGAGCTCGCTGTTCCAGTTGTTTCGAAAGCGATTCGGCCTGCCGAGCCTGACCGGACAGCATTCGAACGGCGATCAGCCGAAGTCGTGTTTCAAACCAGAGGTGCGTTGCGTGAGAACGCTGCAGCCGCTGATCCCACCGTGTCAGAATCTCGCCGGCGTCGTTCCACTGCTGATTTGAGGCCAGATGCAGTGCGTCATTCAGTTTTCGGGAATGTTCGAAAAGCGGGCATTCTCCCGGCGGTGGAATCTCAGCGGAGATGGGGTCATCTTGCATAACCGGCTGCTGTCCCGAAATGATTCGGACAGTGTCGCGGAGAAAATGGATCCGGAGCCTCGCTTCTGTTTTTAAAGGCACTGTGTCTTCGTTCGTGAACCCGAGGGCATTTTCAAGGGACTGCATCGCAGATGCATAACGGCCATGCAGCGTTTCGAGCCATGCGGTCTTGAGTGAAGCAACCCATCGGCGGTCACCGCGGTCAGACCACGAACCATGGTGCTCGAGAACCTGACGGCACTGATGCATGGCAATTTCGGGGTCATCCGCTGCGATGTAAACATCACACGCGTACTCCCGGAAACAGCCGATGCATCCGAGCTTGCCCGTTCGACGACAGATCTGAATGCCGTCCGTAATGCAGGCATGCAGACCCTCGGAGTTGTAACCTTCCAGCTGCCCGGTGGCCTCTGCAAGGTTTTCGTACGCGCAGGAGCTCATCGAATAAATCAGATGCTCATACTGATCCATCGGAATATCCGCCTGGATCTGGCGAATTCGTTCTTCGTTCTCCAGCAAAGCGATGAGCTCGATGGCACGCTCCCGCATCTGCTGAAATTCGAGCAGATTCTGGAACTGATCCATCTGGAAAAATGTTCCCATGACATACGGGAACGCTCGATGTTCCGATCGGGCGCGTCGTCGAAGTTCACCATACAGCCGTGTGGAACTGGCGAAATGACAGGGCTGTATGAGGGCTCCCGCCTGCTGCTGCAGCTGTTCCAGCTGCCGATCGATATCAGAATTCGACGAGTCATCCATCAGTTCACATCCTCTGAATCCGTGAGTCCGCCTGCGCAGAGAAATTGACCGAGCCAAAATTCTGCGATCCCAGGATCCCAGGCGTGGATTCAGGGAATCTGCACACCGGAGCAGACCGAGGCTTGTGAATGTCCTCATCTCCGCCGGAATACCGAACCATCCGGAGTTCGAGATCACTCGATTGGATTACGTCGATGTGATCAGGCACAGTTGGCGCTGAGTCTCTTAATGCGTAGTGGATCCAGCCGGCGCTTTTGAGAGCATCAAACAGCCAGGATGGTTTCCATGGGCGATCCTGTGACCAGGCGGCCGTGAAGACAGACAGCACCAGCAAAAACGCCGCGATGCCGAATCGCTTCCGACATCGACTGATCGCTTCCAGAAAAGGAATCATGGCAACCCACCATAGCGGTGACAGCCACAGCATCCAGCGGAGTGCCGCGGAATTGCCTCCGTAATTGTAGTTGGCTGTTCGAGTCAGATAAAACAGAAGCGTGGCAGCGGTCATAATCCAGCCGGTCTGCAGAAGTTCGTTCAGCAGAGATGGATCAAATGACGGTGGACCATTTCCGGAACCTGCTTCAAGACCAACAGTTCCCTTCGCACCATCACAGCCGGAGGCATCACAACCAGTGGCATCGGCGGGTTGCTCAGAGCGTTTCCAGCGGTGTATCCGCAACCAGCCGGCAATGGAAAGAAGCATGATCGGCGACAGAGAAACGATTCCGTGATGACCGAGAACGCAGTGGAACAGATACTGTGGCCACGCTTCATTGTTGGCATCCATTCCACGTGGCTGACTCCAGTAACTCGGAACGCCATTGTGAGTATAGACGTACTTTTCGGTTCCGTAGTACGCATAGAACGGTTTCAGGCCGCCGGTGCAGATCCAGTTCGTGATGAAAAATGCAGCCAGCGGAATCAGTGCTGCCGGGATGAATGCTGTCGCAGTTCGAGAAACACTCTTCCTGAGAGCAAATGCAAAGCAGGCGAGGGAAAACATGGCTGCCGGAAGTTCAAAGCAGCAGCTGAATGCAGCACAGCAGCCCAGGATCGCGAAGTCCAGTGGACACAGTTTCCCGCTCTCTGATCGACTGGCCTTTTCAATTCGAATCCATGTGGTTACGCAGAACAGAATACAGACTGCCGCAGGAGTATGATTATTGAGCGTGTTCAGGTAGGGATTGAGCATGGATCCGGCACCTGCCGATGCCAGAAGAAACAGTCTTGTTGCCGGACGGACATTCAGAAGTCGAAGGCAGTTCCTCAGTGAAAAAAGTCCGGCGATCATCGGGATCAGATTGACGAACACCAGAAGAAGACGGGTCACGAATTCTGTGTGACCAATGAGTCCCAGTCCGATGGTCTTTCGTTCGATCCAGTAAAGTCCTGCGACCATCGTGGACAGAAGCGGTGGCTTTGACGAATAAAAGTGCCATGGCTCCTGATCGTTGCTCCGGTGTCTGACCTTGTCGATCGTTGAGAATCGCCGGTTCTGATCGATATCGTCGATCTGATACGTATGACGTTCCACCAGTGACCAGACCGTGCACCATCGGGAACGATCATTGGCGCTCTGCAGTGGCTGAGATCGCAGCACACCAGCGGACAGGGAGCCCACCAGGCAGACCATCAGCACCAGTTCTGCCGGGCACCAGGTCGTTTGAGCGGGTGAATGGGCTGTCTGGCCCGTGGGGATCTTCATCGCTGCAACTTCTTTCACACAGATCAGACGAGAGAATCCCGGAGTTTCTCGTCCAGGCGGTGAAGGTGGAAGTGATAGGCCCCCAGTTTTCCGCCGTAGTTGCCAGCAGAGATTCTGCAGACTCCCGGTACCTGGCAGGCAGCTTCCATCGCGGTTTTCATTGCAAGAGCAACGGATCGCTCGCTGAGCCCGTCGATCACGATTTCGTACACGCAGTGCTCATTGTCGCCCAGGCAGCTTTCGGCCTGAGCCCGAAGTGTCGGGCACCACGCATGATTCGTGCTTGCGGGAAGCGCCGCATACTTCGAACCCACTTTACTGCCGCTGCGAACGATGCCGGATGGAAACGGCATGATCACATCGCGAATCTCTCCGATCGCCTTCACACCGGCTCGAACCCCGGCCAGAGCGGCACGCTGTGAGTCCCCGACGATCAGCAGGTTCCCGCCACCGATGGCGGAGGTGACTCCGAAGTAGTCTTCGCAGAGAAACTCGCCGTCCATCACCGGAATTCGCCAGAACCGGCGTTCATCGATTCGCCGGGAATTCTGAAAGCCGTCACCAAAGAACCGCAGCTGCCCACCGACGCGGATTCGTTTTGACAGATCGGATAATCCGTTGTAGCAGGCCGTGGTGGGGCAGGTGAGGATGTTCTGCCCAACGCGAGCGGTGACCGCTTTTTCGAGCTTCTCCGCACTGAAACCGAAGAATAGCAGGCTGACGCCCGGTCGGCCATCAGGGGATTCGTCCGATGTGAGCTCGTGCTCAATCCCCGCTTCGCAGTTGCAGCCGATCACGCTGGAAGCATTGCCGGTGGCTGCCCGAGCGGCATCCAGAGCCAGTTCACGATCGAGAGCCGTAACGATGACTCGCGCGGCCTTCATCCCGAAAGCTTCCGCGAACGTGTCATCTGTCGGAACCGTATGCATATCTAAACCTGTGACACGCAACGCCGATGCTGGCCGCAGGGGTCACGTTCGGCAGCGACTCACGGTCGTTGAAGTCATCTCAGTCGTCTAAAGACTTCACGGACTTCATGGGTCGCGGTGAAACACTGAGGGGCTGAACGCTGTCTCCGCATGCACCCGGGAACCGATCACCGCAGGGCTGCTTCCTTTCGGATCTGACCCGGTTTGGCTGGTCCCGCCACAGTTGGAGACAGCGTTCAGCCCCCGTTTTTTCCTGATTAGACATGATCCGTCGAACAAATTCAGCGAATGCCCGACGTGAATGCCACAGGTGCATTATTCAGGGATAAGGAGGGAATCGCAAGGATTACGTCCCGCAATTAGAACAAAGGGCGCGGGACAAACTGTTGGTGACGAGTCTGGCTCGGTGCCCAAAATGCTGCAGAACGAACTCGGATGCTGAATTCAGTCCATAAAGATGCGCTGGTAGCCCTGGAAAACAACATCCAGAAGGTCGCGTCCTTCTTCGGTCCCGCGATATCGCACAAACCCTTCGCCGGTTTCTGACTCAGGATGTACGATCCGAATGTTATCTTCTTCGCTGTACATCCAGGCTTCTTCCTGCAGCAGGGCAAAAATCTGATGCAGCGCCGGCTCATCGGCAGGGAGGAACACTTCCCCGTCAAGGAATAGTTGATAGCAGTACTCTTCCAGTTTCGGCCACGGAAGATTGCTGCTGGTTCCTCGATAATAGGGCTCGAGGACAGAATGATCATCCGGCTTCACGTTGGGGTTGTGAAGCATATCAATGGCGTTCCACGGACAGATCGTCAGCTGATAGAAATCCGAACTGTCATTCGGAGATCGATAACACATCTGACAACCAATGCATCGACTCGTGTCGATCTGGTGGTAGCTCTGCGAAGGGATCGGGCTGACCACTTCGTAGATGCAGTCCACCGGGCATACGGACGCGCACGAATTGCAGGACGTGCAGCTGTCCTTGTTGATGACGTTCAGATAGCGAGTTTCTTTCTTCCGATCCGCTTTTCGCGTCCGGAAGTATTCGGTCATCGAAATAGTCATCGTGGTTTGAATCAGGAAAAAAAGTGAAAGAATTCAGAGTGTTTCCCGGGAAGATATCGACACTCCGTCGTTCCCGATCACAATGCCTCCGGAAGATTCCACGCTTCGGAGGCTCGGCCATCCATTCCTCAAACGAGTTTTCGGCAGGGATTCGGAGTCCAGAATACCTTTTGATCCTACTACGAACCACCCCATCTGGCTTCTGCGATCGGCAGAATTCGAAATGCAACGGCGAGTTTTCCTGCGTCTGAGAAGATTTCTGCGGGATCCGATTCACCCACCCGACCGGCTTCCCGCACCCGACCAGCATCTGCTCGATGGACGAAAATCTCCAAAATCGCCGTTCTGTCTGGCTGAGATGCTGATTCGATGGGAAAATACAGACAAATTCAAGGTTTCGACGCATCCTGTCGTCGGAGTGACCTGTCCATGAATCCGGATTTTCTGAAGCAAGTTTTTTCCCGTTCCGCGTGCCTGCTGACGGCCGTGCACCTGCTCCTGCTGGTCAGTTCCTGTCCCCGCATCCTGTTCGGGGCTGAAAACTCACCAGAATTACAGAAACCTGCTTCGGAACTACAGCCTGCCAGTCCCGAATCGCAGCCTGTTCGAATTGCTCCGCTCACACCGGCAGAAACTGCCGCTCAGATCGACCGGATTCTCGCTGAATCCTGGAGTCAGTCGCAGGTTCAGCCAGCGGAGGTCGCCGATGACTTCGAGTTTCTGCGGCGGCTCTTCCTCGATCTGGCGGGGCGGATTCCGTCCGTCTCTGAGATCCGCAATTTTTCGGAGATGCCGGTTGAGTCCCGACGCTCGGATATCACTGAACGGCTTCTCGACAGTGCGGCCTACGTTCGGCATTTCACAACGGTCTGGCGGAACGGTTTGATCCCGCAAGCAGAGAGCCAACGTGAATACCGAACTCTGATCCCGGGTTTTCAGGCCTGGCTGTGGAACCATATCGCTCAGAACACGCCGTACGATGTCATGGTCAGAGACATCATTGAAAGTCCGCTGATGCGCGATCGAACCAGCAACACCCTGCTGAGTTCCGGCAGCAGTCCGGAGGCTTTCTTTCTGGTTCGTGATCTGAAACCTGAAGAGCTCGCCACCGGAACGGCCAGAGCGTTTCTCGGGGTTCGGCTCGACTGTGCTCAGTGTCATCATCATCCATTCGATCACTGGAAACGAGAACAGTTCTGGAGTTTTGCTGCGTTCTATTCCCGAATCAGTCCGGATGAAGCATCTGCAAACAGAGATGCAGTCAACGTCAGCTCACTGCTGAATTCCGGTGAGGAGCATGTGATCCAAATTCCAGGCACGGAAACCAGCGTTCCGGCAACCTATCTGAACGGGCAGAAGCCGGAATGGAAACAAGGAGATCTGCCGCGAACCGTCCTGGCTCATTGGGTCACGGCTCCGACGAACCCTTACTTTTCGAAAATGGCTGCCAATCGCCTCTGGGCTCAGTTCTTTGGTCAGGGAATTGTTCATCCCGCTGACGATTTCTCCGACAACAACCCGCCGTCGCATCCGGAAGTTCTGAAACTGCTTGCCGATCAACTGGTGGCTCACGATTTCGATCTGCAGTTTCTGATTCGGACGATCACCGCAACACGTGCGTACCAGCTGACCAGTCGAATGTCCCACGAAAGTCAGTCCGATGTGTCACAGTTCTCTCGATCTGCTCTGCGCGGACTGACACCGGAACAACTGTTTGACTCGCTCGCGGAAGCCGTGGGGTACTATCAACCGTATCGCACAGAGAATCCATTCCTCCAGGAGGATAACTCTCCACGCAGTCGCTTTCTGGAGCTTTATCGAGACGACACCGAATCACCACTGCAGCATCAGACAACGATTCTTCAGGCGCTGGCCATGATGAATGGAGAATTCGTGGACAATGCGACCAGTCTGGAATCCAGTCGAACACTTCGAGCCGTTGTGGAGTTTCCGTTGATGTCCGACGCGGAACGAATTGATACGCTGTTCCTGTCCACACTCAGTCGACTTCCATCCGAAGAGGAACGCAAAGAGCTGGAGCTGCTGATGGTGAAGATCTCCGACAGAAAAGAGATTGGCAACTCCCTGGGAGATGTGTTCTGGGTTCTGCTGAACACGAGCGAATTTCTGCTGAATCACTGACAGACGCATCATCGTCTGCGGACAATACTCTGAATTGCTGAGACAGGACCTGGATCGAAGAGAGGATTCCGGAGTATGACAGTTTTTAAGCAACACTCGCCATTCCGGAACTCTCGCCGAGATTTTTTTCAGTATTCCGGATTGTCGCTGCTTGGGGCCTCTTGTTCCGGCTGGTTTCCCGCGCTCGCCGAAGAAATTTCCGGAAGCAGCACTCGTCCGAAACGCTCGTGCATCCTGCTCTGGATGAGTGGCGGGCCAAGTCAGATGGAGACGTTTGACCCCAAGCCCGGCCATGAGAACGGTGGTCCGACGAAAGCGATTTCCTCCAGTGAGCCTTCCATTCAGATCTCCGAGAACCTGCCAGGACTGAGCACTCAGGTCAAGGATCTGGCGATCATTCGTTCCATGTCAACGAAGGAAGGCGACCATGCTCGTGCCACTCACTATCTGAAGACCGGATATCTGCCGCAGGGTCCGGTTCAGTATCCATGCCTCGGGTCATTTCTTGGCCAGCAGCTTCAGAACGAGGAGTGTCCCCTGCCCTCGTATGTCAGTATCAATCCGTTTCGAGCTTTCAGTCCGGCGGCATTCGGGCCCGGGTTTCTGGGTCCGTCGTGGTCGCCTCTGGTCGTTGCGGCAGAGGCTTCTGAACCTGAACAGGGGGCGGGGTCGGACAGTTCGGCAGCGTCCGTTTCTTTTCAGGTACGGAATCTGAAAATGCCGGAACGACTTCGTGCGGAGCAGATGGAGTCACGGCTGGGATTGCTGTCATCCATGGAGCGACGCTTTCTGAAGGATCGCCCCGGGAGTCCCGGTGTCAGTCATCTGCAGTCGTATCAGCAGGCTGTTCGAATGATGAAATCGGGAGCTGCTGATGCGTTTGATCTGGAGTCGGAGTCGGCCGGTCTCCGCGATTCCTATGGCAGAAATCCTTTCGGGCAGGGATGTCTTCTGGCGAGACGGCTCATCGAAAAGGGAGTCGCATTCGTGGAAGTCTGTCTGAACGGGACAGACGGACAATCCGTCGTCGGGTGGGATTCTCATCAGGACAATTTCACCGTTGTCAAATCGCTCTGCCAGGTCCTCGACCCGGCATGGACAACACTGATGAAAGACCTCCGCGATCGCGGTCTGCTCGAATCGACGCTGATCGTCTGGATGGGAGAGTTCGGTCGAACACCAAAGATCAATGAAAACACGGGACGTGATCACTGGCCATCCGGCTGGAGTGCGGTGCTGGGTGGAGGTGGAATTCGAGGAGGCCAGGTCGTTGGTGACACGGGAACCGACGGAACCAAAGTCAGTGAACCGCCTGTGACCGTGCCCGATCTGATTGCAACAGTCTGCCGTGCTGTCGATCTCAACCCCGAAACGACCAACCTCAGCAACATCGGCCGCCCGATCCCGCTGGCCGACCACGGAGCGAAACCGCTGACTGCGGTTCTGAAATGAATACTCGTGGCGAATACTCTGGGCTCGTAAAAAATCGTCCTGCGTCCACGGACGTTGATCAGAATCTGCTTTTCCGGGGAGTCTCAGCAGACTTGCGGACTGAGTCAAACGACTTTCGTAGATGTAGATTCCGTCTGTGATGCCTATGATTCGTTGAATTATTCGTCCCGGCTTTCGCTGCGAGGCGCCAGTGCTCTGTCAACGATCCATTGATGTGTGCCACTGGCTATGCCAGTGTTTTTGAACCAACAGCACTGGCAGAGCCAGTGGCACACAAGAACCACCTTTCGTTTTCCATCAATTGATGACTGACAATGCAGTAGTGCTGCATGACGTGACGACTTCCGGATCGAAAGAGAATGCATGGATTCAGAATTCCAGAACGTTTACGAAGATCCCGTGCGTGCCGACGCGTATGCGTCCATGGATTTTCCCGGAAGTTACTACCTCGCGTTTCGTGACATGCCAGAAATCATTCAGAGTCGCGTGCAGGGAAATGCTGCTTTGGATTTCGGATGCGGTGCCGGCCGATCAACTCGGTTTCTTCGGAACCTCGGATTCCATGTCGCAGGTGTCGATATCTCGGAAGCAATGCTGAAAATTGCCCGGCAGCGTGATCCGTCCGGCGACTATCTTCACGTTGTCAACGGTGACCTGACCGGCCTGAAGTCACAGTCATACGACCTGATCCTGTCGGCATTCGCCTTCGACAATATTCCGGATCGAGATCTCAGAATCCATCTGCTCAGTGAGATGCGTCGATTGCTCAGTCCGAGCGGAATCTTTGTGAATCTGGTATCAGCCCCCGATATCTATTTTCACGAATGGGTTTCATTCTCCACTCAGGATTTTCCGGCGAATCGAGCCGCAGTGAATGGAGATCGGGTACGAATCGTGATGCTGGATGTCGAGGACCGTCGTCCTGTCGTGGATGTTTTCTGTACTGATGAAGAGTATCGTTCGCTCTATCATGCCGCCGGTCTTGCTCTGGAGATAAGGCATCAGCCATTGGGCAGAATCAGTGATCCTGTAACATGGAAGACAGAATGCGACGTTTCGCCCTGGTCCATCTATGTCCTGAGACCGGAAGTTACTGCGACCAGAAGGGCGGAACCGTAATCACGGTGACCGCAGTCAGAATCATCACTTACCGGAGCCGATTCCCATGAAACTCCCTGTCTTCATCAGCCTGCTGATGGTGCTCATCAGTTCGACTTGTCAGGCGCAGAACACAACGAACTTTCCGGTGATCGGCCATGTTGATCGATTTGAGGAATCGCTCGATGAACTGATCGCTCCTGATGCGAAGATCGAGGTGCTCTGCGGTGGTTTTGAATGGGCCGAAGGTCCGGTCTGGCTGCCTGATTCTGCGAACAGGTTCGGCGGTGCAGTGCTGTTTTCTGACATTCCGCACAACGCTGTCATGAAGTGGCAGGAAGGAATCGGCGTTTCTGTTTTCATGAAGCCTGCGGGATACACAGGTGTTGCTGACTACGGCAAGGAGCCTGGAAGCAATGGGCTGGCTCTGGATGCCGCCGGACGACTTGTATCCTGCGAACATGGTGATCGAAGGATCTCCGTACTGACGCCTGCCGGCGGGAAAATGACGATCGCCGATCGCTGGAACGGGAAGCGATTCAACAGCCCGAATGATCTGGCGATCCGAAACAACGGCGATATCTTCTTTACGGATCCGATTTACGGTCTGCCTGGTCATGCCGATGACCCTCGTCGTGAGATTGACTTCTGTGGTGTCTATCGAGTGCAGCCGGACGGGACGGTGTCACTTCAGTGCTCTGACATCTCGCGACCCAACGGAATCGGGTTTTCACCCGATCACCGAACTCTTTACGTTGCCAACAGTGATGGTCAGGATCCGGTGTGGCGAGCATTTCCAGTGAAGGATGACGGAAATCTGGATTCGCCAAAGGTCTTTTTCGACAGCTCAAAGGACAGTCGAATTCGACCTGGCGGTGGAGACGGTCTGAAAGTCGACCAGAAGGGCAACGTCTTCGCAACCGGCCCCGGCGGTGTGCTCGTGCTGTCACTGCAGGGAAAGCTGCTGGGTCGAATTGTCACCGGCGAAAGCATTGCCAATGTGGGATGGGGAAACGATGGCAGCGTTCTCTATCTCACGTCCGACATGTATCTCTGCCGAATCCGAACAAGAACGCACGGAACCGGCTTCTGAACGGAACAGATTCGCAACTCGGGATTTTCATTGCTGCCGGGGTCGATTATTCAGTTCGATCTGAAGAGACCGGATTTCCTGATCTACCTTTGTACTGGTTGATCGTGGAGTTGTGCCGAGAACAGGGCTGACGCGAAGTGAGATCAGCGACGGGCCGGTCTGCGGCCACTGTGAAGCCGCGAAACTCCTCCAGTCCTCGATTGTGCTGAATTCCTCAGCGACACGAAATCCTGCCGCTGCGGCGAGTGCTGAGTAACGAATCGCTGCGTCAGCTCCGGCTGTCTTCTGGCCTCCCGTCACTTCATAAAGTCCATTGTCCATCACGATGATCGTGAGGTTGGTCGCTCCACTGGAAACAACCGTCACAAGGCAACCCAGATTCATCAGCAGTGAACCGTCACCGGACACGACGATGACATCCAGATCGGGGCGAGCCAGAGCGATTCCGAGTCCCAGAGGAACGGCGCCTCCCATCGTGGAAGAGTGGTATTTGAAGTCCAGAGGATGGTGTGACAGCGCGGGCCAGATTCTTGAGGACATCATGCTCGTGATCAGAACCTGCCGATCGGTTCTCTGATCCACAAGAACCTGCAGAGCCGCCTCGCAGGGCATAGCTGAGTCACCGGAATTGTCGTCCACAGGTGTCGAAGATGACATCTCAGCCGGCTCCTTCTGCAATGAGTGTGACCCCCGAGATTCCCGCGGTGCGACATCGTTCATAGTGAGACGATGCCTGTGGGAGATCCTGATCGGAGTTTACCCAGACATGGTCGAGCTGCCAGGCGGAAAGAATCGGCAGAGCAAACCGTCTCGCTGAATCGGGCGAATCCTGGTTGAGCCAGTTCCGAACACCAATCCATGCATAGACAGGGACTTTCAGGTCGTACACAACATTCCGAAGAGCATCACCGGATTCGAAAAGTCCAGTGGTCTGCAGCATGATCAGAGGTCGTGCGCCGCCAACCGTCAGCCCTGCGGCCAGTGGCCACGCTTCACCCTCGCGGCAGACTCGAATCAGTTTCAGCGACTGAGCCTCCAGATGTGATTCCCAGGTGCCGATCAGCGAATCCGGAATCCAGACAATATGGGTGATCCCCATCTGAATGAGGCATCTCGTGACTGCGCCAGCTGACAGAACATGATGAGTGCTCATAGGAAACTGCCTGAACCTCCTGAATCGCATTCCAAAACCGGGACAGACACGCTTCCATCCGCAGAAGTTGCGGGAAAAGTCATGTCTGACGGGAGCCGGTCCCGGTTCTGAAACCAACTCTGGAATGAGGTTATCAGAGGGAACGTCAAAAACCTATGTCGGAGATGGTTTCATGAACATTCGGGAGTGAGTACCTTTCTGCTGAGCTTGTTTCAGGCTGGCAGGCTGTGCGAACTCTGGCCTTGTGCAGTGTCAGTGAATACGAAGACAACCGCGGCACTCAATGCCAAACGAAAAGAGAGAACTCATGCGACTGATGATGCTGGTGCTTCTGTTTCTGTCCGGCGTGAATGTCGCCCATTCGGGGGAACGCACTGCCCTGGAGATCGATCCGAATGGCTGGACAGATCTCTTCCCCGACACGAAGTTTTCTCACTGGAAACGTGTCGCTCTCGACCAGGGGCTCGCCGAGAAATCACCGTGGTCAGTCGACGGTGAGCTGCTGGTGTGTCAGGGTGCCAGCGGTGCGGGAGCTCCGAAAGTCGGAGCAGACGGAAAGGTGACCGGTGCCAAGGAGATGCTGCTCTACGATCGACCCCTCAAAGACGGGATCTTTCACGTGGAGTTTCGCTTTCAGCCTCTGAAGGGAATGCACGACTACAATTCAGGGGCCTACGTCAGGTCACTTGATGGTCAGATCTGGCATCAGGTTCAGATCGCTCATCTGACGATTCCGCCGTTCATGGGCGACCTCTTCCATGCGATTCCGATGAACGGAAAGTCGGAACGAATCATCATGAGAGGGAATGCTGCCGAGTCTGTGAAGCCGCCCGGTGAATGGAATGTGGTCGAGATCACAGCGAAAGGAAAGGAGATTCAGGTCCGGATGAACGGTCACCATACTCTCACGTGGCAGGAATGTACGATCGCAGAAGGGATGGTGGGTGTTCAGTCGGAGTTCTACAACATCGAGTTCCGGAACCTGAAGTTCAAACCGCAGTGACGAAGCTCCCGTCGTCAGTATTCCTGATCAGGGAAACAGAGGTATGTCTCAGCCCTTGCAGGATCAAGAAAAAACAACAACCCCTCAGTGCATGAGCCACTGAGGGGTTGTGAATGTGAATGGTTCAACACGCAGCGTCAGGCTGCGTGCTGATTTTTCTGAAAGCAATCAGCCTTCGGATTCCTGTGAACCGCCAAGGCTGAACAGTGGGCCGGAGCCTCCACCCATACCACCCTTGAGTTCTTCGCGGGTCTTTGGAGCCTGAGCGGCCTGGGATTCCGTCGGGGCGCTCTCGGTTCCAGCCGCCGGCTTCTCAGATTCTGCTCGTCGGCTGAGCCCGATCTTTCGATCCGCCGTGTCGACTCGCAGAATGCGAACTTCGAGTTCCTGACCGACAGTCACCAGGTTTTCCGGATGGTCAACCTTGTGATCAGCCAGTTCTGAAACATGCAGCAGGCCTTCGAGTTCATCTTCAAGCTGAACAAAGACACCGAAGTTGGTGATCTTTGTGACCTTGCCGGTGACCAGACTTCCCGGAGCGTATTTTTCCGGAATCCGAGTTTCCCATGGGTCTTCGGTGAGCTGCTTGAGTCCGAGAGCGATTCGGCGACGATCTTCGTCCACTGACAGGATCTGGCATTCCAGCGGATCGCCCTTCTTCAGCATCTCATTGGCATGAGACACCTTTCGAGTCCAGGACATGTCGCTGATGTGCAGAAGCCCATCGACACCTTCCTGAAGTTCGACGAAGGCACCGTAGTTGGTGAGGTTTCTGACGGTTCCCTTGACCAGGCTTCCCGGTGGGTATTTGGCAGCAACTTCGTCCCATGGATTGGGCTGAGTCTGCTTCATGCCGAGCGAAATTTCCTGCTTGTCCTGGTTGATGCCGAGCACCATCACTTCGACTTTGTCGCCGATTGCGACCAGTTCGCTTGGATGATTGACGCGACGAGTCCAGCTCATTTCGCTGATGTGAACCAGGCCCTCGATGCCGTCTTCCAGCTTCACGAAAGCACCGTAAGAAAGCACATTGACCACTTCGCCGCTGACGCGGGAGTTGACTGGGTACTTTTCGCCGATGTTTGACCACGGGCTGGCAGATTTCTGCTTCAGGCCGAGAGCAATCTTTTCCTTGTCGTAGTCGATGTTCAGAACCATCACTTCGACTTCGTCGTCGATCTTGACCATTTCAGTCGGATGGCTGATGCGTCCCCAGCTCATGTCGGTGATGTGCAGCAGGCCGTCGATGCCGCCAAGATCGACAAACGCGCCGAAGTCGGCGATGTTCTTGACGGTGCCCTTGCGAACCTGACCGATCTTCAGATCGCTCAGGAGAGCCTTCTTCATCTTCTCGCGTTCTTCTTCGATCAGACGGCGGCGAGAAACAACGATGTTTCTGCGAGCCTCGTCGATCTTCAGAATCATACATTCGATTTCCTGACCGATGTAGTCAGCAATATCCGACGGACGACGGATATCGACCTGACTTGCCGGCAGGAACACGTTCACGCCGATATTGATAAGCAGACCACCCTTGATCTTGCGGATAACCGTGCCTTTGACGATGTCGCCCTCGGCATGGGTGCTGATGATCTTTTCCCACTCGCGAACGCGATCGGCTTTTCGCTTGGAGAGAACGATCAGTCCGATGGAGTCTTCGAATTCTTCCAGAAGAACTTCAATCTTCTGGCCGACCTGAGGCTGTTCGTCTTCTTCAGCCCACTCTTCGCGCTGAACGACACCTTCGCTCTTGTAGCCAATGTCGACAACGACTTCTTCGTCATCAACGCGAACAATGGTACCGGTCAGAATTTCGTTGATGTCATAAGCCTGAGCCTTTGCATCGTAGAGATCGTTGATAGCGTTCTCGTCGTGTGCCAGCTCCGGAAATGATGCGGCCATCACCGCATCCAGTTCGCTTTCATCAACATTGAATTCGCGCAGAAGACTTCGATCAACCATGTTCTCTGACCATCCGAAACAGAACTGCACCAGCCAAACTGTGCCAGCAATTCTGTGAAAAAAATTCCCGAAGCTCCGTCATCGACAACCCGTCGATGATCACTCAGAGACCCGTAAGCCGTTGCTTATACCACCTTTTCGGGGATAAGTCCAGCCGAAGTTGCCAGAATCGAATCCGGAGATTCGTCGCAAGTTGTTTGTCGGAAATGTGTTACAGGTGTTGGTGCCGGCGAGCTGCGAGATTCTGCGTTTGTGATGCAGACTCGCCATCGACCTCGAAAAACCCCGGTTCCCCGAACGTCTGGTGCCGTGAATCCAGAGCCAATGCCTCAGAATATCGCAGGTTTCGTCTCGACGCGCTCGTCGGGCATGGCTGGCAGCGGAATGTTCGTTCCATTTCCCCGGGATCACGCCGCTCGACGGATCACCGGCTGGTGCGCGTAGAGAGACAACGCACCTGCCAGTCTGGCAGCATATTCGCCAGGCAGATGTTCTGCTGCTTTGCCGACGAACTTTGCCAGCGGGCGGGGCACTGAAAGCCCGATGGTTGACCGAAGTTCGATTCTCTGCCCGATCGCTCGTTCCTCGAATCCCATGCCTCGTTTGAATGAATCCAGCGAGTTCATGCCGTTCTGCAGAGACTGAAGCCCGATGCAGACTTCCGTGGTTTCTTCTCGCTGCAGCGCATGCTGAAGAAACGTGAACAGCATCGCATTGTTGGGCCGGTATTTCAGTGACTCTTCCCTTGACCGAACGATGAAGATGTTTTCTACGCCTTCGATCCGAAAGGAAATCAGAAAAGATGCAAGCACTCCCTGATGTCGCGCTGCCCAGACCGTTGCGGACGGACACTGAGCAACAGCGTCAAAGTACTTTCGCCAGTAAGATTCATAATTGGTGGCGACTCTGCGGCCCTGTCTGCGAAGCGTCTCTGTGTGAAGCGTGATTCCGTCCGTCGCGATGGCGCGGGCGTCCTCGGGACCGCAGGTGCAGTTCTGGAGTCCCTGGCGTGTCTGATTTCTTGTCTTGGGGCAAAGAGATGACAGGGTGTAGTTTTTGTCCGAGATGACCTGTCTGAAGCTCGGGACTCCATCTTCAACACGGGTGCAGTAGCGGGCCATGATTCCTCGATGATCCATGACATCCGAAAGGCTGATCTCGGCGGGATTGAGTTCCTTTTCAAGAGGAAAACAGATCCAGGCGCGGTGCAGGACGTTATACCAGTAAACACCATTCGACTCCCGAACGGTGTGCCCCATCCTTTCGAGGAACTCAGCGTAGTATAGTGGCGACACGGCAGAGCCTTTCTCAGACAATCTAGGGTTTCATGCCGCACGTCGGGTGGAGGACGGGGTTTCTGACTTCAGCGTCGGCCGAGAATGGCCTGCTCGTTCTGCTGGCTTCCGAAAGATGCAGAGCTCCTTCGCGCAGAAGTTCAGTTTGCCACCGGTCATCCTGTACAGCGCACCTGACGCAATGTTGAATGTTTCACGTGCGGCCTTCGAAATACGATTCCCGCGCGCAGTCAATCCTTCCGGATGAGATGCAACAAACTCAAAGCCCGCGATTGAGGCAAGCCGGGTGAGTGTTTCCCGGGTGTAATAGTAGAAATTATTCCCTGCGGCGAGGCGGAGAGAAGGCCCGCGGAACAGGCGGTAAATCAGTCCGGAACCTGTGAGCATTCGAAATCGATGCCCAGGAATTTCGATCGCCAGCAGTCCTCCGGGAGAGAGCACTCGGAAGAATTCCATCATGTCTTCACGAGGCTGACGATGCACGACGAAGGCATCCAGTGAACACAGAACATCAAAAGTCGAGTCCGGAAACTTCTGATCTGCCAGAAATCCCTGATGCACGGTCAGTCCGAATTCCCGGCGTGCAAACTCCGTGGAAAAACGCGAGGGCTCAACACCTTCCACTCTCCAGTTGCTGTCGTTCCGGAACTCGTTCAGAAAGCATCCGGAAGCTGTGCCCACGTCGAGGAGTCGCCCCCCCTTTGGCATCAGACTGCGGATCCGCTCTGCCCCGCGTGCAAGACTTTTCTTCCGGTAATCAACGAACAGCTTTTTGACAAACGAGGGATCGTTTCTGCAGTATTCCTCCTGCAGGAATTCCTCGGTCTTTTCCGGAGGCGGACACTCCGCCACATACATCAGGCTGCAGCCAGTACATCGAACGATCGGCAATCCATTGGAGATGCCCACAGGAGCCGTCGATTCGGGTCCGCAGATCGGGCAGACATTCTGTACGTTTTTTTCACTGACGTGAGCTGATTCTGAGGCTCCGCCGCTTAGCTGGTCCATTCGTGGCCTCCATGCCGATGTCCCCACCCCCTTGTGAGTGAAGGATACTATGGGTTTGTCGATATCCCTGCAAGACGTAAAGGACGGAGCTCACGATGCCATAGGTCGCAATTCGGAACCGATTCAGTACCGGGACAGGCACGCCTGCAACTGCAGATCTCGCAGGGAACATCGCGGCCTTCGGGAGCCAGTTCCGGCAATGCAGATCGTGATTATGCAGCGGTCGGCAGTCTTTGGCCCGGCTTCCGCCCTGCAACGTTCCCCGCCGCAGCATGTGTTGCCATGTACTCTCTGATTTCAGAACAGAGGCGGCGAACGTGCTGACCGCTCAGATCGCCGGAAAGAGGCAGGCCGATGATCTGCTGTGTCAGCATTCTGGTTCGTGGTAAGTCAGTGGCGTCAGCAATCTCCGGGAACGGAAACAGAGCGGCAGTGTCGAACCCTCTGCTCCAGAGGTAATCTCTGAGGGGGCTTCGTAACGACGGTGGCACGCAGACACAAAAATGGCTCAGGGCTTCATGATCGTCAGGCAGGAGAGTCAGCCACGGTTGATTCGACTCAGAATCCTCGCCGGTGATCTGAGATAGCTCAGTCCTGTAGACCCCCGCGAGATCAATTCGTTTCCGGCGATACACAGCCGATCGCCGAAGATTTTCACCGACCAGCTTCAGATGAAACGGGGCTGGACGGCTGCACCATTCGGCAGACTGCAGTTCAAGGTCATTCGGACGGGATTCGCTCCGATCTGCAGCCATGGAACGGCTGTCTGCAGCCTTACGACAGAGTTGATATAGCCAGGGCGAATGAGCAATCGTGCGAAGCCAGATAGCGGCGATCCGTCGCGTCTGAGCGGAACCGGGATTCGCGCTGGCGTCCTGATCTCGTCTTTCCCGCAGTGCCTCGGCCATCTCCCGATTTCGCGTGAATGCCATCCCCCCCCAACCCGCGTAAAGTGATTTTCCGAGTCCGAAGCTGATCAGAGCCACATCACTCTTAACCAGTCGCTGCATGTCTTCCGGCGTCGGAATACACATGGCCATATCGAAGATTCTCAGCCCTGCATTCCGGAGAAATGGATACTCTTCCGGCAGGCGATATCGATAACCAAAGACTTCCGACAGAACGACGCCGTACCCGGGAACATTCGCGCAACTGTCGTGCATTGACACCTGGTCTGATCGACGAGAAGGCGTCTCGGAAAGATTGAGAAATCGCCGGTCCATGAGAAGATCATCTTCATCGGTATCCACGAGGCTCATCGAGCGGGACGAACGACGTACTGCCTCATGCACCACTCCGCATGTGAATGCAGGACAATAGACCTTTTCCTGCGGGGCAAGTCCGATAGTGAGCGAATGACAGATGCCATATCGAGCAGACGGCAGCCAGACAGCATGCGGAACGCCGAGTGCGGCGGCGTAGTCCTGTTCCAGCTGTGTGACATGACAGCCACCAGAACCTGGCAGCATCGCTCGGGTCAGTCCGGCGATACCGAATGGCGGGCGATGTCGTGGAATCATTCGCCCGGCTTCCTGGCGTAAATTGTGGCTCCCGGTGCCAGATGAACCCCCAGCGTTTTCCAGGAGAGATCACCGATCGCGAACAGAAGTCGGACAGCAGCCGAAGACAGTTCACTGTGCTGTGCATCACGTGGTACAACACTTTCAATCTGAAAGCCACAGGCTGTGATCGTCTTCAGGAGACTCCTTAAGGGCATACAGAATCGATGGTCAATCACTGAACGACGGATCAGATTTCGGCTGAAGCCGGGTGCGACAGGCTGAAGTGCCCGGCCGATCGAGACAAAATGCGATTTCGTGAGGGCACGCATCACGAGCAGTCCTCCCGGTCTGATGAGTTTCCAGGCGGCAGAGAGCTCACCGGGCTGATCCGGCCAGTAGATGTGGGCATCCAGAACGGTGAGCACATCCACCTGGTTCTTTTCTGAGACCAGGTGGCACTGTGACATCGATTCACACGCTTCTGCGGCGAAGCCCAGCTTCCTCACGTAATCGATCGCCTCCGGGACGATGTCAACGCCGATTCCGGTGTATCCGCACTGACGCGCTTCCAGCAGAAAGCCCCCGAATGAGCAACCAACATCCAGTATCGTTTTCGCGGACGGGGCACGCAATCGGATCCCCGCCAGTGTGGCATCATACATGCGCTTCTTGAAGTCATTCAGTTGGACACCAGCCTGAAGCTGTCCCCAGGGCATGTGAGCCGTATGAGCAGCCTCCGCCGCGCTGTCATAGTCTCCGATCAGGTAATAAGCTGCACATTCGCCGCACTTTGCCCAGGCGGATTCGCCACGTGCAGAAAGGACTCGGAACTGTTTCGCACCGTCTTCCCGGACGCCACATGCCGGGCAGCCCGGACTTCCTCCGGCAGCACCGTGGGCGGGAACAGACGAAGGTGACTCCAGAGGCAGAGCAGATTGCCTGAGCACGGCATTTGCGGACATCGATGGTTGCTTTCTGAGCGGAGCTTGATTTCTTCCTGAGACTTCGGATTCGACTTCAAGTTGTTTCAGAATCGCGACCTGGACCGGTGTTCGCAGACGAGCAGACCCACTTCAGGAAAACGCGTTCAAGCGGAACCCGGCCCTTTACGGCAATTCAGTCAGTCAGCAGGATATTGGCAAATCTGAAAGAACACGACAAGATGAAAAGGATGCCTCAGGTTCAGCGGACGGCGCAGAATACCACTGTTGCTGCGGAGTGCACGAGCTATCGTCCTCGGATGCGTTTAAGAGCACGGTTGACGACGTCTCTGATCATCGACTTGAGGATCGGTATTCGGTTCTCGCGAACCAGCGGATGTTCGTGCCACTCGAACGGTTCATAACCGTAGGCGAGCATACCATATTGAGCAATTTCCTCGATCGCCTTTATCTGTGCTGTTGTGAGTTCCGATCTGAACCGTCCGACGCGGCTGGGGGAAATCGGTTCCCTGAGTCGGGTATGGTGTGAAGCGGTTGCCACCTTTTCGAATCCGACGGCGGCGTTTTTCCGGCCATCTGCTGCATGCTGTGTCAGCGCGGCGTCTGCGTCTGCCTTCGTAAAGTTCAGGAACCCTGCCAGACGAGCCATGGTTTCTCCAGGCGCATTACAGAGATCTTCATAGCGACATTCCATTCGCTGATCTGCCGGAATGTTTCGCTCTGCCAGAAGCCAGCATCCGAGATAGAGATGCCATTCCATCGCGGCAGCAACGGCGTCGTCTGCTCCGAATCGCATTTTGAGGATCGAGCAGATGACGTCTCTGGGGTCACGAACCATGTGAATGAATCGTGCATCAGGCATGAGTTCCTGAATCGCCGGAATTGCCATCACGTACAGCGGAGTGTTATCGCCGATGAATGACAGTTCATGCCATGGGATGTTCGAGTCCAGCTGCCAGACGTAATGGATGAACGCCGTACTTCCGGAGATCCCGTAACGGTCACAGAATTCCTGAAATCCGCGAACGCTGGCTCTGTTATCCCAGTGCTCAGTTTCAAGCCACAGGTTCACTTCCCTGACGAGCAGATCGAGTGCTCTCGGGTCAGAGATGTTCTTCAGCTGCGTCAGACTGCGAGCGAGATATCCCGTTTCCTTCGCGATCTGAACACCCGGCAGGTTGCTGAGCAGTGATGCCGTGATCGTGGTGCCGGATCTGCCGCTGCCAAGAATGAATACGGGTGTCGGATGGTGGAGCATGGAGTTAAAGATCTGTTTCAGCAGGAGATCAGGCGGCGCGACGGCTGATAATGCCCGTCTGAGCGATTCGGCTCCATTCATATTCCCACGTCATCTCATCGCTCGCCATGAGTGCCGCCGCGTTCCGCGAACACTCGTCGAAGAATGCCGTGTCTTCCGAAAGCTTCTGCATCTGTGTCGCAAGCTGTTTCGTATTCAGATCATCGTCGATGAGAAGGCCCACTCTGCGACCATCAATCCACTGCGGAAACTCACCCACACGTGTGCCGATCACGGGCATTCCCAGTGCCAGATACTCAAACAGTTTCGTGCAGTTCGTGCCCACCAGGCTGTATCGCGGTGTGCCTGAAAGAAGTGCCAGTCCGCAGCATCGACGTGTGGCTGTGAATGCTCGAAACTCGGCAGGAGTGACGCCGCGATGGACCACGATTCCCGGCATCGTCTGCAGCTGCCGAATCAGCTCCGGATCCCCCTCACCAAAGATGTGCAGCTCCGTGTTTTTTCGAACAGACTCCGGGAGCTGAAGGAATGCCTCTGCCGACGCACCGACGCCTTTCTCGACGTAAACACCCCCGATATAGACAAAGCAAAGTCGGCCGTTCGGTGTTCGCATCCGGCCGGATTCCCGCC
Source organism: Planctomyces sp. (assembly GCA_046345315.1). Taxonomy (GTDB): domain Bacteria; phylum Planctomycetota; class Planctomycetia; order Planctomycetales; family Planctomycetaceae; genus F1-80-MAGs062. The sequence goes on from JBKDKA010000242.1 coordinate 51,001, forward strand.
ACACGGATGCCGGGTAGTTGTGAATCTCCAGAACACGCGGCTGCCACTGTTCCAGATGCTTTTTGAGCGCCTGCTGGTTCATGTGGATGCATGTCAGAACAGAAACCCACGGCAGACAGATTCGGTGAACCCATCGAACCACAAGACTCATCGCACGACGCTTCAGCCAGAAGGCATCGCCCTCCAGCTGATTGATCTCAAAGTGATCATATTCGTCATAATGAACCGGAACACGGCGGATGATTCCAAGGATGACCGCGAT
>JBKDKA010000243.1:0-20221 GCA_046345315.1 Planctomyces sp.
CGGTTTCGTCAGGCGTTCTTGGTTTTGCCTTCGACCGTCAGTCCTGGATCGGGCCGATCGTAAAGCAACAGTCTTTCTGGTAGGGTTCTTTAGCTGAACACTGTTCAACGGGAGTCAGTCCGGGCTTCGAATTCATCCCTGCACTGGATTGGGAACAGAAGTGGCATCATCGTTGACTTCAGGTGCTGCCGAAAAACCGTGACGCAGCCGTCGAGATCGTTCAGGACACCACGCCGGAGTTTCACATCGGACCGCCGACCGTTAAGGAGATTCTCATGGATTCACGAAAAGCGATTCAGCTCAATCTTGATATGGCTGACTTTGTTGGAATGGCGTATCTCCAGGATCTGACAGATGCCGAACTGTTCCATCGTCCCTGTGACGGCGGCAATCATATTGCGTGGCAGCTGGGACATCTGATTGTTTCGGAGCACGAGCTGATCGAAAAGGTGTGTCCGGGAACAATGCCGGCACTGCCTGCCGGATTTGCTGCGAAGTATACGAAAGCCACTGCCGCGTCGAACAAGCCTGCAGATTTTGATACCAAAGCCGCATTAATCAGTGCATTCCGGATTCAGCGGGAGGGAACTCTGAAGAATCTCGCAAAACAATCAGATACGGATCTCGATCAACTGACGGGGCTCGACTACGCACCGACAATTGGGGGCCTGTTCTCCATGATGGGATCACACTGGATGATGCACGGCGGACAATGGGCCATCATTCGTCGTCAGTTGGGACGACCACCACTCTTCTGAGGGCAACGGCAGGTCGTCCGTTTCTGCGGTGAGACAGACATGGAACGATGCAGCGGTGAATCCCGGTTTGAAGTCGCAGGGAAGTGTGAGCCGCGCGGTCTGCAATGTGGGCGGATTGCGCCGATGGTGGAATCCATCACTCGCAGAGTGATGGATGGTTTCTGGGATTGACGGGAACCGGAGAAAAATGGTTTGATTCTCAGTACTGGCGGGAGAATACCGATGAGCCTCGTACTGAATCTGATTATGTCCGGATCGTTGCTGCTGCAGAATTTCTGTGGTTGCAGTCTGCATCCGCACGCTGGTGGATCCGATCAGGCATGGATGAGGTTTTGGTCGGCTGACGGCGAAGTCAGTTTGCCTGCTCTCGGTACGATCGAACCGGGAGTTGCAGCTCGACAGATAGGAAATTCCTGTTGCTGCCACGATCATTGTGCCGGGCGGACTGCAGATCTGGCCTCTGATGAGCCCGGAGAGAATTCCGGCCCCCGGGATCATGCACCAGTTCACTGCGATGGTGCCTGCCATGCCTATCTGCTGCTCACGGATTCGTGTTCGAACAGCTCGTCCGGAAGGTCTGTCGATACAGCCTCCTGCCTGGATCTGCCTTCCGGAACCACCAGCCGGTTGATGGCGGCGATATACCGCGAGAACAGTCGATTCGCATCGCTGAGCGAATCCTGTCCGACAGAGCGGATGACGGTGCTGCGCATCTAAAGCGTGTTTCACACCGGCACAGGCATCCTGGCGACTCCTGAAGCTGCAGGAACACTCTTGTCTGACGATATCCGGCACCGGTTTTGAAACTACCTCCAGTCATTCGTTGCATCGACGAATTCTGATTATCCGAATTCTCATCTGCGCGAGAATTCAGATTGCGACTCGGATTCCCGCCTGAGCGGGAACGAAATGGCCCCTGAAGTTGAGGTGTCCCACTGGCTATGACGTGTGTTCCAGCCAACAGCACTGGCAGAGCCAGTGGCACACACGAATCACCTTTCGTCCTTCATCATTTCATCACTGACAAAGCACTGGTGTGCAGCCGTCATCCACGCGTCGATTATTTCCGGCGGGAACATGCAATTCCCGAACCTGCTCGCGGCTCAATTCTATGAACACAACGTCGTCATCTTCTCTGTTCCGTCGAAAAGCCGGAATCACCCTGTCTGTTCTGGTGATCCTTTCGGCAATCACATTGACTCATGGTCAGTGGCGGCCAGCCGTCAACCGATGGCTGGCAGGAGACACCAACGTCGCCGCCCCCGATCAGAAGACCGCCCATTCTGGTCATGATGACCATGATGACCATGACCATACTGGGCATGATCACGATGCTCACGGTGGACACGATGCTCACGATCACGAAGACAACCCGTTTGAACGACGACGGCGTCGACTTGCAGCGGGAGGAAAGTCGCCGGACGACGTTCATGCATCCCACGATGAACATTCTCATGACGACCATGGAACGCATGCCTCTGAAGCAGCCGATTCAACAACGCTGGAACTGTCTCCGGCGGCATTGAAGAATCTTGGTCTTTCAGATGCTTTCCTGAAGCCGATAGCGTTGTCTACGTATCGAAGAAAAATCTCCGTTCCTGCGGTCGTCAAGGCGCGGCCCGGAAGAACTCAGATTCATGTCTCAACGCCGCTGACGGGCGTGATCACTCACGTGCATGCAGTCACGGGCGAAGCGATTGAACCCGGCACATTGCTTTTTGAGATCCGACTGACTCATGAAGAACTCGTCACTGCACAGACAGAATTCCTGAAAGCCCTTGGAGAACTGGAAGTCGAGAAGCTTGAAATTGCTCGTCTGGAATCCGTTGCCGAAAGTGGTGCCGTCTCCGGACGCAGCCTGCTCGAACGAAAGTACGCTCGCGACAAGCTGGAAGCCTCCATTCGAGCTCAGACGGAAGCGCTCAAGCTGCATGGCCTCTCCGACCGTCAGGTTGCCGAGATCGCTACAGAACGTCGTCTTCTGAGGAGCCTTCAGATTGTGGCTCCTGACGTTGATCGTCACGAGGAGCACGAAGAACTGCACCTGAGCGGAAATCCTGTTCAGCCTGCCGGGTATTTCAGGAAAGATCATGGTGCCGCGAAGTCCGGGACTGTGCTCGTGGTCGAAGATCTGTCAGTACACAAAGGGCAGTCTGTAGCAGCCGGTGAGAAGCTCTGCATCGTGTCAGATTTCAGGAAGCTGTTTATCGAGGGGCAGGCGTTTGATCAGGATGCTCCGGAAATTGCACATGCCGCAGAACAGCTCTGGCCTGTCTCAGCGGTGTTTCCCGGAACCGCCGGTAACGAGCTGCTGGAAGACCTTCAACTGGCATTTGTCGGAACCGAAGTGGATCTTGAATCGCGAGCTCTGGCGTTTTACGTCGGGCTCTCAAACGCCATCGTTCGAGACACAAAGAATGATGAGGGTCAGCGTTTTGTTTCGTGGAAGTATCGTCCCGGTCAGAGACTTCAGCTGCTGGTGCCGGTGGAAGAATGGCAGAGCCAGATTGTCGTGCCGGTGGATGCCGTAGTTCGCGAAGGTGCCGAATGGTTTGTATTTCGGAAGAATGGAGAGACATTCCGCCGAGTCGCTGTTCACGTGAGACATCGTGATCAGACTCACGTAGTCATTGCTGCCGATGACACGGTACGTCCCGGCGACATCATCGCTCTTCGGTCTGCTCATCAGATGCAGATGGCGATCAGGAATAAGTCTGGTGCGGGTGCGGACCCACATGCAGGTCATCATCACTAGTGCGATGTCGGGACGCAGAATCAGGGTCATTTGTCATTCCCGCGAAGGCGGGAATCCAGTGCAGCAATCTGGATTCCCGCCTGCGCGGGAATGACGGATCCGCAGAACCAGGTGCTGAGGAAGCACTCAGTACGTCATCTGAACCGGGACTGATACCCATGTGGTGCAGAATCCTCTGACCGGATTCGGTCCGAAAGCAGCCAGTCCCGGTTCTGAAATCATCACGAATGAGTCTCCGACAGGAAGTCTGAAACACCCCATGCTCAATGCTGTCATTCGATTTGCACTTCACCAGCGTCTTCTGGTCACTGCATTCGCGTTGTTTCTGACGGGATACGGTACGTGGACGGCGTTGAAGATGCCGATCGACGTGTTCCCGGACCTGAATCGCCCGCGTGTCGTCATCATGACAGAAGCGCCGGGGCTGGCACCTGAAGAAGTCGAGTCGCTCATTACGTTTCCCATTGAGACGGCCATGAACGGCGCCAGCGGAGTGGAGATTGTTCGGAGCTCCTCCGGTGTCGGTATCTCCGTGATCAATGTAGAGTTTGCCTGGGGCACGAACCTCTTTACCGACCGGCAGATCGTTGCCGAACGACTGCAGATTATTCAGGAACGTCTGCCTCCCGGTGTATCTCCCCAGCTGGCACCGATCTCTTCCATCATGGGCCAGATCGTCATGCTGGGTATGTGGAGTGATGATCCACAGGTGACTGCGATGGAACTGCGAACCTCCGCAGACTGGGTCGTACGGCAACGACTGCTGACGATTCCCGGAGTATCGCAGGTGTTTACGATGGGAGGAGATCGCAAGCAGTTTCAGGTTCTTGTGAACCCTCAGAGCATGCTCCAGTACGGCGTCAGCCTTTCACAGGTTGAAGAAGCCGTTGTCAGAAGCAATCAGAATGCGACCGGAGGTTATCTCGACCGTCAGGGTCCCAATGAACTGCTGGTCCGGTCGTTGGGAAGAATTCAGACGCTGTCAGATCTTGAAAATGTCGTTGTCACGATACGCGAAGGCCGCTCGGTTGCGCTTTCTCAGGTGGCGAGCGTTCGGGAATCGTTTCAGGTAAAGCGAGGCGACAGCAGCGCGTTTGTGCGTGACCGTCAGGCCAACCTCTCGGTCGACAGTCAGCAAGGAGAATCGTCCCCGGATAGTGGCTCAGATGTCGCTGCAGGAGAAAAGAATTCGTGGCGTGGTGGCCCGGCTGTCATCCTGACGATCAACAAACAACCGGGCGCTGACACTCGCCGCGTCACCGACGCAATCATGAAAGCGATGGAAGAACTGAAGCCGTCGCTTCCGAAATCCACGCGGATCATCCCGGTCTATGCTCAGAAGTCATTCATCGACCGAGCCATCGACAATGTCATCGAAGCTCTGCGTGATGGTGGTATCCTTGTTGTCGTGATTCTGTTTCTGTTTCTGATGAATCTCCGAACAACATTCATCACGCTCACAGCCATACCGCTCTCACTGGTCATGACGGCGATTGTCTTTCATGTTCTGGGAGTCTCGATCAATACCATGACTCTGGGTGGCCTTGCTGTCGCCATCGGTGAGCTCGTCGACGATGCGATCGTGGATGTCGAAAACATCTTCCGCAGGCTTCGGGAGAATCGCAGGCTCACACAGCCTCTCCATCCGCTGCTGGTTGTTTTTCGCGCCAGTACGGAAGTCAGAAACTCGATTGTGTTCAGCACGATGATCGTGGTACTCGTCTTCATTCCGCTGTTTGCACTGGACGGAATGGAAGGAAAACTGTTCGCACCGCTTGGCCTTGCCTACATCGTATCCATTCTGGCATCACTGATTGTTTCACTGACAGTGACTCCGATCCTTTCGTACTGGCTTCTTGGAGGTCAGTCGGGCCATGAGGAAAAAGACGGGCCGCTTCTGCGTTTTCTGAAGTGGATTGCAGAGAAAGTCATTCGATTCAGTCTGGCGTATCCTCGGACCAATCTGCTGTTCACGCTACTGCTTGTCGCGGCATCAGGGCTCATGCTGGTTCGGCTCGACCGGGATTTTCTTCCGCCGTTCAACGAAGGCACCGTACAGCTGAATGTCGTGCTGCCTCCTGGGACGTCATTGACGGCATCAAGCGAAATCAATCGCACCGTGGAACGGTCACTTCAGGGAATCTCAGACATCACTCGGTTCGCTCGACGTACCGGTCGTGCGGAGCTCGATGAACACGCCGAAGGTGTGAACATGAGCGAGTATATCATCGAAATGGATCCCGCTTCGCCGCGTCATCGTGAAGAACAGCTTGCAGAAATCCGCGAAGCGATGGAAGAGATCCCGGGCATCGTCACGGCCGTGGAACAACCGATCTCCCATCTGATCTCGCACATGCTCTCCGGCGTGAAGGCTCAGATCGGAATCCGAGTCTACGGTGACGATCTCGATATTCTGCGGCAGAAAGCTGAAGCGATTCGAGCTGAAATGGCACTGGTTCCGGGAATCAGAGACTTGATGGTTGAACCTCAGGTGATTATCCCTCAGCTTCGGATTGAACTGAATCGCGAAAAGCTGCTGCTGCATGGCCTGCATGTGGCCGATGTGAATGAACTGGTCGAAACTGCGATGAATGGCCGGGTTGTCTCGGAGATTCTTGCCGACCAGCGGACGTTTGATCTCGTCGTGCGGATGAATGATGACTACCGGGAAGACATTGAGGCACTGAAGCGTCTGACCGTGGAACTTCCAGAAGGTGGCAGCATCCCGCTTTCGGCTGTCGCGGAGATCTATGAATCCGGTGGTCCGAATACCGTCAATCGAGACAACGTGCGACGTCGTGTCGTCATTCAGTGCAACGTGGCCGACCGCGGAGTTGTTGATGTTGTGACCGACATTCAGAAAATGATGCAGCCGGTCGTGGAGAGTCTGCCGGCCGGTTACTTCATCGAATACGGCGGGCAGTTTCAGAGTCAGCAGTCCGCGAGCCGCCGAATCGGCGTTCTGTTTCTTGTTTCACTCATCGGTGTCTTCCTCGTTCTTTATACCATGTTTCGTTCCGTCAATCTGTCGCTTCAGGTTATGGCGGCACTGCCGATGGCGTTCATCGGATCCGTGGCTGCACTGGTTATTACGGATCAGACTCTGACGATCGCCGCCATGGTCGGATTCATCTCACTTGGTGGAGTCGCGTCACGGAACGGTATCCTTCTGCTGAATCACTATCTGCATCTGGTGAAGTATGAGGGGGAAGAATTGACGCAGTCGATGATTGTTCGAGCCGGCCTGGAACGCCTGGCGCCTGTTCTGATGACAGCGCTGACTGCCGGCATCGGCCTTGTGCCTCTTGTAATGGCCGCTCATCAGCCGGGTAAGGAAATCCTTTATCCCGTGGCAACCGTGATTCTGGGAGGACTGATCAGCTCCACACTGCTCGACTTCTTCGTCCACCCGGCTCTCTTCTGGCTGTTCGGACGGAACGCTGCAGCATCGGTCGTCAGGGAATCAGCTGAGTTCGTTGAGCTTGAAGAGAAAGCACCTGTCCGAGTGGGCTGACCGGCATCACTGTGCGTGGATCAGTAATCATTGAAACGGCTGACGGCTGTTTGGTCAGTGATGGACTGTCCGCAGGTCTTGAAGAATGGCTGAGTACGGACACCTGAAGCTGAGCGGAACTCGAAGCGGTAATCAGAATGTCAGAACGGTCCGACGTTGTGCGATACCATGCAGCAGCTGTCCCTCGAAGCTGAATCGTTGTCTCTGTCGACGAGTCGACGGCCCGTTCTGTCGGGATTTCGCAGTGTGGATTCGCTGGGGGTACTTTACAGACCGAAGCAACTCCGGAGAGCGACACATTTCTTCTCTGAATCTGCAGAGCTCCAAGTCTGACGCACCATTTTCGGAATGCCTCCGGAAATTCCACTGAATGCAGAGTTTGCAGTCTCTCCTCAGGGGTGTGTTCAAACTGCAAAAGAGTACGCAGCAATGATTGCAGGCTGCCCGAATCGGAATACGAATGATTCAGGAAGGATACGGCTGCTGCTCGACAGCCACTTCGGCGGAGTGAATACGGCATGGACGGGTCCGTCGCAAAGATCGGACTCTGTTCCGGGGTTGATCGAAACGCGTCAAATCGTCGAGCCAGATTCTCCGAATCCGGGGCAAGGTGATACTCGATGGAATGAGCGATCGCTTCGTTCAGCCAGTCCGGAAGTTCAATTTCTGATGTCACTGTCTCATCGCGCGGAATCTCATCGCCCTTGTTTCTCGCCGCGGCGGCATTCGTAATCCGATGACGAAGCAGCGCAGAGTTGGCGGCAGCATGAGCCAGCTCGTGACTCAAAATCGCTCGCAGTTCTGCATTGCGACTGACGGTGTTTTTCTCCTGCCTCGAATGCACGACTGGTACACCCAGGACTGATGTCATGCGGTGACGTGAATCATCTGCTGACGGAATTGTCGGGGGGCCGGCAGCCTCACTGGCAAACGACCGATCCAGATAGATGATGTCGCCGGAGAATGGTCCCTCCGGATCGAGCAGATCGCTGCTTCGAACACAGGCGACCACAGGAACGCCGGCTTCGTGTCCAGCAGACGCTGTTCGGAGATCGGTCAGCACGACTGTGAGGTGATTGTTTCGATCAACATCTTCCACTTCACCGATAAGGTTATGGACTGCGTCAAGCAGATAGTTTTCAAGCAGGTCGGCGATCAGGCGACTTGCACGCTGATTTCGGCTGCTCTCCTCGGATTCGTTGGTGAGCCGAACCGACTCAGCGTTGTACACGGCTACACGGTCTGTTGCCGCCGTCAGACGTCCCGACGTGACTCGGGAACGTGATGCAGCGTCACCGATGATTGGCAGGAGAAAATAGCGATGCTCAGGCAACACTGCCGCTGATGTTGTCAATTCGAATGACGTGATGAACGGATTGACCTGGGTGCCGGCGCACGGAGTCGTCACTGACGTAACGTTCGCACGTTTGCGGAGTGTTGCCATCCTCTGTTCCGCAGCGGAAACGTCTGCGTACGAATAGACTTCAGCATGTGCGTTTTCTTCAGGAGCCGACCTGGCGTCACTACCGGAAGCGATCCGTACCTGATGGTTTCGCCCTTCGCGATCCAGACTTCCGATGATGATCGTTGTACCTCGCGGCAGATCATTCAGTCGAAACACCTGGGCACTGTCTGCTCCGATCTGAGATACCGGATGAGAATCGAGGAACGGTTGAGGCAATCCCTGATTGTGAAGGCTCGCAATCATTGATCCGGGAATGGACGCACCGCCGTCAGCGTAAGACTCCCCATTCGTATGCGAGTTCCGTGGAACAGGTGAGTTTCCTGAACTGCTGGTCATGTGGTTGACTGTCAGAGTGCACGCAATGGCACAGCTCGCGAGCAGAATCCCGTTAGGACTACTCAGAGTCGTACTACGCGAACCGGAACCAGTCGTCCCACCGTTTCGTTCTGCCGGCGTGTTGAATCGTGCTCCGAGCATTCGCAGGATCCTCGCTGCGGCCTGCAATCATCTCACTGATCGTGAGAGTTGTATCGGCAGAATTGAGAGTCACATGCAGAGTTGCCTGTGAACAGTAAGCTCAAACTTCGGCTGGTATTGCCGAAGGAACTCAAACGACGCCGGTCTTCGGCGTTCTGAATCAGAAAAGGAGTCGACAGCCTTCAGCTGCTGGAATCAGGGTACGCAGCCGCCACAGAGTTGCGCTTCGCCCAGTAGCATTGTGACTGACTGACCGTTCACCTGAAACGTCATCTCGGTGTGGTCAGCACAAAATGGAACTCCAGCCTGCTCAGCGACAGGCATGCTGACTTCGAAGGCTTTGCTTTCTCGGGGGCGTGAATCAAGAATCATTTCCGGCAGACCCGAATCGACACCATTCGACGATGAAAGACTCTGAACCGGCAGCAACTGTGATTCGATCTCGTTTGCTGCGGACTGGTTACTCATATGATTTTTATGGCGGCAAAGCCATTGTCGAGCATCATCACGTGCCTGACGGACTGCTGGAACCGACAATGCAGTGATGAACGTCACAAGCAGGCAGACTGCGATCGCTTCGACGGCGGCAAAACCGCGTCGCGGCCGGATTCGATTGGTCTGATTGTTCGTCTGCATTGCAGCAGTTCCAGAACGCATTTCAAAACCGGCACAGGCACCCATCCAGTTACAGATTCTGGAAATCCTGTTTCACGAGAGCCAGTCCCGGTTTTGAAACCACCTGTAGGAAATCACCGATATTCCAGTCGGAATTTCGGCTGGAATATCGGATTGCAGAACAAGTGACCGCTCAGTTCTCAATCTCAAAAATCGCTTCGATTTCAACGGGAACGTTCCCGGGGAGCGAAATCATTCCGATGGCACTTCGAGCTGCCTTACCAGCATCTTCGCCAAACACCTGAACCATCAGCTCACTGAAGCCGTTCACGACCTTTGGCTGCTGGCTGATATCGGCCGTGCAGTTCACCATGCCGGTTGCCTTCACGAGGCGAACGACACGATCAAGACTTCCCAGCGTCTGCCGCACAGTCGTCAGAATACTCAGTCCGACAGTGCGAGCGATCTCAGCCCCCTGTTCGACTGTCATTTCCTGTCCGATCCGGCCCGGAAGCGGCTTTCCGTCAGCTCCGAAAGGGATGTGCCCGGAAGTAAACAGAAGGTTTCCGGTGATGACTGCAGGAACATAAACGGCCACAGGTTTTGCCGGGGGTGGAAGTTCGATTCCAAGCTCCTTCAGCCGTTTCTCAAATTCCCTCGGAGCCTTCTTCTCATCACCATAAGCCGGCACAACCATCGAATGTCGAAGGAAACCAGGCAGAGCTGTTCCAGCGGCCACACCGGCCGCGATGCACAGCCCGTCGCGAAGAAAATTTCGGCGCGGTTGAGAATGATTCATCAGAGACTCCTGAGATTGTTCCATCACTCCCGAATCGGCAGTGATGCTGCGGTCTGTTGTTGAGTGTGAGGTTCGAAAATCGGAAGATGATTCGAAATCAGTAAATGTCGTTTCAATACCGGGACTGGCTCCCGACGGACACGGTGTTTTCCGACAGATTCAGCAACTGCATGGGTGCGTGTCTCGGTTTTGAAATGTGCGAGGTCCCTATCATAGAAACAGGCACTGATCGAACAAGTCCATAGTGCCGTTTCAAAGTACAGCGGACACAAAACCTGCCCTTCACGACTGCTCATCAATCGGCTCGACGGCTTCAGGTTCGCTGTTCCCGTCTGACTCTTCAGCGGCAGGAGCTTCTGGACTCTCACTCGCTTCGGCCGCCGGTGAGTCCCCAAACGGGTTTGATTCCGCTGGTGCATCATCCGATGCTTCATTGCCTTCAGCTGGAGTCAAAGGCTCAATGGCCGGATCTGAACTGAAGTCTTCCGTTGGTGGATCCTGGCCGAACTCGGAAGGCTGCGGTGACTCATCAGATGGCAACGCTTCAGCGTTTGGAAACGCCGGCAATAGATCCGGATTGTCGCGTACTGCCGTCACAATCTCCTGGGGCAACGTGACCGAAAGGACGGCCGCAGATCCATCGACGCTGGCAGAAACACTGGAGATCGTCTGATCAACCGAAGCCTGAAGTGGTTCCGGAACCTGAGCTTTAAGCCCCGGATAAAACAGATTGAGCATCTCCACTCCGCCCTGAAGTGCTTTGACTGCCTTCTCAGCAGCGGCGCTGTCGGTAAGATGCAGCTGAATCTGCAGATTCAGGTCTCGAGTCGTTGAAAGTGAAATGGCAACAGCGCTTAACTGTCCCTTGATGGCTTCCACAAGTTCGCCTACGAATGGCGGCATGTTTTCCGGCGTCGGGATGCTGCCGCTGATCGCAGTCAATGCGGGACTTGTAAATCCGATGACACAGTGGCTGCTCGGATTCAGAAATGCAAATGCCGTATTGGCTACCTCTCCCGGTCCACGATCGATCGCAGCCTGAAGGCCGGCTTCCTGACTGATCAGCAGTGTCCGGGAATCAGCAATCAGCACCGCTGCCGGTGGTGCTGAAGCGGCTTCTCCGGCACCATTGCCTGCCCCTGCTGGCAGTGCCTTTGCGGGCATCAGAAAATATTCCCGACCACCGTGCGTTTTGAGCTCCCCGCCTTCTCCCGTGAGTGCAGCAGCAATGTCTGCATCGCGATTGAGCCGAACTACCACCACAGCTGTCTGACTCTTCATCAGTTCCGACATCCCGCCACCAGCAGCCCCGGGCTGTCGAGCCTGCATTGCTGCGGCCATCACAGTCGCCATAACATCGCCCATTCCGAATGTCACGGACTGGATGTCAGACGGCTGAAGATCTGCAAATGTCGACGAAGTCGCTGACATTGCACTCGCAAAAATAGGGAGTTCCATGACGGCCGCAGAAAATTCACTTTCCGCCATTGCCGACGGTCGCACATAAACGATCAGCTCGGAGCTGGGTGACAGCCACGAAAAGTCAATGCTGTCTGCGGCTGCTGATTCTGCAGACGAATCTCGCGCAGTGTCTTCAGCAGCAGCCGGAGTACTTTCGGATTCTTCAGTCGGCTCGACGATCGGTTCGGCGTCTGTCGCAGGCTCCGGTGCAGCTGCTGACTCGCTTTCGGCTGGAGCCGGTGTCTGTTGGGCATCGTTGTCCTGAGGAGCAGGGTCTCCTGCACCTGTGTCGCCGGAATCATCCGTTGACGGCTGAGTGTCCTCGGATGGTGCATCATTCGGTGTCTCTTCTTCCATCGCTTCCGACGACTGTTCGTTGCCGGAATTGGATTCCTCTGTGGCAGACTGATCACGTTCTGCTTCAGCCCTGGAGGCAATGAGTTGCTGCTGCTGAATCTGCTGCTGCCTGAATCTTTCTGCCTCAACCAGTCGATCACGTCTCAGAATTTGATGCACATGCTGCCGACGACTTCGGACCTGAGCGCCGTCACCGATCTTTACCTGCTCTTCAATGACCTGACGGATATCATCAGGCAGGAGCTGCACAGCGGCATTGCCGCGAGCAACATCTCCTGCGTTCTGTTCCAGAGAAATTGCTTTTCGGAAATCTCCCATTGCGGCATCGGAATTTCCATTCCGAAGCTTTGATGCCCCCAGGAAATAGTAGATTCGAGGATCCAGAGATCCACGGGCTGCCGCTGCGGTCAGAAGCTTTTCTGAAGTGAGCGTATCTCCGCTTCGAAATGCTGCCACGGCGCGACGATACGAGGAACTGTTGTCTGGTATTGCATTTGCTGCGGTCGACGACTGCTCGGATTGTGACGCTCTGACAGTGGCACGGACTTCTTCGATGCGAGTTCGAAGGGGCCCCTGAACTCTTTCAAGCGACGCGTCGACGAGCCCGGATCGCTGGGTTGCGATCTCGAGTGCTGCCGCCGCTTCAAAGTCGCTCTGTCCGGCTGCCCCCATCTGTTCATTCAGAATGCCACGGAAATAGAGCAGCCGCGGATCTCGGCTTCCACGGGAAATTTCGTCGGACATCAACTGATGTGCTCGAGAAAGATCTCCGGAATGCCAGGCAGTCATGGCAGAGGAGAATGGAGAGTCTGCAGCGATTGCAGTTCCCTGGAGTGCAGCAGTTATGGCGGCACACATGCAGAACATCACACTCCGAACCCGCCATCGGTTACTTGTCAACATTTCATATTCCTTCAGGTGTCGCCTTCTGCAGCAATTCGAAACATCCGGAAGCAATGCACGGCGGATGAAGTTGCCAGCAGTGATTCTCAATCCAACAGTGTCCACTTCGGAGAAAATCATGTCACGGTTTTTATTGAGATTCTGTGATTCTTCTTACGGAATTTCGCGTCCGACGACCACCATGTGCTGGCCACGAGGAATCGGGGCAACCCATGCCTGAGCGAGGACAATGCCGTCGACGCCGGCACGTGCCGGCCAGGGCTCCATGTCGATATGATCAAAGTCGTGCAGATAACCGACAATGTCGCCGCGTTTTACCCGAGTTCCGCATTCGAGAACCGGTTCATAATGGCCGTCAAACGGCGCGACGGTAAAGCAGTCTCGATCGACCATTTCGATCTTCTTCTGACTACCATCCCGATGGTAAGCAATCTTCTCAATGCTGCCGCGGAGCAGCCCGTTATTGATCGCAGCTGCAAGAACTCCATGCCGTCCATACCGGACGCCTTCCGGGTTCACGGCGCATCCCCATCCCAGTTCCGTGCCGACGGTAATCTTTCCCAGCCGTTCGGCTTCGCTCGGAAGCAGTCCCGGCGTCTGATTCTGGTAAATCATCAGTGACGGGGTTCCGAACCAGCGTGCGGTCTGCTCAATCTTTTCGGCGAGCACCGGGTCATCAACGGGATGATAATTCGCACAGAGAGAAAACCGTGCGACGTTTCCGCCGGAATGGAGATCAATGACGATGTGAACTCGCGGCCAGATCAACTGTCGGACGAATGCTGCAATGCGATGGGTGATACCTGAAAGCGAAGGATTGACACCGGCTCCTTCCACGAAGGCACGGTTCAGGTTGACCCGGTCATCCGGAGTGCTCTCACGTGTACCGGCTCGAAAGGCTGAAGGATTCAGGACCGGAATCATGATGATCCGCCCCAGCACGTCTTCGGTCTTGATCTCCCGAAGAAGGTGCTTCAGAACAACCGGACCTTCGTATTCATTTCCGTGGTTGGAACCGAAAACCACCATACCCTCTCCGGGACGGGTCTGCGGCCCGACCCAGACGGTGAGCGGTATCAGGTGATCTCCCCAGATACTGTCGTGTTCCAGAGCCAGCCAGTAATCTCGCCGGCCCGGCGAATCAAGATCCAGTTGTGAAGGACGTGCGATCGTTCGTTGTGTCGTCATAAATCGAATGAATCTCACCGAATCTGAAATGAAGGCATTGATCGTCGTTTGAGGCAACGAAATCACGTCTCAGGCTCGAGACAGCACTCGACGCGTGATTTCATCGTTTCCGTCAGGATAACACCCTTCCTGTGGCGCGGGAACTGAACGACGCGAACCGAATCGTTCGCTCTGGAAGACGCGGGGCCTGCTGCTCAGGAAGTTCAGATACCGGCCGTCAGACCTTGAATGCACCAACAGCATAGTCTGGCGATTGACGCCCCGCTGTGACGACTCTACTGTTACGAGACTGAACAGGATGCCAGCTAAACAGGGCTTTCACACATACCCATAGAACATTCTGAGTTCACGGAAGCCACATCGGCAGGTCGGTCTCAGCGAGGAATCTTTCGGCCATGGATTTTCTGACCTTTGGTTCGTTTGTTTTCTTTACTGCACTTGTTGGTGTCATCACCTGGTGGCTGACTCGAAATGATCAACTGACCACTTCCGAAGGATATTTTCTCGCAGGGCGTGGACTGACGGGAGGCTACATCGCCGGATCGCTGCTGATGACCAACCTGTCAACGGAGCAGCTGGTCGGGCTCAATGGAGCCGCTTCGAAGGACGGACTGAGCGTGATCGCATGGGAGCTGATCGCGGCATTCTCCATCGTGATCATGGGTTTGTGTTTTCTTCCGAAATATCTTCGCAGCGGGATAACAACCGTTCCGGAGTTTCTTGAGAAGCGATTCGATCGACACACCCGAACAATCACTTCCATCATTTTCATCGTGGCTTATTCGTTCATTCTTCTCCCGATGATCCTCTACACGGGAGCAACCGGGCTGAACGGAATGCTCAGTATCCGTGAACTGATCGGGATCGAGGACCCGCATCATGCTCTGCAGTTTACGGTATGGCTCGTTGGCATCATCGGATCGATCTACGCCATCTTCGGTGGTCTTCGAAGTGTCGCTGTCAGTGACACTCTGAATGGTCTCGGCCTGCTCGTCGGTGGAATCCTCATCACATGGCTGGCCCTGCGAGCCGTCAGTCCGGAAGACCCCCTGGCCGCGATTCGCATCCTTCGGGATGCACACCCGGAGAAGTTCAATTCCATCGGAGGTCTTCAGCAGTCCGTTCCGTTTCCGACGCTGTTTACCGGCGTGATTCTGATGAACATGTTTTACTGGTCGACGAACCAGCAGATCATTCAGAGGACGTTTGCGGCCACATCACTGAAAGAGGGCCAGAAGGGCGTTCTCATCGCGAGTTCATTCAAGATTCTTGCCCCATTGATTCTCGTATTGCCAGGTATCATCGGATTTCATCTTTACTCAGACCTGAATCTCAAGCCGGATGACATCTATGGTCACCTGGTGAAAGAAATTCTGCCGGCTCCGCTGAAAGGCTTCTTTGCCGCCGTGGTTGTCGGATCTGTGCTCAGCAGTTTCAACTCGGTGCTCAACAGCACGGCGACCCTGTTCAGTCTCGGGATTTATCGGGAGATCCTTCGCCCGTCGGCAACGGATGAGCAGGTGATTCGGTCCGGCAAGAATTTCGGCTGGATCGTGGCCGTGGCATCAATGCTGGCGGCTCCGATGCTGGCTGGCCAGGAAAGCATTTTCAACTACCTTCAGAAAATGAACGGACTCTATTTCATCCCGATGTTCGCAGTGATGGTCACCGGACTGCTGACTCGTTATGTGCCGGCTCTGGCCGCGAACCTGGCCCTGATTCTGGGTTCGCTCATCATTGCGGCTGCCTACTTTGTTCCATCGGTGGCAGCTCAGATTTCCGTGATCCACGAATTCCATTTTCTCGGCGCCGTGTTTGCCGGGCTTGTGATCATGATGGTGGTCATTGGGAAGGTAAAACCGCGAGCAACCCCCTGGGTGCATGAAGTCACAACGCCGATTGATATGACGCCATGGAAGCTCGCCTGGCCATGGGGAATATCTCTGCTGGCCATCGTGATCGGTATCTATATCTGGTTTGCCGATCTGAGCATTCTGCAGTCGGCGACACCCTGAGAGGTCGACGACAAACGAAGAAGTCATTCGGGGATGGGGATATCGGGAACAGTCGAAATCGACGGCTTCGGTCGTTCATCAACCAGAAGCTGGAACACGTCCGGTCGAGCGTAATGTCCAACCACATCAAGGTCAAATCGGGCTTCGATCAGATCCGATCGCTGCAGATCGGCGTATAGGATCGTTTCCTCGCCATACACGGGGCCTGCGAGCACCTTACCAAGCGGCCCGATAATGCAGCTGCCACCTCGAATGACCGGGGGGCTCGGGGCTGACACATCCTGCCTTGTGGCGAATGAGCCGTCAATGAACTGGCACGCGGACAGAACGAAGCAGCGTCCTTCCATCGCGATGTGTCGAACCGTGGGGATCCAGGACTCTCGGTCATCGACGGAGATAGCGCAGTAAAATTCAATTCCTCTCGAATACATGGCAGTCCGCAGCAGGGGCATATAATTCTCCCAGCAGATGACACTGCCGATGCGCCCGAGCGGCGTATCGATGACCGGGATGTTGGAGCCGTCACCACATCCCCACACAACACGCTCCATTGCGGTCGGTACCAGCTTTCGATGCTTTCCCAGCAGAGTACCGTCAGGTCCGTAGAAGAACGCCGAGCAGTAAAGCGTGCTGTGTTCTCGTTCCACCACTCCGATGACCAGATGAACGCGATGCTCACGAGCAATGCCGCCGAGAACTGCAGATTCAGGACCGTCAGCTGTAATCGCCCCGGCGAAGTAAGCAGCGAACTGTTTTCGTCCCGCAGCGGATCTCGATCCGACACGGACGCCGAAGTCAGCACCTTTTGGATATCCTCCGATGAAGGCCTCCGGAAAAACCACCAGCTCTGCGCCGGCTGCGGCTGCTTCCGCAGTGCGTGATCGGGTTTTATCGAGCGTTGCCGGCGTGTCAAAGGATGTTGTCTGTGAGAACGGATGATCGCCGGATGTCACGGATGATGATGAATCCGGAGCGGGGACCGATCCCGCCTGGACAACGGCGACTCTCATCAATCGCTTTCTCTTGTCAGAAGTCATCTGAACTTCGTCAGGTCACCAAACCGAATTCACGGAGGGCTCAAAGCAGCGAAAGCAGATCTCCCGGGTCTCTTGTCAGAAGATCAACGAAAGAAGCAAAGAGCAGATCAATACTTGCGTCACCCGAACTGGTGACTTCATCGATCAGGCCGTCATTCAGAACCGTGGCTGTCGTGTTGACCAGACTAATGATGATGGTACTACGGACAGATACGGCCACTGGCTGCAGCCACAGCACCTGCAATGCGGCGATGAATGTGCTGTTCTCAGCAATGCCCTGATAGACGATCTGACCGGCGATGATCAGGTCTTCCTGAGCCCCAGCGGACACGATGTCTGCACCTGAACCGGCTGCGATGACGTCGCGTCCAATGCCACCATTGAGCGTGTCGTTACCGGAACCACCAACCAGCACGTCATCCCCGGCACCTGACGTCAGACGATTGCGAGCCGAATTTCCTCGAAGTGTGTCGTTCCCGGAACCGGTTTCGGCATTCTCGAAATCGATCCCCGAACTCAGGCTGAGGATGCGACCGAAGTGGACTTCCTGCGGAAGAGTCGTGTCGAGACTCAGCCGTACATCCGTAGTGATGGCGGTGAAGTTCAGAGAGTCATTTCCGCCACCCGGCAGTTCAATGATCCGGTCGTTCTCCGTCGTCACGGGAGGGCCGAAGATGTAAGTGTCGTCGCCCGGACCTCCAGCCATGGTATCGTCGCCGGTCCAGGCGTTCAGTCGATCTCGTCCCGTACCACCAGACAGCACATTGTTGAGAGCATTCCCGGTCAGTATGTCATCATTGGTTCCCCCGATGACATTCTCAATGACGCTGAAGGAATTCAGACGCAGCAATCGATCCTGATGAACTGACTGCACGGCAGAAGAATTCAGGTTCATCGTCACTGCTGTTGTGATCGATGCGAAACTCACCGTGTCGATCCCGGCGTTTGCGGCTTCGACAATATAGTCACTCTCCTGACCGCTGGTAGTCCCGAAAACAAACGAGTCGTCACCGGGGCCACCCAACAGAGTGTCGTCGCCAAAGTAGCCATTGATTGTATCGTTCCCGCCGTTGCCGTTAAGCTGATTCTGCAGGGCGTTTCCAGTGAGCCGATCGGAGCCCGAACCGCCCAATGCGTTTTCAAAAGTCGCAAACGAACTCAGCAGCAGTATGCGTCCATCGTGCACCGCCTGGAACGCGGTGGTGTTCAGGTTGAGGTTGATTCCAGAGAGCAGTCCGGAAAAATTCAGGGTATCGATTCCACCGGACGGTAACTCCGTCACGAAATCACGCTCTATCGGGGAGCTGAGATTTACTGCACTGAACAGATAAAAGTCATCGCCACTTCCACCGGACATCGTGTCGTCACCAGTGAATCCATTCATGGTGTCGCTGCCCCCGTTGCCGTTCAGAATGTTATTGCTGGAGTTGCCGGTGAGTCGATCATTTCGCGAACCGCCAACAAGATTCTCAATCGAAGAGAATGAACTGAGTCGAAGGCGGAATGCCCCGGATACAAGCTGCTCCGCTGTCGTTCCGAGACTGACGGTCACACCGACGGAATCTGTCGACGAAAAATCGATTGTGTCGGAAGCTCCCGACAGATCGTCGACAAGAAACGCCCCGGACAACATATCGGCGTCGAAGGAGTACAGGTCACTTGCCTGAAGTCCCGCAAGACTGACGTTTTCATGTTCAAACAGACTGATTCGAGCGTTGTTCAACGTCAGCCCGCTTCCGTCCACGGAAAATCGATCTCCACCTGAAGTGCCCACGATGCGAATTGTGTCCACACCGCCCGATGCGAGCACGTTGAGTGGTGATGTCAGTGGAAAAAGAGCTAAATTAACGATCGGCGCGTTGCCCGTCTTCATCGTGACCTGCCAGCCCGCCGGTGTATAAGTGATCGTGATCAGATCACTCTGAGGAGTTCCCTGAATCACATCCGTCGTTGTGGTCTTCCAGAGCTCGCGCCCCGAGGTTCCATCATCAGCAACAAAATAGACTGCGCCGCCGACTCCCAGAATCAATCCCGGGTGAGAACTCGCCGTTCCTGCATTGATGCCCGTCGTACTTCCTGGTGCACTCACAATCTCGGCGATTCCGCCGCTGTTGACTCGCCAGAGCTCCCTGCCGCTGCCGTCACCGTCGGCAGAGAAATAGAGAACGCCTTCGGCATTGGTAAGCAGATTCGGGTTTCCACCGAATGCACCCAGCTGGAGTCCGCCGCCCGCAACACCGTCTTCGACAAGCTCCGCGATTCCCAGCGAGTTGATTCGCCACAGTTCCGGGCCATTAACGCCGTCATTTGCCGCGAAATACAGAGTACCATTGACATTGGTGAGATGAAGCGGATAAGAACTTCCAGGATCTATCACGTAGCCCTGTCCATAGACATAGCCATTGAATGGAATCGGGTTGATTCCATCTCCGGGGATCGCATCCTCGACCATTTCCGCGATGCCCGAGTCATTGATGCGCCAGAGTTCCTGGCCGTGAACACCATCGTTGGCGCTGAAATAAATCCGTCCGCTGATATGCGTCAGTGAGGAAAGAAACGCGTTGTTCCCGCCATCTCCGATTCCACCACCCGGAATCGCATCCTCGACCATCTCGGCAGTGCCACCGGCGTTAATTCGCCAGAGCTCATGCCCGTTCAGCAGGTCGGTCGCGCTGAAGTAAAGCGTGCCGTTCAGATTGGTGAGCTGATACGGGAACGAACCGTTATTGCCCGGAGCAATTCCACCGCCGGCCACTGTGTCCTCGACCATCACGGCCGTTGTGCCGGAGACCACCTTCCAGAGTTCCGATCCGTTCACCGTATCGTTTGCCACAAAGTACAGGACACCGTTTACATTCGTCAGAGCACTGACCGCCC
>JBKDKA010000244.1:0-2981 GCA_046345315.1 Planctomyces sp.
CAGGTCGATGACCGTCGTACCAAATGCGGAAGTGACCGAAAGATTTTCCTGAATGGTCGCGACCCATCGATTTCTGGGGACGCCAACCAGGTCAGCATGATATTTCTTCGGAAGCTTCGCGATGGCACGCGTGATCACTTCATCCTGAGACATCAGCTTCTGAAACGTCGGCATGTCATGATTGGGACTGCCGTTGGCCGGATTGCCGTCTTCGGTCACACCCGAGCCGACTCGGACAATGTGAAGTGAAGCATTCGATTGATACCGTCGTTCTGCTGTCACATAGTAGACAGCCCCTGCAATGCAGGAGATCACCAGGGAGACAACCAGAATTCCGCTGCGCATCCGGACGGTGCGCAGGAAACGAAATACGGCATGCAGCGTCGTGGCTGCACCATGCTGCAGGTCGCCGTTCTCTGAAATGTGAATCTGGTTCTGGTCCTGCATGTTGATCGAATCAGGCTTCCTGCCACTCGACTAGTGCATTGTCAGTCATGGAATGATGGAAGACGAAAAGTGGTTCTTGTGTGCCACTGGCTACGCCAGTGCTGTTCGTTGGAAAACACGGGCATAGCAAGTGCAACTCATCCATTGATCTTTGAAAGAGCACTAGAAAAATGTTCCGAGACTTCCGGAAATACCAAACCGAATGATCTGAAGCGCGTCGAGCATCACCGTTGCCGGAGTCTGCTCGACAGAGATCTCATCTCCGGGGCCGATGATAATGTTGGATTTCGAACTTCGTTTGGCCTGCCGCAGGCTCACCTGAATGACTGCAGGTTCCGTCGAGTTCGCCTGCTTGCGAATCACAATCACCTTGTCCGCCAGCTGGTTCGAAACACCGCCTGCTTCCGCGATGGCACCCAGCAGTGTCCAGTCGTGACCAATCGGAATCTTGTGATTCCCTGGCTTTCTGACGAGACCGTTCACAGAGACAGGATCCGGGTCGCGTTTTTCAACCATGATGACGCCACCATCGTGAACCATGTAGCTGCCTTCGCCCTCTTTGGCAGCAGAGATCAGATTGATGGTATAGGAATTCATCCGGGAACCAGTCGAAACCGATTCCGCCGGCTGACCGCCCTCCGAATCGCTGACCGGGGAAATCGAGTCTCGCTGCTCGCCGGCCACAGAGGGTGATCCGGATCGCTTACCTGCAACCTTTGGATTGCGGACTTCAACCTCTTCGCCCGCATCTTCCGCCAGACCTCCGGCAGCCGCGATTGCAGAAACCACATCACTGGAGTTAGGAAGAAGTTTGTACGTGCCGGGAGTTTTGACAGCGCCCAGGACACGAACATGGTTCATTCGAGCAGCTCGGATCGTGACAGTGACCGCTGGATTCTGGTACAGATTTTTTCTGATTGCCTCAGATGTGATCATCGCTTCGGCGGCTTCCGGCGGTAACCCGGCCACTTCAATGGTCCCGATGTCAGGAAGTGAGATCGATCCGTCCTCACCCACTCGCGACGGTGAAACGAATTTGTCTCGGTCTGTCAGACCAGCCGCTATGGTCACTTCCAGAACATCACCGGGGCCAATCGTCTCACTACCACCCGTCGCGCTGGCAAGCCGAGAAAGGTCCACCTCTTTGGTGCTCGCTTCTGCCATCAGCCTGAGTCCATCCGGCATGGTCTCAGCAAAAAAGTGATTCGGACCGTGACAACCGGAGAGTGCTGACACCATCAGTCCGGTCAGCATCAACCCAGACATCTGTCGGCAGGCGCGCGAAAGAATCGGAAACCCTGCTGATCGCAGTGCTGGCAGAACGGCCGGCTGGTTTACTGATGTTTTCTGATGCATCCGTAATGTCAGAATCGAGGAACAAGGTGTTCGTGGAATTTCACGCAGCCGGAATTGCCTTTCGGCACGGAGGCTGCAGGTTTCAGCGCCTGAACTGGTTCGCAGTCCAGACGCTGTGCCAGGATGTCAAGAAACGGAAGAAATGAAGGGCTGAGAGGAGATCTGAACGGAGAAGTTCGGAGAGAATCAAAGAGACCGTCTGGTGACGGCCTTGGGAAAGGCTCTGAAATGTCGTCGGCAGAGATTGCCGAATTTCAAACCGTAACCAGCGGCGGGTTCTAAGAAAATGTACGGGAAAGGGTCAAGACGAATGTGAGCCCGAACCTCTTCAACGGTTGTCTTCGGAATTCCGTCATTCCCGCGCAGGCGGGAATCCAGCGTCGCAATCTGGTTTCCTGTCTGCTCGGGAATGACAAACAACTCCGGTTTTCAGTGCGTATATCGAACTCGGGCGGCACGCATGCTCTGCATCGTGACGGTGAACCACAATCAGCATCTGCAGACCGCAACCGATCTGGCTGACCTGTGAGATATGCAAAGATAGGGACTCTGAGAATAAACGCCTGGCTGGCGAAAATGCGACAGTGCTTTGTCAAACCTTGATTTTGGGGTTCCGTCATTCCCGCGCAGGCGGAAATTCTCACTGGGGCACTGGATTCCCGCACTGTCATTGATACATAAACAGGAACGTCGGTCGGAATGGAGAAGGATTCCGGCCCAACCGGGCCATTCGTTCCCATAGCCTGGCCTGAAGCGAAGCGGAGGGCCAGGTCAGATGTCCCATCAAATTGGTGATGTCGGACCAAAGGTCCATCCGTTCGAGCGTGAGTTCCACACGATGCGGTCATGAAATAGGTCCTGTGCATGAACGAACCGATGCCGTGGTCGTCTGGGAATCTCGCACGATCAGAACGGCCGGACCGTTGGTCCTGGGCCATCAACTGCGGGCATTGCCCCGGGCCTCCGCTTCGCTTCCGCCCGGGCTGGCTGAACGGCCGGGCCTTCGGCCCGAAGTCACAGTCTGATGAAGAATACTTACGTACAAATGACAAGATTTCCGCCTGCGCGGGAATGACAAGCAAACCCAGTTCTTAATACTGACAAAGCACCAGGCCTCGTTTGCTGAGCGTGATCAGTGATCAGGAGCAGCAGGGTTGGCCCAGTGCCCGTTGATGTTC
>JBKDKA010000245.1:0-21446 GCA_046345315.1 Planctomyces sp.
AACCGGAAATGACCGAATCGCAGTTCCCTCGCGAGTAATCTCCAGAAACCGTTCTTCGGCACGCAGCGCAATCAGATAATGGCCTTCCGGTGTCAGACGCATCGAATTATACCGGGTATGGTTGGTTCCCTTTGCGGGCACGGGGATGCGGTGGAGGATTTTCCCCGTGCCGCGTTCGAGTTCCAGAATCACCTGCTCTTCGCTGTCCTGCACAGCAACTCCCCCGTCAGGCAGCAGCACGCAGGACTTCGCTTCAGAGGTTCCCTTCACGCGGTGTTCCCAGATCGTCGTGCCGGTGCTGTCCACTTCCCGCAAGTAACGGTGTGTGGCAAGCAGAAATCGATTGTCGGGCAGCGCACAACCGTCGTAGACAAGGTCGTCATACTCAACCCAGCCCTGCCCTTTGTAGGGTTCGGGATTGTACGACCACGAGCAGCTGCCGTCAGGCTCGATGACGTAGAGTCCTTCACTGGCGACCAGCAGATAACGCTCCAGCGGCGACGCCTGGTTCGGCAACTTTGAGTTCTGCAGCTTCGGGTTCTGCGATGCCGTCTCTTCTGACATGCCAAGGCGAGCATGGCAGATCAGGATCAACAGAGCGAACCACACCATTCGAAAATCATGAAACGTGGCGAGAGGGCGTTTCGTCATGAGAAAATATCCCTGTGAGATCAATTGCTGAAGCGGTTCGCATCATTGCTCAAAAGCCGGGTTCGTCACGTTGTCTTCAGGGATGCGTGAGCTCGTGGATTTCTCCTGTACTGTCGCCGAATGAGGCTCGATCGATGCCGAATCGATGGGCGATCGACAGGAGCAGGTCGTTCATCGGCCGTTCTTCGCGATACTTCAGATACTGCCCATGCTTCAGTCCCGCGCTGCCGCCGCCCGCGAGCACAAGCGGGTAGTTTTTGTGGATGTGCGTATCACTTGTGCCGGAACCAAACAGCGTCATCGTGTTGTCGAAGAGAGTGCTGTCGCCGTCGGGTGTGTTTCGCAGTCTGGTCAGAAACTTCTGGAGTTGTTCGACGAGAAATCGGTCGTACTGAGCCCAGCGAGCGTATCCTCCCTCACTTCGGGTCGAATGGCTCAGGTTATGATGCGTCGGCAGTCCCAGAGCGGTGGGGAACGAATCTCCGATGCAGGTTCCCTCGCACGCCATCTGATAGGTCACCACCCGAGTCGAATCGGTTCTGATCGCGAGGTACATTAGCTCGAACATCGAATCGAGATAGCTCTGCGCACCCTGTTTGGCAAATCCGTCAAGGTTCACCGCTGTTGGATCGACTGTCGGTCGGGGGACGGCCGCCCATTCCTCAGCTCGATCAAGGTCGTGTTCCAGTTCACGAATCGACTGACGGTAATCCTCGAACGCTCGACGATCTTCCGAATTGAGTCTCAGCAGCAGGGAGTCGGCACTTTCCCTCGTCACGTCAAGCACACTGCGACGCGGCTGCAGGCCGGCTGCACCCCTTTCATCGACGGCAAAGAGTCGGTTAAAGATCTGACGCGGCTCTGAGAGGGCCGGCACGAACTTTCCGTGGCGATCGACCGAAATCGTCTGAGCCATCAACGGCACACCCACGCCACCCCCTGACGAGAGTGTGAGCGATGAGAACCGTGTCGCACCTTCAAGATGTGATGCGATCAACTGATCGAGGCTGACTGAGTTCGCACTGCCTCTGACGATGTTGGCCCCGTTGAGAAACAATCCACCGTTGCGGTGACCCGTCGCAATCTCGCGATAGTGTGGATGAGACAGGCCCGAGAAAATTGTGACGTCTTTTCGGAACTCCTCGAGAGGTTCGAGTGTCCTGCTGAGCCGATAGTCGCGACCACCATCTCCATCCGGGAACCAGTGGTAGTTCTGGTAGTCCGTGTTTTTCGGGTCATCGCTCTTCGGCGGTACCGATACGCCGAATGGAAAGAAGATCGCGCAGAAACGGCGTGGCTTTTCGGTGGCTCCGGAGGCCGATGCTGGTGCAGCCACAGCGAGTTTCTCGAGCGACGCAAAGAAAGGAAGCGCAAGGGTTGCTCCGGATCCGACGAGGAACGCTTTGCGGCTGATGACTTTCATGATCCATCTCCCGAGATTAAGAACGCCTTACAAAACCGGGACTAGTGCTTTTTCAAACCTTGATTTTTGGGGTTCCGTCATTCCCGCGCAGATCGTTTATACATAAGTCTTCAGAGTTGCCATCAATCTAGCATGAATTGCGGAAGATCCTGTCGTGTTAATTGTCCAGGAGACTACCGGACTGGATTTCTCGAATCATCTGCCTGCGACTTCGGGCCGAAGTCCCAGCCGTTCTCCCAGCCCGGGCTCAAGTGAAGCGGCGGCCCGGGAAAGTGTACGCAATTGATCAATGAGGGCCAACGGCCCGACCGTTCGCATTGTCAGCCATTCCCATACGAACGCTGATTGGGTTCGTTCATGAATCGGAATTGTTCCACGACCGCATCAGCTTAAACTCACCCTCGAACGGTTGGACCTTTGGTCCGTAAACACAAATCTGGTGGGACACCTCACCTGGCCCGCCGCTTCGCTTCAGGCCAGGCTATGAGAACGATTGGCCCGTTGGGCCGGAAAACGCTGCCTCCGCAGGATTGTCGATTTCGTCCGGGCATGGCTCGCATTTGGATCAACAACGCATACTTATGTATGGACGACAGATTCCCGCCTGCGCGGGAATGACAAGCAAACCCGATTCTTGATGCTGACAGACTCTAATCAATTGTACCACGAAACGCCTCACTTGCAGCGACTGCCTGTACGAGCACCCGGAAGTCGTAGTTTGCCGCGACAAACGCCTGATGTGCCTGTTCGACCGATTCGTCATCCAGCAGATCAAGCTGCCGACCTGCGGCGTACTGCAGCAGGCTCTTCGTGAATCCATGCGAAAACTCGTCGATCCGCCGGTTCAGAATCCAGGCTTTGAGGTCGTCGGGTGCCCTGATGACTGTCCCGTCAGCGAGCACTTGCGACAATTCCACCGGGTGCTGTTCGTCACCCGCCTGCACCGAGTCGCGCCAGGCTCCGATGGCGTCGAAGTTCTCGAATGCCAGTCCGAACGGATCGATCCGGCGATGGCAGTTAACGCACGAAGAACTCGACTCGGCGTGTTCAGCGATTCGCTCACGCAGCGTTTTCGCACGGATCAGGCCCTGCTCTTTCAGCAGCGTCACCTTTGGCGGCGGTGGCGGCGGGTCGAACAAGATCCGCTCCAGGAGCCACATCCCGCGCCGAATCGGGTGCGAGTCTGTGCCGTCGGAGTTCATCTTCATGAGCAGAGCCTGCGTGAGAACGCCTCCGTATGGACTCCCATCGGGCAACTTTACTTTTACGAAGTCACCATGTCCCGGGTAGTCCTGAACACCGTAGAGCTTCGCTAGTCGCCGGTTGACCCACAGGTGGTCGTCGTCGATCAGCGACAACACGCTCCCGGGTCCGTCGAGCCCCAGCGCGCTTTGCACGGTTCTGCGGAACTGCTCCTGAATGTCGGCTTCAAGCTCCGGGTCGTAGAAGGCATACCGCTTCGCGTCCACCTGAACTCGGTTGAAGCCGTCGAGGTGCCAGGCTTCCGCGAGGAAATGATTGACAAACGCACGAGCTCGAGGATCGTCGAGCATTCGCCGAACTTCGGCCAGCAATACCGCATCATCAAGCAGTT
The DNA here is from genome assembly GCA_046345315.1 of Planctomyces sp. Classification (GTDB taxonomy): domain Bacteria; phylum Planctomycetota; class Planctomycetia; order Planctomycetales; family Planctomycetaceae; genus F1-80-MAGs062. The sequence goes on from JBKDKA010000245.1 coordinate 3,669, forward strand.
GTCGATCCTCGCAGGCTGCGAGGAGACGCTCGTCAGGAGGCTCGCCCCAGAGCCAGAACGCGAGTTTCGCCGCGAGCAGCAGAGCTGGCGAATTCTGGTCGGCCGGCGACGCGAAATCCGACAGGAAAAGGTGCTTCGGTGAAATCAGGATCGAGGCAAGCACCTCATGCATCGCCGGCTCAGAGTCGAGGCTTTGTTCGCGGAGCCTCTGGTAGAGTTGCACGAATCTCTGGATATCTTCCGGCGTCGCCAATCCTCTGTAAGCCCTGCTCACGAAACGTTCGATGACTTGTCCAGCGTAGACGTCGTTCGCACCGCGTTCGGATGACTCGAAGAACACGGGATTGTTCATTGGCGAGTCGTCAAGCGTGAGTTCGGCCCAGTCAATCTCGATTGCAGGCGCCCTGCCCGCAAATTCCTGCTGAGTTCTGGCGAATACCTCGACGAGTTCATAATCCTTCATGTAGTAGTTGGCGAGCGTTTTGTCGCGTGCTCTCTGGAGAATTTCAGCATACGAACCGACATGAATGTTGCCTAAACTGATCCGATGGTGGCCGGGCGCGAGCGAAAGCCCCTCATCGTGGCGACTTGCGTTCTCAACGAGAACCACGAAGAACGCTCCCATGCAGTTTCCCCAGTCATTGGTAGCGAACGACGTGAGTTTCGGGACATTGCCGTCGCGATAAGTATGCTCCGCAGGAATGCTGTCCAGAAACGGAAAATCCCTCACGTTTCCGGTGAACTCATAGACCTGCTCGTCAGCTGAGATCTGCACACTGTCGACCGTGTGGAAATGGTTCGCAAACACATCGAAGTAACCCGCTTTGATTCGCATCAGCGGCAGCGTACCGTCGTTGCCGGCCCTGCCGCGAACACGGACTCGAAACGTGAACCGGCCCCTCGAATACATCTGGCTCGCAGGGAAAGCGGCGGCGTTGGCCAGAAGCAGATCGTTCTCGAACGCCTCGAGCAGACCGGGCCGGAACGGAAACAGGCCGGGGCCAAACACAGCCTTGTTCATGGGGCGGCCCAGGAATGAGTCGCCCTTGAGTTCCATAATTTCACGCCGGTTCTGAAACTCCACCTCGGTGATCGGATGAGCCACGTTCTTTACGAAGTCGAAGATGTGATCCTGCGTCGCCCGTGACGTATAGCAGAACTCGCCGTCATAAAAATAGCGGAGCGGGCTCCTCGGCTTTTCGACAAACGGCGCGAAATCGCGAAGTGCCGCCAGCGACGCCAGTTTCAGTCCCTCGAGATGGCTCTTTGTCAGCGGATTGGTTTGAGCGTCGTTGGAGAAACCGGACTTCTCAACCGCATCTTCCGGGACCTTCTCGTCACCAGGGAAATCTCTCAGCGACGACTCCGCCCCCACCAGCCGCAGAAGCGACCGATTGAACTCACGACTGGTCAGTCGACGAGGCACATGACGAGGCGTCGTTGTTCGTAATCGCTCACGTTCCAGCCGGAATTGCTCGTCGATCCACGAGACGGTAGCGGCGACTTCGTCGTCAGACAGGGGATCCGCGTCCTTCGGCGGCATGGCTCGGGATGCAACCATACTGCGGATCTTCTTCCACACAGCGACATCACCGGACCTGTTCATCGCCCCGTCGAGCGTGCTGACCACAAACCCGGCCTGCGAGGTATCATCACCGTGGCACTGATGGCAGTGCTCCATCAGCAGCGGTCGTATCTTCATCGCAAAGGATTCGACGCCGTCTTCGGCATTGCTCACTCCGGCGGCACTCATCAGCAACACAACAACGCAAATCCACTGGCCTAGAAACTTTCGGGAACCGCAGGACCAGCGGTTTGGCAAATCGCCGCCGCCGCTCGAACAAATCAGGTATGAATCGTCGTCCATTGTTCTGCGATCCAGCGCGGCATCGGTCAGCGAACCGCATGTCTGAGATGAGAACATCGCGTACGTTACGTCGTCACTCATATTCCTGCTCCTGAACTCGCCTCACCATCACTCGAAGAATTGTCATCGGCCGCCTCCACCAACGCTACGACAAGCCTCTCGAAAACTGAAAGATCCAGTCATTCCGTCCAGAACCCGGTGAGCCGCGACTGTTTAAAACCAAATGACCCCTGCCACGTGGCCCAAGCCTGAAACAATCAGGAGGCATACGGGTGGATGGCCCGTGATGGCGTGCCCGTGATGGTGTGCCCGTGATGGTGTGCCCGTGAGGGCGTGCCTGTGATGGCGTGGCCCGTGATGGTGTGATGGTCTTCGAGCTGATGTGGCAACTCTTCGGGCCTCATGAACTCCTGGTGATTGCAACCGGTGACTCCGCCGCTGGCAGAGGTTCTGTCGGGCTTCCGGCGCTGAGCGGCAGGGGGCTTTGTTGAACGACGTCCTGAGAATCCTGAAGTGTTGGCCTTAACCCCGTGACCGGCGAGTGGCACTCTGGTCCGGGCAAAGAACGTCCGGGCAGAGAACGAGTGAACTCTCTGATTGCGGTGCTTTTTTTCGTGTTTCGTGATTTCTGCAGTGAATCAGAGACAAAACACTCCGATCCTGTGGTCTATCAGGCGAATCGTCTCGGGAGTTTGCAGGCTAAAGTACCAGCGGGAACCAGTTTTCTTCAAAAGATCACGGCACAACTCAGAAGATCTTAAATACCGCGTTGCTGAACCGCACGAATCTGCGGAATCCAATCTCGCGCTGTGCTCCGGGGATTCCGGGTGGTAGAATTCCAATGAACACTTGAAAACGTCATCACTGTTGTCGGGGCATGATTCCACCGGACGATGCTTTCGCGAGCAATGACAGGGGTACTGAAATGTCGCAGCCAGATCAACTGGGGAATGAATCTGTCGCTGAGCGAGCGATCGCTCTGCTGGCCCGAGTTCAGGCTCGTCTTCGCACCATTTCTTTTGCTCGTTCGTTTTATCGCGCCTCACTGGCCGCGATTCTGCTCGGTGTGATTGCCGTGACCGCCGTTCGCCTGCTGGGACTGGTAGCTCCGGCGGATCAGCGTCCGGAATGGTTGCTTGCAATCCCGTTTGCGTCGCTCATCATTGCAGGGCTGTTTTATCGGCGAGTCGAAAAAACATCGGCAGCTCGAGCGATTGATGATCACGCGAAGACGCGAGACCTTTTCCTGACATTGTCCACTCTCAGCAGTTCGGCGGGCGAGTTTCAGCCGTTAGTGGCGCAGTCTGCTCAGAAAGTCGCGGAGCGAATTGCTCCGGAAGTGGTTGTTCCGTACCGCTTTGCTCGACCACTCGGAAAACTGATCGCGGCGGCAGCAGTGTTCGCGCTGCTGGTTCAGTTGCTTCCGCAGCTGGATCCGTTCGGAAAAGTCGAGGCTTCACTGAAGGCCGAAGCTCAGAAGAAAGAGCTCGCGGAGATGCGGCGTGCCGCGAAAATCCGCAAGGAAGAGCTGGAGAAAAAGATCCGGGTTGATGAGGAGAACTCTAAGGAGCTCGACAATCAGGTTGAAGGTCTGAAATCTGCACTTCGAGCCATGAAGCCGAAGGAACAGCAGGCGAACAGCAAGGTTCTTCAGACGAAAAAGAATGAGCTCGGCGATCAGTGGAAAATGGCATCCACGGAGGAACTCCGGAAGCTTCTCAGCCAGCAGGCACAGGAGCAGCAGTTCGGCGGAGCTCGTTCTCAGAAGATGAATGAGTGGCTGAAGGATCTTCAGGAAGGGCGTTCCGACCAGCTGCAGAAGGAAATGCAGAAAGCCGAAGAGACGATGCAGGCCATGATGGAAGCGAAAACGGCAGAAGAGCGCGAGAAGCTGGCCTCCCAGTTGAAACGAGAGCTTCAGGACCTGAAGAAGTTTGCCTCTGAAAAAGCGTCGTCGAAAGAACTGACTGCGGCGCTCGACAAGGCGATCAAGGCGCTGGAAGCTGCAAAGCAGGGGCAGAAGAACTCCGATGGATCAAAGTCCGACGAGCAGATGACACAGGAAGCCATGGAGGCTCTGAAGGAGTCGATGGAGCTTTCGAAGACGGAACTTCAGGAACTGGCTCGCAATGCGGGCGATCTGAAGAAACTGGAGGAAGCTCTCAAGACACTTCAGCAGGCTGAACAGCTCAATCAGCAGGGGCAGCTGGATGGGGAGCAGTGTGAGGGATGCCAGACTCTGGCGGAGTATGCTGAGATGTACCGTCAGATGATGGGAGAGAATCCCGGCGAAGGCGAAGGCACTGGAAATCCGGGTTTCGGAAAAGGCGGTCAGGCCCCTGAGGATAACAGCGATCCGGAGGGATACAAAGACGAGAAGACAAAGACTCAGGTGCAGGCTGGCAAGGTTCTGTTGTCGATCAAGACGAAAGAATATGCCACGGAGAAAGACTTCAATCCGGAAGACCTGCGACAGTACGAAGAAAGCGTTTCCGCGATTAAATCGGGAGTTCAGGCGGCGATTGAAGGGGAACAGGTTCCGCCGGGATATGTGGACGGCATCAAGGGGTACTTTGATCGCATCGACGCGACTCGCCCCGCTTCACAAGGAGTTTTGCCATCAGGAACGGCATCGGATGCGTCTTCAGCAGCGGAAACGCCTGCCACGGTTCCCTCTGAGGCACCTGCAGCAGAGCCCGGCAAGTGAGACTTCGGTCCTCTCGAAAATCGGACGAACAATCGGAATTGCGTGTGTTCTTGTGATTTATGCGGTATCCGCATAAAACACGTGTTGCCCCGGCACCTGAATCACGGAACCTGCGAAAGATTTCAGTGTCCGGTGTTTGATATCCACTGTGGACAGCAGACCGCAGCATCTTCGGAAATTTTCGAAAAGACCAGGAACCGTGTACAGAGTTCTGATTACGGACAGTTTGTCCAAAGCCGGCCTTAAAATTCTCGAGCAGACTGAGGGCATTGAACCAGTCATCAAGAGTGGACTGACTCCGCAGCAGGTTCGCGAGGAACTGAAAACCTGTGACGGAATCATTATCCGAAGCGGCACCACGCTCACGCCGGAGATTCTCGACGGCCAGCAGCGGCTCAAGGTGATCGCTCGAGCCGGAGTGGGTGTCGACAACATTCATCTCGAAGCGGCCACGCGAGCCGGCATCCTCGTGATGAACACACCGGCAGGGAACACAATCAGCACGGCAGAACATACGTTCGCCATGATGCTGGCTCTGTCACGAAACATCGGCCCGGCTCATGCCAGCATGAAGTCCGGAAAATGGGATCGAAAATCGTTTCAGGGAACGCAGCTGGCGGGCAAGACGCTGGCCGTGATTGGTCTCGGCCGTATCGGGCTGAGCGTGGCGCTTCGTGCCGTTGCGTTCGAGATGAAAGTGCTTGGTTATGATCCGTTCTTCTCTGAGGAGAAAGCGGCCAAGTATGGGATTGAGCTGCATCGCGACGTCGACGAGATCGTTCCGAGCTGCGACTACCTCACAGTTCATACACCGCTGACAGACGAAACTCGCGGCATCATCAATGCCGAACGTCTGAAGAAGATGAAAAAGGGTGTGCGTCTGATCAATTGTGCTCGTGGTGGAATCATCGACGAGAACGCACTTGCTGACGCCATTGAATCCGGTCACGTTGCCGGCGCGGCGATCGACGTCTTTGTGGAAGAACCACCGAAAGATCGCCGACTGGCAGATCTTCCGCAGGTGCTTGCGACGCCGCATCTGGGTGCGTCCACTGAGGAAGCTCAGGAACTCGTTGCCGTCGAAGCAGCGGAGATTGTTTGTGGATTTCTGCTGCGAAACGAGATTCGCCACGCTGTCAACATGGCGCCGGTTTCTGCGACAGAAATGCACGAGCTGAAGCATTACCTGAATCTGAGTTATCGACTGGGACTTTTCTCAGCTCAGATGATCCGTGGTCAGCGGCTGAAATCCGCAGAAGTGATTTTTCGAGGTGATGCAGCCAATCGAAAGACACGATTGCTCACGTCGGCATTCACCGCAGGATTGCTGGAAGCGGCGCTGGACGAAACAGTCAACATCGTGAATGCAACGGCCGTTGCGGAATCGCGTGGTATTCACGTGAAGGAATCCAGCAGTGGCGACTGTGAGAACTTTTCGTCCATGATTTCGATCGTTCTGACGACAGAACAGGGGCGGTTTGAAGCATCCGGAACCATTTTCGGAAATCAGTTCCTTCGCCTCGTACGGCTCGACGAGTTCCATCTCGAAGCCTATCTCGACGGACTGATGGTGATCTATCGTCATCGCGACGTACCTGGGCTCATCGGCTACATCGGTACGATTCTGGGCCAGCACAATGTGAACATCGCCAACATGGCTTCCGGACGCAAGAACGACAAGCCGGGTGGTGCATCCGTTGCCGTCATGAATCTCGACAACGATCCGACACCTGAAGTGCTGGAAAAAATGAAGCAGCATAAGGACGTCACAGGCGTTGAAGTCGTCCGACTGCCGGCGGCGGGAGCTGGACTGCCATGGATGACCGCAGGCAGCTGAACATTGCCGACCGCCTTCGGTATTCTGCGACGGTTGTTCCGGACCAGCGTGCTGTTGTCGTCCCTTCGGGCAGAGATCGCAGCGGGCGAGTCCGTTACGCTCATCTGACCTTTGCTCAGCTTGATCAGGAAGCAGACCGGATTGCTCGCGGACTGATTCGTCGCGGCGTCCGGCCAGGGCATCGTCTGGTGCTGATGGTCCGTCCATCGCTGGAATTCATCGCGCTGACGTTTGGTGTTTTTCGAACCGGCGCCATCTGCACACTCATCGACCCGGGGATGGGGCGGAGTCGGATTTTCGACTGCCTCGACGAAGTGAATCCCGACGGATTTATTGCCATCCCGGTGGTTCATGTGATTCGGCGGATGATGTTTCGCCGTTTCCGAGATGCTCGATTCAACGTCAACGTCGGCCGTGGTTCTCGGCTTCTGAACTGCTGCAGTTACGCGGAACTGACGGCATCGGGGGAGGAACCTGCCGTTCCGTTGCCGATTGTCCATTCGACAGATCCTGCAGCCATCATCTTTACCAGCGGGAGCACCGGGCCACCAAAGGGCGTGCTGTACGAACATGGGATGTTTGATGGACAGGTGACTCTGATACGGCAGCAGTACGGGATTCAGTCGGGAGAGATTGATCTTCCGGGCTTTCCGCTGTTTGCGCTGTTCAACATCGCCATGCAGGTCACCACTGTTGTGCCTGACATGGATCCAACACGTCCGGCGAATGTCAATCCGGAATTGATTCTCGAGGCGATTCGTGATCAGGGCGTCACACAGGCGTTTGGATCTCCGGCACTCTGGAATCGGGTCGGCAGGTACTGCGAAGAAAAGCAGATTCAGCTTCCGACGCTTCGGCGGGTGCTGTCTGCAGGAGCTCCCGTACCGAATCACGTGATTCGGCGGATGCGACAGGCGCTGAGCGGCGAAGCCGATATCCATACGCCTTATGGTGCCACGGAATGCCTGCCGGTGGCCTCGATCTCAGGACGCCAGGTCATTGAGGAAACTGCAGCTCGAACAGCAGTGGGACGCGGAACCTGCGTCGGCCGTGTGTTTCCGGAGATGACTGTTCGAATCATTCGCCCGGTTGCCGGTCCGATAGTCTCCATGGATGACGCGGAGATTCTGGCTGCGGGAGAAATCGGTGAGATCGTCGTCACCGGGCCTGTAGCGACCCGCGAATACTTCTGTCGTCCTGACGCGACGGCAGGCGCCAAGATTCCGGACGGTGATCGATTCTGGCACCGTATGGGCGATGTCGGGTATCTGGATGACGACGGTCTTCTGTGGTTCTGCGGACGTCGTGACCACATCGTCTCCAGCGAAAGCGGGTTGATGTATTCCGTATGTTGTGAAGCGATCTTCAACCAGCACCCGAAGATTTTTCGGTGTGCACTGGTGGGAGTTGGCACGGCAGGGAAACAGACTCCGGTGATCGTTGCGGAACCGGAAGCGGGGCACTTTCCTGTGTCAAAGAAAGAACAGGTACAATTACGAGCGGAGCTGCTGGAGCTTGGTAATGCGAATTCGCTGACAAAAAGCATCCGGCATGTACTCTTTCGTGAGGCGCTTCCGGTGGATACACGCCACAATGTGAAGATCAATCGAGAACAACTGCGTGGTTGGGCAGCGGAACGAATCTGAGCCTTGAAATCCGCATCGGCATCGCCAGCAATCAGCCTCTTCAGAGAGCTCAAAACCGGAGAAGAATTCATGGCAGGCAGGAAAGTGGTTCTGAGTGTCGGACAGTGTCGGCCCGATCAGGCTGCCATCACTCATTATCTGAACAGTCATTTCGACGTCGAAGTGCTGACAGCAGATCTGAAAGAAACAGCTCTGAGAAAGATCAGCGATCGTACTGTTGATCTGGTACTGGTCAATCGAAAAATGGATGAAGACGGCAGTGACGGAATGGAGATCATTGCGGAGATTCTTCAGCAGGATGAGCCACGCCCGAAAGTGATGCTTGTTTCGAACTACCCGGACTGGCAGCAGAAAGCCATCCAGATGGGTGCGGCCCCGGGATTTGGAAAGGCGGAACTGAATTCCGCTCACACGCGCCAGCGACTTGCCAACGCTCTTGAGAATGGAGCACAGGGATGACGGAATCCGGCTGGCGACGGAACATCATGCTCACGATCGCTTATGACGGAACCGCATACTGTGGCTGGCAGACGCAGGCGAATGGACTTGCCATTCAGGAATGTATCGAACGCGGAGTCGAGAAACTGACCGGCGTCCGAAGTGTTGTACTGTGTGCAGGTCGGACAGACTCGGGAGTGCATGCGCTTGGGCAGGTCGCCAGTCTGCGCACGAACAGTCAGATCCCCGTGGATCAGTTTCGGCGTGGACTGCAGAGCTTCCTTCCGGAGGACATTCTCCTCGTTGCTGCGCGAGACGTGCCGATGAAATTTCACGCGACATGGTCTGCCGTCGAGAAAAGCTATCGCTACGTCCTGTTCGATGGAGTCATGTGTCCGCCGTTTCTCCGTCACCTCGTGCATCGCACCCGACAGCCGCTCGATGTGGAGAAGATGCAGGCAGCAGCTCAGTCACTGCTCGGGCGTCACGACTTCCGCTGTTTTGAAACACACTATCCCAACAAACTGACAAGTGTGCGCACGGTCAGGAAGGTCTCTCTGCAGCGGATGAAAATCTGGTCTCCGTGGCACAGTTCGCATGAATGGCTGTCAGGAAGTCAGCATATCTCTGAACTTCGTCCTGCCGACACGGAAACGGCGCCCTGGATCGTCTTCGACATCACTGCAGTTTGTTTTCTCTACAACATGGTGCGAGCGATTGTGGGAACGCTCATCCGAATCGGCAACGGGCAGCGACCAGTGGAAGATCTGATGCAGGTTATCCAGTCGCTCGACCGAAAAGAAGCCGGCATGACAGCTCCCGCGTGCGGGCTGTATCTCGTCAGTGTTGAGTATCCACCGGCACTTCTGGACATGGCCGCTGAGACATCGCAGGATGACACTGCGAACTCGGAGCGATCAGAATGAAGCAACGACGGCCGGTGCGGTCGGTCGTCGTTGCTGATTGTTCTGAATGTTGATCTGCAGATCAGCGGACATGGATGCTGGATTCATGTCGCGTCTGCGAGGTGTTCAGTATCACCACCAGAGACTGCTGCCACCACGAGTCCCATAGGTGCTGTGTCCGTGATTTGAGAACACGGATCTCAGATAAGAAGGACGACGATGGCGAATGTGTGACACGGGCTGCCAGCCGGAGAACGTCGAGGAATAATCATTAACCCCGCCCTGACCGCCCCAGCCAGCCATCCCACCGCCGTATGAGTTGCATTGATTGCAGCCTCCGGCATTTGGATTGGTACGGGAATGGTAATCAGAAGGAATCGGCGGCCCGGGAATCATGCCGGGACGTGGCTGCCATGTCGGTACCTGCTGGTACGAGTATCCGAGCTGTGTTGTGTCATTCGGCTGGTAGACCTGAGGATAGTTCGCGACGAATCCGCCACCCGTACTTCCGTAAGGCACCTGCGGGGCATAATTCTGGTACCACGCGGCGTCTCGATTGACCGGGTAGTGAACTGGTGGGGCCCAGCCGGAATCGGGATAGGCTTTTGTTGAGCAGTGACCACAGCGAAGCAATCCGCACCCCTGAGGCCCGCAGTTGCCTGTGCTGCAGTTGCCACCATCACAGGTTCCGAAGTCACCGTAGCCGCCGTCGCAGCCACCAGTGCCGCAGTATCCACCCTCGCAGCTGCCTCCGGACCAGGCTTCGTCAAATCCCGCTGCGTATTCGCTGCCGGAGGTTCCGCAGTTGCTGCATCCCGGGCCGGAGCTCACAGGCTGGTAGCCGATGGGACTGACCTGACGAGTCATCCCGGCCGGATGATACATCCTTCCTCCAGGGAAGGGGGTTTGTGCATTCACACTGCTGACTGACACCAGCGTCACCGCTGCCGTCAGAATGGTCATTGAAATACGTTTCATGATGATGTTTCCCCTGAAGCGACATTCCGTCGCGAGATCTTTTTGACAATGAAAGGTCCGTCTGCGTTCAGCCACCGGCTACTACCAGGACTGGTGCGGGAGCCGCTGCGGAGACGTCTGCGGGTTATAGTTTGAGATTGGAGTAATTCGGCTGGCCGGAATTCCCGCACTGTAGTTGTAGGCGTGCCGAACCTGTGGAGCGAGAGGCACGGTGATGGGCATTCCGTATCCCTGAGCCGCATACAGCTGCGTATCACGTGCATCGAAGTAGTCTGGCTGGTGAGCGTAGGTCATGTGGTACTTTCCGACGACCGGAGATCCCTGACCGTAGTTGCCTGATGGAACCATCCAGCCGAACAGAGCATTTGAGATTCTGGCGTTTCGGTTTCGGTGGTTCAGTGTCTGACCACGCCACCAGTCGCGAGTTGCACTTCCGGTACCGCTGTCGACTGGCCCTGCGAAGAGACAGTTCATTCGGCGATTGTGACAACTTCCGTAACAGGCATCTCCACAGCCGTCACCGCAATAGTCACCACAGCCGAACTCGGAACTGCAGCATCCGTCTGCCATTCCCGGTGCACAGCCGTAAGCGAAGTCACCGCATCCAGGGTTCATCATCCCGCAACTTCCGTCGACGCCACATCCCGGGCCTGACGGTTGTGCCATCATCGGCGCCTGAACCGACTGTTGTGCCGGAGGTGAGTCGGGAACTGGAGTTGGTGCTGTCTGCTGTGCTGCCTGCTCATTGTAATACGTCGGACGGTAATTTGTCGGACGCATATGACCACCACCGACTCGAGCGTAACCGGTCTGCACCACTTCCGGTGTCTGGTCAGTCATATCAACCGGTGCTGCGACAGCTCGATCTGAGATTCGTGCGATGCCTTCACCGGCACTCGCCAGTGCCGGCAATACCGCAGCACAGATCATGGCTGCATTCTGTTTCACTCTACTGCTCAATTTCATCTCTATACCATCCGTTTCGTATGTTGGACCTGCGGTCCAGTTGATTCCTGAGAAGTGGACGCTTCACTGACCGGGCGGAAACGCCTCTGTCAGTACCGAACTCCGGAGCCCGAGCAGGCTCAGTGTCCTTTCCCGCGATACAGCGAGAACGGGCTGATGTGGGATCGATAGTTGACATCCACAGTTGTTCCCTGCAGACGCCAGTCTTCATGTGACCAGACACCGAACGGGGTCACCATCCAGCCACCGTTGACTTTGTAGTAGTAGGGTGGATACATCGCACGGTAACGATGAGCGTAGAGCATCTCATGCGGGTGAAAAGCCTGATTCGGGATGGACGTTCCGCCAACCTGCCACGGAATTCCCGGCACAGGTGCTGGATAGAGTGCTGCACCTGTCTGCGGGTACTGTCCGGTTGATTCGCTGAAGCTGCTGCCGCCGTATCCACCGTTGCCACCGGCATCTGTCATGCACACAGGTCCCGGCATTCCTTCATGAGAGATCGGCGAGAACTGTGCGGCGGAAGTCTGATGCGCCGGAACCGGAGCGGAATACTGCTGCCAGTTGTTTCCCGGATGAACGGGTACCGGTCCACCACCGTGCCCGACGGGCATGGCGCTGAACATCTGCGGCCCTGAATACGGGTTTGTATTCGGAACGACAGGAGGATTCTGAATCTGAACGGGAGCGTTCTGATTGACGTAAACAACATCGTTCTCGGCGAACGCTGCCGTCTGCCGAACGGAGGTGTTCCCGTTCCGGTGATTCATCGAAACTGCGTTCTGCACTCCACGTCCCGGACCTGGTGCTGATTCCACCTGATCGGATCGCCCGTTCATTGCTGCGTTGTTTCCGCGAGTTGCCGGAGCACTCCGCTGAAACTCGAACGGTGAACCACCTGCCATCGCCGTTCCCGAAAGTATCATTCCGGAAACGAATGCTGCTAATCCCCTGCGTAGCATTTGAGCCCCTCCCTGGATTTCGCGGCGCTCATCACTGCCGCACTTGAACTGGAATCCGATGAACAGGCGGACGAATCACCGTTCGCTGGCGGATTCCGACATTCAAATAATTCGGCTGCTGTCGTTCGCACGATTGAATCATTCGATACTCACCGTACCTTCGTTTTCATTGCCAGTACCACTTCGTGCAGAGAATTCTTCCTGACTGGAAAACGTTACGCAGACTACCCAGACATCTGACTGCAGTCTTCATAAGAGCCGAAGACTGGTCGTTCACAGTGCCCCGGTGCGCTGAAAAGCCTTGGAAAGAGGGATCGTCATAGCCGCGCAGGCGGGAATCCACACGGGTGCACTGGATTCCCGCCTGCGCGGGAATGACACAGAATCCGTGTTCTGAAGTTCTGACAAATCTCTCCGTCGGCAGAGAGCAGACAAAGAAAGGCGATACAAAAAAAAAGGGGCACGATGCCGGATGCATCGTGCCCCTCAGAAATGTCGTTTCTCAGCGTCTGCTTATGGCCCGGCAGGAAGTCGTCCCGGATTGACATGCGGGAATGAACCAGTGCAGGCTCGCATGAATTCCACAAGATCCACTTTTTCCTGCTTTGTCAGCTTCAGTGGCGGCATCTTGTCACTGAGCCACTGGTTCTTGATGCCCCCCTGATTGTAATGTTCAACGACTTCCTCCAGCGTCAACAGGCTTCCGTCGTGCATATAGGGAGCAGAGAGCGCCACATTGCGGATTGTCGGAGTCTTGAACGCCCCCTTGTCCTTCTCCACCTTCGTGACCACATACCGTCCGAGGTCCGGTTCCTTCGCGGTCATCCCGATTCCAAGGTTGTGGTACTGCTCGTCGGCCAGGTTCGCTCCGACATGGCAGTTGCTGCATCCGACTCGCTTGCTGAAGAACAGCTCCTGTCCTCGCAGAGCACTCTCAGACATCGCATCTATTTCTGCAGCAGCTTTTGCCGCCAGATAAGCCTGATACGCTTCCTCGGAGTCAGATTTCAGATCTTCAATATCTTCTTTCTCAAGTTTCGCGTACCGCTGCCAGGATTCCTGCTTGTCATAAGGTGACGGACCGGTCACCAGAGTCCGCTCGAACGCAGCAATCGCTTTGCCGACAGCATCAATCGTGACGCCTTCTTTGGGAAACACTTTCTGGAACTGGGCGACATAGCCCGGGATCGATTTCAGTGTCGCGACCGCTGCTGCGTGAGTGTTGCCCATCTCGATTGGATTCTGAATCGGACCGACCGCCTGAGCTTCCAGTGAATCTGCTCTTCCGTCCCAGAACTGTTTATCGCTGAGGATGCGGTTATAGCTCACCGGAGAATTCCTTCCCCCTTTTTGCCCTTCGATTCCCACGCCAGTCGCTGTGTGGCGCGAGAAACCTTCCTGCGGATGATGGCAGCTGGCACAGCTCACCGTGTTGTCGGCAGAAAGCCGTGTATCGAAGTAAAGCTGTCGACCCAGCTCAATCTTTGCGGCTGTCAGCGGATTCTTGTCGAGCCCCTTGATCTGCGACTGACCGAGGCTGAGCCCCGCAGGCAGCACGAGATCCAGCACTTCATGATTCGCGGGGTTATTCAGCCAGGTGGCGATTTCTTCTTCCGTGAGCGGACCGCTGCCAGGAATGCCGCCGGTGAGATTGTCGACCCCCGGTGTGACCTTCCGACCTTCGGCTGCGAAAAGAGACGATGTCGCCGAAACGACAAGAATCAGAATCATCGCGTGCGTGAATCGCCACAGCTTCATAGAGATACTCCCGTCTGAAATACCGGTGAAAATCAAAATCATTCGTTCGGAATGCGTTATCCCTGCGTTTTATACCAGCTGCATCACTCGGCTTCTATCGCGTGAAACCGGTTCTGACACTCGGTACAGCCTTCCCCGAATTCGGGCTCAATCCGATGCCGCTGTGACGCTTTCTGACCGCAGAATCCTTACAGAATTCATCCAGTTTCTCGTGTCGCCGTCGTCAGAATTCAGAATTCGTCGGCGCAGAGGTCAGGCTGAGCTGCGTTTGCAAGCTGGTTCCACGGCTGCTCCCGGTCTGTCACAACACCAGTGATGCCGGAAAACCTCATTGTGGAATGAGGGATCGGGGATGCGGAGAGATTCCACGCAGAAAATGCCGGTTCAATCTCCGCCGTTCCGGAAGGTCACGGTGACTTTTTCGTGACGCTGACTTTTTTGGTCAGACGTGAATCATCCTTCGGCAGGCGAGACGCCAGTTCGTTGAGATCTGCCACCAGCCGATTGCGAGCTTCAGTCGCTTCGAGCACCATCCGACGGAGATCATCCACGTCGACCTGAAGCTGATTGCGAGCTTCTTCGATATCCTGAAGTGCCTGAACCAGACCCACCTTGAATTCCGGGCGATCTTTCAGGTCTGCTGCTTCCGGATTGCCAAGAAGCTCTGCTTTGCGACCAGCGAGCTGGTTTTCCGCAGCTTTCAGTAAAGCCATCTGATTGCTGACGTTGTTGTCAGTCACCGCGTAGTGTTCTCGAAGCCTCTGGAGGGACTGATTCAATCCTTCAACCTGAATTCTCCCCGCCCCCGGAATCAGACTTCGAAGGCGAACACCGGATGTGAGGTTCCACGTGCCGATTTCCTGCGCTGTCACAGCCCAGGTCGGCCGAAGCACGGAACTGTTCGGAGCCAGCTGATCCAGATCGGCCAGAAATTCACCGAGATACCGGCTGCCGCCTTCTGCCGTCAACTGAAACACATGCACTGTGGGAGCCAGTGTCTCTTCTTTACCTTCGGAGGTCACCTGACGTGCCTGAAGACCTGATTCTGTTCCGATGCCGGAAACAGCGAGATTCGAGCCCACGAGCTGGATAGAACCTTTGCTGCCGTCAGCCGGCAGTGTCCACTCGAATCCCCATCCAAGCTTCAGTCTTGCGAGCTCACTCTGTGCCGTCGACAGCTCAAGTTCGGATTTTTTATGGTCAGCGACTGCCTTCTGAGTGGCAGACTTGGCATCACGAAGCTTCACGGACCAGTCGTTTGCCGTTTTACCAAGGCGACCGCCCAGATAAACCCATCCGCACATCGCGACGATTGTCAGTCCGGCGCAAACTTTTCCGAGTGTATTCATTCAGGTCACTCCGAAGACCGGCTGTTGAGACACCGAGCTTCGTCAGAAAATCATACAGAATTGGAATCCATCGAGTTCCGTCCGTATCGGTCTGATCGGCGGACCATGGCTGCGGACTTCTTCTGGACGCCGTCCGGTTTCAGGCGAAGGCAAACTTTCCCCTGAAAGCCCCGCCTATCCTGTGGAATTTTAACTTACATCCCCAGTCGTCACATCTTTCGAAATCCGATGATTCCACTGAAATCGGCAAATTCAGGCGTGAATCTCCGGCCTACATTCTGCAATCCCCCTCCGGTAAATAGAACACGAAACTCTGGCAGGTCACGAAAACTCAGCAAAATCTTTCTCCGGATTCCGGTAACTTGCTGAAACGAGTTTCACTCGCAACGATAATCGCTGTTTCCTGCCACTCTCAGCCGCGACTCGCCACCGAACTTCTTTCGAGGAACATCCCGCCGATGCGATTTTCGTCCAGCCGACCGGCCGTTGCTGCGTTTCTGACACTCCTTGCCGCTGAATTTCTTTCCATCAGGCCACTGAGTGCTGCAGTTCAGGAACGTGCGACTCTTGTTCTGAATTTCGACGGAACAGGCACAGGTGCGGCGGCAGCGGTGCCGGTGGACAGCGCAACAGCAGGAGCTGTCGCCGACGTCGTCACACTTCCGGCAGGTGCCACGAGAATTCCCGACCCATTTCGGGCATCGACCCACACCTCCGCCGGGAAATCCATCGGTTCATCGATTCTGCTGGATCCGACAAGTCTGCAGTTCGTCAGCATTGCATCCAGCGCGGATCTGAGCCGCGGCGACGCTGTGACTGTCGCCGGTCTTTTCGTGAATCTGCATGGACCGGATGACAATGCATTTCGAGGTCTCTTTGCGAAACGTCTCCCCGACGGCACGGTAACCACCAACTACGGAATCAATTACAACCCGGCGACAGATGCTCTTCAGGTGTACGTGAATGATGCCGCTGGCTACAAGGTTGTCACGTACAGTCAGAAGAACACACTCAGCTATCGTCGGCGAGTTCACCTGGCGGCGAGCTTTGGGATGGGTGATGCACCGGGAGCAGACGCAGACACGGATGCGGACGATGTTCGAATTCAGCTGTTCATCAACGGAGTTGCCGCAGTGCCTCAGAGTGCTTCTGTGGTTGATAACACCGTCGCATGGCTCTCTGATGTGTCACTCGCTAAGTGTGTTTCAGAGACACCACTGACAGTCGGGGCAAGCTTTGCCGGTGGCGAACTGTCTCGCCTGATTGTGGATCATCTGACACTGTTTCCGGAAGTCATCTCAGAATCCGACGCAGCGACTCTCTTTCAGGAAGTGCTCGGCGAAGCGGCGGCCGGGATCTCCTCCGAGTTGCCGACTCCAGCCGTGGCGTCAGCCTCGGGTCCATCCATCCGATCGCTTTCACAGTACGGGTTGACTGCGGGGACCAGCCAGAAACTCATCGTGACGGGATCAGGGCTTGCCGGAGCTCGCCTGCGACTGCCTGCTGCTGAACTGAGCGTGGCAGCGGGTGAGGGAAGCACAGCGGAGCAGGCAGTGTTCGAGCTGAATGTTCCGGCCAATGTCGTGCCCGGACGTTATGCCCTGCGTGTCTCGACATCGGCCGGTGTCAGTGCTCCGGGAGTGATCAGCATTGATTCACTCCGACAATCGCTCGAAACACAATGGTCCGAGAGTGCACCAGCGACGGAGTTTCCACTGGCAGTCAGTGGATCGATCGCCGGAACCGAACAGAAGCGAGTTTATTTTCAGGGCAAAGCCGGTCAGAAAATTTCTGCGGAAGTCGAAGCACGGCGAATCGGATCGGGACTGGATCCTGTAGTTGAGATCAGAAGTGCCAATAATTCACCGTTGGCCATTCAGTGGCAGCAGTCTGAGCTGGCCGGAGATGCTCGTGCCACGACCACTTTGCCCACAGATGGAGTCTATTTCGTTGAGATTCATGATCTGCAGTTTCAGGCGCCTGCCGGAAGCTTCTGGAGACTTCTTCTGGGAGATCTGCCGCCAGCTTCTGCAGTGTTTCCTCCGGTGCTGTCGGCATCAACGACTGCTGTTCGGAGCGTCAGTGGGGCCGGAATTGCAGAACCCGTAACAATTCGCCCGAATGGAAGTCGACTGGTTCTCGAATCAGGAAGTGCGCTGCTTCCGCTTGGTGCCATGGTCACGCAGTCGGGCGTTGAAGTCACTGAACCTGCTCCGGGAGCATTCGATCCCGCTCCACTGGATGCCGCTTTCGTCACGGCTCCGTTCCTGCCACTCTCAATCAATGGTCGAATCTCGGCAGCGGGTGAATCAGATCAGGTGCTTCTGAATGTGACCGCCGGACAGGCACTGAATTTTCACCTGAT
>JBKDKA010000246.1:0-19127 GCA_046345315.1 Planctomyces sp.
GCCGTCAGTGTGTCATCGTTCAGTACCTGTCTCAGATCACCGGTGGCATGATCTTCAGGGATCTCCAGTGCTTTTGCCGTTTTCGTGCGGCGTTCCTCATCGGGATCGCAGACCCAGGTAATCCGCACGCCTGGATTTTTCCGAAAGAGCTGGATGTCATGAACGCCGCGACCGCCGCAGCCAATCAGGGCCACGTTGATCTGGCTCGGCCCGGTCTGAAAAAACAGTGGAGCAGTACCGGCCAGAGCGGTTCGCGATAAAGCTGAGGCAGAAGCCCCGGCAGCAACTGAAAGGTTCATCAGAAAGTCACGGCGATCGGATTTCAGATTCATGACGATCGATCCTCAAAGAGCTGACACATTCGTTCAACAGATGATAGTGAACAGAACTCTCGCTCCAAAGTGACGGAAACAAATGCTCGATGGACATTGATTTCCGTTGGAATTCTCATCGTCATTCGACGAGAATCTACTGACAGAAGATGCATGATCGATTCTGTTCATGCAACTCCTTCCCGCCAAAGACCCCGCCTGAAATTCTTCCTGCCGTTCGGTCGCCGATGCCGGTGACCGAGTTCTGAATTCCGATGACGTTCCCAGTCATGCCCGGAGTATTCCGCTATGGTATCCAGTCACTTCAGTCAGTACGCACAGCACCTCAACGAGCAGACTCTGAGTCGTCGCGGATGGTTGCGAACAGCCTCCGGAATCGCGATCACAGCCTCAGGGCTTTCTGCTTCTCTGCAGCTTGTGAACGGAGCCGCAGAGGATAAGAAAAGACTTCGTGTTGCGGCCATTTTGACGGAGTTCACTTACCGCAGTCACGCACATGTGATCCTCGAGAATTTTCTCAGGCCCTATTACTTCAATGGGCAACTGACAGATCCCGGAATGGATGTGGTCAGTCTGTACGTCGATCAGACTCCTGAGGATCGGGACCTGTCACGTCAGGTCAGCAAAGAATTTGGAATCCCGATTTTTTCGACGATCGCAGAAGCTCTTCGATGCGGTGGCAGCGAGCTGTCTGTCGATGCGGTACTTTCGATCGGAGAGCACGGAAACTATCCCCACAATGATCGCGGGCAGCAGATGTATCCGAGGAAGCGATTCTTCGATGAAATTGCTGCGGAGTTTCGCCGATGTGGTCGGTCAGTGCCGGTGTTCAACGACAAGCATCTGTCTTATCGCTGGGACTGGGCGAAGGAAATGGTCGATGTGGCCGAGGAACTGAAGATTCCGTTCATGGCTGGAAGCTCAGTCCCGCTGGCGGAACGTGTACCGCCGATGGAACTCCCGGAGCAAGCTGAGATTGAAGAGGCTGTCTCCATCCACAGCGGTGGTGCCGAATCGTACGACTTTCATGCTCTGGAGGTTCTTCAGTCAGTTGTTGAAGCTCGGCGCGGCGGAGAATCGGGAATCGACACCGTTCAGTTTCTCGAAGGGGATGCCGTCTGGAAGGCTGCCGAAGAGGGAAAGTGGAGCCTCTCGCTGGGTGAGGCAGCTCTGCGAACCGGACCGGACGCCGATGCGGCGTCATTGAAGGATTTCGTTGAGCCGCGAGATGGCGGCAGACATGCTGTTCATGCGATCCTGGTGAGATATCGTGACGGTCTTCGAGGGACAGTCCTTCGGATCGGTGCCAGCTCCACGCGATGGAAATTCGCCTGTCGCATCAAGGGGCAGGCGGAGCCGCTGGCGACGAGCTTTTATGTGGGGCCGTGGGAGAACAGAAATCTGTTCAAAGCGTTGTCACACGCAATTCAAACGCATTTTCGTGAGGGGCGAGCACCTTATCCGGTGCAGAGAACACTGCTGGTCACTGGTGCTTTGGCCGCCGCGATGGATTCGCGTTTTGAGAAGGGATCTGTGGTGGAGACTCCGCAGTTGAAATTCGGCTACGCCGCTGCAGATTTTCGAGCGATGCGTGAAATGGGAGCGTCCTGGAAAATCATTACGGAAGACATGCCGCAGCCAGAAGGGTTCTGAACAGTCATGAACTGACTGCGTTCGTTGCTCTGCCTGCGATCAAAGAAACCGGATTAAAGAAAAACCGGATCGAAGAGAGAAAAGCGGCCTCCCTGCCGCGGGACCATCCCTGGATGAGCTCGTGGCGAAGTGGCGTAAGTGAGTGGCCACCTGTCGAGGGAATCATGTTGAGTGAGTCAGCTCGCTTTCCCCTGCTTCGATCCGTTCTGCTTCCGTTATGCTGAATGTGGGCTGACTGGAACCTGAATTGTCTGTCTGATGGTCTGACGGAGATGATCACTGAGTCAGCTGTTTGAAGAGATCGCCGAAATCCGGCATTTCATCTTTCAGAACTTCCATCCAGATCTCCGGATTCCAGATTTCGACGCAGATGACAGCGCCGACCACCACGACTTCCTTCCCGGCATCTACTCCGAGAAACTGTCGAAAGCTTTCAGGAATCAGAAGACGCGAACGATTGGCCAGTTTTGTGACCTGATGTCGCGTTGACAGCAATCGTCCGAAACGCTGAACGTCTCCCCATCGCTGTTCCATCCGTCCGGAATCGATCTTCTGCCGAAGCAGGCTGATTCCGGAATCCAGTCGTTGCTGCCATTCCGCCTGTTTCCAGAGGCTCAGACAGCCAGCACGTTCTTTCGCCACGATCAGATCTGCTTCGACGTCACTGTCGGAGAACGCTGAGGCAAATTCCGGCGGGAGCTGCAGACGATAGCGATCGTCCACCGTTCGTCGGAATTCACCAGTAAGAAACATGACAGTCTTTCTGTGGCCGCTCATTCAGCAAGCATGCACACCGGCAGCACGCAAATACATCGCAGGCAACAGGGTATCGGGCGAGTAACCCACATTCAACTGATTTTCAAAGATCGTTATGGGCACAAAACCCACTGCATGTGAGAAGCCTATAGTGGTCGAATTCTGTCGGCAAGCGACGACACGGTCGTTTCTGACGAATTTTCCGGAAACACCTGACTCCGTGGATTTCGGCTGCGTCATCCCTGCCGGCTGCGTCATCCCTGATTCTCAGGCAGACCTGAACGTTGGCGGTTCCGGATTTTTCTGCATTCAGGGCACGCGTGTTGACTCTGTGCAAAGCACCATCGCTCTGCGTGATAGGTTTCTGTGAGCCGTTTCACTGCAGCCGCGTTTTGGAAAAATCTTCCTCCACATGTGAGCAGCAGTCTGCAGTCTCATCCCCCGCATTGATTTTCAGGAAGCAGCACGATGGGTCAGGTAAAGCCATTTCTCTTCGGTAGTCTCCTCGGTGCATCCACAATGTTCGTGGGACTTCAGTACCACATCATTCGGTCTCATGACGGCTTTCAGCTGGTTCCCCGAACTCCTCAGCATTCTGTTGGTCTGGCCTATGCGGACATCAGAAGCTGGGACGCAGCGCAATGGACAGACCGTCCGGAACTGGCGCGAGCGCTTATGGCTCACGGCTCCACAGATCTGATCTCCGAATCCGTCGCGAAGAACCTGGCTGACTCCGTCACCTCGGAGAGCGCCACGCTCGATCAGCTGCGAAGCTTTCTGAACAACCCGAAGTCAGAGAGTGATGCACCAGAAGCTGCAGGTGATTCGCCGGAACGCGGCAGCGACATCGATCTGAAGAACTTCTTCAATGGTCGTGACGATGGAAAGAAAAGTGATTCCGATGACCTCAGTCGGACCGGTGACTCTGATCAATCCGAACCATCCGCGATTCCGTTTCCGTCCGATGTGCGACCGTCGGCGAAGGCCTCAGGATCGCTTCGTCTGAGTCAGGATACGAGCCGCACGAACAGCCGGGCTGATGATTCCGAGTCGAGTGGTCAGGAGGAATCGAATCGTGAAGAGTCCGAAGGCTTCGGTGCAGATTCTGAATTTGCAGAAGGTGCCGAATCTGAATCCGAACGATCCGTGTCGAAAACGGAAGGGAGTAACTTTTCGAGCGGAAAACCGGCGAGTCGTTTCAGTGCTCAGCAGATTCGTGAGGCTGACGACCTGAAAACTGATTTTACGTCGAAGGCCAAAACCAACACGGAAGATGTACCACAGTTTCAGGAAGCTGCCACGGATCTCGAAAGTCGAGCTCGGATGGCACTCAGTCGAGCACAGTCAACGCTGAACAACGCCGACAAATCGGGACTGAAGGGAACCCCCACGGTCTCCGAACCCGAGATTCCGGAGTTCACAAGAAGTCGCACGACCGCTCCGTCACAGTCCGGGGCGACCTCTTCAGGTTCGCGTCCCGGGCAGAAGCCGATCCGGTCCGGCGATGGAGCGGGAAGCAGCAATTCGGGCAGCGTGAGAGCTCCTGAGGTTCAGCCATCGGAGTTGGACGACACAGACCCGTTCATCGAATAGCCCGCGTTCATTGAATCGTCAGTGCGAGCCGGCTGGTGAAGACTTTTCTTCAGCATAACTGCGCCGGACGTATATCGGTTCAAGTGTATCCGGATTGGCAAACTGTTCGAGGGCAGCCATCTTCAACGCAGTTCGCGCGATCGATGCCGCCCGAGGCTGTCTGACTTCGGGTGCGGCGAGCCGCAATAAAGACTGTGTCGACGGAGGCAGCTTCTCAATCCCGGGGCCGGTGATGAGCGAGTTCGGGCTGAGTTCTTCGGTCCGGATGATCCGCAGGGGCGTGATCACATCCAGCTCGCCGGTCTCTGAAACCGTCGCAAAATCGGCGGCAAAAAACTCACCTCGCTGAGCATCACTGATCACTGTGATTCTGCTGTCGTGGATCCGCACGTCGTGGCCTGCAATGCTGTCCCGCGTCTGATCGGCAATCGTTGCGAACGTCTCCACAGCAATCAGGTGTGAGCCGATCGACCAGGAAAACGTCTTGGCGAACACGATACCGATTCTCAGTCCCGTAAAGCTTCCCGGTCCGACGCTCACGGCGACCGATTCGATCTCTTTGGGCTGAATGCCGCAGTCTTTCAGGAGCCTGTCAATGTCGGAAACCAGTGTGCGGGTTCTTTGACGACCAGCACCTTCGGCGATCCGTTCATGGATGATTCCCGAACGGTCGACGAGCGCAATGGAAGCTGTCGCACCGGAAGTTTCGACGGCCAGCAGGATCAAGAGTGCTGATCCCGATCTGAATGAACATGCATCGGATCCTGATGGACTGTTGTCATGGCGTCGGTCATTTCTCCGGCGTGGTAGCTGCTGCGAACAAATGGTCCGCTGGCAACCATTCGAAACCCGAGTTTCTTGGCCATGGCGCCGATCTCTTCAAATTCTTCCGGTGGAAGATAGCGCTCCACGGGAAGATGCTGTGGCGTTGGCTGAAGGTATTGCCCAAGCGTCAGCATGTCGCAGTCAACGCGGCGAAGATCGGCCAGTACGTCCATGAGTTCGTCGAGCGTTTCCCCGAGCCCCAGCATCAGGCCGCTCTTTGTCGGCATCGTCGGCGCTTCTGCGCGGACCTGCCGAAGGAGATTGAGTGTTCTCTGATAATCGGCATTTCGGCGAACTCGATGATAGAGTCGAGGAACTGTTTCCGTGTTGTGATTGAACACATCAGGCTTTGCTTCAATGACGCGACTGATCGCCTTCTGATCCCCGAGGAAATCCGGCGTCAGCACTTCCACCTGAGCTCCCGTTCGACTGCGAACGGCGTTGATTGTTCGATACCAGTGTTCGGCGCCACCGTCCGGAAGATCATCTCGAGTGACTGAAGTGAGCACGACATAAGACAACCCAAGTCGTGCAGCGGCTTCCGCAACACGTTCCGGTTCGTCCAGTTCCAGCTGTTCGGTTTTTCCTCGCGGGACCGAACAGAAACCGCAGGGGCGAGTGCAGACATTGCCGCCGATCATGAACGTGGCGGTTTTCTGCGACCAGCATTCTGATCGGTTCGGACCCTTCGCGCTTTCGCAGACAGTTTCGAGGCGAAGGTCCTGGATCACTTCATTCGTGAAGGCCATTCCCGGCTGCGGCATCGGTCGCTTCAGCCATCGAGGCAGTCGGCGCTGAGGTGCTTCTTCCGTCGTCTGCGAGCTGGAAGAAAGATCAATGATCGGAAGACTGGTCATGAACCGAAATCCTGGTACGTTTCAAAAGAGGATGTCCTGTGTAGATATGATACTCCGGAAAGCCGATTCCTTCGCATACCGTTCGGATCAATGCTGTTCGAACACCGGACATTTGGGTCGGTCGGACACGTTCGGCGTTCAGTGACGAAATCCTGCAGCCCAGAAGTCCTCGGCCGATCAGACGTTGTTCGTCCAGTCGACAGCTGACATTCAGGAAAATACCGAACCCCGTAATCTCTTCATCGGTTGATGTCGCAATTTCTGCCACGATTCCGTGCCGTCCTTCGATGATATCCGGGTCTTCAGAAGAGCGACGAGTAACGACCTGAAATTCGCTGCAGCCCAGAAGCACAGCCTCCTGAAGTCGCGAATGGAATTCCGTCTTCGAAAGTCCCATCATTTCCAGTGACGCCACGACACTGACAATCAGCTGTCCGGGCTGATGCATGATTGTTCGGCCGCTTCGCTGAACTCGATGCACACTGATGAGTTTAGATTCCAGCTCTCTGGGGTCCGAAGGAAGTTCGAGCAGATTTCCGTGGATTCCCACAGAAATTGTCGGTGGATGTTCATAGACCAGAACCGCCGGGCTAAGTCGTTTCCTCTGCCGCGTTTCGTGGACGAACAGTTCCTGAATGGCCATCAGCGACGCATGGTCAACGATTCCGAGCAGCCGAACTTCGGCAGCGGCGGCCCTGCGTTCGATGAATATTTTCCAGTCGACAGCCATTTGTCCTGAGGCATCCGTCAGGATACCAGTCTTTTCGGAAGATTCTGCAGAAACCTCATCTGCCACGGGGCAGGTTCATTTCGCTGGTCTACGCTTCTTCAGCTGGATAATTGACTTCCATGATGATTCGCGGACCATTCGACAAGAGGATACCCATCGTGGTGGATGGGTTTAAACCCCTGAGGGAGCTGAATTTACGACAAATGGCGAATTGCTGTTCGGAAAGACGCAAAATTCAGGATTTTTATCTGCGGAGAAAAGTAAACAGTCGACGTTAAGGTGACGATGGGTATGCTTTGAGGGTTGTGTATAGTTCCGGCGAAGCATTCTCTCGGTGTGGCGGTCCAGTCAGTATGTGCTCGTTTGGTTGTTATTCATCTCGCTGAGTTCCGGCGATGCCGCTGGGGCTCAATGAAGTGCGGTTCGGTGTAAAGCCTTTTCAGACGGATTGATTCAGAGTTCTGCGGCGAAATGTGGTCACCATGAAAGTCGTGCTGGAGTTACTTGACCAGGATGCCAATGTCAGACGGATCACAGTCCGTCACGACATCGTCATTGGGCGAAACTCCGAATGCAATCTGCGGCTGTCTTCGCCTCAGGTGAGTCGACGGCACTGTTTTCTTCGTGTCGGGCGTGACGATGTCTCGGTGACGGATCTTGACAGCAGCAATGGCACTTTCATCGATGGAAACCGGATCGCAACGGGAAAGTGGTATCCGGTTGTGAACGGCGCGACACTGGCGATTGGTCCCGTTCGGTTTTCAGTTCGAATCAGTCGAGAATTACCGAGCTCAGACCCGGGATCTCCATCAGACAGTCTGGCTCCACTGGATCATGTCGTAACGGGAGTCTCAGCGGTCCGGGCTCACGGTGGTTCAACTGTGACTGGCTACGCCGCCCTGACGGAAACCCGAAAACCGATGCTGTCTTCCGGATCAGGCAAAACCGCGTTTATTCCATCGGTTATTTCGTCAGGCTCAGTGGAACCTCCGACTGGCTCCGACGAACCGACGGAAATGATGTTTTCTGACAGTGGCGTCGATGAAACTGGTAGTGTCGATGCGACGATCCTGCAGGAAACCCCTGAATCCGATGATCCGCTGTCACAGGGTTCCAGATAGAGTCATCTCCTGGCTGCTGCGATCCTGATGACGGTGACGCACATGGTCGATGGTGACGCACATGGTCGATGGTGACGCAGAGGCGAATGTCCTCACCCCGACCTTTCTGAATCCCAGGGAACTCAGAACCGCGGGAACCCGGCTGGACAACCGAATGATTGCTGCGTACCGGGATTTCAGGGAGTCCCCGGAATGGTCAGCCAGATTCGGTCTGTGCCGATCAATGTGCCTGGCACGGCTGACGTGACCGCTCTGGGGGCCATGCTGCCGGAAGCGGGGGCTGCGAGTATCTTCACCGGACCATGAAATCCCTGAGCAGTCGCGCCTGAAATCTTCAGGGTGACCGCTTTTGCAGAATCGCCGTCCTTTTCGCTGCGAGTCGGTTCGGAGACAAGTCCTTCCGGAAGTCCTTCCACACGGAAATCAAGCGGAACCAGAAAACCGTCTTTTCGATCAATGGTGATGGGGATGCTGATCGGCTGGTCTGCTGATTTGACGAGGGCATTGTCAGCAGCTGTAACAGTAAAGTCCGGACGAGGTTCCTCGACGGTGAGTCGATAAAAGTGTCGCTCACTGCCATGTTCAAAGCGATCGGTCACACTGAAGTGAAAAACGCCGTCGGACGGAAATGTGAGTTCCGTCTGCACATCCATGTTGGCTCCGTCGATATCGTCCGCTGTCAGAATTTCGCGACCATCTTCCGCTGTGACGGAGATCATCGGGTCCAGTAGGGAAAATCGAGTTCGTGCAATCACTCGAATGCGAACGCGCTGGTCCTTCCTGCCCGTGACGCGAAACCGATCCTTCTCCGATCTTCTGCGAATTACTCCTGACATCGAAAACGGGACTGCAAGGTCCGTCTGCTGGCTTGCGGATTCATTTGCTGTGGCCGAAATGTCTCCCGCGGGCTCAACGAAAGTGCGGTGGTCAACGACGTCGAGGAAAACTGGCTGCGTCAGTTCCGGATCGACTCGGACCATAGATCCGGTGGTGGAGTCTGCTGAGATCAGCTGTGACCGCGACGTCTCAGAAATATTCCAGCCTGAGAGTGCCACTCGGGACTCCGATTGTCGCTGAATGGCCATCGGCAGAGCATGATCAGCGAATGGCCCTGTGGAAACTGTCAGTCGATAAACATAGCTGGCGGCGCCGGAAAACTGAATGGTGCTGTTTGGCTCGGACGGAAACGCAAACGTTCTCAGGTAATGGATCCCGTCTTCCCTGGCTTCGTGAACAACCTGCGGGTCGTTCCCGTGATCGTCATCGTTCTGTTCCATCAGAGTGCCACGCGGATTCAGCAGCTGCAGAGTCGCGTCCATCGGAGAGTTCAGTTCTCGATGAGCCAGCATCGATCCAACGACTGTCTGACCCTTGCGGAGAAGAATGGCATAAGTGTCCACGTCTCCCGCTTCCTGCAGGATACCGTTCGCGACGCCGCCTGATTCGGGAACGGCATTGGCCTCCGCAAGGCGGTTATTCGGCTCCTTTTCTTCAGATTCCGGAAGTCGACCGACCACAAACGATTTCAGCGATGAGGCGCCATGAGTGTTGAAGAATCGAAGGTGGTATATTCCGGGAAGCAGATTATCTGCGATTCTGACGGACGCCGTATCTCCCTTTTCGCTGACGGTCACAGCGAGCAGGTCGGTGTCACTCCAGACCTGAAGTGGCCCGTCACCGGGTTTTCCACCGGGGCGAATCGATACTGTGGTTCCTCGCATTCCTCCTGCGGGAAAGATAAAGTCGATCTGCGGTTTTTCGGCGGCGACCGTGGTCTCGGATAACCACAGTCCCCACAGGCATGCAATCGCGATGACTACCGCTCTGCTGCGGAGAACTCCGCAGAAAACGGACGGCTGAATTTCAATTCCGGCACAGAGCGTGTCCGGTTTCCCTGGTTGGGTGCCATGCCTTGCATTCATCCGGACTCGGAGTTTATCTGAGTCGTGGCTGGACAGTGTTCCGGCCTGAGATCGCATTTCAGAGGGGCTTTCGGTTGGGTCGATTCCGGGGGGAAGGTGATCGGATCGGAAAGGCATCAGTCTGCAGAGTCGACAATTTACACGGCCGCGAGAGTCGATGAAACCGGATTCATGGTGGAACGCGATCTTCCGAGGCTCCTGCCCGGGTGCGATTCCGTTTGCTTCGGCCCCGTTTTTTCGGCTCCGAAAACTGTGCTGAACCTGAGAAACACGACGGTGCAAGAAGAAAAACGCTCTGTGAACCAGTTTCAACGCATATTTTCTGCTCGGGAGTCACACTGAAGGAGTTTCGCAGCTTTTGTTGATCTTCAGAAATTGCATTCACCAGCGGGGAACTCTGAGTTTGATTTTCCTGAAGAATCCAGGCGTCTCGGGTCGAATCCGAAAATGGAGAGTGGTGCCGAACATCGGGGCCACTTCGAGGTATTCGTCTGCAGTCTCTGAGGAGATTGCATGAACTGGAGGGATTTTGCGGTGCAGGTCGATCGTTGGCTGCACAACAGGATCATGCGGAATGGACGCCAGAAAGTATGTTCGCTGCGATGTTTGAGGAGTGACTTCCCTAACTCGAAGCAGAGCTGAGACAAAGAACTTGCATCAGGGTCCCGTGGTTTTACAATTTTCCGACTGCGAAGAATATCGCAGCTGCGAAGACCGGGGTGGCCGGCAGTCTTTGTTCCGGATCTGTTGGGTGCGGGCTTTCAGCCTGATTGGGCGTGTGCCTGAATCGCAACGTGAAGTTTCTGCCGGATCAGGACCAAGAAAGCCTGACAGAACCGGGTTTTGTCAGAGCAACTGAGAATCCGCCGCTTTTCTGAGCATTTTTCCTCGGGAGTTTTTTAACCGATGGCCAAGAAATATCTGACTCTTGAAGAAGCGGCTGAGACCCTGGGGCTTGCCAAAGATCAGCTCAACCGTCTGCGCGAGCGTGGCGAAATTCGCGGATTTGCAGATCGTGGAAGCTGGAAGTTTCGTGAAGAAGACATCGAGGAGTTCCGCCGCAGTCAGCAGGCCGATTCTTCGCCTGATTTTCCCATCATTCCTGATGAAGATGCGGGTTCGGTCCTCGAAGATGACCAGATCTCCGATCTTTCGAGCTCCGACAGCGATGTGCGTCTTTTCTTCGACGAGTCTCTTTTCGAAGATGATGACGACCTGAAAAAACTCAAGGATTCGGACAGCGATGTGCAGCTGACGGGGGATTCCGGGCCGAAACTCGAATCCGCCGGAGAGAATCTCGCGAAAACATCGACGTGGGAGCCCTCTGTGGACCTCACCGATTCCGACAGCGACGTGAAGCTCGTCGGATCACGCACAGACGCGGATATCGATCTTGCTGAACTCGCCAGAACGACTTCCATGAGCGATTCAGAATCGATGGATGATTCAGCGGCAAACCTGACAGTGCCGGGGTCCGGCATCAACCTGATGGATTCGGACAGTGATGTTCGCCTGACGGAGAAGCCCGTTCCGGCTGATGAAGACGACGACGACAGCGGAATTTCTCTCTTTGATGATCTTGACTCTGACAGTGATGTGAAGCTCACCGGTCTGGATGATCTTCTGAATGATGACGATGCTGACGGCAGCGGCCTCAGCCGAACGGACAGTGACATTCGGCTGATGGAAGATCCGGTTCCTTCTCGATCCGAGAGAAAACCGAACGCCGGGATCCTGCCTCCTCAGGACAGCGACCTGAAGCTGATTGATTCCGGATCTCGGGTGCAGAGCGAAGAGCCAGACAGTGGAATCACTCTGGCTGCTCGCGGAAGTTCCCTGTCGCTGGATGCTGATGAGAGTGGAATTTCCCTCGAAATCGACAGCGGAATCAGCCTCGAAGCCGACGACAGCGGTATTTCGCTCGAAAGTTTCGACAGCGGTGCATCGCTGGATGATGACAGCGGAATCAGTCTCGATGCGGCGGACAGCGGGATTTCACTCGAACTTGACGACGACAGTGGTATTTCCCTGGGCGATGGCGACGACATGGGACGCACCATGCCCATGGGCAGCGTCGCGGGTGCTCGGGCTCTGATGGAAGACTCGACAGATTCAACGACTCAGTTTGAACTGCCGACTCCGAAGAAGGCTTCCGGACGTCGGGGTGCCGATGACGCCCGTACCATGGCCATGGATTCCGTCGACGAGACCGATGCGTTCGAAGATGTCGATGCCGACGGTGGTTTTGGGGACGATGATTACGCTGATGACGCCTATGCGGATGATGAGTTCGCAGATGACGACATGGGCGATGAGACCTACGGCGACGACGAGTTCGAAGACGAAGGCGGCGACGACGGCTTCGCTCCGGCGGCTGCGGGGCGAACCGCGGCTCGATCTGATCTCAGCTGGACCACGGGCACGAAAGTGATGCTCGGAATCGGGTCACTGCTCTCGGTTCTCTGCGGCCTCGTCGGGATTGAGCTGGTTCGAACCATGTGGCTCTGGACCCACACAGACGGCACGAAATCCCCGATTCTTGAGATGATCGGTGGTTTGTTCGGCTGAGAATGGCTGACAAATGCTCGACTGGGTCCCCGAAAGGCTGACAAAAAATCAGACGATCGGGGATCAGTTTCTGTTGTGGTCCGGCGTTTTTGAATGAATTGACGCTGCGTGAATTCACGCGGGAGCAGAGCCGAGGCAAACCTTCGGAACTATTCCAGCAGCCAGTTGATCACCCGCCAGTCCATCCAGCGACAGTCCGGGTCGGTGCCGCGTCTTGCCAGAAATCCCAGATGTCCGCCGTACTGAGTCATGTACATGCGGACATTGGTTGGCAGCCGAGCATCGAGGAGCGGCTGCGGGCAGACCAGTGGATCGTCCTGAGCAGCAAGAATCGTCGTGTGAACGCGGATTCTTGACAGCACGCTGAGCGACGATGCCGCCTCGTAGTAATGAAGGGCGGAATCGTAGCCGGACGCGGGGGCCGTATAAAGGTCATCAAATTCGAAAAGCCTCTTTGGCATTCGAAGAGCTTTGGCGAGCGGCACATCAGGGCGCCACAGCGGACCGTGAGTCACGGTGTTCAGCAGCAGCCTTGTGAAGTAGGAGTTGTACTGTCGACGGATATGGCCCTGATCCAGCGATTCCACGCTGTGTCGGAGGTCCACTGGAGGACAAACGGCAACTGCTCGAAAGAGCGAGAACGGAACGGAATCCGCGTAATCGCCCAGATATTTCAGGACAAGATTACCGCTGATGGAGTATCCGGCCAGAGAAATCGGCGAACCCGGGCAGAGTCGCTCAATAAGACGGATTGCAGCGTCCAGGTCTTCTGTTCGACCGGCATGGTAGGGCTGTTTTGCAAGTGATGCACCGGCACCGCACCCCCGATGATCCATTCGGAAGACACGAACACCACGCTCGAACAATTTAGCGCCAGTGCGGACCATGTAGCCGCTCTGATGACAACCTGTCAGACCGTGAAGAAGGAGCACCACGTGATCCCCCGGATTCCAGACGGACGGTCGATCATCATGCAGAATCAGAAAATCGTCATCTTCAAGGCGAAGTTTTCTCTGCGTTGTTCCTACCAGCTTCACCTTCTGCTGAAAGAAGGTTCCAATGATTGTCTGCAGGTGACGATTCGCCATTCCACGAGCTGGAACGAAGGGCGGAATCTCCGGGATCGGAATCTGGAGTTTAGGATGATGTTCCGGGTCGCTCAAAGGGCCACGCGGTGCCTCGATGGCAATGGGCCCCGACAAGGATCGTTTTCGGAGTGCGCCCATCTGAGGGGTGTCCGCCGTTTCGTCGCTCAGGTGATTGATTTGGAGTCGGAAAATCCGGAAGTATTACCGCGGATGGCAGTTTCGGGAAAGGCCATCCTCAGAATTTGCAGCACATTCCCGAACCAGGGTCTGTTTGTCGATCGAAATTCAGAGTTCGTCGGATGGCTGCCTCTGAGAATCGTTATCGGTCCTGCGGCAGTCAGAAGTACGACTTTTTCGGGACTCTGAAAATCACAGCTGCGAAAGGTCCCTTCAGACGTCTTTCTGGAACCCGTTGCGTGCTGGTCCGGCTGAAATGGCAGAAGTTTTCCAGAGAGCAGCGTCCGTAAGCAGGAACGCGTCACAATACCGGGACTGGCTCCCGGCGAGAGTCTGAAATCATTGAGAAAGGTGATATCCAGGGTGCCCCGCCCCGGTTCTGTCAGAGCCTCCAGGGAAAGAGGACTCTGATCACGAGAAATGTGGAAGATATTCGCGAGGCTGTTTTCAGAAAATCGTGATTCCGGTTCAAGCAGATTTCATCAGTGCCAGAGTCCGGTTCGCGGATTACTGCCCTTTTCCTCTTCCAATAACTGTTCGTAAAGCGTTCTGGCTGCTGCAGTCAGAACTTTTGGAACGACGATCTTCAGAATCACCAGTTGGTCGCCACGGTCCCCACCCTGATTGTCCCGGACTCCCTTGGCTCGAAGCCGCAGTTTCGCCCCACTGGATGTGCCGGCTGGAACTGTCATGACCACAGTTCCCTCTGAGAGTGTCGGAACTTCAATGCGGCAGCCGAGTGCTGCCTCCGACGGAGTCACCGGTGCATCGACCAGAATGTTCTTCCCTTCGCGCCGGAACCATGGATGCGGAGCCACTCTGACTGTGACCATCAGGTCGCCCGCAGGGCCTCCGCCTGCTCCCGGATATCCCTGTCCCGAAAGTCGAATCGTCTGACCGCTCTCAATTCCTGCGGGAATTTTGACTGCCAGTCGTTGAGCTGTTCCACCAGCCTGAACGGAAAGATCGTGAGTCCCGCCTTCAACTGCGACCTGAAAGGGAACCGTGATTTCTGCCTGAGCGTCCTGCCCTTTTCGTCCTCGACCTCCTCGCTTTCCACCTCCCCCAAATGGGCCTCCGGCTCCTCCTCCGCCGAACATTCCGCCCAGAATGTCTTCGAGGTCAAACTGAGCTCCGCCACCCTGAAATCCCTGAAATGGGTTTCCACCTGATCCGGCCCCCCGAAACGAGTGACCGAACTGGTCGTACTTCTTCCGCTTCTCCTCGTCCCCAAGAACGTCGTAAGCCTCAGTGACTTCCGCGAATGTTTTCTGAGCCCCGGGGTCATCGGGCTTCACGTCCGGATGAAGAGTCCTCGCCAGCTTCTTGTAGGCTTTTCGGATTTCATCCTGACTTGCACCTCGCGGCACACCAAGAACTTCGTAGTAGTCGCGTTGAGCCATTGTTTGAGTTTGCGTTCGTCGTTTCGCGAAATCGGAAGGTACAGAATCGGACGGATGAGGTACTTCAGACAACGTTGATCGTGTTTGTTCTGGTCCCGAAATCTGCACTCCTGAGAGTTTGAACTCTCGAAAGGGCGAGGGAAACCAGTCCATCTTCGTTCGACGGCAGAAATTGTCGTTCCACCGTGATTATATCGCGAATGTGTCAGTCCGGAAATTCATTGGCTCATCAATTCCAGGATCCCTGAATGCCTCACGGACCCAGTGACGCCCCTTCAGTCTTTCTGAGGTCGTTGATCCGGGGGGGCGTGTGCGATCGACAACAGCCGAGTCCTCCTCGAAGCACTGTTCGATTCAAAGGCATTTGTGTTTTCAGGGATTGACAGATGAATCGGGAGCGGAGCACACTGGGCGCATTGTCAATGCCTCTGAAAACTGAAGTTGCCGGGAAGCATTTCCTTCTCATTCACCGCTGAGAAACACGGGATTTCTGCTGTACGATGGTTTTCATTCCCACATCACTTCTGGTGATATCGCTCATGGCCAACACCTTCGCTGCTGAGAACTCGGAACAGATTTATGGGGAAGAACGACAGATCACTCAGGGGCCTGGCGGAAGAATTCTGACGAATTTCGGCGTCTGGTCGTCAGACTCCGAATGGCTCGTCTACGATGTTCGCTCCGATCCGGCGGGAGATGTTTTCGACGGAGACAGAATTGAGGCTGTCCATCGACGAACCGGCGAAGTTCGGTTGATTTATCGTTCAAAGAATTCGGCGCATTGTGGAGTTGCGACCTGGCGCCCAGATGACACGCTGGTCGCGTTCATCCTCGGACCAGAGAACCCGACCGGCGACTGGAAGTACGGTCTCAGTCACCGACAGGGAGTTGTCGCCGACATGCAGTTACCGGGGATCGTCCGCAACCTGGATGCTCGCGACCTGATCAGTCCTCCAACAGCGGGCGCGTTGCGAGGAGGCTCCCATGTTCACATCTGGGACGCAGCCGGGGACTGGCTGGTGTTCACTTATAACGATGCTCTGACGGAATCCTCCATTCGCGATATTGCAGTGGCCGTTCCGGGGCACGAGGTTCGAGTCAAAAACGGACATGCTCGTAATCATGACGGCGAATGGTTCTCTTCAATCGTGACAACCACGACACCGAATCCTCACCCGGGAACCGATGAAATCCGTCGAGCCTGCGAGGAATGCTGGATCGGGCGAAATGGGTATCATCGAGCTGATGGCAAATGGCAGAAGCGAGCGATTGCTTTTCAGGGGCATGTCCTGACATCCGCGGGCAGTTCCGTGACCGAGGTTTTCGTTGCTGATCTTCCCGAAGAGCTTCCTGCCGCTGCACTTCGGAGCTCCGAGGTAACATTGGAAGGGAGACTGCGTCCAATGCCTGGTGTCGCCCAGCGGCGGCTGACTCATACAGAAGGGCGGCTGTACCCGGGAATTCAAGGCGTCCGGCACTGGCTGCGGAGCTCCCCATCCGGCGATCAGATCGCTCTGCTGATGAAGGATGATGAAGGTGTTTCGCAGATCTGGACAGTCTCACCGGCAACGAGTGAGTTGAAGCAGCTGACGCGGAATCAGTCCGATATCAGTTCGACGTTCACCTGGAGCCCGAACGGGCTGTGGATTGCACACGGTATGGCTGGCCGAGTCTGTCTGACCAGCAGCAGTACCGGGAAAACGTACCCGGTCACGTCACGCAGGGACTCAGGTCAGTCGCCTGTACCATCTGCGGGCGAAATGCGTCCGGAGTCCTGTGTGATCTCGCCGGATGGCTCTTCGATCGCATTTGTCAGGTCACGATCTGAGCGTGAGGGCCGAGGAACGGTAAATCAGATCTGCGTGGTCGAGCTGGAAAAGCCGCTGAACTGACCTGCTTCGCAGATCGGCGAAAACAGGCTGAACTGCTGACATGCACCTCGCACGCCGATGCGATCCGATCTACAGTTCCGCCATGCCACTGCTCAGCCTTAATAATCTGTCGTTTACTTACGCATCCCCCACACTGCTGGATCATGTCACGCTTCATATTGAGCGTGGTGAACGAGTTGGCCTTGTCGGCAGGAACGGTGCCGGCAAATCCACTCTGATGAAGCTCATCGCCGGTCAGATCCGGCCGGATGACGGCAGTGTTGACCTGCAGCCCCGAGCTGTCATTGCTCAACTTTCGCAGGATGTACCCACCGAAGATCAGAAAACGGCCTTTGAAGTTGCTGCTGACGGGTATGGTCCTGTTGGGGCTGCTGTGGCGGCATCCCGCAGGCTGAATTACAAAATGCAGTGCGGTGAGATGCTCACGGATGCCGAGCAGCGGATCTACGACGATGCCAGTCACCAGCTTGCCGATGCAGAACTGTGGACGGGTGCCGATGAGCTCGAAGCCCTGCTGAATGAGATGCAGCTTCCGGCCGATGTACCGTTTGCGTCTTTGTCCGCAGGGATGAAGCGCCGCGTTCTTCTGGCAGGTGCGATGATTCGAAAACCTGACGTACTGCTGCTCGATGAGCCCACCAATCATCTGGACATTGAATCAATTATCTGGCTGCAGGGATATCTGTCTCGTTTTGACGGGACGCTGATTTTTGTTACTCACGACCGAGTATTTCTTCAGCAGCTGGCCACTCGGATCGTGGAAGTGGATCGAGGTCGTCTGTTTGACTGGACCTGTGATTACAACACATTCCTTGTGCGACGAGATCAGCTGCTGGCCGCGGAGGCCATTGAGAATGCTCAGTTCGACAGAAAGCTGGCTGAGGAAGAAAAATGGATTCGCCAGGGTGTGAAAGCTCGTCGAACCCGAAATGAAGGACGCGTCCGAGCTCTGAAGAAGATGCGCGAGGAGCGTAGGCAGCGACGGGAAAAAGTCGGCACGGCGAAGATGAAGCTTCAGGAAGCGGAGCGATCAGGCCAGATTGTGGCTCGCCTGGAAAACGTGTCTCACAGCTTCGGTGATCATTGCGTGATCCGGGATTTCACGGCAACGGTCTTCCGAGGAGACCGCATTGGGATCATCGGCCCCAACGGTGCGGGAAAATCCACGTTACTTCGAATTCTGCTGGGGCAACTGGTGCCGCAGGAGGGTAAGGTTCGTCAGGGCACCAATCTCGCAGTGGCATACTTTGATCAGCTGAGAGATCAGCTGGATGAGAACAAAACTGCGAGAGAAAACCTCAGTGATGGCACGGATTTTCTGCTGATCAATGGTCAGAAACGGCACATTGTCGGATTCCTTCAGGATTTTCTGTTTACGCCTGATCGTGCTCAGACACTGGTGAAATTCCTTTCGGGCGGGGAACGAAACCGACTGCTGCTGGCTCGAATGATGTCAAAGCCTGCAAACTGCCTGGTTATGGACGAACCGACGAACGATCTGGATGCGGAAACGCTCGAACTGCTGGAAGAAATTCTTCCGGATTTTCCCGGAACCATTCTGCTCGTCAGTCACGACCGAGCATTCCTGAACAATCTGGTATCGAGCACGATTGTGTTCGAGGGCGATGGTCAGCTGACGGAATACGACGGCGGCTATGATGACTGGCAGCGTCAGAAACAGGCTCGGCTGGAAGCCATCAGCTCTTCGGGCGGACGTTCTGCGGGAGCGGGCTCGTCGCCGCGTGAGCTGGAAGAGACACCTGTGGCTGTTCCACAGCTGAAGGCCAGAAAGCTGAGCTTCAAGGAGCAGCGTGAGCTGGAAACGCTCACTCGGAAGATTGCTGATCTCGAAACAGAACAGAAAAAGCTGAGCGAACAGATGGCGGATCCGGATCTGTATCAGAACGATCGGGGGCGGATCGCTGAGATCGGGAAACGCCTTCAGGCCATTGAAACAGAGCTTCTGCAAAGCCTGGAACGCTGGGAGCAGCTCGAAGGTTGACTGGATTTCGAGAGAAAGCCGATCGACTTTCAAAAAAAGCGACGCAGCGAAGTTGACAGTCAGAATTCGGCCGCTACACTACCCCGCTCGCCCGAACCGGGAACAAACCGGTGAGGAAGAAAGAAAGGTCGCTGTTCATCTCAGAATCTGAGAGGTCAGTGGTCTGGAAGTCTTCCTGGGTGACTGATCTTTGACAATATGGTTGAGA
>JBKDKA010000247.1:0-3344 GCA_046345315.1 Planctomyces sp.
TTCTGCCGGAATGGACTTTCGGCGAAGCCGAACCTGCGTTTCTGCGATTCCTGAGTTCTCGCGTCAACACATCAATGTGGGGCTCGAACGTCAAATCCGCAATCCACGTCCCTCAAGTCGCGGCAAGCCGCGAAGTCCTGCCCGGCAGGTAGGACCGACAAAACCGCTGCCCCGTTTGGCAGTAGGTAATGATTTCGGTATCCGCTGAACCCTCAGAGCGTGGCGCGATGTTCGCGAGGGTGTGCACAGTCATGTTCGGCCTTTCGAACAACCTGACTGACGGTGTTGGTCGCATCGAGCAGGCAGCGGATCTGACTATGCAGTGGTCGAAGGAATTCCTCCTCGACTCGCTGACTGACGGGGTCGTTCCAGGACTCTTTCGTTTCAGACCAGACGCGTTCCAGATTCTTCAGTGCGTCTTCAAGTCGTGCAGCGGGAGACTGAAAATCGGTTCGTTTCATGGTTGATCAGACTCCCTGGTCCTGCGTTCCCGAGTATTTTCCATCGACTGTGCCGCCCGATTGCGTCACGGACTGTCCTGACTGGAATTGCTCTGCGGCTGGAGTCAATGTATGTCCATCCGCTGCAGGACCTGCATTGCCGGAATTCGCCGATTCTTCTCCGGTTGGCTGCTGTTCCGAAAGGGACTCCGATGCTTCGGAAAGCTGCCTGAGCAGCAGTTCCGCGAATTCCGTCAGCTTCGACGGGGCCCGTGGAGCAGCCGAATCAGGAGTCTCCACGGCGAGGTATTCCTCAATTCGTCGAATCGAATGCTGCAGCAGAGCCAGCAGGCGGGGGATATCGCGATCAAGCATCTGCTGAAGCTGACCAGCTCGCCCACGAAACTCATTGGATTCATGCTGCGTCTGAATGATCCAGTGCTTGACCGTCGGGATCTGCTGCTGAGAAAACTCATGAGCCTGAACGGCTGCCTGGAGAGCTTTCTGCTCCTCATAACATGTCGGCCGAAAATCGCCGATCTGACGCATTCGGCATTGATGCAGCCGAATGCGTGCCTCCGACATTTCGTGAGAGCATTTCTCGATCTCGTGCCGCCAGAAGGACGGACGGTCACGTTCCAGCCATTGCTGGACCTGACGCAACTGCGAATCCATGGCGGTCAGGCACATCCGTGCTTCAGACTGAAACTGAAGAACAGCCGATGCGAACCGGCAGATGGCTTCCAGTGACCGAACGTTGGCAGACTGTGTCATCCGTCCCTTTCAGGTCTGACTGACTCAGGCCGGATCGGTTTTCACCCGGACCTGCAGTGCACCCAGCATCTTCGTGATCCGCTCTTCTTTGTTGTTGATGAACAGCACATTGTCGAGCACGATGGCTCGCCGCTCGTTGCTGGCATGAATGATCAACCGCCCCGAACGCAGCAGCATGTACTCGAAGACGTCGTTGATCTCTTTGTCGATCCGCAGGTTGGGTGCGGAAAACCGTTTCAGATCGCTCAGCAGCCCCGAATGATGCAGCAGTTCATTGCCGCGGACTTCCCAGTAGTCGAATCGTCGACTGATGAGCACCACACCGTAGAGCAGCAGCATGGCAATCGTGAACAGGATGTAAAACATCGAGTTGGCTGCGGGTTTAATCGACGAAATCAGAGCTGAGACCTGAGGCAGCAGTGCCTGATTCCAGTGAAACAGGGACCAGAGGCCAATCGCGATGGCAACCAGTGCGAAAAACCAGGTCAATGATGTGCTTCGAGGAAAATCAAACGTCAGCACCACCATGTTGACGCCAAGGATCAGCAGGAAGACACGAGCCACAGAAAAATGCCATGTCGCATCAGGTGCCGGTTCACCCTTGGCCCACATAATGATCGCACAGAACATTGCTGCGATCACGGTAGGATAAAGGAAGACGATCTTCGGGTACGCGACGAGATAAATGTGCTCGGCTTCCTCAGCCGCCTCTCGACGTTCTGCAATCTCTTCGGCGTTTTCCGGTTTTGGCTGTGACGGAACGGGTTCGCTCATGGGTGATGATGCTCCTGCATCGCGACGACGACGGGGGACAATGCTGGACCGCGAAACGGCCGATCTCGGCTCGCCTCGTGTCCATAATTTACCGCCACGTCTGCAGTCACGCTATCGCACCAGCCGGAATTCGGTCGCCAGCTCGCCGTTTTCTGCGTTCAGTCCTCCGGGAGATTCTGAAAATCAACCGTGGACAGAAAGGGTGAACGGCGAACAGTGACCGGGGAATTCAGGGGGCATTTCAGCCCTTCATTACCTGAGCGATCGTTTCGCGAAGCACGCCGGCACTGTGGAGCAGTGCGGTCTTTTCCTTCGACCAGAGTTCGACTTCCAGATGGCTCATGACCCCGTTTTTCCCGACGATTGTCGGAATCGACAGACACACGTCACGGATCCCGTAAGCTCCGTTCTGGAGTGAACTCACCGGGTGAATGCGTCGATCATCGAGCGCGATACTGTGAATCACGTCGGCAATCGAAACACCGACCGCAAAGCCGGCTCCACCCTTCTTCTTGATGACTTCCGCACCACTTCCGCGGGTCTTCTTTTCGACTTCCGCAATGAGTGCCGGTGTGACACCCGGGAACTTTTCGATCGGGAGATTCGCGATCTGAGCACTGGACCAGATCGGGACCATGCTGTCGCCGTGCTCGCCGAAGATCGTCACGCTGACCTGTGTCGGAGGCACGTTCAGCCGCTGAGCCAGCAGGCTGCGGAGTCGTGTTGTATCGAGCACCGTTCCGAGTCCGATCACCTGTGACGCCGGAAGACCGAGTTCCTTGACCGCGAGCCAGGTCAGCACGTCAACCGGATTGGAAACAACGAACACGATCGC
Organism: Planctomyces sp.; assembly: GCA_046345315.1. Lineage (GTDB taxonomy): Bacteria > Planctomycetota > Planctomycetia > Planctomycetales > Planctomycetaceae > F1-80-MAGs062. The sequence continues at coordinate 2,824 of JBKDKA010000247.1, forward strand.
TTCTTTCTTCAGGCCCTGTGCTTTGACGTCGCTCAGAATACTGCGGAAAAGAGCGACGTTCCGGTTGATGAGATCCAGACGGCTTTCATCCGGTTTCCGACGCAGTCCTGCAGTGATGACGACAACGTCACTGTCTTTGCATCCTTCGGTGCCGCTGGAAGTAATTCTCTGCGGGGCCATCAGTGAGGCGCCGTGAAGAAGGTCGAGTGCCTGACCTTCGCAGAGATCCTGATTGACGTCAATGAGATTGATATCACTGACGATTTTTCCGGCCTGAAGTGCGAATCCGGCACAGGATCCGACAAGACCACCACCACCGATAATGCTGACTTTCATGGGGACGACTTTCTTTCTGCAAGGATCTGCCTGCGTGTCGCAGAGAGAACGGATGCGAATGATTCAGACAAAATACTCATCAGGAAAACAAGCAGGACTTCGAGGAGACGGATCCCATCTCACGCTTTTCCGAGCGCTGCCATGACCTGATTTGTAATCATGCGGACAAGGTCTTCGTTCACATC
>JBKDKA010000248.1:0-7266 GCA_046345315.1 Planctomyces sp.
AACTTATTGAGCTCATCGTTTCGTGTGCGTCGCCTGTGAACCTGAGTCGCCTGTGAAACCCGGTCTCGCTGGACAGTGCCAGGTTTCGCGAAGAGGATGCTGACTGGAGATCCGGGAACCGATTGTCTGAATGGAGCAGGAGTCTGATGCTGAACGAGTTGTTTGATGTGACGGGGCGCACGGCGCTTGTGACCGGCGGGAGCAAAGGAATCGGGCGAGCGATTGCTCGAGGTTTCGCAGAAGCAGGCGCCGATGTGGCGATCTGTGCCAGAAACAGCTCCGAACTGGCGGACGCTGTCGGTTTCATTCAGGACGGATTGTCTGTTCGCGTACAAAGTTTTGTTGCTGATCTGCAGCAGCGAAATGAGGCAGACAAGCTGGCTCAATCGGTGCTGCAGACGATGGGAAAGATTGACATCCTTGTGAACAACGCCGGAAGCAACCGGCCGCAGCCGCTGACTGAGACGACAGACGACGACTGGGATGACATTCTGGAGCTGAATCTGACAAGCTGCATGAGACTCGCACGTATGCTGGTGCCGGGAATGATTGAGCGAAAATGGGGACGCATCATCCATCTTTCGTCGGTGATGGCTCTGGTTTCCAACTCAGGACGCGGATGCTATTCAGCCACGAAGGCGGCGTTGCTGGGCATGTCGCGAGCTCACGCGCTGGAGCTCGGTCCGCACGGGATAACAGTCAACTCCATTGCCCCGGGGCCGATTGCGACCGACCTCCCGATGAGCATCCTGACTCCGGAGCAGAAGCAGAAGTTTCAGGAGCGGACAGCTGTGAAGCGCTGGGGACGAGTCGAAGACATGGTCGGACCCGCTCTGCTGCTGGCCAGCGAAGCCGGAGCATTTATTACGGGAAACGTGATTCTGGCCGAAGGCGGCATGCTCTGCCGTTCGTTCGACTGAGATGGCAATTGTAACAATTGCAATTTCTGGCACTTGTAAAACCTACAATCGGCGCTGTTTTCGCGGTCATTCCTGACTGCTGAAAAATCTGATCCGGAATCGGTTCTTCTTCCTAAACTCTTTGTTGGTAATGGTTTAGAAGCTGTTCATGTGAGGGTTGGCTGCTGTTTGTCTGAGTTTTTTCGGCAATTGGCACCGCAAGTGCTTTTAATCGGAAGCGAGAGAGAGACGCGGGCTCGGAGTGAGATCCCTTGAGCCCATCGGTTGCCTTGAGAAAGCAACCACGTTGAGAGAGAGAGCTGCTCGCCTGAGAAACGAGCTGCGAATTTGAGTGATCGGCTTTGGTGATCACTCCCTGAAAAAGGCCATCGGCATCATTAATGATCCGATCGGCCTTTTTTCATTGGTGGTGAGGATGGGGGAATGGGGAATGGGGAGCGGGGAATGGATTTCCGCCCTGTCGTCGAGTGCATTGGCAGTCATGGAATGATGGAAGACGAATGGTGGTTCTTGTGTGCCACTGGCTATGCCAGTGCTGTTGCCTGAACAACACTGGCATAGCCAGTGGCACACATCAATTGATCATTGCCAGAACACCAGAGCACCAGAGCATCGGATGGGTTTGGACTTCGGGCCGAAGGCCCAGCAGTTCTGACAGCCCGGGCTGAAGCGAAGCGGTGGCCCGGGGAAATGCACACAATTGATCATTGAGGGCCAACGGCCTGGGCGTTCGCGTTGTCAGTGCCTCTTAGTCAGACAGCTTACGATTTCGTGTGTCCGGCATGAAAAACGCGAGGACAAGTCCGAAGGCGAAAATCAGACTGGTGACGCGGCCCATTCGAGCGTAGTCGCCCTGAAACCACGACTGGAGTGCTCCCGTGATGAACAGTGTCAACGCTGTAAGGATGCGGCCGAAGTTGAAACTGACTCCTGCACCTGTGGAACGGACTCGGACCGGGAACAGTTCCGGGAGACAGAGCGGCAGCCATCCGAAATAGATTCCACTGAAAAATCCCAGCGCTGCCACCCAGGCAAGAAACGTCGGGTCTGCCGGAGACAGAAACCAGAACGGGATCTGAGCACAGAAAAGTGCCAGAATACTGATCAAAAAATAAGACCGCCGGCGTCCCAGGGCGCTGGCAATCCAGCCACCGAGAAGACTGCCCACGATGCCGGTCAGCGAACGAGCCTGCCCGACTTCGGCTTCAAGAGACTTCAATGGTGGTGTCTGGAGTTCCGCGACCTGCCCGGCCCAGGGAACCATCCAGTTGGCACTGCCCCAGCCGCCGATCAGTGGAATCCCGGCGAGTGCGATTCCGAGGATTGTGAATCGCAGATGGGGGGAACGAAAGACACTTTCCGAAACATTCGCGGACTGCACTTTCGAAGGATCAGAGCTTTGATCAGGACTGTCTGCACCGTCACGATTCTGCGGGCTTGAAGCCGGCTGTTTCATACGGCTTAACCACAGCGGCGATTCGATCACGCCGAAGAGAGTCCAGATTCCGAGCAGCCCCGGCCATGCTCCCAGCTTCATCACCCATCGCCAGTCCGTTGCCGAGATATTGTAATCCGGAAAGGTTGTGAGAGTCGCGAAGAGAAAAATCCCGATGTTGGCGGCAGTGCCGATCACTCCCGCGACAAGAGGCCGAGACATATTCACCCAGACTTCCGAGACCAGGGCGACACCATTCGGCCATGTTCCTCCGACTCCGAGGCAGGCGAGAAACCGCAGGATCAGCAGTTGCTCCGGTGTCTGAACGTAGCAGGTGAGTCCCGAGAAGACGGAATAGCAGAGAATGCTGAACGCGAGTGCTCGCGTACGACCGAAGCGGTCTCCGATTCGACCGAAGAACAGTCCACCCACTGATGCACCCAGCAAAAACGCACAGGTGTACCACGCAAACCATTGATTGATTGCACTCCGCCAACGGCTGATCGCGTCAGCATCTTCCGGCGGCAGGACTTTTCGAGGATCGGCATTTTTGCCACTGGCGGCGAGTGTGCGCGTGATGGATTCGTAGCGGACGGAATCGATCGTGCCGTTTCTCTGAAGCACATCCACGGCCGCCGATCTCATGGCCTGTGAGGTAATCGCGAGCTGGAATCCGGCGAAATGCCAGCCAAGAAACGCAGCGATCAGAACAGACCATCGCGCATAAGCGGTCATAGCAGTCTCCGAGAAATATCCCACCAGACTTCCGGATGTCTCGTCAGCCGCCATCCCTGCCTTTTTGATCAGGACTGGATGATACCGTAAGTCCGGCAGAAGAGCGGATCTGATCCGTCAATTCACTGAGAAAAAAAGACGCCTGTTCGCGCGACAGTGCTTTCGATCCAAACTGAAGCGTCAGTGAAATCTGATCGGAATACGTTGCCGCGGAAATCGAGATATCTGTGGCGACACTGACGGGAGCTGCGACATCGACACGTTCGAGTGTGGCGTTGCCGCACTGGAAACTCCTCGAGGCAGACTTTCCGTTCGTATCGTCATTCAGATCCGTAAAGACTCGTCCCAGATTCGTGACCACGGCAGTCAGATCCTGCCGCTTTCCGCCGGCGAAACGCTTCAGTCCACCCGGAATGATCTGAAGAAGTTTCAACGAAAGAAGAAAGGACAGCCCGAGTCGATGCTTTCGGATGGAATGCATTTCCCGGGAGAGACCTCGGAGCAGATTCAGATCGCCATGATCGTTTTCGAGACTGCTGCAGACGTCTGTTTCGCGGCGGTCGATGAAGATCATGGTCGTTGAATTGGCGGCCATCGTTACTCCGTCACTGTTCGGACGGGAATTGATGGGGACCAGAAGTCGAATCCACCCATCGCCTGATCTGGAATTCAGTTTCTTTCGAAGCCGGACAATGGCCGCCAGAACGTCCTTCAGCAGCAGATCGTTGGCGCTGACAGACCGCTTCTTTGCAGACTTCAGCCAGGCGGCTGCGACTTCGGGAGGAAGCACTGTTGAAATCAGACTGCACTCGGATGTGTTTTCAGTGATCCCGGATGCTGATGCTGATTCGTCATCAGGGAGAATCTTCTGAACTCGGCGTCGAAAAAAGTTCCACGGTCGGTACAGACCCAGAATGTGCGCGGGCAGAAGTCGTAACCATTCAGACAGCCCGACTCCTGTATCTCCTCTTGTCTGCAGTTGTGATCTCTGCAGTTGCGATCGAATCACCTGTTGATGCTTGATGTCCTCCCTTGGATCGGAGCATTGTGAATCAGTTCCCTGCGTCGCCACGCAGCTCGACTCAGCGGCAGCTCGATCATCGATACCGGCGGCAGGAGTGATGCTGGTGATTGGGGCGATACTCGAGGCAGCAGCAAGTCCGGAGTCGGGACTGCTGAGTGTTCTGCAGGCTTTGAGATAGTCTCCCAGGAAATACATGATTCCGAGACCATCACAGCAGGCGTGGTGAAACTGAACAAGAAGCGTCACAGAATCTGACGATCGCTCAGCAAAAATTCTGAGCCCGGGCTGAGATTCGATCGGGATATGAAACGTCTGCGGAAAGAATCGGCCGGAACAGCCCGGCTGCTGTTCGATACGGATTCGGTGTTCCTCCGAGAGTTTCCAGCGAGGTCGCGGCGCGGAGCAGTCAATGGTGGCTGTCAGCAGCGGATGATGCTTGAGTGCCGCCGCGAGTGCACTTTCAAGAACATGGTCGGCAATCTGCCCGCGAAACCACAAACGAACGAAACAATGGCACGGAAACGGGACACTGTCCCGGTGCAGCATGAGTTCTTCAAACGGAGTCAGTGGAAATGACTCAGACACGCTGCTGTCTCATTCAGTGTAGTGCTTAGTGAGAACTGAAAACGGGGATAGTTGTGTCAATCCTGTGCAGGCGGGAATTCACGCCGGGACACTGGATTCCCGCCTTCGCGGGAATGACGACAGCTGAATCAAGGAATGGCCGAGCACCAGAATCAGGGAGGGACATCTGACGAATTCGAGGGAGGACAAATTCCAGGGAGGCGTCATTTCGCCCTGAGACGCTGCCATTCCAGTCCCGGCGTTTCGGCACGAAACTGCACGATTCTCTGGTGGTCAACTTCTGTGACATAAACAGTGCGTCCATCGGCACCCCCGAAGCAGACATTCGTCGGATGTTTGCCCAGAACATCGATTTCTCGAAGCAGATCACCCGCTGGTGTCATGATCACTACGGTGCCTTTGCCATGACGAGTGATGTAGAGGTTGCCATCCACGTCACAGCGCATTCCGTCGAATCCATGGTCAGGGAATTGCCGGATGAGCTTCTTGTTCTTCAACTCACCGGTTGCTGAAATCTCGAATGCCCAGACGTTTCGCTGAACACTTTCGTTGACGTACAGAGTTCTGTTGTCTGGGCTGACTTCGATCCCGTTTGTTGTGCCCATGTCAGCAGCAACACGGTGAGTTGACCCGTCACGGTCAATCCGCCAGATCTGTCCGGTACTGTTTCCCCAGTTGGGGTCGCTGGCAAACAACACGCCATCTCCTGTGATGGTCAGATCATTCGGCTGATTCATTTCGGGCTGATGAGCAAACACGGAGATCTCACGCGTCTTCGGATCAATCTTCAGAACGTTGTGCTGAGGGTAATCAGCGACGTAAAGGAAGCCCTCACGATCAAAACGGAGCCCGTTTCCGACACTTTCCCCGGGCAGCGTTACGAAGACCTCCGGTTTTCCGTTGAGCGACACTTTTCCGATCGTGTGCTGTTTTTCGAAATTGACCGCGTACAGGTTTCCGTCACGATCCACAGCCGGACCTTCAACGCCCGTTGTGAAGCTGTTGACCTCGGTCAGGGGTTTTGCAACGTAGAGTTCCTCTGCGGACTGAACCACACCAGAGAATGCTCCGGACAGCAGACAGACTGCAATGATCACGGCAACAGTTCGGCATCGCACGAAGTATCGATCTTTCATCAGAGATTTCTCCGCTCAGCGTCGCATTGGGTCGGGGCAGATCAATGACTGTTCGAGTCGCTTTTTTCCAGTGGCTTGTAGTGGTAGAGGCCCCACCCGACAGCGCCCAGGATCAGCACCCAGAAGTAGATGTTGAACATCGGATCCCACTGAGCTCGCCCGGTCAGCCCCAGATCTTTCTGTCGATCGGCGAACCAGCCCACGAAGTACTGCGATGCCACAGCTCCGAATTGCCCCACCATGTTCATCATGCCGAACAGTGTTCCAACAAAACGGCCGCTCTGTTCGATGGCTGATGACCACCAGGTCGGAAGCGTCAGCTGAACGCAGAAGCAGGAAAGAGCGGCAAAGGCGGAAAGCCATGCTGGACTTTCCTGACGGATGGCAATCATCAGCCACAAGGCCCCCATCAGGAACGCCGAAGCGCAGAAGATGCGGCGTCGCATGACGGGCGATCCTTTTGCCTTCGCGATTCGGTCCGCGATGGTTCCCCCGAGAAGCATTCCCATGGCACCACCGAAGAGTGCCATTGAGGTCAGTGTCCCGGACTGCTGATTATCCAGTCCGTGAGCAGCCTGCAGATACTTCGTGAACCACGAAAAGTAGAAATACGCATTGAAGGAACTGACGAAGATCAGGTAGCTCAGGATATAAAAACCCGAGTTGCCGAATACGAGTCCCCATGGCACTTTGGGGCGTTCTGCAGAGCCGCTTCCACCACCTCCATCGCGGATATACTTCAGCTCCGCTTCGTTGACCGATGGGTGATTTGCCGGATCATCACGGAACCATTTCCAGAACCCCGCAGCCCAGACGATGCCGATCAGCCCGAAGACGACGAAAGTCAGTCGCCAGCCGATCATGTCGATGAGAATCGCTGCCAGTTTTGGTGAGAAAGCTCCACCCAGCAGCGCCACGGCCAGCATGAGTCCCTGAAAGCGACCACGCTCGTGTCGTGGAAACCAGTTGGTATAGATGCGAGCTGCGTTTGGATAGGCGCCGGCCTCCCCTGCACCGAAAAGAAAACGGATGATCAGAATTGAGTAGAATCCGAAACCTGCCCCCGTCAGCGCCGTGAAGACCGACCACCAGATCGCGATTCTTGTCATGATTGAGCGAGCGCCGAGCGAATCTCCCATGTGACCGGTCGGCACTTCAAACAGTGCATAGGCGATCGTAAACGCCATATGCAGAAAACTCATCTGCAGGTTAGTCAGTTCGAACTGATTCTGAATCTGAGGCGCTGCCTGAGACCATCCGACTCGGTCGAGATACAGCACACCCGCCATTGAGCACAGCCAGAAGACGGTGATGTAGCGAGCTCGTGTCGGAGAATGCCCTGAATCAGTGACCGGAGGAGCCCCATTCGAATTTGCTGTCACCTGATCCGGAGGTTCACTCATGGTCATCTGAGCCCTGTTTTGTACGGAT
>JBKDKA010000249.1:0-34892 GCA_046345315.1 Planctomyces sp.
CGGGTGTAGGCGTCGCTGAAGCACTGCTGCGTTCAATCCGAACGTCATCCACTTCGTAACTCCGGCCACTGCAGAAGAAGAACGCAAACCCGCCATCAGGAAGATCCGCTGCAGTCAGTTCGATCGATTTTCCTTCGGGCAAACCGTCGACTCGATGCTCCAGTCGAAACATGTTGTCACCGATGCGCGTAATACGAACGCCGTAGTTGCGCCCCGCGACATATCCCTGTTCGCCGATCGAACCAATGGGAGCTGAATCGCCACCTGGGTAATCCTTATAGACGGTTGTGGAAGTCATCGGATTGCCATCGATGAGCAGATTCCCGCCAGCAACTGCGCCCGAATCATTGAAATCATGGGTCGCGATGGCATAGCCAATTCGTTCCGCAGGAGTCCCGGGAGTCTGATCGTTCAGCACAACCTTGTTGTCGACGAGATCGAACGTTGCCTGGATCCAGCCATCCTGAACATCCGGAGTCCAGTCGAAACTCTGCTTTGTGGAAAGCCACGCTTCGCCTGCACCCGCAATGATCTGAAGAACGCCGTCGCCGCTGTTCTCGGCGGGAGCCGCCGCCGTGTCTGTGGGAGCACTCACTGGATTGTCGTTCGGTGACGAAGATGTTGATGCCTGTCGGCTGGAAGGGCGAAGCCGTGCGGTGCCAATTGCTCCCGTCTGTCCGTCAGCAGCTCCAATCTGAACGTTGCCGGAAGGTGCGTCATCACCGGGGGCTGCAGCATCCCAGCGCTGTTTCCATGTGCCATCGACAAAGGACTCTGACAGCAGTAAGTCTGACGGTTCTCGATGCTCCTTCGTCCAGTTCTGATACTCACGTCGCAGACCTTCAAGGTTTGCGGTAATTTCGGCCTCGCGTTTCTGCCACTCCTCTTTTTCCCCGGGAAGCCAGGCATAGACAACTCGGTCTTTCGGATTGATCCAGTTCTGTGGATTGAACGCCGGAAAGAAGACCGCCTGAAACTGATAGTATTCCCGCTGCGACAACGGTTCGAACTTATGGTCGTGGCATCGAGCACAGTGAATTGTCAGCCCAAGCAACGATGACGCCGTCACCTGCACCGTCGCTTCGAGAGCAGCGCGACGATCGATTTCAAAGGCCTCAGGTTCCTGAACACCGATATCCGTGCCATCCTGACCGTTTCGCAGAAAATGAGTCGCCTCCAGAAGTTCGATCGTGTCAGCCGTGGTTGCGACATCCGGAGTGAATGAGGCGAGTTCATCTCCGGCGAGCTGTTCGCGGACAAACTGATCAAAGGGTTTGTCGGCGTTGACGGACCGAATCACATAATCACGATATCGCCATGCGAAGGGACGATCTGTGTCTGCACTGAAGTAACCGTTGGAATCTGCGTAGCCAGCGGCTTCAAGCCAGTGCTTGCCCCAACGCTCACCGTAATGCGGACTTTCCAGATAGTGATCGACCATCTGTTCATAAGCCTGTTCGGAGCGATCGTCGAGAAATCTCCGCAGTTCTTCCGGGGTTGGTGGCAGGCCGGTGAGGTCAAATGCCACTCGACGAATCTGCGTTTCAGGCGACGCATCCTGATGCAGTGAAAGTCCCATCTGTTCGAGACGAAACTGAATCCACCGATCGACAGGCGTTCGCACGCGGTCCGCGGAGCGAACTTCAGGAAGCGTTCGAGGCTGAAGAGGACGAAACGTCCAGTGTTCTCCCGATTCGGCCTGTGGAACATCCGGCCCGGACGCTCCCCGAAGCAGCCAGTCGCGAAGAAGTTGTTTTTCTTCAGGTCGAAGCGGTCGATCCGGCGGCATTTCATCGCTGACCACTTTCTGCCAGATGAGACTTGCCTCCGGATCCTCGCGATTGATCACAACGCCATTTTCGCCACCTTGTTCAAGATGATCCCATCGGCTGAGATCCAGCGAAGACTTCCGAACCGCAGGACCGTGGCAGTGGACGCAACGATCCTTCAGCAGTGGCAACACGGCGTCATCAAAACGGATTATTGCGCCGAGCGAAGTCTGCGAAGCTTCTGGTACCGGCGGTGAGCTCTCTTCGGCAGACGCCGGCAATGTTGTGGCAGTCAGGAGAAAGAGCAGGACGAATACGATTTTCAGCATCAGCCTCAGATCCTCTTGACCGCAGAGTCAATCCGACGATCGGGAAACGACCGCAACGTGATGCTCATGGCAAAACATTCAACACTTCCCGAACGACAACTTCCGGCACCGCTGATTTTCACACGTGGAGTCTCACTTTACCACCGGAATCTGCTCATCAAACATCCGAGAAACGAGTTGCGGATCGGGAGACGTGGTCAGCAAAGTGACTGAAACGCCAGATGTCACGGAGAACAGCAGTGCCCAGATCATGGGATCGAGCCCCATCGGATACCAGGGACGAAACGCCGTCTGAGCACCAATCGGGGTCTGTGGAATCCAGTTATTGATCCCGATCACGTACAGAATGAGCACCGTCAGAGCGCCGCTGAACATAGCCGCAAACACTCCCGGAACGTTCGCTCGCCGCCAGTAACACGCCATCATCGCGGGCACCAGAAATGTCGCTGCGGCACCGGAGGTACTGAAGATGATGAACACCTGAAGAAACTGAACCGGATTCCAGTTGATCAGGATGGAGACTACTCCCGCCACCAGCATGGTGCTCCACGCCGCGATCTGCAGCTGACGACGATCTGCATGAGGATTCACCAGACGCTGATAAAGATCGCGAACCACAGCAGAGGAAAGCACGACCAGATAGGAGCTGACCGTTGACATCACGGCACCGAAAGGAGCGGCCAGAATGAACCCTGCGATGAACGATCCTGCCGGCCAGTTCTTTGTGGTGGCAAGTGCCATCCGCGGAATAATCTCATCGGTGTTCTTCAGATCCGGAATCAGAGCGCGTCCGCAGATGCAGATGACAATCAGTGGCAGGTAGATCCCCATGTTGTACAGGCTCAGCAGCTGAATCGACTTGCGAATCACCCCGGTGTCCTGGCTTGCCATGAGACGCACCAAGCCGGCCGGGGCTCCGACTCCACCCCAGATCCAGACGACGAAAAAGGAGAATGCGAGCGACAGCGGAAGGAAGTCTGTCGGGTTTTCACCGCTGCGAAATCCTGGCCCGGTGATGTAACCCGGTCCTGTATGCTCCAGCGAGACACGTGTCGCGTTTTCAAGACCTCCCGTGGCCATCAGCGCCGCAACCAGCAGGATGCCGACTCCCACAAACATCAGAAGGCTCTGAAAGAGATCTGTCCAGACCGCCCCGAGAAAACCACCCAGAAGCGTGTAACCAACGACGGTGACAGAGAACACGATCAGTCCGATATGATAGCGCTGACCTGCGATCTGAGCGGCATCTTCCGCAAGCCCGATGGATTCGGAACCTGGCCAGGCAAGCTGCATCACGATGGCGCCGGCCTTGAACTGAGCGAACATCATGAAGGACATGTAGATCAGGATGAAGATCGAACACGTCAGACCGAGAGCCGGACTGTTGAAACGCGTTCGGAAAAGATCAGGAACAGTGATCGCTCCCGTGCGTCGGCTGAGGTGCGCCAGTCGCTTGCCGAGAATTCCGAAACCGGTAATCGGCACCACCATGTAACTGCCGATCCAGAGTGCGACGATCCATCCGTGCTTGTAGACCAGTGACGGGAATCCCATGAAGGTACCGCCGCTCTGAACCGTTGCTGTCAGAGCGAGTGCCCAGGCACCCAGTCCGCGGTTTCCGAGAAAGAATCCTTTCATGAATCCGCCGGCGCGTGTCGCGCGATTCGCCATGATGCCGATTCCCATCGACACCACGATGAACATCAGCAGCATGAACATGGCACCCGGACCGACCGCAGGAACGTCGTTCATGTGTCGAATCCCTCTGAATCTGCATCACTTCGATCTTCTCCGAGACTACCGTCGCGGAAAAACAGAGCGCTGAACACCCAGGAAATGATGGAGCTGAAGCACCAGGGGATGATGATGCCCCAGAAGATCCAGTCCGGAAACCCGAAGATCAGTTTCATATCTTCCGGACGACGATTGTAGCCCATCGTGTAACAGACGCTGATGGTCCAGATCATGACGCACAGCCACACGATGGAGACCACGATCGCTTCGCGCCGTGCGGAAAGGATGAGTGGATCGGTTCGATCGGACATGAACGGAAAACTCCAGCGGGGCGGTAGGAGCAGTTGCAGGGGGACGTGAACGGCATCTGAGCACCTGCCTGAGGACATTCAAAATCCTGTGGGCTCGGATCTTTCGCTGTTGTGGTGCGGCGGGATGCTAACCAGGCCGCAATCCCTGATCCAGCGTTTTTCGGAATCGCAGACCCCGGTGTGATGAATCAACTCGAAACAGGCCGGATTCATTCGGTGCTGACGAAGATATGGCTCGCAGTTCGAAAAACGAAAGGTGATTCACTACGATCCGGCAATTCTGAAAAAGGATGCTCATGAATTGGCTCGTCGCTTACCGGAATCGAATCCTCACGGCAGTGATCCTTCTGCTGATCCCCGCCATACCGACGGCCAGCCGCCTTCAATTCGATCAGACGATTGAATCTTTTTTTTCTGACGACAATCCCGACATTCGTCTGCTGCAGAAGACTCGGCAGGACTTCGGTGGTGACGAGTTTGTGATCGTGGCGTGGCGGGAGCCTGGTCTGCTTCGGGGTGATGGTGAACAGCGATACCCGGAACTCAGCGAAAAGGCCGCAGAACGGATTTCGCAGCTTTCTGACCAGCTGGGACAGCTTCCCGGTGTTGACGGCGATCGAACTCGCGATCTTGTTCGGTTCCTGCACAAAGCGCCGAAGAATCGAAACATCCGCCGAGCGCTTCTGAAACTCTTTGATGGAATTCTGATCGGCCCCGATCAGGAAACGACGGCGATTGTGCTCCAGCTGTTCCCCGCGGCTCCTGTCCATGCGGCTGTTACCGGAGGTTCCCGTGATGATAAGATGCTCCGCCCGACGCGAGAGGAAACCATTCGCGAGATTCGTCGCGTTGTTTCGGCGGCGATCCCGGGAGCTTCTGTTGCCGGAGAGGCGGTTCAGCTTCAGGATATGTTTGATCTCGTGGAGCGTGACGGAAACCTGCTCTACCTGGCATCGCTGATCGTCCTGTCGGTGATGCTCTTTGTGATTTTCCGTCAGCTGCGATGGGTGCTGGCGTCTGTTGGTATCGTCGTGGCTTCCGTCACGATGACTCGAGCTGTACTTGTACTGGCTGATGCCGAACTCAGTATGGTCAGTTCCATGCTGAATTCGCTGGTCACAATCATTTCCATCAGCACAACAACGCACATTATTGTGTACTATCGGGAACTGAGAGCAACACTGAACGCGGAAGACGCGGCGGTTCGCACATTCCGAGAACTCTGGCATCCGGTACTATGGACGGTGATTACGATTGCAGTCGGATTTGCGGCGCTGCTCGTGTCGGAGATCAATCCGGTGCGAAGTTTTGCCATCATGATGACGCTGGGAACCATGATGGTGCTGGTCATGACAGCTCTGATCCTTCCCGCGACGTTCGCTTCCGGTCGCAATGTTCCTGTTCCCGGTCGAGTTCGTATGGAGGAACGGATTGACCGTGTGCTGGACCGAATGGCGATTCTGATTGATCGTCGTCCGATGGCAACGACAGTGCTCTGTCTGCTGCTGACCGGCGTGACACTTCCCGGGCTGTTTCTGATGCAGGTCGAAACAGACTTCAGCAAAAACTTTCGTGACTCCTCACCGATTGTTCGCTCGCTGAAATTCATTGAGTCTCAGCTGGGGCCAGCCGGATCATGGGATGTTGCATTTGACGTTCCATCTCCGGTGACGGATGAGTTTCTCGATCAGACGGCAGAGCTGACATCGTCACTGAAAGAGCTTCGGAAAGGCGACACTCGTCTCGACGTTCTGTCCCTGAACGACGCCGTCAATATTCCACCGCGGATGGGGACCGCAGTTCGCCGATTTGAAACGCTTCAGAATCGTCAGCCGGAGCTTGTGGGGAGCTTTTACAGCTCGGAACATCGGCGGATGCGGATTGTTCTGAGGTCACCGGAACAGCAGCCGACGGAGAAGAAACTCCAACAGATCCAGCAGGTTCGAGAGGTCGTAGCATCATACTTTCCGGGTGAGACAGCCACGGCCTCCGGATTGTTTGTGCTGATGGCACGCATCATCGAAAGCCTTCTGTCGGATCAGCTTCGCAGTTTCCTCTGGGCCTGTGCCGGAACCGTGGTCTGCATGGCGATTGCCTTTCGCAGTCTTCGAATCGGATTCATTTCTCTTGTTCCGAATGTCTTTCCCATCGCACTGGTGACCGGGTCACTCGGATTGCTGCATATTCCGGTGAACATCGGTACTGCGATGATCGCCAGTGTGGCAATGGGATTCACCTGTTCTGTGCATTACATCGCGGTCTTCCAGGAAGCCCTTCCTGGAAATGGTGTCAGCCGGTCGCTGCAGATTGCTCAGGGGAGCGTCGGAAAGGCCGTCGTACTGGCACACATCGCTCTGGTGGCGGGATTCATGGTACTGACAGTGTCAGAATTCATTCCGCTTGTCTACTTCGGAGCTCTGCTCAGTCTGTCGATGCTCGGCGGACTCATCAGCGATCTCGTGCTGCTGCCGCTGCTGCTGCGGTGGACGACAAAGGATGTAGTGCCTCAGGACGTCTGAGGAGGCTGCAGATCGAGAACTTCGCGGACTTTTCGAGTCAGTTCCGGAAGCCGGTATGGTTTCGGAATGAACCATGCGGGATTTCCGGAGACTTCCCGGATCACGGACAGATCTTCTGTATATCCGGACGTGAAGAGGACTCGAGTTTCGGGGTGACGTTCGGCGACAAGTCTTGCCAGACCGGGGCCATCAACATCCGGCATGACGACATCGGTGAGAAGCAGATGCAGCGGCCCAGTGATTGAATCGAGCGCATTCAGGGCCTCACGAGCACCACCGGCTGCAATCACATGATATCCTGCGAGCTGCAGGACCTGTCTCACCAGTTCAAGCAGAGCGGCTTCGTCTTCGACAACAAGCACTGTTTCGGAGCCGCCGACCATAGTGATTTCAGATTTGACCGGCTCAGTGCGAGGCACATCCAGAATCTGTGGCAGAAGGATTGTGAAGACAGCACCTTCCCCGGGGGACGAAATCACGGAAATGTGGCCCCCATTCCTCGTGACGATTCCGTAGACAGTCGAAAGCCCGAGTCCGGAACCCTGTCCCACGGTTTTTGTTGTGAAAAACGGTTCAAAGATGCGTGAACGAACAGGGTCACTCATGCCGACACCCGTATCGGCCACTGTGAGCTGAACGTATTTCCCGGGTTTCAAATGGGCAAGGTTCGTCACATGGTCACCGGGGATCGAAACGATCTGCGTACGAATTGTCAGCTGGCCTCCAACAGGCATCGCGTATCTTGCATTGACGCAGAGATTCATGATGACCTGTTCCAGCTGTCCCGGATCGAGCATCACGTGAGCCTCACCGGTCGGGGCATGGATCACAAGCCGGATGTTTTCACGTATCAGACGTCGAAGCATCGCGCGCATTTCGTCAATCAGCCGACCCGTATCCACAATCTGAGGCGCATCGTCCTGACGCCGTGAAAATGCAACCAGCTGCCTGGTGAGCGTCGCGGCTCGATTTCCGGCCTGCCGGATGGTTAACAGATCTTCCAGCAGCGGATGCTCCGGTGGCAGCCTCATCGCTGCGATGTCAGCGGTACCATTGATGACTGTCAGGATGTTGTTGAAGTCATGAGCGATTCCGCCGGCAAGCTGACCGACAGCCTCCATTTTCTGAGAGTGTCGCAGCTGGATTTCGAGGTCGCGCTGAAGCTCTGCTTCCTGACGAGTCCTGGTGATGTCGCGAAAGGTTCCGAACAACCGAACAACTCGCCCTTCAACAACTTCCGCTTCGCCAATGGCATTGACCCAGATACGTCGACCTTTCGCGGTGATACAGATCAGTTCCAGATCCCACGGCGTTCCGTGCTGCAAACCCTCCTCGACAGCGTTCCGAATCGTGTCGCGACATTCCGGTGCGAAGAAATTGATCGCATCCTCGAGAGATGGCTCCGTTCGATTTTCAAACTCATGAAGCTGAAATGTCACCTCTGACCAGGTCAGCCGGTGGTTCTTCACGTCGAGTTCCCATCCACCGATTCGAGTAATCTCACCGACGCGCTGCAGCAGTTCCGTGGATCGTCGCAGTTTCTCGTCCGCGATGATCTTTTCGAGCCGGGCAGCGACACGCATGCTGACCAGATCCATCAGGGATGCTACGAATGGCTGATCGGGCAGCTGCTCGTTCCAGAGTGCAGCAATAATACCGATCAGCTGGCCGCTTGTATTATGCAGTGCAGTGCCGTAATAACTCCGAACCCCGATCTGACGCAGAATCAGGTCGTGCGGAAATTGTTCTGTCAGTTGATCGTGAACAACAAGTTTGCGGCAGGCACGGAGCTCGCCGCAGGGAGTTCCGTTTAACTCGTACTCAATATTTCGCTGAATTTCTCCGTTGAGCCAGAAGCTTTCCGTCGTGGTCAGAGTGGTGTCCGGCTGAATTCGATTAATGCAGACGACGGTGGCATCCAGCTTCTCCGCCAGATATCGAGTCACCGCGCGAAGGTATTCTTCATCGTTGTCACGAACCACGAGCTGAGACAGAAAAATCTGAGCATGCTCACTCTGCTTTCGTTCTGTGATGTCGGTGATGACCAGAAGAAAGCCCGCATGACCGGAACAGGCCGCATCAATGCGAGCCCAGAATGTCGACTCATCATTTCGCCGGAGTCGAATCTCTGCTGTCTGTGGCAGTCCCGTTGCATAAATCTGCTGATACATTTCGAAGCACTGACTGCGATCTTCCGCGAATAAAAATCGAATCAGCGGCAGTCCCGCCAGTTGTGAACGTTCCACTCGAAGCATCTGAGCCGCCGCGAGATTCGCTTCCAGAATCACACAGCGATGATTCAGAGTGAGATACCCGACGGGCGCGAGATCGAAAAGATCGAAATACCGCGTCTCCGATGCTTTAAGATCCTGCTGATTCTGAAGTAGTCTCTGAATCTGAGATTCGAGTTCAACCTTATGATGCAGCAGGCTGGCAATCGCAGATTCGCGATCGGGCGAGAATTCTCCGGCGCTGGGAGACTCCGTGAGATTCTCATTGACAGTCTTCCTGGCGAAAGACATCAGGTCGGCCTTGGTCTCCGATTCCGTCGACGCTGATGCAGCGCGTTCAGTCGCGGCTTCAACATCCGAGTCCGTTCGAAGTCTGGATGCGTGCGTGGATGCTTTTTTCTTTGCCATCAGAAATTCTGCCGCCCGAAAGCAGACTGTCCGTCAGCGTTGCCGCCGAATGACACGGATGGTCCGAAAAGCCCCGTACTCCAACATGAATGAAGTGTCCTGTGCATTCGAAAAACGCACAGAGCCGACAGGAGTGTAACTCGAAAAGTGTCTGACACCAGTTGTCCCCGCATCTCCCCGAAATTCGAAGTCTAACTGTTGCGAGACGATATCCCAGTCCGGGGTGTTTAAGTGATTCGAAATACAGCAACCAATGGGATTCACAACGATGGTAACAGTGGTAGTACAATAAGCACCCTTAATATATACATCAATTCAATGGCTCGTCTACCGTAGTTCGATATTGGCAAACAGCATGTGTTTAAAAAAAAACGGTATTCATCAGCAAATCGATTCGGTTCTGTGGAAATCTTTCCGCCGGATCGGGGGGCTGAGATCTGCTCAGACGCCGACACAACCGGCATTCGCGTGTCAGACAGTCTTTGTTTCCGGAGAATCAGTCCGGATGCACTTTCAGTTCAGTCTGATACGATCAGCCGACAACACCATTTGTCCCTGAGCGACGACGGGGCTCCCCCGAAAGACCAGGCTCATCTTCCCGGGTCTCCTGACCTGCACTCGCTGATCACTGGCATCCGTACGAAAAATGAAGCTTCGCGACCACTACCCACTATTTCTCGGTGGAACTCCGATTGTCACGAGTCTTACTCTTGATGTTCGGGATAAATTCTCCGGCGACATCGCAACCCGCGTGTCGCAGGCCGATGCTGAAATGGTGGAACGGGCCATTCAGCAGGCGGTCACAGCGGCCCCGAAACTGAGGAAGATTCCTCCGTTTGAGCGGCAGAAGATCCTCAACCGATGCCTGACGGGTTTCGAAAGTCGTGCGGAAGAGTTTGCTCAGGCGCTCTGCATCGAAGCTGGCAAGACGATTCGTGATTCTCGTGGTGAAGTGAGTCGCCTGATCGACACATTTCGGATTGCGGCAGAAGAGTCTGTCCGTGCTCACGGAGAGATGCTCAACCCTCAGATTTCTGCTCGCGCTCTGAACTATCGGGGGATGGTCCAGCGCGTTCCCATCGGTCCCTGTTCGTTCATTTCACCATTTAACTTTCCGTTGAATCTGGTGGCTCATAAGGTGGCACCCGCAATTGCCGCCGGATGTCCATTTGTGCTCAAGCCAGCTTCCCGTACGCCGGTCGGCGCGCTGCTCATCGGTGAAGTTCTGGCTGACGCAGGCCTTCCGGCAGGTGCCTTTTCCATTCTGCCGTGTTCACGGGACGCCGCTGAACCGCTCACCACAGATGATCGATTTCGGCTGCTGAGCTTTACTGGTTCTGCGGACGCGGGATGGTCCCTGAAAGCGAAGGCAGGAAAGAAGAAAGTTGTTCTCGAACTTGGTGGGAACGCAGCGTGCATTGTGGAACAGGACGCAGTCGCACAGGAAGACGATCTTCGTGATGTCACGTCACGGCTGATCTTTGGTGCGTTCTATCAGTCCGGCCAGAGCTGCATCAGTGTGCAGCGAATCCTTATTCATGCCTCTGTCTATGAACGACTGCGAAGTCGTCTGGTCGCTGCTGCAGAGCAGCTGGTGATGGGTGACCCCGGAGACGAAAAGACCGATATCGGCCCGTTGATCGATGAGTCTGAGGCGGTGCGGATCGAGCAGTGGGTGCAGTCCGCGATGCAGAAGGGAGCCAATGTTCTCTGTGGGGGAGTCCGGGACGGACGTTTCTATCAACCGACTCTGCTTGAGAACGTTGCAGAGACAGAGAATGTCTGGTGTGAAGAAGTTTTTGGACCGGTGGCTGTGCTGCGTCCATTCGAAAGCTTCAGCGAAGCACTGCAGATCGTGAATGACAGTCGATACGGTCTGCAGGCCGGATTGTTCACTCGTGACATTGACCGCATCCATCAGGCGTGGGACACACTTGAAGTGGGAGGTGTGATTGCGGGTGATGTTCCATCCTGGCGAGTGGACAACATGCCGTATGGAGGCGTCAAGGACAGTGGAATCGGCCGCGAGGGTGTCCGATACGCCATGGAGGAAATGACCGAAGCCCGAACGCTCATCATTCGAAGCCGATAATCCCGGCTTGTTCAGGGTATGATTTCTTCGGATCCTGTGGCACGGGAGATCGCAGCAACCGAGCTACTTTCGCATCAATCTTCGTGGCGTTCGTTGAAGTGACTTCTCTTTATTGTGATGAATCCAGCAGATGCGGCCATTGTCTTTGTCGTCGACGGTGGTAGACTCAGAGTGTGCGGACCGCGTGATCAGTCATGCGGCGCAGTAAAACGGTACGCTGAATATCGGACGACTATCTAAAGAGCATCGCGACTCATCGACATCTGATGAGTTCGGGCGGCTCGATGAAAAGTAGGCCGGTGCGTGGGAATACAGAACAGTATTCCCACGCACCGGCCTTTTTTGTTGCGCTCGTGTTCAGGCACGGCAATTCAGCATGGCAGGGACAGGCACTGGCAGTTGTTCTGCGCGGTGCGTTTTGCAGGGTAACAGGATTCAGGAACTGAAGGAGTACACGATGCGTCAATTGTTTAATGTCTGCACTGAAGCTGCGAGCCGAATGCGGACAGTCACGAATCGGAAGTTCTGCCGTCGTGCAGGACTTCTCGCTGCAGCAGGAGCGGTCTGCCTGACGTCGCAGGCATTTGCTCAGGGGGAAGAGAAGTCAGATCGGAAACAGAGTGCGGATGCCACGCAGAAGGATTCCGCAGTTGCTGGTGATGCAGTGATTCCGGAATGCATGGAGAAGCTGAAGCTGACAGAAGATCAGCAGACAAAAGCAAAAGCAATTATCGGCGCCTATGACCAGAAGCTGAACGCTGTCTGGAAGCAGTTCAGCGTGAAGTACATGGCAACGATCCGAACAGAATGTCTGCTTCTGGCCGCTGTGGAAGATGGACTCACAGAAAGTCAGAGAACTGCAGTTCACACTCTGAGACGCTCGGTTGCTCACGCGGAGAAGGCACTGGAAGGAACAAACTCCACCACCAACCAGTCAACCGAGAAGCCCGCCGACGCCATTGAAGAAGCTGTGGCGGGTACGGGGATCACACTGACGCCCGAACAGGAGACGGCCGCAGAACAGATTCAGCAGAACTATTCGAGTCACCTTCGGTCGCTGAACCGAGACATCGAAGGTCTCCACAACCGACTGGTGTCACTGGAAGCAGACAAGCTCGTGGAACTGGAAAAGGTTCTGACGAAAACTCAGCTGGCCGAACTGCGCGACAGTCGTCAGATGACAACCGGGGCACCAAAGGTGACAGCCGTTCGCAACTGATGTTGCATTGAGGCGAGGCGAGCAGCACTCCCAGTCAGGCGTCTGTCTCTGTGCGGGACAGACGCCCGGCGCTGCATTCATGTTCTATGAATGCTTCCACACTTCTGTCATTTACAAAGGTCGGATCATGAAAAAAAAGCTTTCGGCACGAACATTCAGGAATGTCGTCATTTCGGGACTTGCGACCACGATGGTCCTTGTCAACTTCGCGGGTGAAGGGACTGCATCCCCATTGGCCAATCAGTTCAGCATCAGTATTGGACGAGGCAATGTCGGTTATTCGACTTACGGTCGAGGACGCTATGGATATGGCAACAGATGGGGTAATGGATACTCCGGAAACCCGCGTCACAATCTCCCTCTCTACGGACGCGGACCGTATGGCTATCACACCGGATACCAGAACGGTTACGGATACGGCAACGGCTATGGGAATCGAGGATACTCCGGGTGGAATCAGAGAAATCTTATGTATACGCCCTATCGGTACAACAGCAACAACAGTCCGTATACAACCTGGGGATACTCGCCATACGGATTCGGGATTCAGCGATCATACGGCTGGTAAACTGAGCTGGATCGGGCACTGCAGAAACTATGGTCTGACAAGCCATACTTTCGGCAGTTGGCAGAGTTCGCCATGGTTTCTCACGATGCCGCTCAAGCCGCAGCCGATCAGTTCCTGCGGAAACGGATCTCGAGCCAGAATGTGGTGTTTTCGCTCGAAAACCACTTCGAGAGCCTCCAATCAGAAGACTTTGACACAATCTGCAGAACGAGGGTATACTTCGTAAAAGCTATTGCGGACAGAACAGTTCGTTTTCTGAGGGTTCAGGAACGTTGCGAGGCCGTTCGGAGAACGGCAGATCGAATCCAGGGAGGTTGTCGACATGAGAGTGGTAGGAATCATTCCGGCTCGTCTGCAGTCAACAAGGCTTCCAAGAAAACTCCTGCTGAATGCCACCGGGAAACCGCTGATTCAGTATGTCTGGGAAACGGCCGTTCAGTGTCGTGAACTGACCGATGTCATTGTTGCCACAGACAGCGAAGAAATCGCTGAAGCGGTGCGATGGTTCGGGGGGCGAGCTGAAATGACCGGGGAACATCCCAGCGGGACTGACCGGATCGCGGAAGTGACGCGTCGATGTTGCAGTGATGCAGATGTGATTGTGAATCTTCAGGGAGATGAACCGGAACTCGATCCCGAGATCGTCACGTCTCTCGTACGAGAAATTCAGTCATCAGGCAGCCCGATGGCAACCGTGGCAGCTCCGATGTCATCAGCGGCTGCTGTTCGCGATCCAAGCTGCGTGAAGGTGGTGCTGGATGTGAACGGTCGAGCCATGTACTTCAGCCGCCATCCGATCCCATTCACTCGAGATCGCGCCGTCGAAGAGTATTTCCGAGACGGTGAAACGAATCCATGGCTTCTGCACGTGGGGCTTTATGCTTATCGCCGCGACTTTCTGCTGCGTCTGACAACGATGCCTCCTTCGCCGCTGGAACAGCTGGAGAAACTGGAACAGCTGCGAGCTCTTCAGTCGGGGGCTGCCATCTCTGTTGCTGTCGTCAATCATGCGACTGCCGGAATTGATACTCCGGAAGACTATGCCGCGTTTATGCGACGCATGGGTGTCTTTGAACGGCGACGAGCTGCATGATCTTGCGTTCTGCCGGGCGATCGGAATGACAGCCGTTCTCGGAATTTCCGCCTGGTACCACGATTCTGCAGCGGCACTGGTCATTGACGGCGAAATTGTCGCGGCTGCTCAGGAAGAACGATTCACTCGACGGCGACATGATGCCTCCTTTCCGAAGCATGCCGTGGAGTATTGCCTTCTGGAAGGCAGGCTTCACGCTTCCAACGTCGATTATGTGGTTTACTACGAAAAGCCACTGCTGAAGTTCGAACGGCTCGCAGAAAGCTGGCTCACTGCCGCCCCTGAGGGATTCAGTGCATTTCTGGCGGCTGCACCCGAATGGATCCGGAAGAAATTGTTCACGCAGAGAGAACTCCGAAAGGCGTTCCATGGCGAGTGGCACGGCCGGTTCGCGTATTGCGAACATCACGAATCCCATGCCGCCAGTGCATTCTTTCCGTCGCCCTTCCATGCAGCCGCTATTCTGACCGTTGACGGTGTCGGGGAGTGGGCTACGGCAGCCATCGGTCGCGGTGTCGGTAACGAGATCGAGATCCTGCAGGAACTGCATTATCCTCATTCACCGGGGCTGCTTTACTCCGCGTTCACAGCATTCTGCGGATTTCGAGTCAACTCCGGCGAATACAAACTGATGGGACTGGCTCCTTACGGCCGGCCTGTCTTCTCAGACCTCATCCTGCAGGAGATCGTGCACCTGAGGGACGACGGTTCGTTTCAGCTCAATCTGAGTGCATTCAATTTCTGGCGCGGGCTGACGATGCCATCGCGCCGGTTTGAAGAGCTGTTCGGCGGACCGGCAAGAGTGCCAGAATCCGAGCTGACTCAGAGAGAACTCGATCTGGCCGCTTCGATTCAGTCTGTGATGGAGACAATCCTGCTCCGAATGGGTCGGCATGCAAAAACAATCACGGGATTGCCGAATCTCTGTCTGGCCGGCGGAGTGGCTCTGAACTGTTCAGCGACCGGAAAGCTGATGCAGCAGCAGATCTTTGATCGATGCTGGATTCAGCCAGCTGCAGGAGACGCCGGTGGAGCTCTCGGGTGCGCTCTGTCCGTCTGGTATCAGCTGCTCCGAAATCGGCGATGCGCCCCAGGCGGCGAAAGCGGTGCTTCTGCATTGAACACATCGAGTCGACAACATCGCCCTCGGGAACAGGATGCTGATGGTGACTCTGTCACAGTCCGACAGTCGCCAGCGCACTCATCAACACAAGCCTTTTCAATACTCCCGGATTTTCAAAAGGGCAGTCTGCTTGGTCCACGGTACGATCGGGAAACCATTCTGCAGTTTCTGAATGAGAGTGGTGCGTTCTTTCGGGAAGTGCCTTTCGAGGACGCTCTGTGTCTTCAGGTGGCTGAGCTGATCCGTGATGGTTGTCTGGTCGGTTGGTTTCATGGCCGCATGGAGTTCGGTCCGCGAGCTCTGGGAGCTCGCAGTATTCTCGGTGACCCTCGTCATGTCTCGATGAAGGAACGAATCAACGCCGTCACCAAGCGGCGAGAATCATTTCGCCCGTTTGCGCCAGCAGTTCTGGAAGAACGAGTATCCGAGTTATTTGATGTCACGGGCCATTGCGTCGGTCCCTACATGACATCGGTGGCTACAGTGCTGGATCGGCATCGGACTGAGGAGTCGTTCAGATCCACTGAGCTCGGACTGAAATCGGGGCTTATTCCGCAGACAACGTTCCCCGCAGTGACTCACGTTGATCTGACATGTCGAGTTCAGACAGTAGATCGACAGCGACATCCAAGGCTTCATCGACTGCTGACATGCTTCGATACGCTGACCGGAATTCCGATGCTCATCAACACGAGCTTCAATGTTCGCGGGATGCCGATCGTCTGTACACCGCAGGATGCATATGCGTGTTTTCTCGAAACGGATCTGGATGTTCTGGTTCTTGAAGATTTCGTTCTGCTGCGAAAAGAGCAGAAACCTGCTAAAAACCCCGGTCCATCTGTTCGCTCCGGCGAGAATTCTGCGGAATGAACTGACCGTCGGATTGAACTCAGATTCTGACACGCTGCACTCAGGACCAGGTTTTCCATGCAGGACATCCATCAATCAGCACAACCTGTGATTCACGCTCTGCAGAACGCACTCCCATCAGTCGTGCGCTGGAGCGGCGCGGTGGCTCGGCGACTGCGACAGTACAACATTTCGGTCGACGGAAAATCATCCGGCAACGCCAATACCGATGCGCTCACACTGGCTGATCTTTCCGTTCAGGAACTTCTGGTGGCTGCTCTTCGAGACGGTGACCCGATTCTCCGAACAGTGCGCGTGGAAGGAGAAGAGACCACGGGTGACATGGGGCGGTTTTCGGTATCCAGTCGACTTGGGATCGCCATCGATCCGATTGATGGAACGAAACAGTATCGCGACCGAACCGGCAATGGTTATGCCATCATCGTCCATCTTCACGACGACCACACACCGTTGTACTCGCTGGTGCTGGCTCCGGAGATGGGTGAGCATGGAACGTGGGTTGAAGTGACTCAGGACCGAATTCTCTGTGGACCGGATGATCCTGATCGTCCCGCGCGAATGGTGCTTGATTCGCTGCCCGATGTGCGAAATCACAAGCCGAATCGAGGCAACGGGATTTATCTCATCGGATTTCAGCATCGAGATACTCAGCGAGCTCGTGAAGTCGACGCGCTGGGTCTGTCTGGTCGGACGTCTGACGAAATGGACGGCAGTATTTATCCGTTGATGGCCGATGGTTCATATATCGGTTCGCTGATTCATTCGCCGAATATCTACGATTTTCCGGTGTCGATGCACATCGCTCGAGTTCGTGGCGGCGATGCCGTCTGGGTTCATAATCGGCAGTCTGTGAATTATCTGGACCTCTGGATGGATCACCGAGCGAAGATGCTGAGGTTTCCGGGAATCGTGGCCTGCAGCGAAGACCGCAGCGTCATCGATCGCCTGTGTCGGCTGGCCGCCGACTGGAATCCGGTGCGCTATGAAGACTGAGCCACAGGGTGCACAAGGTTCAGGCAGCAGACCATCGGAAGGCACGTTCCCGGCGGCTTCCAGGACGATTGCGAGTTCTGTGGGCTCCAGTTCTGGCGGAACGAATGCGGCCGAAGAATCAGCGGAGACGAATTCGCCGGAACTGCCGCGTTCGGAGCTCATTGTCATGGGAACCGGGACCAGTGTGGGAGTCCCGGTGGTTGGATGTCACTGTTCTGTCTGTCGTTCAGCGAACCCGCGGAATCAGCGAACTCGCAGCGGTGTCCTGATCCGTGCTCCGCAGGGAGAATTCGTGATCGATACCGGCCCGGAACTTCGGCTCCAGCTGGTCCGAAATGAAGCCAGCCTCATTCAGGCTGCGATATTCACTCATGCTCACGCCGATCACATCATGGGGCTGGATGACCTGAGAATCTTCGGATACCGACTCAACGCACCGATTCCGCTGTATTGCGAAGCACCGGTTGAGCAGCAGATCCGGCAATGTTTTTCGTATGCCTTCACGGATCCGTCCGGGCATGCTCACCAGTTTGCGGCGCCCAAACTGGAGTTTCGCACCATCGTTCCAGGAACCGAGTTTGAGCTGCTGGGGCTGAATATATTGCCGCTGCGACTGAAACATGGTGAATTACCAGTGCTTGGATTTCGGATCGGAAATGTCGCCTTCTGCACGGACGTCACCACAATCCCTCTGGAATCTCGCGAACTTCTGCGCGATCTGGACGTGCTCGTGCTCGACGCGCTGCGATACGATCCGCATCCGACACATCTGTGTGTCTCCGGTGCAGTCAGACTCATTCAGGACCTGAAACCGAAGAGTGCTTATCTGACTCACATGTCGCATGAACTGGATTATGACACACTGAAGAATGAACTCCCGGAAGGCATCGAACCTGCCTGGGACGGGCTGAGTGTTTCGCTGACCTGAGTATGTCAACAGGCTGAGTCTTCATGAACTGTGAATCAAAGGTTGTTTTCTTCGACATCGACGGAACCATGCTCAGCACCGGTGGAGCCGGGCAGCGTGCCATGGAACTGGCGCTGGTGGAGGAATTCCAGGTGGATTTCCCCTTCGACGGAATTCTGACCGCAGGACGCACCGACTGCGGAATTGCTGATGAGATCTTTGAGCGTTTTCGGCTGAACGATACTCCGGCAGAACGAACCCGGTTCGAACGCAGTTATCTCGATCGACTGTCCGACTGCCTGAAAGAGCTTCCCGGAGCATTGTTGCCGGGTGTCGTGGATCTGCTGGAACAGCTGCATGATCATCAGGGCTTTGAACTGAGTCTGCTGACGGGCAATTACGCTGAAGGAGCATGGATCAAACTGCGGCACTTCGGGATTGACCATTTTTTCAGCCATGGGGGATTCGGCGATCTGCATGCTCGACGAGACGATGTTGCCGGCGTTGCACTGCAGGCGGCTTCGGCGGCGCTCGGGCGGCGCCTGAACGGCAGTGAGTCCATCGTGCTGGGTGATACGCCTGCAGACATTCAGTGTGCGCGAGCCATCAAAGCTCGTGCAATTGCAGTCGCGACCGGTGTATATGATTCGTCAGAACTCAGGAGACATGATCCCGATCATCTGTTTGAGAATCTTGGTGATACCGGCCGAGTTCTCGATGTCCTTCTGAAGGGCTGACCGTTTTATGAGCTCCGTACCGGCAGATCAGAAACCGGCAGGTCAGGAATCAGAGCCGCAGGCGACGAGTTCGCTGCTGGCGGAATCCGCCGTCGTGTCGGGCGGATATCTGAAGCGGAACATGATCTGGCGAACTCTGCAGCCTCCCGTTGCCGTGTTCTGTCGACTCTGGATGCGTCTGAAGGTTTACGGCCTTGAGAATATTGATCCGAATCGAGGCGGGTTGCTTCTGATCAATCATCAGAGCTATCTCGATCCGATTTTCGCTGCTGTGCTGATGGATCGCCCGGTCTCGTATCTTGCTCGTGACAGCCTCTTTCGCGTTCCCGTGCTGGGGTGGCTGCTCAGACGCACGTATGTGATTCCCATCAGCCGTGAATCTGTTCGCGCCGGCAGCATTCGCGAAGCGACTGATCGCCTTCAGCAGGGTTTTCTGGTCGGGATTTTTCCCGAAGGAACTCGGACATCCGGAGATTCTGTGCGAGCATTTCGCCCCGGATTTCTCGCCGTACTCCGGCGGACGAATCAGCCCGTTTATCCTGTCGCAATTGCCGGCGCGGACAACGTGATGCCTCGAGGTGCCTGGTTCATTCGACCACGCCCGGTTCGAATCATCTACGGTCCGCCCCTCACTGATGATGAGGTGCAGAAGCTCATCGCTGGAACGGATGATCGGGAATGCGCTGAGTTGGCTCGACTGCGAGTCGCTGAGTGCCATCAGCAGGCACTGAAAATGATTGGCCGAGTGTCAGCTCAGTGAGCGGAACTGTATTCGTGCTGTTTCAGCCAGTCGGCGGCTCGATGAGGCCAGTCAGTTGGGCCGGTCGCGCCCGTTCGAGCTCGCATCCCGAATCCATGTCCGCCACGTTCGTAGATGTGCAGCTCTGCCGGCACACCCCGTTTCAGAAGTTCCAGATAAAGCAGTGCACTTCCCTGAGCCAGCGATCCCTTGTCATCGCCCATCTGTGCGATGAACGTCGGAGGAAGTCCGGCATCAGGATGCACCTCTTTTCGCAGACGTTCGGTTGCCGTGTCGTAAATCTGGTACGGATAAATCAGCAGCATAAAATCGGGTTTGTGGCTGCTGGCTTCGGCCTTCACCGGATCCACTTTGTCATTGGTCGCCGCGATCAGTGCAACCTGACCGCCGGCGGAGAATCCGAGAACACCCACGCGATCCGGTGAGATTCCGAACTCCGCCGCTCGTTGTCGCACGATGGCCACCGCTTTCTGAGCGTCCTGAACAGGGCCTTCATTGGGCATTGCGTGCTCATGAGTCGGAGTTCGATGAATCAGCTGGAATGCTGTGATGCCCTGCTGAGTCAGCCAATGACAGGCTTCTTCCCCTTCGTGACCGTCGGCAAGTTTGGAGAAGCCGCCGCCGGGAATCACAATGACTCCGGTTCTGGAATGTTTCTCGCGATCATTCGGCAGATGAACAATCATCCTGGGAACGGAAACGTTGTAACGACGCTGGATTTCGTCCTTACCGGTTTCGACTTTCTCCGGCGGATCAGCCGGAATGACTGGTGCAGGCATTCCATCCGGCCAGAGGATCAGTTCCGTCGAAGTCGGGGTCGTCTGACCGTAAGAGACGGAACTACTGACAATCACGCTGAGCAGTATCGGCAGGGCGATCATCTGGCGACCGGAAAGCCAGCGGACGAGCGCAAGCTCTCGGGTGTCTCGATATTGGTTGGGGCGGACCATGCCGCTTGCCGGAAAGTAACCTGCCGAGCCAGCCACTGCGGC
This sequence comes from Planctomyces sp., assembly GCA_046345315.1. Classification (GTDB taxonomy): domain Bacteria; phylum Planctomycetota; class Planctomycetia; order Planctomycetales; family Planctomycetaceae; genus F1-80-MAGs062. The sequence continues at coordinate 20,656 of JBKDKA010000249.1, forward strand.
CGAATCCGAGCTTCTGGTCTGTATCGCCGTTGGTTTTGCTGACATCCGAGCTTCTTCCCCGAGAATCGTCAATGAATCAGCAGGTGCATTGTGCTCAGACAATGCACCCACCCGGTTTACAGTCTGCTGCAGGGCTTCCTTTTGAGATCTTCATCCAGAAGTACTGAAACATCGATGAGGACTCAGCACTGCCATCAGCCGCGACTGCTGACGGCTTTCATGGCGGCTCTTGCCACTGCAGCGCACTCTTTAATATCGGCGATCGGATTCTTTTCGTTTTCTTCGTACTCCAGTGAAAACGCACCATCCGCCGGGAAAGCTGCCGCCTGAAGTTCGCTCACGACTTCTTCGACGTTCAGATGCCCTTTTCCGAGGATCACACCCTTTGTCTGGTCCTTCATCTCGGCGAAGTCTTTGAGGTGAATTCCGTAGAGCCGGCCTTTCAGGATGCGGATGACCTCAGCAGCGTTCTGTCCCGATCGGATGTAATGTCCCAGATCCGCGCAGGCCCCGATGCGTACGTCGTGGCCTTCGACGACGCGAAGAACATCGATTGCCTTGTTATAACGATGGCGAGGTCCATGGTTGTGGATGGCAACGCGAATGTCGAATTCCTTGACCAGTTCGTCGAGGTTATCAAACGAATCAAAGTCCGGATCGGCTGTGATGCATGGAATGCCGGCTTTCTTTGCGAATTCGAAGACTTTGCGGTTCTCTGCAGCATCCTTCGTCAGTCTGTTCACACCGTGGCCGGAGATCACGAGCCCATGTGCAGCGACTTTCCTTTTGATATCCGCAATGACTTCGTCGGATGCATCCAGCGGAAACATCCCGCTGTAGAACTCCACTTGCTCGAAGCCGAGTTCGGCGGCGTGTTTCAGGGCATCATCCAGGTTGTAACCGCGGAGTGAGTAAAGCTGAATTCCAAGCTTTGGCATTGGCGCCGCTGCGGTGCTCGCAAAGCCTCGAGTGACAACTGACGCGACTCCGGCGGCAAGCAGAGAAGCAGAACCAAGAAAACTGCGTCGAGTCTGTACTGACATTCACATGCTCCGATGAAGAAATGTGCGCTGGTGTGGAAACTTAGTCAGGGAAATTGTCAGCGATTCTAGAGGTAATGGCGGCTGCTGCAAGCCGTCGGGAGGGAAGTGCAGGACTGACGCCAGCAGCGAAACGTCTGCTCGAACCGATTTTCGGCTGATCTGAATCCGGAGATGACAACTGTTCAGGCGCATGCTGACGTTCGCAAAAGCCGCGGGAATCAGCGTATGATTCGTGCACTGGTCATGCGTATGGACTGATCATGTGTCCCGAAAATCACGAGCAGGCCATCTCGTTCTGAGGAGATCGAAGTTCCATGCGAGTTGACTCTGATGCCATTCCGGCGTGGACTGTCGCAGACCTTCCGGAGCCGAAACCATTGGCGTGGCGGAACTGGGCGAGCTTCGTCGGACCTGGCATCGTGATGATGGGGATTCAGATTGGCGGCGGAGAGTGGCTGCTTGGCCCGGAGATCACAGCTCGTTACGGCGGCGGGCTCATGTGGGTAGCCACCATCGCGATTGTGCTGCAGGTGTTTTACAACATTGAGTGCGGTCGATATGCGCTCTACTGCGGCGAACCCGTCTTCACAGGGTTCATGCGAGTCCGCCCGGGACCGGCTCTGTGGATGTCGCTGATGCTGCTCCTGAATGCGAGTGCTCTGATTCCGGCATTGTCAACAAATGGAGCCGCAATCATCGCGTCGCTCTGGCTGAATCGTCCAGCAGGACCGGAAGACAGACTGCTTGTCACCGTACTCGCCTACGCATGCCTGATCGGCGTCGCACTTCCGGTACTTGTCGGTGGCAAAATCTACAACATGCTGCAGGCTGTGATGACGGCCAAGGTGCTGTTCATTCTGGGCTTCTGCCTTTTCGTTGGAGTCGTCTTTGTTGATGGATCGCTCTGGTGGGATGTGTTCAGCGGATTTCTGAAATTCGGCACTGTTCCGGTTTCTGATGGTGGCAAGAACACCACGGTCGTCAACGCCTTTTCGCATTACATGGAACACGGTGAATGGCCTGCGGTTGCGCTGGCGAACATCGCGATTCTGGGAGCATTCGCCGGTTATGCGGGCGGCGGGGGTCTTGCAAATTCCACCTACAGCAATTTCGTCCGTGACAAAGGCTGGGGAATGGGCAGCCGTGTCGGTGCAATTGCCAGTGCCGTCGGAGGCAAGAATATCACACTCAGCCATGTTGGTGCTGCCTTTCCGGTGACGCCGGAGAACATGCGGCGCTGGAGCGGCTGGTGGAAATACATCATCACAGACCAGATCTTTGTCTGGGCCCCAGGATGCTTCATGGGCATGGCCCTGCCCGCACTGATGTCGATCGAATTCGTGCAATACTCCGGACTGACCGGAATGAAGGAGAAAGGGCTCGAATGGGCGCAGGCGATTGTCACGGCCGATGGGATGCGTCTCGCTCCGGAACTGTCGCCGGCAGTCCGACAGATTCTCTGGTTCGTCGCACTGATTGCGGGCATGGCCGTCATGCTGCCGAGCCAGATGTCAATCGTGGATGACTTCAGTCGACGCTGGACCGACGGTATCTGGACCGCCAGTCGTCGCGTTCGCACGACTTTTCGACCGGATCAGGTTCAATGGATCTACTACGGTATCCTGGCATTCTATGTCATCTGGTCACTGATCTGGACGTGGGTCTTCAGCACCTGGGGAACGCCCAAGCTGATGACCATCATCATCGCCAATCTGAACAATGTGGCGATCGGCGTGACTGCTCTTCAATTGCTGTACATCAACCTGCGGCTTCTTCCGAGGGAGATTCGTCCACGCTGGTACCATTCGACCGGGCTGATACTCTGTTCGTTCTTCTATCTTGGCCTGTCGGCGCTGGTCTTCGCAGAAAAGCAGTGGCCTGAACTGAAAAAGTATCTTCAGAAGCCGGCTGCGACGGCAGCTGCGGAACTTCCTGCTGAATCGCATGAGTATCGGATTCGATGAGTCTTTATCTGGGAATTGATCTGGGATCCACATCGATCAAGGGTGGAGTTCTGGAAACCTCACAGCGAAGCGTCTCCGATGTGACGCAGGTTCCGTTTCCAGGCGCGGTGTCGGGCCTGCCTGCGGGGCACTTCGAGGTAAACCCAGATGAGATGGTTCGGTCCACGAAGGCGCTCATCCGTCAGTATCTCAATCGATACTCCAGGATCAACGGGATTGTGTTTTCCAGTCAGATGGGCGGCGTCATTCTGACCGATGCTGAATTTCGGGCTGTGACGAACTATCTCTCGTGGAGAGATCAGCGAGTTACCCTTCCGAAGTTTTCAGGGTTCGGAGCGGATACAGAAGCAATGTTAACCACTGGATCATGGTTCGATGACCTGACCGGAAAGATCTCCGAGAACGACCTGCGGGAAATCGGCAATGAACTGAAACCAGGTTCCGCAGTCAGTCTGCTTTATTGGCTCACTGCCACCGGTCAACTTCCCGGAACAGCAGCCTTTGCAATGAATTCCGGAGATTACGTGGTGTCGGCTCTTTGTGAAGCGCCGCCGGTCACGGACCCGACGCTGGCACTGGGCACACTGCAACTCCGAACGGGGACGATCTTTCGGGAGCTTTTTTCAAAGCTGGCATTCGGGCATCTCGCGTGGCCGGATGTGAAATCCGGGATTCTGAATGGTGACACGGCGGGAGTTCTTCACATTGACGGAACGTCCATTCCGTGCTTTCCGGCGGTTGGTGACCATCAGGCGGCGTTGCTGGGAGCTGATCTGAAGCGAGGAGAACTGTCGCTCAATATCTCCACGGGGTCTCAGGTCAGTCAGGTGACTTCAGAATTCTGCCCGGGAAACTATCAGTCGAGGCCGTTCTTCGACGGTCAGTATCTGAACACGATCACGCATCTTCCGGCCGGCCGGTCATTGAACGCTCTGGTAGAGCTCTTGTGTGAACTCAGCGTCGCGGATGGTCACGTGATTCGCGATCCATGGCAGCATATCGCTCGGGCGATTGAGAAAACGGCATCGACAGATCTGGAAATGGATCTTGCTTTTTTTGCCAGCAGCGTCGGCGATTCGGGAAATCTTCAGAGGATTCGACTTGAGAATCTGACTGTGGGACACCTGTTCATTGCGGCGTTTGAGAATATGGCTCAGAATTACCGCCGGTGTGCCGAAAGAATCTGTCCGAAAACAGACTGGACGCAGGTCGTTCTGTCAGGAGGCTTGCCTCAGAAACTGGAACGGCTCCGCAGTATTGTCTCAGCGGAATTCTCTGAGCCGATCCGGATGCCTCAGATTGTCGAAGAGACACTTCAGGGACTGCTGCGAATTGCAGAGAGAATCGAAAACGGGAAGCGGTGAAATCATGTCATTGTTTGATCTGACGGGGAAAGTTGCGCTGGTTTCCGGTGCTGCGAGCGGGCTCGGACGTGCATCGGCGCTGGCACTGGCCACACACGGTGCGGACCTTCTTCTGGCAGACCTGAATGCCGAAGGCGTGCAGCAGACTGCAGAGGATATTCGGGCTATCGGAAGGCGAGCTGTTGCAGAGGTCTGCAGTGTGTCGGATCCGTCTCAGATTCTGCGACTTTACGATCGGCTCGACAGGGAGTTCGGAAAGATCGACTTTCTGGCCAACATCGCCGGCGAAGGAATTCTGGGAAAACCAGAAGAAATCTCGCTGGAACAGGTGCATCAGGTTTTTCAGAATCTTGTGTTCGGACGATTCCAGATGTGTCAGGAAGGCGGCCGCCGCATGCTGGCAGCCGGTCGCGGAAGCATTCTGAATATCGGATCGCTTGCCAGCACCACGGCACTGGGGCGCGGACACATCGCTTACAGTATGGCGATGGGTTCTGTGATTCAGATGACGCGTGAGCTGAGCACGGAATGGTCCGGGCGAGGTGTTCGAGTCAACGCCATCCTGCCAGCTCAGGTTGTGAATCCGAGCCTCGAAAAGCGAATGGAATCGGATCCTTCGATCAAGGCGAAATGGCTGAGCGGCATTCCGTCGGGACGACTGGGGACACCGAATGACATTCAGGGACTCGCCGTGCTGCTGGCTTCGGATGCATCGTCCTGGATCACCGGCACACTGATACCGATGGATGGTGGCAATCTCGCCATGAACGCCGGTGGTACAATCGGCGGACGCTGACGATTCCGTAACCAGGCAGATGCGTTACTGTCCGTGAGACCACTGTCCGTGAGAATTGACCACGGCAAGCTCCCCCGGGCGCTTGTCAGCAGCGCTCTGCGACGATACTCTCTAACTTTCCGCTCGATCCTCTTTCGGGCGTTTTTTGTTTCCGTGTTCCCTGTTCGCGATTCGTCTGATCAGAGGTTGTCGGCGTTGCGTGTTGGAGAGGCCCCGTCTTGGCTATTCAGGACCGTATCGTCATCACAGGAATCGGCATCGCGTCTCCGAACGGTAATAATCTGGCGGAGTTTCGCCAGAATCTGCTCGCCGGTCGATCCGGAGTCGTCAACTACGAGACTCGCTATATCGGACATGTGCTCGCCGGGGTCTGCAATTTCGACGAGTTGCGATATCAGAAGAAAAAAGACCTCCGTCGCGGAACTCGTGCCGGATCGGTCGCAATCTACTGTGCGAACGAAGCCGTTCGTGATTCCGGGCTCGACTGGGCAACCGTAAGACGAGACCGTGTCGGGATTTATCTGGGAATCACTGAGCACGGAAATGTCGAGACAGAGAACGAAATCTTCGAGATTTCGAAGTTCGGATACGACACCAAGGTCTGGTCGCATCACCACAACCCAAGAACAGTGGCGAATAATCCAGCCGGTGAAGTCAGCCTGAACATGGGGGTGACTGGACCGCACCTGACAATTGGTGCAGCCTGTGCCGCAGGAAACGCGGGATTCATTCAGGCTGCTCAGATGCTGAGGCTTGAAGAAGTCGACCTTGCGATCGCCGGTGGTGTTTCCGAGAGCATCCACACATTCGGCATTTTTGCCAGCTTTGCTGCTCAGGGAGCACTGGCGATGCACGAAGATCCCTCAAAAGCATCTCGCCCGTTTGATCGAGACCGTAACGGGATTGTTGTGGCCGAGGGTGGTGGCATCTGTACAGTGGAGCGACTCTCCGACGCACAGGCGCGTGGAGCGAAAATCTATGCGGAAATCATCGGTTATGCGATGAATTCCGATGCCAGAGATTTCGTGCTTCCGGATTCGAATCGACAGGCGGAATGTATTCGCCTGGCTCTCAGCCGTGCCGGAATCTCCGCATCGGACGTTGACATCGTCAGCAGCCACGCAACCGCCACGGAACAGGGCGATATTGAGGAGTCGACCGCACTCCGTCAGGTGTTTGGTAGCGTGCCTCGAGTCGCGATCAACAATACGAAAAGCTTTATCGGTCACGCCATGGGAGCGGCCGGTGCGTTGGAAATGCTGGGAAATCTTCCATCATTTGACGATGGAATCGCTCACGCTACAATCAATGTTGATAATCTGGATCCACGGTGCGAGCTGCCCGGTCTGGTTCTGAACAAACCTCGTGACATGGGGCGGGTCACCTGCATTCTCAACAATTCCTTCGGGATGCTGGGAATTAACTCCGTGTTGATCATTCGCAGATTTGAGTAAATCACGGCGTCAGGTTGAACATCTGAGTCGTTTCGGGGATTGTATCGGATCAGGTGGACTCAACCCCGAGGTGGTCTCACAGAAGTGTTTCTCCCCGGTTGTCGAGGGTGAATTCTTTGTGATGTCCCTTTGAGTTGATATCTGTTTTGTGCCACCTTGTGGAAACTGATCGAAAAATCATCGTTCTGAAGAGTTAAGGGGTCAGGTTGATGAATGCTGAGCAGATCCGTCAGGTCATTCTGGAAATTCTGGAGCGAATTGCTCCGGACGAGGATCTGTCCGACCTGGACGATGCGAAGGCTTTCCGGGAACAGATGGAACTGGACAGCATGGATTTCCTCGACATCGTGATGGAACTCCGAAAAATGTATCGAATTCAGATTCCGGAAGAAGATTATCCGAATCTGGGATCCATGGCGGGTACAGTTCAGTACCTGCTTCCAAAACTCAAGGACGTCGCCGTCGCAACCTGATGCGGTCCATAACCTGCTTGATGGGGCGGAGCTGACTCTGAATGGATTTGGCTGGCTGTCGCACATCAAAAAGAACAAAGGCCGACAACACTTCGGCGTATTCGATCATGACGACCCGAACGGAGACCCCGCGCATTCAGCACCGGGGTCTCTGGTGTTTTCCGCCGTTGCCTGTTCTCAGTTCCCTGTACCCCGCTCCCTGATTTCGTGAATGATCCATGTCTGTTCTGCTTCAACTGAATGATGCTGAAAAGAGTTACGGTGACCAGCAGCTGCTGGATCACACCAGCGTGACTCTGTATGAAGACACGAAAGTCGGCTTCATCGGTCGAAACGGTGCGGGAAAATCCACACTGCTGCGCGTGCTTCTCGGTGAAGAAGAACTGGACAGCGGTGAGGTGGTCCGGTCTCCGAATCTTCGCGTCGGCTACCTTCGTCAGCACGATCCGTTTGAACCTGGTGAATCAGCGCTTCAGTTTCTGATGAGGGACAGCGGTCAGCCGGACTGGAAGTGCGGTGAAGTGGCTGCGGAGTTTGAACTGAAGGGCGACTATCTCAACGGTCCCGTCAAGAGTCTCTCCGGCGGATGGCAGACTCGCGTCAAGCTGGCGGCACTGCTGCTTCATGAGCCGAACCTGCTCATGCTGGACGAACCAACGAACTTTCTGGACCTGCGAACTCAGATTCTGCTGGAGCACTTCCTTCGGAGCTTCCCGGCAGCCTGCCTGATTGTTTCACACGATCGGGAGTTTCTCACCGCGACCTGCGACCAGACGCTGGATCTCCGTCGCGGAAAATTGACGATGTACAACGGTAAGATTGGAGCTTACCTGCAGCAGGCTGAGGAAGAAAAGACGCGTGCGGAACGCACAAATGCAGCTGTTCAGGCTAAACAGAAGCAGCTTCAGCGATTCATTGACAAGAACCGTGCTCGAGCCACGACGGCCAGTCAGGCACGTTCCAAACAGAAGCAGCTGGATCGGCTTTCACTCGAAGAAATCGAAGTCGATCTTCCGTCTGCTCATATTCGTGCTCCCAACGTCGAACCGCGACAGGGACCGGCGCTCCGGTGTCTGGACCTGTCCATCGGGTACCCTGATCATGTCGTCGCCTCCGAAATCGAGATCGAGGTGGAACATCAGCAGCGTGCGGCGATTGTCGGAGACAACGGACAGGGCAAGACGACACTCCTGAGAACACTCGTTGATTCCCTGAAACCAGCCGCTGGCAAGGTGAAGTGGGGATACGGCTGCGAGATCGGCGTTTACGCTCAGCATGTATACAACTCGCTGCCTCCTGACCAGACAGTACTCGAGTACCTTGAGTACAAAGCCAAACCGGGAACCACAACTCAGGACTGTCTTGCCTGTGCCGGTTCGCTTTTGTTTCGTGGCGGACACACAAAGAAACCAGTTCGAGTGCTTTCCGGGGGTGAACGAGCTCGCCTTTGTATGGCCGGACTGCTCCTCGGAACGTACAACATTCTGATTCTTGACGAGCCCGGTAACCACCTCGACGTGGAGACTGTTGAGTCGCTCGCGGAAGCACTTCTCGCTTACAAGGGAACAGTTCTGTTCACGAGCCACGATCGTCACTTCGTGCGTCGCGTTGCCACAACGATCATCGAAGTGCGTGACGGAAGAGCTCGCAACTATTCCGGCGACTATGATGCCTATCTTTACTACGTCAATCGGGAGATCGAAGACGGAGAACGGGAGCGGGCATCAGGAAAGAAACTGGCGACTCCACCGGCAGCCAAACTTGCGAAGGTTGAAAAAGTCGCTGCCGCCAAAGATCAGCATCAGGCTCGTAAACAGCTTCGCAATCTGGAAAAGACGATCGCACGACTGGATGAGCAGAAAAAGGCACTTCAGGCTGAAATGATGAAGTGCAGAGATGCGAAGAAGGCTCTGGAACTGCACAATCAGATTGAAACCGTTTCAGCAGAACTGAGTGAATCGGAAGCTCGCTGGTGTGAACTGCAGGAAGAGCTTGGCGAATGGTAGAGGTGGTTCTGAAATGCGATTGAGTGCTTTTTCAGAGCTTAGAGCTGAGGATTTGTGTCATTCCCGAGCAGGTGGGAATCCACACTGGGGCACTGGATTCCCGCCTGCGCGGGAATGACGGACCCAGAATCAAGGTTTGACTAAGCACTCGTTGGACGGTGCCAAATTGTGGCCCAACTTCAATCAACGGCGTTGCCGCAAATGTAAGGAATCCGGGGCGATGGGAATTCTTGACGGGCGTCGAGCTTTCATCACTGGCAGCACTCGCGGGATCGGTCTGGAGATTGCAAAGAGCGTTTCGCGAGCCGGAGCGAAGGTGCTTCTGCACGGGTCGCGTCATGCATCCACGGCGCAGGATGCTGCGGCAGCCTGTGCGTTTCAGGGCAGCCCGGCTCCCGTGATTGCAGGCGACCTGACGGGACCGATGCCTGAAGGTGTCATCAAGGTGGCGGATGCAGCGATTGCTGCCGAGCCGAACATCGACACGCTCGTCTGTAACGCCGGAACCTTCATCGACCAGCCGTTTCTGGAAATGGACTTCGAGACATTCGATCGCACGATGAAACTCAATGTCTATTCGCAGTTCGTGATCATTCAGCATTTTGCTCGTCGCTGGGTGCAGCACAAAGTGTCCGGCCGCATCCTGCTGATCGGATCAATCAACGGACGGCTCAGTGAGACGGTTCATGTGGCGTATGACAGCTCGAAGGGCGCGATCGACGCGATGGTGCGGTCACTCTGCGTCGCGTTGGCACCGCTCGGTATTCGCGTCAACGGCCTTGCACCCGGGCTCGTCAGAACACCGCTCACAGCACCGGCCATTGATGATCCTCGTTTTCGACGCTGGATGGAGCTCCACACACCGAACGGCAAAGTCCCTGACGCCGATGTGTGCGGCGATGTGGCCGCGTTCCTGCTTAGCGACGCGGCGGAACACATACACGGCCAGATGCTGCTTGTCGACGGTGGAATGAGCGCCTGGCAGCAGCCGGATCCACCAGATGACTGGATGCCTGTCAGTACTTCTCGCGGGTCTGCATGAACAGGGCTTTCTTCTCGCCCGGCAGTGTGAAATCAAAGCCACAGGCTCGGAAGAAACCGTCAGACGAGGTGATGGCCATCACTTCCAGAATGTTTCGACGCTGAGCCAGATCGACGCAGCGTTCGACAAGTCCGCGTCCGACTCCTCGCCCCTGATAGTCTTCATGGACGGCGAGACTGCGGACTTCCGCAAGCTTCGCAGAGTAGATCTCGAGTGCTGCGAAGCCAACGAGCCTGTTGTCGGCAATGGCGACAAAGCCGAACGGAATCAGGTCATACAGCTCTTCGGTAGTGCGTGGCAGCAGGCGATTCGCCTGCACGAATCGTTCGACGAATTCTTCCAGTTCCGGAATGTCTTCTCGCATCGCTTCACGCACCAGAATTCCCGTCGGTGATGGCTCAGTCGGCATCACTTCCTGCACAGCAGGCAGGCGTTCCTCTTCGACTGCAGCAACCGGCACCGTCTTTTGTTTCAAAGGAGCCGCCACTTTTTGCCCTGTCGTAGACCGGGATTTCGGGGCAGTCTTTCTCTTCGCTGCTGATGTGGCTGAGGCGGTTGAACGGGATTTTGCTTTGCGAGCCATCAAGTCTGGTCTTGTCTGAAGGAGTTCTGTTCGTGAAACGTATTCTCGGTGAGAGAGTAATCAATTCGTTTTGGTGCCGGAACCCGAATCCGCCTGAACGGCCAGACGCAGAGAATTCAAAGCGGTTCGTGCCGCACGTTGTCGAAAAATCGCCAGATTCCCCGACATGCTGACGTCATGAGTTTCGCGAAACTGTTGTCCGGACCGGGACTTTCCGAACAGTGACACGAAACCTCGCTTCAGGGCAACGCCTTTTTCTGAAACTGCATCAAAATGAAGCGAAGTCAGCAGCACAAAATCAGCCGCTTCCGACTGCAGAAGCGAAGGTCCCTGATTGTCAACGAATTCATCCCAGAGTTCCGCCTCAGAACGGAGGCCCTGCTGTCCCGGAGAGACTGTCAGCTGAGAGGAAATCGTTGCGGGCAGAACAGATGCCGATGTGACCTGACCATGGTGCGTCTGGTTTTCGGTCAGCCAGCAGGCAATCAGACCACCGGTCACTGATCCTTCTCGCACTGCAACCTTCAGCTGTTGCCGACTCAGCATTTCGCCGACGACATCGTGAAGTTCGCGGTCGTCTTCTGCGTAGACTGCCGTTCCTAGTTTGCTGACGATTTCGTTTCTCACATGTGCATTCATCTCCTGGCAGTGTTCGATAGAAGTCGCACGCGATGTGATCGAGAGCGAGATCACCGCTTCACTGGCCGTAATTCCAACCTCAGGATTGCGGCCCCTGGCCGTCAGATCGCCGAGACGACGTTCGACATCAGACTCCCCGAAACCGAAAGTTCGGATCATCGTTCGATGAACAACCGTGCCACTCTGCAGCAGGTGAGGACGAATCTGCAGAGTAAACATCGGCTTCATTTCCGCCGGAACACCCGGCATGACGCCGATCAGGCAGCGATGGGCGGGATCGTTCTTTGTGCCCGGTAACTCGACTCGCATCAGAATTCCGGGAGCTGTTCCGCAGTGGTTCGGAATCGATTCCGAATGCTCCGGGCGCAGAGCCTGACGATGATTTCTCTCCGGCATGGAACGGCCTCGAGCAGCAAAAATGGCCTCAATCTGCTGCAGCGAAACAGGGTCGCTGATGAGTTTCTGATCGAAAGCCGCAGCGAGGGCTTCTCGGGTAATGTCATCCAGCGTCGGTCCGAGGCCTCCGGTGATGAGCACAACGGAAGATCGCGACGCGGCAGCTCTGAATTCTGCGGACATCGCAGCGAGATCGTCAGCGAGCGTCACGTGGCGGCTGACGGTCCAGCCGATTCCCTCCAGCTCGCGACTCAGCCACTGACTGTTTGTATCCAGTTTTGCTCCGCAGGTGAGTTCGGAACCGATGGCGATGATTTCTGCTGACATGTTGCTTTTTTTCAACCTTCACGAAAATTCGTCTCACTTCTGACATCCGTCAGAAGGATGATGCAGGATCATAGAAGGCTCAGGGAGTTCCGAACATGAGATAATGAATTTCCGGACTTCGGGACTAGTCTGATACCATCAGGAATGCCTGATATACGCTCCAGTGTTTTGCCTGAGCTTAAAACATGGGTTTTGTGTCATTCCCGCGCAGGCAGGAATCCACACTGGGGCACTGGATTCCCGCCTGCGCGGGAATGACGACACAAAAATCAAGGCGTTCTAAGTCTTTCGAAACTTCGGTTTCCGGGATTCAAACGGAATGAGATCGACAGCTCGTCGTCGCAGATCTTCCAGAACAACCGCGTATTCTGCGGAATCCGTCGAGTGTCGCGTTCTTCTGACTGCATTCAGTCTGACGGACAATGAGCAGCTTCTGGTTGAACTGCTGAATCGAGCTCGAGCGAATCCAGCGGCTGAAGCAACGCGATATGGAATCAGTCTGAACGCCGGCCTGCCAGCCGGAACAATCTCAACAACTCCAAAGCAGCCACTGGCGCCATTCCAGAGTCTGATCAATGCCGCTCGCCTGCATGCGCAGGATATGCTCGATCGCGACTACTTCGCTCACGAAACACTCGGCAGCAACGCCACACCCGCACAGCGAGCTCAGACTGCCGGATATCCGTCATCGTTTGTCGGTGAGAATATTGCCTGGGGTGGAACAACCGGTGTGCTCGATCAGCTGCAGTCTGTTTTCGATCGACACCGGAGCCTCTTCCTGAGTGCCGGGCATCGGCAGAATATCATGGATGACGTATACGAAGATATAGGCGTCGGTGTTCGATACGGCGTCTTCACGGATACAGGAGATGATTTCAATGCCGCGATGGTGGCGGAGAGTTTCGGCACCCGTACCGTGAATCCGATCATCACAGGAGTCGTCTATACAGACTCAAATGCTGATCAGTTTTATTCAGTGGGTGAAGCGATTCGCAGTGGGACCATCACTGTGACGAATACCGTCTCTGGGGCGGTGTTCACAGAAACGATCGGAGTTTCCGGTGGATTCGCGGTCGAGGTTCCTGCCGGCACCTACACCGTGACGGCATCTTACACTCGTGCCGGAACCGTTCGCACTGTCACTCGTGCCGGAACGCTCACGATTGCATCATCAAACGTAAAGGTTGACTTTGAGACCGCAGCATCCGAAGCCGCTGTGTCAGTGATCAGTGTCACAGCGTCAACCGTTAACCTGATTGAAGCCACTTCCGGCCAGAATTCGACGCTGACAATTTCCAGAACTGGAAGCAACGCTGCTGCTCTGACGGTGAACCTTGTTTCTTCCGACACAACGGAACTGACTGTTCCGGCAACAGTCACCATACCGGCCGGACAGTCGTCGGTTCAGGTGACGGCTACCGCAGTCTCCGACAATCTGATTGACGGGACGCAGACGTCTGTCGTCACCGTGTCAGCACCCGGACTGACATCCGGTACGATTTCCATCAGCGTCGCTGATCGAACCGTCACGACTTTTGCCACCAGCTCACTTACATCAACAACAGCGCGACCTGTTTTCACGTGGACTGCGATTTCGAATGCGGCGACCTACGAAATCTGGGTCAACAATGTGACGACCGGTCAGACAAACGTGATTCGGCAATCCGGAATCACAACAACTTCGTTCACGTCGCCGATTGATCTGTCCATCGGCAACTACAACGTCTGGGTCCGCGGTATCACTTCCTCAGGTGGACTTGGTGTCTGGAGCGCTCCGGCTGCGTGGAGGGTGAGAACTGCGGCATCGATTGTGAATCCCGTGCAGACGCTGACATCCGGCAACTTCACCGTCAGCTGGGGAAGTATTCCCGGGGCAGTCAGCTACGAAATCTGGGTTGATCGGCTGACAACAGGGACAGTGAAATACTTTTCGAACACCAGCGTGGTCGGCACGTCGATCAACCTGTCCGGATTTGAACTGGGTGCCTACGGAATCTGGGTGCGCGGACGGAACAGTGCCGGCGATCTCGGTTCATGGAGCGCTCGAGCGAACTTTACAGTCAGCATTGCTCCAACAGGCCTCGCAGTTCAGGCCACTCTTTTCGGCGCAACACCGGTGCTGTCATGGTCTGCAGTCCCCGGTGCCGCAC
>JBKDKA010000250.1:0-16820 GCA_046345315.1 Planctomyces sp.
TGCCGCCCAAGACATCATGAGTTTGTGTTTCATGTCTCGGTTCAACCACGGATCTCTGCCTTCCGGCAGAGATCGATCCCTCGCGAGATTCTGTATGGCACTTCGGCTTCGCCTTTAGCTAGCAGGCTCGCCGCGACAACAGGCCGAATCGAGTTCACTTTCGTTTCGGACCGCCCGTTCGCCTCCCGATGCTCTCCACCCCGCCTCGCGACGACGCAGTTTCGGTCAGCTACAGTTTCAAACTCTAACCTCCTGACAGGGACTTGCACCCGGCTGATTTGAGTCACTCACAAACGCACTAGGTCACGCCTGCCGGGCGGGACTTCGCGGCTCCGCCGCGACCTGAGCGACGTGATTCGACAGGGTGGCACTGTCAGGCGGCGTAACGTGTTCAACAAGTTGGAAAGCAGTGTGCCACTGGCTATGCCAGTGTGAGTTTCGAGTGGTGATGCGACGCCTGATTCGCATTGACCACATTTCATCAATTGCGGGTGGATCACCAGGACACCATCGCCTGCCATTTCGGAAACTCCCGGGTGCGTTGCCGGTGGACTGAAGCCATCGCCACGCCGGAAGATGCTCGTGTCCGCTGGCGTTTTCTCCTCTGGCTACGACAACAACGGCGAGCGGCGCGACGTCAGTCCGCCGAGTGCGATTCGTGACGGCTTCCATGCCACTGTGTGACGTCTGAAGTCGGAAACGGATGCACGGAACGGCCAATTCCCCTCGCCCTCGACGGAAAGCGGTCTTCGGCCGATGGCACCCATGGCAGGCGTCAGCTTCCGTCCGGCTTGTCCGGGCGGAGCCACAATTGAAGGCTACAGAGAAACCTCTCGATCAGAACTGATCTCCGTCGGGCTCGTCCCGGCGGAATCCACGAGTCGACTCGCTGCGTCCGCCGGGACGAGCCCGGCGGAGCGCAAGCCCTGAGTAATTGTCGCAGGCTCTCGCAGCTGCCTGTAGTTGCCACTTGATTCCTCCGCCGAGATGAACTCGACGGAAGGATCTGCGATACGAACAGCCTCAAGAACTCGACAGAAGGATTTTCGGCTCGGGACGATAGGGGGGGGCACCCAGTGCGTCTGCATGGAGAACGGCGGTCGGTTGACGGCATCGTTTTGTCAGTATCGTTACACCGATCAGCAGAGACTGCGATTCTGCAGGTTGTGACTTCCCGGCGGTAACTCGCACCTTCGCCGCGACCTGTGCGACGTGATTCTCTGGAAGGCGGAATGTCAAGATTCAGTTGCCGTACAATTCGTCGAGTGCAGATTCGCCTGCAGCGAAGCGGCATTCCGGCAGAATGGACCGACAGTGCCGGGTGCCACTCAGGATCCTCAGTGAGTGCCGAGGGCTGACGCATCTTTGCGCTTTCTTTACGGCTCGACGTCAATCCCGATATGAATTCAGCCGGAATCGATTGATTGCCCTTTGATGCCGGAATAAGAATGTGCTCAACGAATCCGTGCATCGCCGAATCCGAGAAATCGGAGCGGGGGAACCAATTTTTCAGGGGTGAATCTGCCATCACAGGCAGACGGGGCATTTTTCGGCTCCGAATCCGACAGCTAACCTCGCAGGCGTTCGAGAAACTCCGGAACGACGACTGGCCATTGCCGTCGCTCTTTTGTCCTTGCGTGAGGACTGGCTCTCGTTGCGCGCATCGTCTCAGCGAGACTGATATGCTTGTTCAGGGAAATCGCCCCCGCGTACTCCATTGGTATCATGCCGGACCAATGCTGTTTGGAGACTGGGGGACAAGTCGGCTTTACGTACTCGGCCTGGCATTCTTCTTCACAGGTCGCTCGTCGATCTGGTTCATGGGAGCCATGTCCATCCTGCTGATCGCAGTGGGCTGGGCCTATGACGTGATCTGTCGCCATTTCCCGGAAGGTGGCGGAGTTTACTCGGCAGCCCGACAACGATCCGAGAATCTTTCGGTGATCGGTGGACTGCTTCTGGCTGCCGACTACGTCGTGACCGCCGCCTTATCAGCGCTGGATGCGTTTCACTATCTGCATCTTCCGTATCCACAGTTCTGGGCAGCCGCCGGCATTGCGCTGGTGGGCATCATCAACTACTTC
Organism: Planctomyces sp.; assembly: GCA_046345315.1. Lineage (GTDB taxonomy): Bacteria > Planctomycetota > Planctomycetia > Planctomycetales > Planctomycetaceae > F1-80-MAGs062. The sequence goes on from JBKDKA010000250.1 coordinate 2,085, forward strand.
GGTCCGACGAAAGCGGGAACGATCGCGTTATTTGTTGCGCTGACAACTGTCATCTTCACACTCATCATCGGTGTTGCCTCCGTGCCACATCTTGGAAACGTGAGCGTCTCGCGTCCTGTCGGGACTCCCTGGAACTGGTGGACGCAGTTCACCTCAATCATTCTGGCCATCAGCGGTGTCGAAGCTGTTGCGAACATGACGGGGATTATGGTTAACCCGGTCGAGAAAACAGCGCGTAAATCGATCTGGCCCGTGCTGACTGAGATCGTCATCTTGAATCTCATCCTGACAGCAGCCATGCTGGCACTGCCGGATCATGTTCTGGGAGTTGGAAATCCGGAACAGCTGGCAACGGCTCGAGATACGATGCTGAAGATTCTTGCAACCCATTACGTCGGACCGACATTTGCCGCCGTGGCAGCCTTTGCGTTCGCAGCACTGCTGCTTTCAGCGGTCAACACTGCCGTTACGGACCTTGTGAGTATTCAGTTCATGATGGCTCGCGACCGCGAGTTACCTTCTGTCTTCGGCGGACTGAATCGCTGGGGGATGCCTGTACTGGCGCTCGTGATGGCGACGGTCATTCCGGTCGTCACAGTGCTGCTTGCGCCGGACGTCCAGATTCTTGCGGAACTCTATGCAATTGGTGTTGTGGGAGCCGTGGCGATCAACGTCACTGCCTGTGCCACCAACCCAAAACTTGGTCTTCGTCGATCAGAGCAGATCGGCATGATGATTCTTTCAATCGTCATGATCTCCATCTGGCTGACCATTGCCTATGAGAAGCCGCGTGCCCTGATCTTTGCAGGATCAATTGTCGGACTGGGGCTTGGCGGACGATGGCTGACTCATCATTACCTCCAGCGACGATCGGTCCAGTTGTCAACGATGACCGCGCCGGCAGCTCCGGAAGTGGTTGCACCGATGCCGCAGATCTCGCTGGCAGGACCTGATTCAGACCGTGGTGCTCAGCGAGCTCGCAGAATCATGGTTGCGACGCGAGGAAATCCGAAGCTGCTTCAGTTTGCGTTCGATTATGCACGATCACAGCATGCGGAGCTCTGGCTTGTCTTCGTGAGGCACATCGCGATTGACTCCGGGGTGACTCGGGAAAGTGACGTTGCCAACGATCAGGAGGCTCTGCAGCTGGAATCTTCGGCAAAGGCCTATTCTGCGGAATATGGCGTCCCGATGCGTTTCGTCTATTCCACGGCGACTGACATCGGAGACACAGTTCTGGACGTCGCGGCGACCTATGCAGTGGATGTTCTGATCCTCGGATCGACGCGACGAAGCAGGCTCTGGCGTGCCATGAAGGGCGACGTGATTCAGCAGGTTGCGGAGTACCTTCCGGAAAACATCAGTCTGCTGATCCACGCATGATTATCTTCGAAAAAGGCTCGCAGGTACTCTCACTGCGAGAATCCTGTCTGGATATCTGATGAAGCAGATCGCTGACGAAGCACGGGATCGCTTTGCCAAACCTTGATTTTGGGGTTCCGTCATTCCCGCGCAGGCGGGAATCCAGTGTTGCAATCTGGATTCCCGCCTGCGCGGGAATGACAAGAAAACCCTGTTCTTTGTGTTGACAAAGCAGGAGCCCGGACTGCCGGAATGGCGTCGATTCCGGCTGGTCTGTTTCCACCAGATGCGGTGTGGCCCAGTCAGATGTGGTTGCCTCTGAGCCACGTTCCCCATCTCCGGTCGATGTTCGAGCTGGTGGTGCTCAGATGCATCACCAGCTCGCAGTACTCAATGCTGCAGCCTCAGGTCGTTGTCCATAAAGCCGCCTCAGCAATCGAAGTGTGTCTTTGCGCCGCCCTTACAGGCAGTGGCTCAGTTCTTACCCCCATTTTATGCGACACGTGCAACAATGGAGTCGATGATGACACCATGAGCACATTTCCACGCCGGGACTGGCACTCTTCCAACTGAGGGATCTTCGGAAAACATCCTGTCCGACGGGAGCCAGACCCGGTTCTGAAACGACTTCCAATCACACTTCAAGGTGACACTGTGGACTTACTGATCGTTCTGTTCATCGTTCTGTTCTTCACTGCCAGTGCTGTGCTGGTGCGTGTCTGTGATCGGCTCTGAATCAAGCCGTCAACGGGAGATATGACAATGGATGGCCCTGACACTATGGCCTTTCTTGCTGCAGTCCTTCTTGCGATCTACCTGACTGCCGCGATGCTTTTTCCGGAGCGATTTGCATGAGTACCACCGACTGGATTTCCATCGGCTTCTATTTCTTCCTGCTGTTGTGCGGCACTGTTCTTCTCGGACGCTGGATGGCGATCACACTTTCAGAACGCCCTTACCGATATCGCAGCCTTCAGAATCGGATCGAACAGTTTGCGGGGCGAATCTGTGGTTTTAATTCATCGGAGCAGATGTCATGGCAGCGTTATGCCTGCTGTGTGCTGCTGTTCAACTGTCTCGGAATGCTCGTTCTCTACGTGCTTCAGCGCGTTCAGGGATGGCTGCCGATGAATGACGGTGGCTTTTCGGGACTGAGTCCTGATCTGTCGTTCAACACAGCCGTGAGTTTCACCACGAATACCAACTGGCAGGCATACAGCGGTGAGTCCACAATGAGCGGGCTGACGCAGATGCTCGGTCTCACCGTGCAGAACTTTCTTTCTGCAGCGACGGGGATTGCTGTCCTGCTCGCATTCACTCGTGGACTGACCACTGTGAAATCGGAGAATTCCGAAGCTTCCGCGGGACTGGGGTCCTACTGGACGGACATGACGCGAGTTCTGCTGTTCGTTCTGCTGCCGCTGTCACTTGGACTGTCTGTCGCACTTGTCTCACAGGGAGTCGTGCAGTCCCTGAAGAGTTCAGTGACCGCTCCTTTGCTTCAGCCAGTGACGACACAATCGGGCGATGTTGTCACGGAGCAGAAGATTCCGATGGGACTTGCTGCATCGCAGGTCGCAATCAAGCAACTGGGTACGAATGGCGGTGGATTCTTCGGCGTCAACTCAGCTCATCCTTTTGAGAATCCAACTCCACTCAGCAACCTGCTGCAGCTGATTGCCATCCTGCTGATACCAGCTGCATCCTGTGAGATGTTCGGAATTCTCGTCGGAGATGTTCGACAGGGAAGGACGCTTCTTGCAGCGATGCTGCTCATCTTTGTTCCGTGTCTTGCCTTTGCGTTGAGGTCTGAATTCACGGGAAATCAGAGTGTCGGATCGCTTCCTGGCGGAGCAGTGCAGTCACTGAATGTCGACACGGCCAATCTGGAAGGAAAGGAAGTTCGTATCGGAATCGCTCATTCAGTTATGTGGGCTGTTGCCACGACAGCTGCATCAAACGGCAGCGTCAACTGCATGCACGATTCACTGATGCCCCTTACCGGTATGACGGCCATCTGGTTGATGCAGATGGGGGAGGTCGTCTTTGGAGGTGTTGGTTGTGGATTATACGGGATGATTATCTTCGCCATTGTTGCGGTCTTTATCTCCGGGCTGATGGTTGGACGCTCGCCGGAGTATCTCGGCCTCAGGATCGAAGCAAAGGAAATGAAGCTCGCGGCACTGTGCATTCTGATTCCGTCTCTATTCGTCCTGGTCGGAACAGCGGTTGCTGTCCTGAGACCCGAAGGAGCCGGAGCGGTGTCGAATCCCGGGCCGCATGCCTTCAGTCAGATTCTTTACGCGTTTTCTTCCGCCGCGAACAACAACGGAAGTGCATTCGCGGGACTTTCGGTGAACTCTCCGTTCTACAACTTCCTGCTGAGCCTCGCGATGCTCATACCGCGGTACTGGCTGATTGTTCCGGTGCTGGCCATCGGTGGGTCTCTGGCTCGCAAAACTCGTATTCCCGCGTCCTCCGGAACGCTTCCCACGAACACGCCACTGTTTGCTCTGCTCCTTGCTGGAGTCGTTGTCCTTGTTGGTGCGCTCACCTTCATCCCCGCACTGGTTCTTGGTCCTGTGGCAGAACATTTTCAGCTGTTAACGGCTGCGGGTTGAACCGCTGTAGATGTTGTTGATGTGCATCGTCCCGATGCCGCTCCAGTCGACTCAGCGAAAACAGATCAGGAAAAACGTATGTTGACTCGTCCTTCGAAGCAGATGTTCAATTTCACCATGCTGACAACAGCAGTGATCGAAGCAATCCGGAAACTTGATCCCAGGGTTCAGGTTCGTCGTCCGGTGATGATGACCGTCTATGTCGGAAGCCTGATGACGACCGTGCTCGCAGTTCAGTCTGCTCTGCGCGATACCGGTGAGTCTTCACTGTTCGTCGGCAGCATTGCCGCATGGCTCTGGTTCACAGTGCTGTTTGCGAATTTCGCTGAAGCGATGGCTGAGGGACGTGGGAAAGCTCAGGCGGCCAATCTGCGTCAGGCGCGTGTCGATATTGTGGCAAACCAATTGCCTGATCTTGCTGAATCCGCCCCGGAATTTCACCAGCTGGTCCAAAGTCTGGAATCAGGGGCGGTCCCCGGGCATCCACTCGTGTCGCGTGTGCCGGCATCGGAACTTCGTAAGGGAAATCTGGTTCTGACAATGGCTGGCGACCTGATTCCTGCCGACGGCGAAATTGTCGTTGGGATCGCATCGGTCAATGAGAGTGCAATCACCGGTGAGAGTGCTCCTGTAATTCGAGAAAGTGGCGGCGACCGAAGCAGCGTCACGGGTGGCACCCAGGTTCTTTCGGACTGGCTTCTGATTCGAGTATCCGCGAATCCCGGGGAAACATTTCTGGACCGGATGATTTCTCTGGTCGAAGGAGCAAAACGGCAGAAGACACCGAACGAAATTGCTCTCGACATTCTCCTGTCGGCAATGACACTGGTGTTTCTTCTGGCCTGCGTGACCCTGGTTCCATATTCACGATATGCCGTCGAACTTGCTGGTCGAGGTGAGCCTGTCAGCATCGCGGTGATTATTGCTCTTCTGGTTTGCCTGATCCCGACGACGATCGGGGGACTGTTGTCTGCTATCGGCATTGCCGGTATGGATCGAATGATTCAGGCCAATGTCATCGCGACATCCGGGCGAGCTGTCGAGGCCGCGGGTGACGTCGACGTGCTCCTGCTGGACAAAACCGGAACGATCACGCTCGGCAATCGTCAGGCGGTGGAATTCCTTTCAGCGGACGGTGTTTCCATCGAGGAGCTCGCCGAGGCGGCTCAACTCTCATCGCTTGCCGATGAAACGCCGGAAGGCAGAAGCATCGTGACTCTGGCGAGGGAAAAGTACCGGCTTGCACCCCGGGAGCTGCGATCCGATGAGAGCGTCTCAATTCCATTCGCTGCCCAGACACGGATGAGTGGAATTGATATCGACGGTCGTCAGATTCGCAAGGGTGCGGCGGACGCGGTCGAAAAATGGGTCAGCGAGCGTCACGGGCAGTTTCCGGCTTCACTGCGGAAGATTGTGGATTCCATCTCCCATCAGGGTGGAACTCCGCTCGTCGTGTGCAGCGTTAATCGCCCTCTCGGCGTGATCTACCTCAAGGATGTCATCAAGACGGGTATGAAGGAACGTTTTGCTCAGCTGCGCACGATGGGAATTCGAACTGTCATGATCACCGGGGACAATCCATTGACAGCGGCGGCGATTGCCGCAGAGTCAGGTGTGGATGACTTTCTGGCTCAGGCAACACCGGAAATGAAGCTCAGCTACATCCGTCGCTGTCAGCATGGCGGCCGACTGGTCGCGATGACGGGAGACGGCACCAATGACTCTCCGGCACTTGCTCAGGCCGATGTGGCGGTCGCCATGAACAGCGGGACGCAGGCAGCCAAAGAAGCGGGCAACATGGTGGACCTCGACTCTGATCCGACAAAACTCATCGAAATCGTGGAGATCGGGAAGCAGCTTCTGATGACACGTGGGGCGCTGACCACTTTCAGTATTGCAAACGATGTCTCCAAGTACTTTGCGATCATTCCGGCAGCATTCGTCGGAACTTATCCGCAGCTCGCGCAATTGAATGTGATGAACCTGTCGTCTCCGGAGACGGCGGTGCTGTCAGCGGTCATCTTCAATGCATTGATCATTGTCTTTCTGATCCCGCTGGCACTTCGCGGTGTCCGGTACCGCCCGATTGGAGCCGCGTCACTGCTGAGCAGAAATCTGCTTGTCTACGGTGTCGGTGGTTTTCTGCTGCCGTTCCCCGCAATCAAGGCGATCGATACGGCTCTTGCGGCCATTGTGTCGTTTGGCAGTTAACAGCGTGGTTGAGCACCGGGCCGTCCGCGATGTGACATGCGCTGGCGGCATCCGATTCAGTCATTTAGCGGATTTCTTTCACGATCGACGGAGGAGTCAGGTGAACTCTCTGATACGAACTTCCATGACGTTTCTGGTTCTGACGACGCTGATCACCGGGGTTGTTTATCCCTCGATTGTGACATTCTCAGCACAGGTACTGTTTCCAGAAAAGGCGAACGGCAGCCTCCTTGAAGATCAGGGGAAAGTAGTGGGGAGCGAGCTGATCGGCCAGCCGTTTACTGATGCTGCATACTTCTATGGCCGTCCATCTGCCACTGCGGGATTTCCCTGCAATGCAGAGGCGGGCGCCGGATCGAATATGGCGACTTCTAACCCTGCTCTGCATGAACTGATCGCCGAGAGAGTTCTAGTGATTCGAGCGGCTGATCCTGAAAATCAGAAACCAGTTCCGAGTGATCTGGTGATGGCATCCGGAAGCGGGCTTGACCCGCACATCACTCGAGCCGCAGCTGACTTTCAGATTGATCGGATTGCACAGCGGCGCAATCTCGATCCTGCTCGCATTCAGACACTTGTCAACAGTCTCACGGAGTCTGAACGATCTGAAACCGGAGGCATGTCCCGTGTCAACGTCCTGAAACTCAATCTGGCCCTCGATGCACTGAAATGACATTACAGAGAAAGAACGTTAAAAAAGCAGTCGCACGCGGATCTCTGTATGCCCGAATTCGCTATCCGAGATGGTCAGTGCGCGTCGTTCTTGTTTCGCTTGTATATGGTGTTATTGGCGGACTGACGGGAGCTCTGCTGGCGGTATTCATTTCGCTGCCGGGTCTGCTGGTGTCGATGGGCAGCATCAGTGGTGGTACATTCGGAATCTGGCTCGAGGGGATCTCGGACATGGCTGACAGAAGCTGCTGCAGGAAATGCGCCGAGGACAGGTTCGATGACGACTGAACGTCCGAATGCTGATGAACTGCTCTCTCGGGTCAGGGAAGATGAAGATCGACAGGCACGGGGACGTCTGCGAATTTTCTTCGGCATGGCGCCAGGTGTGGGCAAGACATACACCATGCTGGAGGCAGCCCGAAAGGAAGCGAAGGCCGGAAGCGATGTGGTCGTGGGTTATGTGGAGCCTCATGCGCGGCCGGAAACGCACGCGTTGCTCCTTGGGCTTGAACTGCTTCCTCTGCGCACTGTGACATATCGTGGTCAGACGATTCGGGAATTTGATCTCGAAGCGGCACTCGACAGAAAGCCTCAGTTGATTCTGGTCGATGAGCTTGCCCACACCAACGCGGAAGGCATGACTCATTCTCGTCGCTGGCAGGATGTTGAAGATCTGCTCGCCGCCGGAATCAGTGTCTACACCACGCTGAATGTGCAGCACATTGAAAGCCTCAATGATGTCGTCGCTCAGGTGACATCGGTTCCGGTCAGAGAAACGGTTCCGGATCACGTCTTTGAGCGTGCTGATGAAGTGGAACTGGTGGATCTCGCGCCGGATGAGCTTATTGAGCGTCTGAAACACGGAAAGGTGTATGTCTCTGAACAGGCTCTTCGAGCCATCGAGAACTTCTTTCGTAAAGGCAATCTGATTGTTCTGCGGGAACTGGCACTCAGAAAGACCGCAGAACGAGTCAGTGCACAGGCCATTGACTACAGACAGCAGAACGCGGTCGCAGCGATCTGGCCAACATCGGATCGCCTGCTGGTCTGTGTGGGGCCGAGTCCGATGTCTGCTCGCCTTGTTCGAGCGACTCGGCGGATCGCAACGACACTGCGAGCTCCATGGACAGCACTTCACGTCGAACTGGGCAACACGCCTCAGCTGACCGTCGAGGATCGTGCGCGCCTTGAGGAGAATCTGCAGCTTGCAGAAAGCCTCGGCGGACGCATTGAATTCGTTTCCGGAACTGGTTTCGCGGATGCCGTGATCAGTCACTGCCGGCGTCACAACATTACGCGCATCATCGTCGGAAAACCGCAGCGATCCTGGTGGGATGAGTTCTGGCGGGGTTCCTGGGTCTACGACCTGATTCGCCGTTGCGGTGATATTGATGTTTATGTCATCAGCGGTGACCGTGAAGCAGAACATCGGAGCACACAACAGCCGAGTCATCCCGAGAGTGGTCGTCGATCGAGTGTTTTCGCAATTCTGGCTGTTGCTGCATGCGCCTGCCTTGCCTGGCTGTTCTCCGGAATTCTGGCTCCGACCAATCTCGCGATGATCTTCATGGCAGGGGTCGTTGCGGTGTCGCTGACACTGGGTCGCCGACCGACGATTCTGGCAACGTTTCTCAGCGTTGTCGTATTTGACGTCGGATTTGTACCACCGTACGGTCAGCTCGCCGTATCCGACAGTCAGTATCTGATCACATTCGTGGTCATGCTCACGACGGGTCTGATCGTGAGCGAACTGGCTGAACGAGTTCGTCACCAGAGCAGGATGGCGCGGGAACGCGAGCGAAGAACGGCCGCCTTGCTTTCGCTCAGCCGTGAACTTTCGGAAGTCCCGACGCGGGAAGGAATCATTGAGTCGACTCAGCGCATTCTGTCGGACGTTTTCGAATCCGACGTGCATGTCTTCACACCACAATCGATTCAGGATACTCAGGATACCACCGACGCCGGAGTCATTCGCTGGGTGTTCGAGAATCGTCAGATTGCAGGAGCCGGAACTTCAACACTGCCCGGAACGGACTCGCTGTATGTTCCGCTGCTGACGGGAGATTCCATTCAGGGAGTATTGGGAGTCCGCTGTGGAATCAGCAGCCAGCGACCGGAGACGCGACAGATCCAACTGCTGCAGGCTTTTGCGGCGCAGACCGCAGCGGCTCTCCAGCGTTGTGAACTTGCCGAAGAATCCGAACGGATTCGAATTCAGTCGGAAACAGAACGTTTGAGAAACTCGCTGCTGAGTGCCGTGTCACATGACCTGAGAACACCACTTGCGACGCTCACCGGAGCTGCAAGCACGCTGGCTGATCAGGGAAGCAGTCTCACTGAAGCCGCTCGAACTGAACTCGCCGAATCCATTCTGGATGAATCGGATCGAATGCATCGGCTCGTCACAAATCTTCTCGATCTCACACGTCTCGAAGCCGGGGCGATCATCCTCAAGAAGGAGCTTCAGCCGATTGATGAGGTGATTGGTGTTGCACTCAAGCGACTGGACCGTCAGCTGAGAGATCATGCAGTGCGGGTTTCCATTGAAGAAGGCCTGCCTGCCATCATGATTGATGAGTTGCTGATGCAGCAGGTCTTCACGAATCTGCTCGACAATGCTGCAAAGTTCTCACCACCCGGAACGGAGATTGATGTGACGGTCCGGTCGGCGGGCGGGCTGATTTCGGTTGCCGTGAGCGATCGTGGTCCGGGCATCACGGCAGGAGATGAACGGCGAATTTTCGAGAAGTTCTTTCGAAGCCATGATCTTTCTGCTTCGGGAAGCGGCATTGGTCTCGCGATCTGTCGAGGCGTGATTGAGCTTCACGGCGGCACGATCTCTGCGGTGCGGCGGGCCGATGGCGGGGCGTCAATTCGATTCAGTCTGCCGTTAGCGTAAGTTTCAGTGGGTTTCCGAGGGGAGCTTTGAATCAAAATGACCGCGGATTCACCAAGAGTGCTGGTCATCGAAGATGATCGCTCGATTCGAAAATTCCTTCGAATTTCCCTGACATCGAACGGCTTCGATGTGATCGAGGCGGAGACTGCTGAAGTCGCCCTCCGCCAGGCCATAGCGGAACCTCCCGATGCCATCATTCTCGACCTTGGTCTTCCAGACGCGGACGGGCTGGACGTTATCTACAGAATAAGAGACTGGACGACTATCCCGATCATTGTTCTTTCAGCAAGAGGCAGCGAGAGCGACAAAGTGAAAGCTCTTGATTCAGGTGCCGACGATTATCTCACCAAACCATTCGGAACTGGAGAACTCCTCGCACGAATTCGCGTGGCACTGCGACATCATTCGGGACGCACAGCTGAAGATGAACCTGTGTTTCGCAGCGGCCATCTGATCGTGGATCTGGCTCATCGGTTGGTCACAGTCAACGGGAGGGAGGTCCATCTGACCCCGACGGAATATCGACTTCTGACCGTTCTGGTTCGCCATGCGGGAAAGGTCGTGACTCATCGACAGTTACTGAAGGACGTCTGGGGCCCCGACGCGGTCCATGAGAATCAGTATCTTCGCGTCTACATGGGAACACTGCGATCAAAGATTGAAGAGCGGCCGGCACAACCCTCCTACCTGCTGACCGAGGCGGGAGTCGGATATCGGCTCGTGGAACGTTCGGTCGCTGATTCTCAGTAGAGTCCGTTTCAGCGCCGGTGTCTGCCAGCACGATCCCGACTCGACGAAGTTCGACTGACACGCTGAACGCAACATCCATGAAACTGAATGCAATTGGAAGAATCGTTCTGATCAGAAAACTTCCGTCACACTAGTGAGATTTGGAAACATGTGATGATGTTTTCAGGCAAGCATTTCCGGAAGACTTCGATGACTGCTGCGTTAAAGGCATATGCTTTGCCATTGGTGCCAGTCCGCACGGTCACGCGAAAGGTTAGCCTCCGTGGAAATGCTCGACGATATTGTAAAAGAGTTTCTCGTAGAGAGTTACGAAAACCTCGACCAGCTTGACCGCGATCTGATGGCCCTGGAAGAGACGCCCGACGACCGGGCCCGTCTCTCCGGGATCTTCCGAACAATTCATACGATCAAGGGTACCTCGGGATTTCTGGCTTTCCCGACGCTGGAGCATGTGACACACGTCGGTGAAAACCTGCTCGTCAGACTGCGTGATGGTGACCTGCGTCTGACGGCTGATATCGCATCTGGTCTGCTGTCCATGGTGGATGCGGTTCGCTCCATTCTTTCGAACATTGAGTCTTCCGGTGGCGAAGGCGCCGAGACCTATGAGCGGGTCTGTTCAATTCTGGAGGATCTTCGGGAGGGCCGGCCGGCGGCGATTCCTGTGTCCGCGGTGACGTCTGATGTTCCGTTGCAGGATGCAGCTGACGCACAGGACCAGAGTGACGCTGAAGCGGAATCTGCTCCGGCTGAGGTTTTTGAAACCGTCGAGGTTCAGGCCGCTGATTTAGTTCAGACGAAGAAATCCGCCGGTCGTGGAAGTCGAAAAAAGAAAACCCTCGACGGATCAGAGGGCGACAAAGTGTCCCGCGGTTCGCAGAGACCGGGAAGTTCTTCGGCTGAGAATCAGCAGACGCATGCTGCTGCGGAGACGGGCATTTCTGCCGTCAATCGTCGTGGAGAAACGGATCATGATCTCCGACCGTCCTCCGGGGCCGGAGAAAAAACGTCCGCCGTTCGATCTCAGATCGACCACGGTGGAGAGGGTAACAATTCGTCTGTGGCGGATTCGTCCGTTCGAATTGATGTCCACCTTCTCGACAAGCTGATGAATCTTGTCGGGGAGCTCGTTCTGACGCGGAATCAGATCCTCCAGTTCAGTCAGTCGACTGATGACCCGGGAATGATCACCGCATCACAAAGACTGAATCTGATTACAACCGAGCTGCAGGAAGGTGTCATGAAGACACGCATGCAGCCGATCCGAAATGCCTGGAGCAAGCTGCCTCGGGTTGTGCGGGACCTGTCAATTGCCTGTGGCAAGCAGGTTCAGGTTCTGATGGAAGGTGCTGAGACCGAACTCGACAAGACGATCCTCGAAGCCATCAAGGATCCATTGACTCACATCGTGCGTAACTCCGTGGATCATGGAATTGAACCCGCTCATGTGCGTGCAGCAGCCGGCAAGCCCGAAGAGGGCACACTCTGGCTGCGTTCCTACCATGAGGGTGGTCAGGTCATCATCGAAATTTCAGATGACGGTGGTGGTATCAACTGTGAGCGTGTGCGATCCAAGGCTGTGGAGAAGGGCCTGATCACCGCTGAGATGGCGTTGACGATGTCGGATCGGGAAGCGACTCAGCTGATCCTGCTTCCCGGTTTTTCGACGGCGGAAAAAGTCACGAACGTCTCCGGTCGTGGCGTCGGCATGGATGTGGTCAAGACAAACGTCGAGAAGATCGGTGGTACGCTGGATATTCACAGCAACCTCGGTCAGGGCACTACGCTGCGGATCAAGATACCGCTCACCCTCGCGATCGTACCGGCACTTGTGGTGACATGCGATTCAGATCAGTACTGCATCCCGCAGGTCAGCCTGCTGGAGCTGGTGCGTCTTGAAGGCGAAAGAGCCCGACGAGACATTGAACTCATTCATACGGTGCCGGTCTACCGGCTGCGTGGCCGACTGCTTCCGCTCGTCTATCTTGACGAGGAACTCGGGCTCCGACCACGTCGCACGGACAAGGAGCGAAGTTCTGCAGAAATCGTCAACATGGTTGTTCTGCAGGCTGAAGATCGCCAGTTCGGGCTCGTGGTCGATCAGATCAATGACACCCAGGAAATTGTCGTGAAGCCTCTGGGGCAGTACATCAAGGGAATCACGACATATGCCGGTTCCACCATCATGGGAGATGGTACTGTTTCTCTGATTCTGGATGTGATGGGCATTGCTCAGCAGGCTCACGTACTGAGTGAGACTGCGGGGAGGCAGTTCATGGATGCGAATTCCAGTCGCAGCGAGCAGGCTCGCATCGGAGACTCCTGGCTCATTGTTGACCCAAGAGACGGAACGAGAGCAGCTATTCGCCTGTCGACGGTGTCGCGGCTTGAAGAAGTTCATGCTGAGACGATCGAGAAGACCGGACGACAGCAGGTGGTGCAGTATCGCGGCGAAATCATGCCACTCGTCTCCATCAGCGAGTACGGGCAGGTTGAGCCGGACGACAGCGGTTCGATTTCGATCGTGGTCTTCAATGATGGTCGGCGTAATGTCGGGGTCGTTGTCGGACGAATCGTTGATATTGTCAATGACAGTCAGGATATCACGAGTCAGATTTCGGGAAGTGTGGATGATTCCACCCGAATTATCGCAGGTCGTGTGACTCGCGTCGTCGACCTCAGTCACCTTGCGATGATGGCATGATGCAGATCCGGCGAATGAACTCCGGACGATGTCTCCGGACTCTGTCGACGGTTCAGAATGTTTCACTCGGTATTTCCAGTTCCGCTCCGGTCTGAAGTAACAGGTAGATTTCCGATGGTTTCACAGCAGTCTTACTGCACATTTCGTGTCGGGCCGATGTATCTCGGCGTCGAAGTCCACCGCGTTCAGGAAGTGATTCGGGCACAGCGGATGACAAGAATTCCGGGAGCTCCGGATGTTGTCCGCGGTCTGATGAATCTTCGCGGTCAGATCGTCACGGCTCTTGATCTCCGTCGACGAATGAATCTGCCCGCTGAGGAAGGAACCGAAAATCTCATGAACGTTGTTGTGCGGACACAGGATGGTCCGGTGAGTCTTCTGGTGAATGAGATCGGAGACGTTCTGGTCGTGGAACGTGACCAGTTTGAGGCCCCGCCGGAAACCCTTCAGGGAGTTCCGCGGGAACTGATCTCCGGTTCCTTCAAGCTTGAAGGCAAACTTCTGCTGGTACTGAATCTGGATTCCACAATGAAACTGGCGGCGTAGCTGTCAGTGTTCCCCGATCAGAAGAAAATGCTTTTGCGATATCTTCGAGTTTACACCTTTTCCTGTTGGTCCATTCTAGCGGAGTTTTCTTATGTCGCTTCGTCGACTGACGGTCCCCGTCAAACTGTATATTCTCACTGCGGCTTTTGCTCTCGGCCTCGCCGGATATGGACTGTGGGCAAACAACACACTTCAGAAATGTAAGGTGAACGGGACCTTCTACGATCGCATCGTGATGCAGAAGGATCTCCTTGCGGATATTCTTCCTCCGCCGATTTATGTCGTGGAGACCTACCTGACCGCGTATGAAGTTGCCGAACAGTCCACGGAAACCGGCGACAAGGCGAAGGTGACGGAGCTGCTCGCAAAACTGGATACTCAGGAATCGCAGTACCTGTCCCGACTGGAGCACTGGAGGTCAACTCTCCCGGATGATTCCATCAGAGAGGTTCTGGTGAAGGATGTTGATGCACCGGCCATGGAATTCTTCCGGGTTTGTCGGACGGAGCTGCGACCGCTCTGTGAAGCCGGCCGCGGAAACGAAGCCAAGGCAATCATCTCGAATAAACTCGCGGTCCTCTACCTGAACCATCAGAAGGCAGTCAATACACTCGCCGAGCTGAGTTCGAAAAGGGCGAAGGAAGTCGCAGACGAAACGGAATCAATCGTTCGGAGCGACACGACGTGGTCGATCTACCTCGCCTGCGGAATCGTTCTCTGCTGCGTTGTTGCTGGCTGGTTCACTGCGAAAGAAGTTTCCGGCAGCATGCGTCATTCCGCAGAAAGCCTTCGTGAGCTCGCCGCAACAGAACTGGGAGCGATCAGCCGCAAGATGCGTCAGAACGCCCAGGAGACGACTCATCAGGCGACACTTGCGAGCGGAGCAGCTGAGCAGGTGAGCACGAATGCACAGACACTTGCGACAGCCGTAGAGCAGTTCAACAGCAGTATCAAGGAGATTTCGGGTAACA
>JBKDKA010000251.1:0-89615 GCA_046345315.1 Planctomyces sp.
AGGCATAGGTGGGACAAAGAAATCGCGATTGAAGAGACGGCTGCAGAAGAGTTCTGCAGCCGCGACTGATTTCCCCGCCCACGTCAGACTATCCCTTGACGAGTTGCTCCTCAGCAGAGCTCGTCTCCGTTTCGTCTGACACACGATGATAGTTCACATTTGGACAACGCGCTGTGCAGAGTCCACAACATCGAATCCAGAGCGCCTACCACTTCTGGGGAAATTCAGACCCACAGAAAACCCGGATGGACCAAATTGCTCCACGCAGAATGAGCTGGCTGTGAACGGTTACGTGCGGCGCGCCCGAGATGATTCATCGCGCAGATCGGTAGGGAGTGTCCCGGACGCAACTACGTGTGCACGAAGCTGATCTCAACGCCTTCGATTCCCTCGATCAGATTACGCCCGTAATAGGAGGGGGGGGTGAATCCAGGTTTGGTGTTGCCGTTGGCGATTTGACCAAGGATACGCCCTATCGCCTTGACCGTAAAAACGTAGGCTTGCGGGCCTTTGATAAGAACAGTCAATTTTTGATTACGTTGGTTTTCCACTTGCGCCCATGAATAAGTGTGCTGGTTCCTCAATTCCCCCTCCGACGGTCCAAGCGGGAAGAACAAGTGGGAGTACCTGATCAAAAATCTCCTCAGGCAATCCAGGCGTCCCTTCATGAACTGAACCAGGATCCAGGGATAGTACGAATAAGCGGTTATATCTTGAATATTCGTGCTAATGAAACTGGTGAGGACGTCACCCATGACGGGATTATTGATCAGGCGATAGTCTCTCCCCTCTGCCCGAAAGGTATGTTCTTCCGAAGCTGGTTTTGATGGGACAAGCTCCCCCGCAACTCGTGAATAGCCGGTTTCCGTCGCCAGTCGAAGTACGGATTTGATCGTTCCTCTGGAGGCGTTGCCAAATGTGGCGAACCCGAGCGACAATTTAGTCGAATCAGCCAGCATATTCGATGCGATCAATCCTGCGATATCGGTTGTCACCAGATTGAAACCCGCTCCAGGCATCAACATCACCCCCTGCGATAATGCCGCACTGTGGAGATTGTGGATTTCTATCATGTCGGGGTATTCCGCCGCGAGATCCACATAATGGGTTCTTGTCTGAATGCAGGCATCGATCAGATGCCTGTTCAGTCCATAATTGATATTGGCCAGATTGACGACCGCCTTCACATCGGACAAATGAGGTAGGATGTTTTGTGCATCATCTATTTCAAAGACACGGTACTCCATTCCCAGTTTCTGAGCAGTATTCTTTACCGCGTTTTCTCTCGCTCCGAGTACAAAGGGTAAGCTTTTATCGAGCGCATGCTCCAGGAAGAGATTGCCAGTGTATCCAAGCACTCCGTAAACCAGAAGTTTGGTTTTCATGATTGATCAAACCAATCGTGTTATGGTTCGCCGGTGAAAGCAATCGACTGCTTCAACCTCAACGCAGGATGAATGCATCCGTGCTTCTGAACGAAACGTCGAAGGGAGTCGGCAACGGCTTGTGGTTGCTCGACCACCGAAATATGTTTGCCCTCTATCGGTTCGAACTGTCCATAGGGTGCCAGCGATGCTGCGGCAGCTTGGCCATCGATCGGATACAGCGGATCGTTTTTGCCGGCGATAACGAGGATCGGCTTAGTGATATTCGGCATGCGATCCTTCAACGGGCTTCCTCGCAGGATCACCGACCGGACAGCTGACGCCAACGAACGGCCCTTCGCGGTCCGAAGCATATCATGAAACTGCCGTGAGTAATGAGGATTGGCTTGCAAAGTGCTCTCCGAAAAGAAGCTCTTGGCCACTCCGTTGCGGAAAGTTGACGTACTCAGCAGCCAACGAGCCCCCGCTGCGATCATTTTCGAAGATATTTTAGGGGCTCGCTCATCAATCTCCATCGGCGTGTTCATCAAGATCACTGCCTTGACTCGCTCGGGGGACGCAATCGCCAATTCTGCCGCCACCAAGCCACCCCAAGACGTCCCGCCGACAATCGCCTCATGCAGATCAAACGCATCCAAAATGGTCTCAATCGCACGGGCGCACTGCGACATCGTAAATTCCAGCGAACTCTCCTCGCTCAGACCATGGCTGGGTCCATCGACCAACAGGAACCGATAGCGGTCCGCCAAAAGCTGCACGAGACAATCGTAAATGTGATGATCGGTGAAGATCGAGGGCCACAGAGCGATCGTTTCGCTCCCAGTCCCGACCTCGACGACATGAAGGTTTCCGAGCAGCGTCGGCACAAAATGCGAACTCCCAAGCGATCCATGGGTTTGGATGGTCACGTTCACTTCCGTCTCCTTCAGCTTTTCAGCGAGCCCGAAAACGCGAAAAACGCCTCACAACCCGCGGCCATCACGATCTGTGTAGACAGTGTCTACAAGTAAGTTACCGGCAGATGTTGTCGTCGTCAACATTTCAAGCTAGAATTTTTGGTTTCGAGGGATCTGGCAGGGGGGCGAGGGGAGCGGAGGCGGCATGGCAGACACTAGATATCACCACGGGGACTTGGAAAAGGCGATCCTTGAGACGGCTATGCAGATGCTGGAGCGGTCGGGAATCGCGGACCTGAGTATGCGCGATATCGCCAAGCAGATCGGCGTGAGCCATCAGGCCCCCTACAAGCACTTTGCTTCCAAGGCAGAGGTGTTGCTAGCGATTCGCTCGGAGGGGTTTAAGAAGCTGGCGGAAGAAACTCGGCGGGCTACCGCGAGTCACCCCAGGTCCCCTCGACTGCAATTGGAAGCTGCAACCTTGTCGTACGTGCGGCTGGCGCTCAAGTCTCCGGCGGTGTATCAACTCATGTTCGGTGGTCAGATCCGACCGGAACAGGTGGAGCCGGAGCATCAGGCATCGGCTCAAGACGCATTGGCGGCTTTGGCAGTGATTTTTCAGCCTGGGGGGGCTCCGTTTTCCGATACCGCGATGCTTCGCACACGGCTCGTTTGGGCGATGGTGCACGGCATCGCATCGCTCAGGCTCAACGGTTTCATGACACAGCAATCGGAGGGGGTCGAAGAGATTACGAAGTCGGCTTGCCGCGTTTTGTCCCGCGAGTGGTTTGGACGATGAACCGCAGATCACTGGGTTCGTCGCGAGGAACAGTCCGAACGCTATGACTTGTATTCCTGCAGCTTACGAACTTGGCGCAAGAGAAGTTTTCTGGGTGTAAACGGGATCATGGTCAGCATCAATCGCTGCCATGGGGATACTCCTGAGATCACGTTCAATTTCCCGGCGAGCATTCCGCGGTAGCCGTCCAGCGCCACCAACTTGGGTGATGCTGTTTTTGCGAACAGGTCGGTTTGCTCCATACGTGAGGTGCGGGCGAATTCCGTTTCCGTGGGGCCGGGTAAGAGTGCAGTCACCGTCACGCTCGTATCGTGAAGCTCTTCGGCGAGCGCGTTGCTAAAGGAGGTGACGTAGGCCTTCGTCGCATAGTAAACGGCTTGCAAGGGGCCGGGAACCAAGCTGGCAGTCGACGATACATTCAGGATACGACCATGGCTGCGTGCGACAAAGTCCGGCAGAAAGAGTCGACACAGTTCCGTCAACGCGACCAGGTTCAATTGAATCATGGCGAGGCTGTCTGCCCACGCCTGTTCATGAAATTTCCCATGTCCGCCGAAACCAGCATTGTTGATGAGATAGTCCACCTCGATCCCAGCCCCTTTGACCTCACGGTAAAGCTGCTGGGCGGACTCCCTCTGGCTGAGATCCTTCGCGATCACCGCGACCTGAACCGAATATTTGGATTCGACTTCCGCCTTGAGCGATTCCAGTTTGTCACGACTGCGGGCGACGACGATCAGATCGCCTCCCCGATCCGCGTGGATTTCTGCAAATTGACGCCCGATACCCGTCGAAGCGCCCGTGATCAAAGCAACCTTTTTCATGCCGTTTTCTCCGTGCTCGAAGACCGTGGTTTAGGACAACGGACGCCATAGTTGCAACCATGGCGTCGTTTTTAGAAATCAGTAAATACGGGTTCAGTAAAGCATTTTTATCTGGATCGTAGATGAGTCCGATAGTTGCATCTTCGCTGCATCGAACTTCGGAGGTCCAAACATGGAGTGGGGGATGTTATTCGATGTTGCATACCCTTCCTTCGGAATGCCAATCAGGTTGGAGTCCATGACACCGTTTGCATTCTCGTCATGCATGACAGAAACAGCGTAATACTTTCCTGGCTTGAGTCCGTTGAAGACGTGGGACGCTTTTCCCGCTTCGATCTTGACGGTCGCTTTCGAGATGGTTGCCTTCTCTTCACTCGGAAAGCCTTTAGGATGGTCAAAAAGAAATAGAATCAACGTGCCTTGTGAGTTCTTGGTACCGCTGACATGGACAGTCAATGCGCACCCATCCTCTCGTTCGCGCTGGTTAAGTTTTGAACTCTGCTGCGCTGCGCAGATCGAGACATTGAGCAGGCTTAGCAATACAAATAAAAAGCGTAAAGTCATTTCAGTTCCTTCCATGATGGTAACGGTTACAAAAAGGCTTCTGCCAAACATTGGCCGATGCCGCAGATAAATCTCGAACATTCGTTTTATCGTTCGGAGAGAGCCACTTACATTCCGACAGAAGACGGATGCGACTGCCTCGCGCCACGATATTTCAACGAGTCTTAAATCCCTTCTCCTTTTGGCTGTGTATCCGAATAATCTCAGAATCGACCTGTAACATTGAACTAAAGTCCTGCTAATTCATTCCGATGAGCTTGCAAGAACGATTCGAACGATTGCAAGTGTGGAAATAGCGATCTGGAGTCAGCCACCGAGAACTGGAAGTTGGTTCGATTGTGCCAAGCTAGTTGATGAGCGAACTCTTTTGCCAAAAAGCGAAGGCAGAAAGTTGGTACTGAAAACCGCTTAGGACTTTTGCCAGTTATGTCCTGATAGGTGCTTTTCATCTCCGGCACGGTCAATTGATCACCAGCCAGATTCACACGTTGTCCCAGGAATCGGTCGGGGGCAAAAAAAATCTCTCGAACGGCAAGTCCAATGTCTTCCGCCGAGAGGAGGTGCAAGGCTGTGTTTTTGTGCAGGGTTCCAGAAAGTGCTGGGAAGGTCATCTTGCCGCCCATTCTGGGGTCCAGGAGGTTTTCCATGAAGTAGACGGTTCCGAGTAACGTATGTCGAATTCTCATCGCATCGAGCCGTTGTTCAATCTGACGTTTCGATTGAAAATGCCTCACCCCGACAAAATGATCAGCGGTCGCCATGGTGGACTGGATGAAGTGGGCCACACCGGCGTCCATGGCCGCCTCAGCAAGGTTCATGGCCTGTCGGATTTCTCCGTTGTAACCTGTCGTTGGCTCCCAGTAATTCTGCACGGAGAAAACTCCATCGACTCCCTTGACGGCTTTCCGAACTGAGTCAATGTCGTCCAGGCTGCCAACCATCATTTCCGCCCCCAGCGACGCGAGCTGGCGAGCGTTTTCCGAATTGGAATTGCGAGTAAATGCTCGCACGTAGCAGCCGTCCTGAAGCAACGCTTTTGCGACAGAACCCCCTTGTTTTCCCGTCGCACCAGTAATCAAAAATTTTTTCATGCCCTGTTCCTCGATTCGATCCCCCCCCCCGGCGACATGCGATCGGCTAGGACTCCAGTCCCCGGATCTTCAATTTTCGAACTGCGGCCTTATGTTGCCACTGTCTACATGCAGGATATCGACCAAAGTTTACATCGTCAACATCAATTCGCAGGAAATCCACATCACGGATCTGCTTGAATCCCTGCGAAACACGGCACATTCTTGATTTCGAACCGGCGCGAGCTCTTGTTTGAAATACCAGCAGACATTGAAACAAGAAACCTGGCCATCGCCCTCCGAGATGAGCTGTCGATGCAGATTTTCGTGATGGATTCGCGAAAAACTTTTTTCTGTAACATACAGAATTGGGCGAGGAGCCCGAACAGAAGCAAAGACGTCTCAACCTGCCGATCACAAGCCATGCCTGATAAAATGAGTGACTGCCGAAAATCAACTTGCGATCAAACTCTGGAACGGGAGAGGATCAAATCATGATAAACACCGATCGTTGGAAAATTGACGGAACCCATTATCCAGTCAGCGGTTCGATGCCCGACCGTCTGCGATTTCTCCTTCAGTATGCTGTATTGGCACCGTCGAGCCACAACACGCAACCTTGGAAGTTCCGAATTGAAAGCAACCGCATTGACCTCTTCATGGACGAAACAAGATGGCTGAAAGTTTGCGATGACGATCAGCGAGAACTGCATATCAGCGTGGGGTGTTGCTTGGAAAATTTACTCGTCGCTGCGGACCATTTTGGGTTAGGGCATCAGGTGGAGTATCTGCCAGATTCCTCCGACGCAATGCACGCTGTATCGATTGAATTCATGGCTGCTGCTACTGAACGAGACAGCAGGTTGTTCCCGATGATTCCGGTTAGACATACCAACCACGGCGAGTACGATGGTCGCCCAATCCAAGAAGATGTCTTGATGCAACTCTCCGGTTGCTGCACCGAACCGAACATTCACGTTCAACTGAACAGCGACCATCTGATCAAGCATAAAGTCGATGAATTGGTGGTGCGAGCCGATGCAATGGAATTTGCTGATCCAGCATTTCGTGAGGAACTGGGTTACTGGATTGGCCAAGGAGTGTTTGGCACTTCGTGGTTGATGTCCAAGATTGGCAAGTTGGCGGTCACTCACATCAACATTGGTAGTCCAATAGCCAAAAAAGATTCAGCAGTCTTGATGTCTTCACCAGTATTGGGTCTCATCGGCTCGAAGGATACCCGTCGAGAGACTCAGATTAAGGTTGGACAAGTTTATCAACGACTCTCTTTGATGGCGGCATCCTTCGGTATCTGGTGCCAGCCAATGAGTCAGATTGTGCAGGTGGAAGAGACCAAGCAGGAAGTTGCCAAACTACAACCAGACCCTCATTTGTTCCCACAGCTTCCCTTTCGACTGGGGTTCGCCGAACCTGAGAAGCATCGGACTCTACGAAGAAATTTGGCAGAAGTGTTGGTTGAGTAAGATGGTAACCGTTCACGAGCTGGTGCGGTAAATCAAGCGGCGGCGGCGACTGGGGGTGGAGCGGTCAATGGTTATTGATCTTTCAGTTCTTGATGGGCCTCGCTTTCTGCGGCATTTACATCCGGACCGGCAACCTCTTCCTGGCGATCGGATTCCATGGAAAAACTTGGGGCCAGCCAAAGCAGGTTGACATCGCTGAGTCTGGCGACTACGCTTCCCGATGTCAACTGGGTTCTCAGCAATTCGATAGTCAGCGAGGTGGGCCATGGCGCGGGTGAATCGGCGGTTGGTGCTGGCGGAGGGGGAGATTCAGGTGGTCCACTGCGTCAATCGATGCGTGCGACGAGGATTTCTCTGCGGTGTGGATGAGCTCACTGGGAAGAACTACGAACATCGCCGACAGTGGATGCGGAATCGGCTGGAGTTTCTGGCAGGTGTGTTCGCCGTCGATGTGCTGGGATTTTCGGTGATGTCCAATCACCTGCATGTGATCCTGAGAAATCGTCCGGATCTGGTGAAGACATGGTCCGATGAAGAAGTGGCTCGCCGATGGTGGAATCTGTTTCCTCAGCTACGTAACTCAGATGGCTCCCCTGCCGAACCTGCTGAAACAGACATCAAGCATCTGATTGGCAATATTGCGGAACTTCGTCAACGGCTGAGCAGTGTGTCATGGTTTATGCGATGTACTTCGGAAGTGATTGCTCGCATGGCCAATGCAGAGGACGAATGCACCGGCCGGTTCTGGGAGGGGCGATTCAAGGCAACCGTATTGCCGGATGAAGCGGCGATTGCGGCCTGTATGGTGTATGTGGATCTGAATCTAATTCGAGCAGGATTAGCGACCAGTCCCGAGAACAGCGATTTCACGAGTGCGCAGGAACGCATGGCAGATCTGAAATCCGCCGAAGACGTTTCGACGGCGGATGCCAAAGACGTGAGAATCGAGCATGGTGAAAAAGCCGGTTGGCTGGCTCCTGTGGAACTGGAGCCCCGACGACAGAAGGTGCGGGAGAAGAAGTCCTCTCGTCGCGCATCCAACAGAGGCTGTGTGTTCATGTCTCTGGCGGATTACCTTCAGTTGCTGGACTGGACGGGCCGTCAGGTGCGGAAGGGAAAACGTAGCTCCATCCCGAAGGACCCACCAGCGATTCTGATCCGGCTGGATCTGTCTCCGGAACTGTGGCTGCACGCGGTTGAGTCGTTCGGTAAGCGTCGAAAGGCGAATCGGGTGACTCCAGCTTCCCGGTTTAATGCGACTGGAAAGTCCGATGCTGTTATTGCGAACCGTGTCAGTTCAAGAACGGCGTGAGGAACCACGGATCGCACGAATCACACGAATGGGAGACTGGCAACGTTGCCCTTCGTGCGTGTGTGTGTGCTTGATATCTGATGGAAGCGATTGCACGGAAGTTACTTCCTAGCCCTTTTGCTGATTAAAAGACATGCCAGCTGGAGACTGTCTGAAAAATCGCTATCGCTCGCGAGAGTGATCAAATCCGATTCTCATCACTTCATCAAAATCCGTGGTCGCAGTACACTTCCATATCACCTTGACAAATACCTTAAGCAAATGCTGAAGAGTATCCCTTATGACGAAGCAGTTCGTGAATTGGATCAAGTCCGCAGTCACAAGTCTCATCGACCCCGATCGTGACGATCGTGTGAACCGACTTGCCGCAACCGTATCGCGAGCTCTGAAAGAACAGCAGAAATCTTTCAGGATCAGTCATTTCAAATCGCAAAACGAACACCACCCGCAGGAACTCTGTGACGCTGTTCGAATCGTCTATCGCAGATTGCTCGAAAAGATCTGGAGCGATGAAGTGATCACGGAGAAAGAAAATCTTCAACTCCTGTGGGTCAAGGAATGTCTTGAGCTGTCAGACTCAGAGACAATAACAATGCGTCTTGAGTTTGCCGAGAGACACTTCCGCAATGCCCTTGCTCAGGCAATGGACGATGGCTTTCTGTCTGAACAGGAAGAAGCAAAACTTGCTCATATCGCCAAAAGTGTCGGGGAATCGTCCAGCAGATTCGCTCGGCGGTTCTTCAGGAAAGAGGGAGAGGCCTTTTTAAGAGGAATCTTTGGTGCAAGCATCGAAGACGGATACCTCTCTCGGGAAGAGTGGCAGTCTTTGGCGGCGACCAGCCACAAGTTGGGCATAAGCACTGAGGAACTCCTCAAGGCTGTAGCAAAGCCAGCCGCCGAATTTGTAGAACATGTGCTTGCGGATGCGAAAGCGGAAGGAACGATCACGAGGGAACAAGAATCGCAGATAATCTGGTTGATGGCGACTCTGAGAATAGATGCCGATTTCGTCAAATATGCTCGCGAGGAAATGCGAATTCTGCTTTGCCTGGATGAAATTGCCCAAGGGCGACTTCCAAGTCTGGCAAAGCCCGAGGGATTGGAGTTCCGATCTGGCGAGATTGTACACGCTATAAAGAAGACTCGGCTGATTGTTGTTCGGCAACTCAAATCAGGCGCACATCGGGATGTCCATGATGGTACGATCATCATGATGGACAGCCGGATGGTTTTCCAAAGTAACACATTGGCGCAGTCTTTCAATTATCGAAAACTCGTGTCGCACAGAGGCGGCGAAGACTGGATCGAATTTCAAGTTGAGCAAAAGCCGATGTGGGGTCTGCGATTTTCGGAGCCAGACGCAACCATATATCCAATTCTGAGCAAAGCAGCCTCGCTTGCAAACCAAACGTCTGTTCGGAAAGGTGGCGACGGGCCATCGCGGCACATCCCCCGGGACGTTCGGCAGCGTGTCTGGACAAGATACGGTGGGCGCTGCGCCGAATGTAACGCGAATGATTACCTTGAGTACGATCATATCATCCCGGTGTCAAAGGGGGGCAGCAACAATGACGCAAATGTGCAGTTACTCTGTCGCCGATGCAATCTGAAAAAATCTGATCATATTTGACTCTCTGCCAGCAAATTCGCATTCGAACGCTGCGATCATTCGAGTGCGTTCCTTCAAGTGCCGAATGAACTGCGTCTCACCTCAAGCCAAAATGAATTTGAAATCTGGGCGTGGTACTGCCAAAGGCTCTCTACCCATCTACTAAGAAGACCTTTTCTTTCCTCTTTGAGGGCTTCGGTGTGGTTTGAGTGCAACCATCGAAATTGGTGTTCGTGTGTGGAGCGAATGTCACGGCACTGGTCAGGATCACAGGTTACTGTCACAAAGATCATCTTTTTCGGAATGGCAACTCACCGCAGACAGCTGACATCACCGGCTCGGGCTCCCGGATGACGAACCTCGTGTTCCGTTCGAACCGTATTCCTGGGATCAGTGATGAGCTCCACGGGTCGATTTGGCTCTTCACTTGTCCGGAAAGACAATGGCTGGGGGGGCGAATCCGAAACTGATGGCTTCCGGTCTTCAATTTCGTCATAATTGAGGCGGATTGGGGGGTGAGCTCCTGCGGTTGTGGGAGCGCATTTCAAGATCGGGACGGGCGCCGCCCTGGCTGGTGCAGAATCTGCTGGAATCACTCGAGCTCATTGGAAGCCAGTGCCGGTTTTGAAACCACCTGTGCCCAGATTGTCGTTGACTGTTCTCTGTTCGTGCTGATGTCACGGGTGGTTTCATGCGTTGCGGGATCCTGCTGCTTTTCATTCTCAGTATTCTCAGCGTTTCATCTCCTGAAGTGACGGGGGGCGAAGCGAACTCCATCGTCAGTGTGGTGAATCCTGCTGGCGTTGCAGATCAGGTCGCATCCGAAAAAGCAGACCCGAATGGAGAGGAAGTCGTTCAGTTTTTTGAAACGCACATACGTCCGCTTTTCGCGGATCATTGTGTTGCGTGCCATGGTCCGGAGAAACAGTCCGGGGGACTGCGTCTTGATACTGCGGAATTCTTCCGACGTGGAGGTGATTCCGGTGCCGCTGTGACACCCGGCATACCGGACACCAGCCGAATGATTCAGGCCGTGCGGCATGAAGGTGATCTGCAGATGCCTCCCGAGAAGAAGATCTCGGATGCTGAAGTTCGCGCATTGACTGAATGGGTGGCCCTTGGAGCTCCCTGGCCCGACAGTTCCGCCGCGATCGCTTCCACATCGGTCGACGCAGCCAGCAGCCACTGGGCGTTTCAGCCGATCACAGATCCGCCTGTGCCTGAGTCGACCGAGGGTTCTGATGAGCTCAATCCGATCGATGCGTTCATTCGTGATCGCCTTCAGCGCGAAGGGCTGAAGTCATCACCGGAAGCCGACCGACGAACTCTGATTCGACGAGTCACCTACACGCTGACGGGACTCCCCCCGACGCCGGATGAGGTCGACGCGTTTGTCAATGATTCTCAGCCATTGGCTTTCGAACGGCTTGTTGATCGACTGCTGGATTCAAAGGCTTACGGCGAACACTGGGCACGACACTGGCTGGACGTGGCTCGATATTCCGACACCAAAGGATACGTCTACGCTCGTGAAGAACGATTCTGGGTCCATGCCTGGGCTTACCGGGACTGGATCGTTCGTGCACTCAATGAAGATATGCCCTACGACCGATTTCTGAAACTTCAGATCGCTGCCGATCAGATTCCTGATCGACGAGAAAGCGATCTGGCTGCGATGGGATTTCTCACTGTCGGCAGACGATTCCTGGGTGTTCAAAGAGACATTGTTGACGATCGCATCGATGTGGTCACTCGCGGAACCATGTCACTCACGGTCGGGTGTGCTCGGTGTCACGATCATAAGTACGATCCGGTTCCGACGGCGGATTACTATTCTCTCTACGGAGTCTTTCAGAGTTCCCGCGAACGGCTCGTCGATCTTGCATCAGCATCCTCGAACACAATCGCGTCCACGGGAGCTCCGGAAGATCAGGCGTTCTTTGATGAGCTGAAGTCCCGCGAGAACAAACTTAGGGACAAGATGTCGGCGAGTCGTGCCGAGACGGCGGCTCGGGTGCGGTCACGCATCCGTGATTACCTGCAGGCACAGAAGGAAATCTCAAAGTATCCCGAAGAGGGTTTCGATCAGATTCTTTCCGTCAACGATGTGCTGCCGGCGTTTGTCAGACGATGGCAGACATTCCTGCGAGATACTGAGCTTCGGAACGACCCCGTGTTTGTGCCGTGGCATCACTACGTTTCTCTTCCGGCCGAATCCTTCGCTGCTCAGGCAGCTGAAGCCACGCGAAGCTGGCAGGAGAATCGCCAGATCGCAGTGAACCCCCGAGTTGCAGACGCATTTCGAACATCGCCGGAGTCGTTTGCCGAGGTCGTGGAACGGTATGGTCAGTTGTTTGATCGTGCCGAACAGCAATGGCGGGAACTTCAGCAAAATGTCGCCGCCGGATCTCGACCTCCCGAACAGCTGCCCGACGTTGCTGATGAACAACTGCGGCAGGTGCTTTATGGTCGAGAAGCTCCGTGTGAGGTCCCGGATGAACCGATCGTGCACACGGAATCCGACTTTGACTCGGGAACCTGCACGGAACTCTGGAAACTTCAGGCGGAAGTGGATCGGTGGATCATTCAGTCTCCGAAGAATGTTCCTTACGCGTTGATCCTTGAAGATCGTGAGGTTCCACGGAATGCGCGAATCCTGCGCCGAGGCAATCCTTCGATGAAGGGCGATGAGGTGCCGCGGCAGTTTCTTAAAATGCTGAGCGGATCTGATCGCAGACCGTTTGAAAAGGGGAGCGGTCGGCTGGAGCTGGCGGAAGCGATCGCGAGTGCAAAGAATCCGCTCACGGCCCGAGTCATCGTCAACCGCGTCTGGGCTCATCATTTTGGCGCCGGGCTGGTGACGACACCAGGAGACTTTGGAATTCGAGCCGTTCCGCCATCTCATCCGGAACTGCTGGACTGGCTGGCATCACGACTGATTGAAGACAACTGGAGCCTGAAGAGCCTTCATCGCCGGATCCTTCTCTCTGCGACATATCGGCAATCATCGGAGGGTGATCTTTCGAAACCAGAACAGAAGCTTGCCATCGCTGCTGACCCGGCCAATCGTCTGCTGTGGCGTATGAACGCGCATCGACTGTCCTTTGAAGAACTTCGAGACTCCATGCTTTCAGTCTGCGGTACGCTGGACTCATCATCCGGCGGAAAGCCTCAGGAGATCTTTCAGAAACCATTCCCAAAGCGACGCACTCTCTATGGGCTGGTGGATCGACAGTTTCTTCCAGGCACACTGAGAGTCTTCGACTTCGCGAATCCGGATCTGCATATCCCGCAGCGAAGTGAAACCATGGTGCCTCAGCAGTCGCTGTTTCTCATGAATCATCCTCTGGCACTGGAACAGGCGCGGAATCTGGCCGAGGCTGCTCTGAAACATTCAGGCTCTCAGAATGCGGACAGTGCCCGGGGCGCAGCGGATGCAGATTATGCGGAAGCCGTCGGGACACTCTTCCGGCAAGTTTTTCAGCGCCAACCGTCCGACGCGGAGATTAAGGCATCTCTGGAAACGCTCAGACTTCTGCAGAAGGAAAACCCTTCCGGTGAAGGCGACGCTGGCAGTCAGGTGGCGGCCGCGTGGAGCTATGGTTACGGCATCTTTGATGAAGCCGCAAGTCGCACCGCCAGCTTTCAGGCTTTGCCGCACTTCACGGGAACGTCCTGGCAGGGCGGGGCCACCCATCCTGACAACACACTGGGATGGGTTCAATTGACGGCGACAGGCGGACACCCGGGGAATGATCGCCAGCATGCTGCAATTCGTCGGTGGACAGCGCCAGCAGCCATGCGAATCTCTCTGACCAGCAGCCTGGTTCATGAACCCGCAGCCGGTGACGGAATTCGAGCCTTCATTGTCAGTTCCCGATCGGGAGTTCTTGCCTCGACAAAGATCCACCAGAAAACCATCGAACTGAACGTTCCGTCGATTGATGTGCTTCCCGGGGAGACCATTGATTTTGTCGTCGACATTGACGAGGTTCTGAACAGCGATCAGTATCTGTGGAAGAGTCGACTCAGAAGTGTCGGAACGGATGCGGAAACGATCTGGGATTCCGAACGAGACTTCCCGAAAGATCCGTCTCAACAACTGACTCCATTCCAGCAACTGGCTCAGGTCCTTCTCTGCTCGAATGAGTTCCTGTTCGTCGACTGACAGTAACTTAAACAAAACCGGGACAGGCACCCTTAGAAGTCACCTTTCTCAATCGTTTCAGACTCTCGGCGGGAGCCAGTCCCGGTTTTGAAACCAACTGTAAGGATTTTATCTGATGAATCTTATCCGAGTCGATCACGTCGTTCGAATCCTGATGTCTGTCACGGTCGTTCTGTCGCTCTTCGCCGAGATGGCTGATCGTTCTTCGGCAGCCGAACCTACGGTGGTCAGCTCACCGACTGCAGCAGCATCAACGGCTGCGATTGCTGCGACTCCGGCCGAGCAGAAACCTGGAGTCCTTGAGACTCAGATCCCTCTGAAGATGCTCTACCAGCTTTATCTTCCGAAGGATTACGAACAGCAGGCGAAGTGGCCATTGATGCTTTTTCTGCATGGCGGTGGTGAACAGGGCGATGATGTCGAGAAGGTGAAGATGCATGGACCTCCGAAACTGGTCAGCGAAGGCAAAGAGTTTCCCTTCATGATCGTTTCACCGCTGCTGCGAAAGAATCGATTCTGGGAACCCGTGGAGCTCTCCGTACTTCTCGACGAGATTATTCGGACTCACAAAGTCGATGAAGATCGAATCTGGGTGACCGGGCTCAGTTCAGGCGGATTCGGTACCTGGCAGATGGCGGCCTACTCACCCAATCGGTTTGCAGCGCTCGTTCCCATCTGTGGTGGCGGCGAACCCTACTGGACGAAGCGTTTCAGTCACGTCGCAGTCTGGGCCTTTCATGGAGCTCGAGATCCGGGAATTCCGGTGCGACGTTCTCTGGAAATGGTCAACGCGATCAACGGTCACGGCGGAAACGCTCGGCTGACCATCTACCCGGAAGCCGCCCACAATTCGTGGACAGAAACATACAACAACCCGGCACTCTATGAATGGCTGCTGCAGCAGAAGCGAACACCGAAGCCCTGATGCGATTCAGGATCTGGAGTTACCGGCAGCGGAAGCAGCTTCATCACGATGCATCTTCATCGCAATTCTGCCGGAAAGCTTCAGCAATAGAAGTGGATTTCTGACGGGGTTCGGATCTTTCGTCACTTCGCAGCCGAAGAGACGGCGCGAGTCATCGCGTTCATGGAATCGCGAGCAAAACGTTTCTGGCATCGTCTGACGAACGGATATGCAACTCGCGACTGCCATTGATTCGGTTTTGAAAACGCGAAGATGTCGTACCAGACGGAGTCATCTGCCGGGTCGTATTCCACAAGAAAACGTTCCTCCCCGCTTTCGGCGTGCTCGGGCAGAGTTCCGTAGGCATAACCGAAGTGCCGTCGATCGTCGTTGTTTTCCATCCGATAAAGGATTCGGTTGGCGTTGAGAACCCAGAGCCCGGCAGCTCGAGCCAGCAATGCCAGTGACTGCCCTTCCTGAGGTTCACCATGTGGGGCGAAGAGTTCCACCCATGAAAATCGAAACTGCTGAAAACCGAGGAGAGCCGATCTGGAACGCTCGAAAACAGTCGGTCCGTATCCAAGGCAGACTCGGTGGTGATCAACCACAAATCCCGACGGAGAATGTCCTTCACGGGTCAATCCAACAAAGTTGTAGGTCACCTGGAGCCGTGACTGCGCCTTCAGCAACTCGCCAATCTGTGCGGAGTCTGGTTTACGAATCAGATACACCGTTCTGCGCCTCCAGCTTCTCCGCCTTTAATCTCGATACGAACTCATACCGCCTTATGTCTTCGAGGCTCTAACAAAACCGGGACAGACACACCTCTAAGCCAGAATGTGTGAGCTTCTTCAGGGTTGTCCGGGAGCCAGTCCCGGTTTTGTCAGGCGTTCTTAACTGGAAACATCAGAAACCGAAGATCTCTCCGCATCGCCAAAAACTTCGATCTGAAAGCGTGCATCAAAATCACCGGGACCATCGGTTCCAGTCAGAGTCAAGGTCCACTTCGCGGTGCGAATCGAGTGATGATCGATCAGGCGTCTGGTCCTTGGAAGGTGAGCCGGAGGGTGAAGAACGAACGAAACCTCCTGCCGTGACACAGGTACCTGAACTGTTTCTCGATAGAGTTCCTTGTCTCCGTCATCTCCTGACACAGTCTGAGTGACTCGAAGAAGTGCCGTGAGCTGCTCGGAGTTTGGAATCATTCCAGGACTCGTCAGCGTTGCCTGCAGAGGATCGCCTGCGAAATACGGCCAAGGAGTTACCTGAAGCAGGCAGACGCCGTAACGAAGACGCAGCCTGACAGCTCGCCAGGCCATCCACGCCAGCCAGGTTCCCGCGACCGGCATCAGAAGAATCAGCCAGACGGGTCCGAACTGCCAGCCGCGTTGACTCAGAAGAATCACCGCCAATGGCCAGCTGAACAGATTCCACACAACGGCAGAGATGACCAGAACGACCCACCGGTTATCCGAACGAAACAGACCGTCAGACGCCGGAATGGTCCATCGCCATGGTTCTTCCGGATACAGACCAGCAAGCTGCTGCATTCGTCTGGCATTTCGACCCGCCAGAAACAGACCGTAGAGACCACCGAATCCGATGCCCCCGAATACCACTCCGAAGAGGGCATAGATCAGGAGGAGATCATAACGCAGGTCTCTGTACAGAATGCTCTCTGAAGGATTGTCCGGATTCACGAAGCAACGAAAACGTCGACCAGCCTGCTGAGACGACTGCAGCTCGTTAATGATCTGTGAATGGAACGAACCGCTGTCTGAACGCTCTGACAGCCAGACGCGATTCCCGTGGTATTCCTTCTGCTTCCACTCGTAACGATACTCCGCCCGAGTAGAATACGTGGTTCCCTCACCGCCGCTGTTGATGATGAGCTCTGCGCGATCAATCCATGCCGGAGTTTCCGCCCAGGTACTTGTGACTCGGGCTTCGCGGATCTGACTCACGCCCAGGTAGAGAACTGCTGTTCCAGCCAGCGCAAAAGGTAACAGGAAAAATGTGGCACAACCATAACCGAACAAACGGGCAGTTCCCGTCTCCTGTTTCGGAGCAGGCTGTGAATCTTCCGGTGTTGATGTCTTATTTCGACTTGGCAACGGGAATCGTACCCTTTTCTCTGACTTCCGGCTCAACGTGTCGCCGGCTGGTCGGGACAATCTGCTCTCCAGCACCATTTCCCGTATAACCAGCTCAGGATTTATGAAAACAGCAAGCTTGAAAACGGTCCGAGACGTTCACCAGATCAGAGCAATTTCTGTTTTCCGACCGGGGAGCCTGGAATCGGGAGCCGGAAAAAGCAACTCTTCCTGCGAAAACATCATGAATTCCGCGCTGAAGCTATCTGACGAGACTTACCTTCGGATCTCAGGGACTGACCGGACATGACAAACAGCCAGAAGCCAACTGTCCCCGCAGGTGTCCATCGCATCCGACTGGCGGGACCATGGGTACTGACTGAGCATCAGAAACAGCCAGAACATCAGAAACGGAATCTTTCTGGTGACGTCGAGCCATTGGAAGGCCCGGTTCAGGTCAGTGAGACCCGAACGACCCTCCCGTTTGACGTGCGCAGGCAGCTCCATGCAGACGGGGAGAACGTCCAGCCCCTATCGGAATCGGAATCCGAACGTAGCTCACGGGAACTCCGTCGAAAATTCCACCGTCCCAACGGTCTCAGCGAATCCACTGTCGTGAATCTGCTGATCGTTGCGACCTGGAAATGCAGCGACGTCGGCCTGAATGGGAAACCACTTTCAGCCAGCGACTGCGAGGCGCTCAATGACATTTCGCTTTCGCCAGTCAATTCTTCAGCAGCGAAGGATTCACCGATTTCCGAAACGGTCAAGACTGCGTTTCAGATTCGCTATTCCATTGAAAGCCTGCTTCGTGGCTTCAACGAGCTTTCCATCGGCCTGTCGGCAACGAGCGAAAATCCCGTCCAGCCGACCCTTCAAGACACCCCTCTGATCGTGATTTCGGCGTGCCTCGAGATTCTGGAATCCTGAGAAACTCCGGCAGACGCATTGTAAGACTGTCTTTACCTGTTTTGTCAGGATCGCATAGAATGCCGTCGGAGTGACGGGGTAAGCAGCCACTGGAGCACTTCACTCAAAATCGGTACTCCCGTGGCCGGAGTGCACTTCAGAATTGGAACAGAGAACCGTTCAGCGACAGAAACCGCTGAAAATTTCCTGTCCCGACGGGAGCCAATCCCGGTTTTGAAACCACCTCCACGAGAACCCGACCATCTGTAACCTGAACAGATGATCCGATAGTTCACTCCCCGATGTCAGCTTCGCTCCAGTTCAGGCTGAATCCAGCGTCTGGGCGCGTCGGATCATAACTTTCATCCCTGGTGACAACAGAATGTACCGAATACTGAACCCAATTCTCGCGATCTTCCTCACGGCCCTGATCTCTGCTGAGGCAATCAGTCAGGAACCGCATCACTCACGAGTCTCGGTTGTGCATCCCGGCTTCGACCTGCTGAAGCTGGATCTGAAATCCGTTGTCGATCTGGCGGATCCGGAAGAGCGGAAGCAGTGGGACAACATTCAGGACTACATCGACATGTTCCAGATCGGGATCGACGGAAGTCGTCCGGTCCGAGTGGATGCGCTGTCGGGTGTGACGCCTGCGTGTTATCTCACCTGGGTTCCGCTCCCCAAGCCGGCGGACGCGAAGGAGTTTCGAGACAGCCTGGATGCATTCGGTTACCAGACGACGCGTGACGCACAGGATAAGAACCTGTACCGCATCGACAGCAATGCAGGTGCTCAGGACATGGGCTGGTTTCGGATAATCCCCGGAGCCGAATATGGCGTGTTTGTTCTGACAACTGACAAAGAAGATATGGAGCTGCTCCGCCAGCTTGTGACCCGTGCCGAAGAACCAAAGGGCGAGGTGGCAGATCTGCTGGCGAGTGGTTGCAGTCTCGGCGCTGAACTGGTGAACAAAGCCGTCAGCGCAGAGGATCAGGAGAAGCGACGAAGCGCCGCAGCGGAACTCCGAAAGATCAGCATGGACACTGTTCAGAAGCGTCCTGAGGAATCGAAAACTGAGTTTGAGCTGAGAAAGCATCTGCTGAAGGCGCAGCTCGACGAATCCGAACGCCTGATGGTCGAAGCCGCCATCATCCGTGTGTTCGGATCGCTTGATCGCAACGCGAGTCGAGCATCGTTGAAATTCACTGCGACAGCCATCCCGGACACATCGCTCCATAAGACGATCGCAGCGATCGGTGTTCGGCCGGACGATTTTGCTTCGGTGAAGAAATTCGACGGCTCCATCATGTCCATCCGAATGAATCATCCGATTGATGAAGTGCGTCAGAGCAATGTGAAAACGTTTCTTGAACTCGTGCAGGCGGACTTTGACAGTCGGATTGATGCATCAAAGGACCTCAGCGCAGACGAGAAGGTGAATACAAAACAGTTTCTTTCAGGCCTGCTGAAAGTCACTCTGGACGGAATCGCGTCCGGACATATTTGCGCGATGCTCGAAGCAACAACCGATGCGACGAACGACTTCATGGTTCTTGGTTCGGTTTCTGCCCCGGATGCGACTCGACTGAACGACATCCTGCCGCTGCTGGCGAAGTCCGGAAAAGGAAACCTCGCGGAAATGAATGTCCGAAAAGTCGGAAACGTTTCGATTCACCGAATCCAGCTCTACAAAGGTTTCGTCTCACTGATCGACCGAGTCTTTGGTGACACCCGCGATCTCTTTATCGGTATCGATAAAGATCGCGTCTGGCTGGCCGCAGGTCCTGGAGCTCTGGATCGAATGGCTGAAACCATTGAGAAGCTGGGGCCACCGGCCATGTCAGCTTCAGCAATCCACGCAGAAGCACGGCTGCTCCCCTGGATTCAACGTCTGGATGAAGTGGCAAAAACTTCGCCGGAGAAAACCACCAAGGAAGAGAAGGAACGTCAGCGAGCGAACGCTCGAACACGCGCCAGAGCGATTGATGCACTGAAGACAGACGACCAGGTGACGCTTGATATTGCATCAAAAGACGGTGTTGTCACGGGCGAGTTTTCCTTCGACAAGGGTTCCATGACATTTGTCGGAAAAGCCATTTCGGCGTTTGCGAAGGAAAACCTTCAGGAATAACCACGGCAGTTCCTCGTGTCCTGTTCGAGCGGAGAACGGAATGTCCGACGAAGAACCTGAGGCAGATCCGGACGAGATTGACTCGTTTCAGGACATCGAACTTGCATACCGTCAGGCGCTCGATGCTCTTGACGAAGCGGAGCGTCAGGTTGGATCGGCCATGGTCGATTTCGTCGAAACGCGGTCCTCGGCCGCTGACGAAGATCATGACGTTTCGGGCGTATCCGTCGGGGAACAGCTGGCTGCAGAACTCAGTGAAAGTCAGGGAGCTCCGGATGCTTCCGCGGGAGTTCTGGTCGAGGGTTCCCGACGAGTCACTCCGAAGCAGGTCATTGAAGCTGCGATCTTTGTCGGGGGCGATGTCGCACTCACGGCCCGGCGTCTCGCAACGCTCGTCGGTCAGGATGTCGATCCGCGAGTCCCGGTGCAGATTATTGATTCTCTCAATCAGACTTATGTCCGTGAGAATCGACCCTACGAGATTCGACTCCTCGAGGGCGGCTATCGTCTTGAACTTCGCGAAGAGTTTCAGGAAACTCAGCGACGAACTTTCGGCCTGGGGCCGCGAGAGGTCAGACTGCTGCCTGATGCACTCGAGGTTCTGGCGTTTGTCGCTTACAACCAGCCGATGGTTCGAGACGAGCTCGCTCAGATTGATCGGCCCAATTCCGTGGCATTACTTCGGCAGCTGGTCCGACTGCAACTGGTTGAAATTCAGCGAACCGGAACCGGGCGCGATGATCTTGTCTACGTCACGACTGATCGGTTTCTGAAACTGTTCGGCCTGAAGTCACTGAGTGACCTTCCGACGGCGGACATCTTCTCGTTCAAGTAGAGCTCTCGGACCTTCGGCATCGGACTCCTGCTCTTCTGGATCTGACCGGTCGCCCTGTGGATCCTGAGGCAGTTGAGGCGCCAGTCGTGGGCGTCGACGCGGAACATCGTTCAGATCAAATGAGTCTTCCGCCGGGGACGCTGAATCTGAGTAACGATTCCGGCTTTCGCGCGGTCTCAGATCCTTTGGATAACAGCCGTCCTCGAAGCAGCGTCCCCACGGACCGATGCTCGCGTACCGCTCTTCCGTAAACCGAATGCCGTGCGTGTCGAGAATCGTTCCCGTCTGTGCTTCGAGGTTGGCCAGTTCGGTGTTGTAGAGCGTCAGGGACTGAGCCTCGGAGGCAACCGCGTTTCCCCAGTCAACAATGGCCTGCAGCAGCACCAGCGGAATGGAATTTCCGGTTCCGACATTCGCCATCTGAAATTCGACGTTCGTGCGAGCTGCATCGCGGGTTTCTCGAAAGGCTTCATACTGGAGAAAGAACTGATCCAGACTTCGAATTGAAGTGGCCAGCGAGTGCTCCACCTGATGCAGTCCCTGACGAATGTTGGCTCGATCTCTCGCGATAATCAGCTCCCGAGATCGCAGCTGTGCGCGTGATTGTCTTAATCCCAGCGGAACGGAAAACGTCACGCCCAGAGTCCAGTCTGTATGGTCATCAGGAGACGTCGAAAGCTGTGAGCCGTCAAGGAGTCGGCCGGAGAGCCCGTTCCAGCGATGCATCGCGATCGCATCAACCGCAGGCTGTGCGAGATTCCGTCCCTGAATCAGTCGCTGCTGATCCGCCAGCAGAATCAGATTGAGCTCAATCAGATCCGGGCGGCGCAACTGAGCGGTCTCAACAATCTCTTCCCAGCGAAACTGAACCTGATCTCGAGTGGGTGGTGTGGACGGAACAAGTCGCACTTCATCCTCGGGCGGAATTCCGATGAGGTTGCGCAATGCTGCCTCACGCTGCAGAACATTGGCGCGGGCAGTCACGAGGGCTGCCTGAAAGTTGGCGAAAGAAACTCGGATCTGTACCGTATCTCCGATGTCACCGATCTTGTTTCTCTGCTGTGCTTCTGCTCGATTCAAGGCGCTCCGTGACTGGTCCAATTGAATCTCGCGAGCCCAGAGTTCCGTGCGTGCCTGAACCAGAGCCCAGTAGGCACTGATCGTTCCACGGACGAGTTCCTGCATGCTGTTCTTGAACTGAAAGTAGGACTGATCCAGCTGCAGACGAGCGATCACGATGGGAGCTCGGTTTGCTGAGAGGCCGCCTCCGGCGAGAAGTGGCTGCGTGTAGCTCATTTCCAGACTGGGAGCATGCACGGGATCGAGTGATCCGCTGCCGGGAAGTCCGGCACCTCTCTGATTCCAGTTATCGATGGCCCGGAGATCAGCACGACCACCGAGGCGATTGGTCTGAGATAACGCCGCAGAAAGATCAGTGCCACCCACGCGACGATCAGTGATGAGTGCTCGCAGCGGATCGCCGGGATCCGGAACAGCAAACGGTGTTTCGTTTCGCCGAAAGCTGCTGTTCGCGGAAAACACCGGGTCGAAGCGTCCGACGGCCTGATCAATCGCGGTCGTTGCGATCGCGGTGTCGTAGATCGTGGAACCGCTTGCCGTTGCGCTGACACCCGTCAGGACTCGAATCACCTCGGACTGCTGCAGAGCCAGCCGGATCGCTTCATCCAGCGGCAGAAACCGCTCGTTTCCTTCAACTTCCGGGGACGCCACGGTGACTGGCACACCGCCGGGAGGACGCCGTGCTGTTGAAATATCGGATTCGTCGTGCCAGAGAATCCGGTGCTGTTCATCGACGTGAAGCTGCGCAGTGGCAAAAGGCAGCGAGGTCAGCAGAATGCTGATCCCGATGATCGTTCTGATTGTCGTCTGCGATCGAATCCTCATGCCCCTCAGGATCGGAAGAACGTGATCCTGTCTTCGGCACAGTCGGACTGCTGGGCGCATTCCTTATTCAACAACGGCCTGTCATACCGGTTCCGCCGGGTGTAGCGATGAAAATGCCTCCTCGAAAGATCGCGTATCCGTCACAATCCGACCATCCCGCAGAACCAGAATCCTTCGAGCATTGCGGGCGACGTTCAGATCGTGAGTCACCAGAATAATCGTGATCCGCCGTTCTGCATTGAGTCGCTGAAATAGCTCGATCACCTCACGACTTGTCTTCGAATCCAGATTTCCTGTCGGCTCATCCCCCATGAGGATCGAAGGCGAATTCACCAGAGCTCTGGCGATTGCGACTCTCTGCTGCTGCCCGCCGGAAAGCTGCCCGGGATGATGATCAAGACGATCGCCCAGCCCCACCAGTTCCAGCATCTCACGAGCTCGCTGTTTTCGAGCTCGTGACGGCATCGGCGGCCCATACAGCAGCGGCAGTTCCACATTCTCCAGGGCTGAGGTTCTCGCCAGCAGATTGAAGTTCTGAAAGACGAAGCCCAGATGCCGGTTGCGGATCACAGCTCGATCATTTCGCGACATGGTGGCGATCTCGACCTGATCCAGCAGATAACTGCCGGACGTCGGACGATCCAGACAGCCCAGCGTGTTCATGAGAGTTGATTTGCCGGAACCGGAGGGACCGACGAGCGCTACGAACTCTCCCCGTTCAATCTGCAGCGTCGTCGGCAGCAATGCGTGAACCTGAACCTCGCCGAGGTCATAGGTTTTTGCGACATCAGTGAGTTCGATCAGCGCCATGGAGCGATCTGTGTCCGGAAGAGTAAGAACGGCTGACAAAACCGGGACTGGCTCCCGGACAACTTGAAAAATCTGACAATACTGGCGGATAAGGGTGCCTGTCCCGGTTTTGTCTGGGCCTATAAGTCTCGACGGTGAATTTCATTCGTAGCGAAGAGCATCGATCGGATCCAGCCGGCTGGCCTGCCAGGCAGGATAAAGTCCGAACACCATCCCGACAACGGCAGCAAAAACGATAGCCAGGACGGCCGCCGGAATGGAAACAACAACAGGCCATTCTGATCCGGTGGTCACCGAATTGAGCAGGTGAGTGATTCCGAGCGACGCACTGATTCCCAGCACGAGACCAATGAATCCACCAAAGCACGAAAGAACCACCGACTCAATCAGAAACTGAATCAGGATATCCCGGCCTCGAGCACCGACGGCCATTCGAATACCAATCTCGCGAGTTCTCTCGGTGACGGAAACAAGCATGATGTTCATGATGCCGACGCCTCCGACAAGAAGCGAAATCGCAGCGATGGCAGACAGCAGAGCGGTCATGATACCAGTGATTCGTCCCAGAAATGCGGAGATCTCGTTGGCACTCTGAACCTCAAAATCCGGCTTCGCCCCGGGCCGGATGTTGTGTCGATCCAGCAGCAGCTGACGGATTTCCAGAGTGCAGTCAGCGATCAGTTCCGGACTTTTGGCAGCCACAAAGACCGCGTTCACATCATCAAACTGAGATCCCTGAAGTCGCTGCTTTGCGGTCGTGTAAGGCATGAGAAGAACATTGTCCTGATCGCGCCCGTCCAGGGCTGCTCCCTTCTTCTGCAGGACGCCGACCACAGTGAACGGAAGATTGCGGATGCGAATACTCTGTCCAAGCGGATTCTCCGACCGAAACAATTCGCGAACGACGGTGTAACCGATCACACAGACACTGCTTCCGGCTCGAACGTCCCGATCGGAGAAGAAACCACCGCCCTCAACCTGCCAGTTGCGGATTCGAAGATACTCCGCCCCAACACCGAACATTTCTGCCGGCTGCATGTTCCGATTACCGCGAACAACGGGTGCCGACGAGGCAACAAGCGGAGAGACAGCGGAGACCGTCTCGCAATCTTCGGAAATGGCCTTCGCATCGGAGACCGTCAGCGAGGGCAGACTGTTGACACGAACTCCCCGTCGTCGTTCCCGGGACGGCTGCACAAAGACGAAATTCGTGCCAAACGACTGCAGCTCCGTCTGAAGCAGCTGC
Source organism: Planctomyces sp. (assembly GCA_046345315.1). Taxonomy (GTDB): domain Bacteria; phylum Planctomycetota; class Planctomycetia; order Planctomycetales; family Planctomycetaceae; genus F1-80-MAGs062. Next base: position 24,945 of record JBKDKA010000251.1, read on the forward strand.
CCGGCACTCGTCCCGACGGACACCATGGTCGTAACGGCTGCGATCCCGATCACAACTCCCAGGATCGTCAGCGATGCACGCAGTTTGTTTCGCGACAACGCTCGGACAGCAACCGCGATCGTCAGCAGAAAACTCATTCTGTCGGGATTCTTCGCTTCTGGGGTCTTCTTTGCGTCCTGACCAGACGCATATTGAAACCGTGAAAGGCACCGGTGTGGCTGCGGACTTCGCTGAAGGATTTGCGGCGAGCTTAGCCTGCCCTCGTTCTGAAACCGCCTTTATTGTTTTGGTTTGACACCCGTCACCAGGAGATCGCCGGGCTTCAGATCTCCCTTCCTTAGCTCAGCAAAGCGATTGTTTTCTTCGCCGATCTCGATATCGACGGCTCGCAGCTTTTCTCCGTCGATCATCCAGACCGTCTGACTTTTTGAGGCAACCAGATCATCCACCGGGTGTTCATCGGTCGTAGTGGAAACCGCATTCTCATCGGGACGGCTTTCCAGATTCAGATCCAGCCGATTCAGATCGGCATCGCGGACGTTCTTTCGCTCTGGAAGAAAATTCAATGCCGCACTGGGGATCCGAATCACGTTCTTCAGTTCACGAATCTGAAATGTCAGCGTCGCTGTCATCCCGGGGAGCAGCTTCATTTCTGCATTCGGAGTTGCCACAACGACAGGGTAAGTCACCACGTTCTGCGCCGTCGTTGAACTCATTCGGATCTGTTCAATGACCCCCTGGCGAAAAATCTCCTCCGGGTACGCCTCCACGGTGAACGTTACCGGCTGACCGGTTTCCTGAGCGGTACGAATCAGCCCGATGTCCGCTTCATCAACGGAAGCAAAGATGTGCATTTTATTCTTCATGTCCGGAGCGATGACAAACAGCAATGGTGCCTGGAATGCTGCGGCGAGTGTGTTTCCGGGATCGATTTTGCGTTCGATCACAATCCCGTCGACCGGAGACTTGATTTCTGTGTAAGCCAGATTGGCACGGGAGTTATCGAGATTGGCCCCGGCGGCTTTGACTGACGCCTCCGCAATCTTCAACTGCGCCTCAAGTGACATTCGGGAAAAACGAAACTGATCCAGCTCCGTCTGGGAGATGAACTCGGCGTTCTCCTCCTTCAGCATCAATGAGCGTTTTTCGTCGTTCTTTGCTCGCTGCAGATCGGCGAGCACACGTTCCACTGTCGCCTGCTGTGTCAGCAGATTGGCCTCATCCCGCAGAACAGCCGCCTCATAGATTCGCGGGTCGATTTTTGCCAGCAGCTGATCCTTGGTCACTTCGTCGTTGAAATCGACAAAAAGTTCTGTCACCGGACCCGAAACGAACGACCCGACCTGCACAGAGAGCACCGGCTTGATTTCACCGGATGCATTGCGAGTAATTCGCATGTCTCCCTGTTCGACAGCGACAGTTCGGAACTCAGTCTTTCGACGATTCTTCAGCCATGTGGATCCCCGATTCCATCCGGTGTATCCCAGACCGCCAAGGATTCCCAGGACGATGATGATTCGGATCAGTTTTCGCATAGAGCGCATTTCAAAACCGGGACAGGCACCCTTGCCGTTGCCGAAGTTGCTGGGAAAAATCACGTTCACCGGGAGCCAGTCCCGGTTTTGAAGTCACCTGCAGTTGTTCGAAACAATTTCCATGTAAGGGGAACTCAAAATCATAGGCGATATATCCGTTCCAGCGAATCGATTGGGATCGTTATCAGAAAAGTGAGGTCCGATTGTTCCATCGTCAGGCTCCTCCCGCATGGACGATCCGGTCAACGGTGCAACATCCGACATTGCTGTGGCTGAGCTTCGTGATCACAATAATGGTGAGTTCATTGTGAAATTTTGATGCTGGGGTCGTCATTCCCTGTTTTCAACACTCACAAAACACCAGTCACAACTTCCACGGTCGAGGAATCACAGCTCGCAGACGACGATCCTCACAATCAGCGGAACTCAAGACAGATGGCCGATCCCCGACAGTCCACAGAGCCAGAATTTCTGATTGCTCCGGAACAGCTGCGAGCAAAGATTTCGAGTACCGGTTTTGCATTTCGCGGGTTTGACCAGAAGAACCTTGGCAAAACTCCCGAGCTGCTGGCAGACCCGGTCTATGGTCCGGTGGTCGAAAAGCATCTTCGTCAGGCTTCCGAACTTACCGCTGATCTCCTTCATCGCCATGTCGATCTGGTGACACGCGTTCGTGAACGTCGTGAGTCGACATTCGAGGAGTATGCGGAAACTCTGTCTCTGATTGTGGCCGCAGAGACGGCTCAGATCGAACTGCTGCGTGACATCTACGGTGTTGATGTTTCAAAGGCTCAGCTGTCCATCGGGTACAGTCTCGGGGAGTTCGCTGCTCTGATTACTTCCGGCGTTTACTCAATGGACGCCATTCTCTCACCGCCACTTCTGCTTTCGGATGACATCATCGCGCTTTCTGAAGGCGTTCGGATGGCGATCATTTTTTCTCGTGATCAGCAGATGGATCTGCACCTGATCGAAAGACTCTGTCTGGAGATCAGTGCCCGCGGAAACGGCACCATCGCGATCTCCACGCATCTCTCTCCCAACACCGTTCTTGTTCTGGGGCAGGGAGATACGATTGCCGAGCTGAAAACGACGATGAAGCAGCTCTGTCCGGCAGGAGTCAGCGTCCGTGAAAATCCTCATCGATGGCCACCGATTCATACGCCGATCACCCGACAGCGCAACATTCCGGATCGCGCCGCGGTGATGATGGAACGCGCTTCCGGCGGATTTCAGAAGCCGACACCGGATATCATTTCCTGTGTTACCGGAAACGCCGGTTACACAGCCATCAACAGTCGCAGCATCCTGAATCACTGGGTCGACGAACCGCAACGACTCTGGGATGTTGTCGATCAGACGATTGCATCTGGAATTGAGCTTCTGATTCATGTCGGGCCGGATCCCAACATTATTCCCTCCACAATGCAGCGGATTCGCCAGAACGTTCAGCAGCAGCTCGCGGCAAGAACATTGTCGAGCATCGGCCTCCGAGCGATGTCGCACATTGTTCGCCGTCACCGCCCGTGGATGAATCATCTGATGTCTTCCAGTGCCACACTGCTGCGTATTCCCTTTATCCATGAGATCATTCTGGAAGACTGGCTGCTCCAGAAACGCTGATGTCGGTCGGGGCGGATTCGAGGTTTTGAAGTGCTGCGCGTTCTTTGTGCGGAATACCTGCTGGGAGTACCGGAGGCGTGGAGCCAGGCATCTGCGTCCATGCAGAGAGAAGCGGCAGCCATGCTGTCCGCCGTCATTGAAGATTTCGGTCGGCTCGGTGGCTGCGAGATTTTCATTCCGATCGGCGATGGCCATCAGGCAGCAATTCTCGGAGCGATACCAGAGGGTTGCGTTCATCTGGTCCCGGTACGTGATGCGAACGAATTCGAGACGGAGTTGTCACGGCAATCCCGAGACGCCGATGTCGTGTTTCTGATTGCACCGGAATGCGATGGGATACTTAGCCATCTGCTTCAGACGATTCGGCGTTCGGCGCGGACCGACACTCAGATTCTGAATGCCGATCAGGAACTAGTGGAACGCTTCTCCGATAAACTGGCCACCTTCCACTGGCTGCAGAATCGCCAACTGCCGACGATACCAACCTGGGGTCTTAACGACCCTTCGTTACAGCTCAATCAGCTGGATACGAACGCTGTCTCGAACGGTTCTCTGTTCGTTGTGAAACCTCGTTTCGGGGCAGGAAGCGAAGAGGTGCACGTGATCGACGGCAGGAGTCTCAATCGGGAAATGTTTTCGGCGGATCCCGATCGAAGCGTAAATTATATCCTGCAGCCCTATGTTGAGGGCATCTCCTGCTCGAGGGGATTTCTGGGTGGAGGATCAGCTTGTCCGGCCATGATCCTTCCACCGGCTCAGCAGATCATTGAATTCACGAATGGCCACTTAAAGTATCAGGGAAGCATCGTTCCCTGCCGCCCGGAACTCCATCCAGCTATCGAGCCGTTCGCATGCACGTTAGCTGCTGCACTGGGATCATTTTCCGGATACATCGGCGTCGACTTCATTGTGAAACTGCACTCCAATGATCCGTTTCAGATCGTGGAGGTGAATCCTCGCCTGTGCACGAGTTACCTGGCCTATCGACGACTGACCGAATGCAACCTGATTGATCGGATGCTGCATCCCCGGTCAGATGTTCCGATCTCATGGAAACCCGGTGCCGTATCGTTTCGATTCACCGAAAGCAATGGTGAGTTCGGGTTTGAATCGACGGAACTCTGACGTACTCGACGATTGTGAGGACCGGCCTTTGGTGCTTCGTCAAACCCTGATTTTGGGGTTCCGTCATTCCCGCGCAGGCGGGAATGACAAGCAAACCCTGTTCTTTGCGCTGACAGAGCACTCGATCGCATTTCAAAACCGGGACAGGCACCCTTGCCGTTGCAGAATTCGCAGGAAGACGCCGCGACTGTCGGGAGCCAGTCCCGGTTTTGAAGCTACCTGAAGTCACCCGGGCAGGTTCAACAGAAACTGCTGCATTTCCCCCGCCGCGTGAGCATTGCCCTGCTGCTGTGCATTCCGGATTCCGGCTTCGAAACATTGACGAGCTTCGTCGTGTCGGCCGATCTTTGTCAACTGCTGACCTGCCATCAGGAACGCCGGCACATACGGCGTTTCCGCCGTCATCAGCCCTTGCAGAAGTTCCAGACTGCGGTCATGTTCGGACGTTTTCTCGAGCTCAAGTGCCAGCATATATCTGAGCATCTGGTCGGCAGGATCGGCCTCCAGCATCGCTTCCAGTTTCTGACGTCGAGATGAAACAGACATGGCATTTCCCGTGAAACTGAACTCGAACTGCCTGTGGAATAGTGAATTAAACCCGGATGTCCGTAGGTTTTCGCCATTCCCGCAAAAACGTGTATCCAGCATCCATGACCACTGGAACGCACTGGATCGCCGCGCTGCATTTATACATAAGTATGCGTTGGTGGTCCAAGGCGAGCCATGTAATGGCGATGTCGACCATCCCGCGGAGGCCAATCCAGATGATTTCCGGCCTGAAAGGCCATTCGTTCCCATAGCCTGGCCTGAAGCGAAGCGGAGGGCCAGGTCATCGTGTCCTGTCAAATTCGTGATTGCGGACCGAAGGTCCTGCCGTTCAAGGGGGGAGTTCAACCTGACGCGGTCGTCGAATGAATCCGGTTCGTGAACGAATCCGTGCTGTGGGCGTCTGGGATGCTGTGACAATGCGAACGGCCGGGCCGTTGGCCCTGAATGATCGATTGCGTGGGTTTCCCGGGCCGCCGCTTCGCTTCAGCCCGGGCTGTCAGAATGGCTGGGCCTTCGGCCCGAAGTCACAGCCAGATGTGTGTGACCGGACGCAGAAACCTCAACGTCGAGACGGAATGCATTCCGTGACGGACATCTTACAATCAGTTGATTCGCCCGACGAGCAGATCTGATCAGGCAGAGGGTTCAGAAGATGATTCAGGAAACTCCGGATACAAAGCCAGTCGCTTCGCAACGCTGGTCGGTGCTGATCGCGGCCTACTCCGCGTGGATGTTTGCGGGGCTTGAGATTTCCCTGTTCATTCTGATTCACCGTCAGATGATGACGGAACTGCTCGGCCCTGAAGGCAACGAGAAACTCATCGCCCAGTGGCTGGCCTGGTTCCAGGCAGCGTTTCTGTTCGGAGCTGCAGTGGGAGGCTGGCTGTTCGGATGGATGGGAGATCGATACGGTCGAACGTTCTCCATGGGATGCAGTATTGTCTGTTACTCCGGGTTCACGCTCGTTGCATGGTTTGTCGACGATCCGCAGGTGATGTGGTGTGTCCGATTTCTTGCGTGTCTGGGAATCGGCGGGGCATGGCCGAATTCCGTGGCACTCGTTGCGGAGGCCTGTCCCACAACGTCACGGCCGATGCTGGCGGGACTGCTGGGCACAGCCGCAAACTTCGGTTTCGTGATTCTCGGCATCATCGGCTACTTCGCTCGGATCACAAACGAGGACTGGCGATGGGTACTGCTCGTCGGGTCCGCACCACTCATCATCGGTGTGTGGACACTTCTGGCCGTTCCTGAATCGGCCGCGTGGAAGAAGCTGCGGCAGAGCGCCGTCGTTGACTCGCGCCGAAGCACACCCATCGCCGAAGTTCTTCGACCACCGATTCTTTATCGAACTCTTCTCGGCATCAGTCTGGGAGCCGTCCCCGTTGTGGGAACCGCAGCCAATGCAAACTGGGTGGTCCCGTGGACGGATCAGGTGATGTCACGGGAAGCTTCGCAGATCGTGAATTCCGGAGATTCGCAGGCCACTGCTGAGCAGCAGACCGCGAACACGTCTTCGAAAGCACCGCGAAAGCCGGACCCGAGGCAGAAGGCGAAGACGCAGATTCTCAGGTCGACCGGTGCGATCTTCGGGAGTCTGCTCGGTGGAGCGATCTCTTCGTTTCTGGGTCGCCGAATCACTTATTTTCTGATCAGTCTGGCGACTTTCGCCACCAGCACCTGGCTGTTCACGCAGCTGAACCCTCTGCATCCTCAGTTTGACTTTTTCGTCTTTGTGCTGGGGTTCTTCGGAGTGACCTACTTCGGATGGCTGCCTTTGTTTCTGCCGGAGCTCTTTCCGACTCATGTCCGATCGACAGGATCCGGAATTTCCTTCAACACGGGGCGAGTTCTGGCAGCATTCGTAGTCCTGTTTGCCGGTTTTCGAATGAGCAGCTTTCAGGGCGATTATGCTCAGGTCGGACTCTGGAGCGGCATGATCTACGTCGTGGGGATGATCATCATCTGGTTTGCTCCGCGTCATCCGGACAAAAACGAGATCACCAGTTAGTGCGCATTTCAAAACCGGGACAGGCACCCTTGCAGTTGCAGGTTCTGCAGGACGACGCATCGTCTGTCGGGAGCCAGTCCCGGTTTTGAAACCGCCTGGAGTGTGTTCCACGCTCTGCCATCATCATCGTTCACGAAGTGCGGTGATGATGTTCAGTCGGACGGCCCGAAGTGCGGGAAGAATACCGCCGAGAAGTCCCATGATGACGGCAAGGAAAACGCCCTGCATCAGGACTCGCGGTCCGAAACGAAACGAAAACGTAATCTCGCTGAAGGAAGCAAAGTTGGCCGTCCCGGTTGAAAGACCGTTGAATGGAAGTGTTGCCAGGCATCCGAGCAGTCCTCCCATCAGACACAGCAGAATTGATTCCATGAGGAAGGAGGTCAGGATGCTGAACCGAGAGAACCCCAGAGCTCGAAGCGTGCCGATTTCACGACCACGGCTCGCGACAGCGGCATACATCGTGTTGGCAGCAGCGAACATGGCACCAAACGTCAGAAATGCTGCAATCAGGTAGCCGATCACTCGAAGAAAATTCGACTGCGACATCTGGTCTTCAAAGTACTTGACTTCCGGAATGCCGGACAGCTGAAATCGCTTGTCTTCGGAAAGTGTCGTTATCAGCTGATCTGCGGCGGCCTTATCCTGAGCTCGCAGATTGACGGAAGTTGTAAACTCCGGAGTCCGCCGTGCTGAGGCCAGATCACGCAGATCTGTCCAGACCTCGGATTCCGCGGAGCTGCCGTCAGCCTCGAAGTACCCGACGATTTCGAAGTCGTCGTGATTGATGACGAGCTTTTCACCGATGGCGAGATTCTCGAAGCGTTCCGCCATGCGAATGCTGGTGATTGCTTCGTTCACACCGGGCTTCAGATCCCGGCCCTGAGTGATTCTAAATCCCGGACGTAACTGTCGTCCGACATTCTCAATCCCGCGCACAATCAGATTGGTCGTCCCGCCGTTGTTTCGTCGCGGCTTGGTAAGAATCGTGACCAGCTCAACGGAACACAGAGGTTCCCCGGTTTCATTCTTCGCAATTCCCGGCAGTGAAGCGACCTCGCGGGAAACCTTCTGCTCGAGACCGCTCGAGATCTCGTCCGTCGACCCCTTTCGGACCACGATCAGGTCCAGCGGGTGACCGGAAATGCGGAGTGCATGTTCCAGACCATCGATCAGCCCGAACACCAGCACGGATGCCATGACCACCAGTCCGGTACTGACGACCGTCATGAGTGTTGTCATCCATCGAACACGCAGGTTCCGAATGTTGTATTTTGCCGGTATCATGAGTTTCGCAGCAGGATCTCAAAGAATGACTGGATGATAGAACTCGAACAGCGATCTCAGGCTGTGCGACGCGGCCATGCCGATCAGCTCAGCACGGCACGACGATCGGGCGAACGACCTCAGGCAACTCGACGAAGTCCGTTGATCACCGACATCCGGGAAGCCTGAATCGCCGGAACAAGGCCGCTGATGATTCCGATGAAGCCGGCCACGAAGAATCCGTAGAACAGCCAGAGCCCCATCATTTCCGGGATGGTGAACGGAAACTGCTGCGGCAGTGCCAGGTGCATCATGTGGAGCAGACCGCATCCCATGGACACGCCGATAATGCCACCGAGGAAGGAGACCAGAAACGCTTCCCCCAGCACCATACTGAGCACTCGCAATCTTGAAAAACCGATCGCTTTCAGAACCGCGATTTCGGTGACTCGTTCTCGCATAGCCATCGCCATCGAATTCGCGGCCACCAGTGACAGACAAAGCACAACAAGAAGGCCGATCATTCGGATCATGACCTGCACATTCCCGAGCATGTCCACAAACATCTGGGCGAACGCCGCTTCGGTCTGGGAACGTGTCGGAGTGTCTGAGCTGGAAAAGCGATCGTCGATTTTTTCAATGACTCCGGGAATGTCAGGAGTGTTCTGAATTCGAGCAAAGATGGTTCCGGAATTTCCCGCCGCTTCTTCTCGCACGTTCTTCAGAAGCTCGTCGAGATATTTCCAGTGAAACCACATGGAGTCGGTGTTCTTCTCACTGTCGAATACGCCCACCAGCTCAAGATCCAGGTCGACCGGATAGAAAGTGCCCTTCAGTGGAATTCGCTGACCGATCTTCCAGCCGCGTTTCTCCGCGATGCGTCGATCAAGAACACACCCCTGCCGATTGTTCTGCCACGCCTTAAGTTGATCCTCGGGGATGCTGAAATCCGGCCAGACCTTGAACGCCTGCTCGGGATCAGTCGCAAACTGAGCGAACGGCATGGTCTCTTCCTGGTAGGTTCCGCCGAACCATGCATACGGAACAGCGGCCGCTACGCCGTCAGTGTTCCGAACATCGTCCACCATGGAAATCGGAACCTTGCCCGAAAATCCCTGAACATTCATCACGACGATGCGATTTGCCTTCTCCGCAGAATTCTTCCAGGTTTCCTGGGAGGCCATGAAGCCGTACAGGACGGTCATCAGAGCCAGACTGAATCCGACCGAAAGAATGGTGAGCAGACTTCGGATTCTGTTTCGAGCAATATTGCGACGAATGTACTTGAGCAGATTCATCGGGCAGCCTCCGTCATTCTTGTGACTGCCGGATCTGTCACCAGCAGTCCCTTTTCGAGATGCAGCGTCCGTTTCGCTCGGGCTGCCGCATTCGGGTCGTGAGTCACCATAATGATGGTCTTCTGAAACTCCGTATTCAGCTGATGCATCAGGTTCAGAATTTCACCGGCCGATTTCGCGTCGAGATCCCCGGTGGGCTCGTCAGCCACGATGAGCGTGGGATCGGTCACGATCGCCCTAGCAATCGAAACTCGCTGCTCCTGTCCCCCTGACAGTTGCCGAGGATAGTGATCCATTCGATCTCCCAGCCCGACAACTTCGAGAGCCGCTTTGACGTGGTCGTCGCGTTGTCGCCGTGACAGTGAAGTCAGCGTGAGTGGAAGTTCGACGTTCTCGTAAGCAGTCAGCACCGGTATCAGATTGTACATCTGGAAGATGAATCCGATGTGCCGCGATCGCCACTTTGCAAGTTCGCCTTCCGATGATGCTCCCAGGTCCTGATCACAGACAATCACTTTGCCCGACGTCGGGCGGTCCAGCCCGGCGATCAGGTTGAGCAATGTTGTCTTCCCGGAACCTGAAGGTCCCATCAGCGCCAGATAGTCGCCCGGAAGCAGCTCCACGTTGATCCCGCTGAGCACGGGGATGGCGATCTGTTCCCGACGAAATTCTTTACAGACGTCGCGAACAGAAACAACAGGACGTCCTGAATCTGATGAACTCGACACGGAGTTATGATCCTCAAAAATAGCCAGAAACTCTGTGAGCCCGAAAACAGCCTGCCGCCATCCCACTGTCTGAAGAAATTTACTGCGTTGTCTTAACCAGCGTGGCTTCTTTCAGATCGGGACGGGGAGCAAGGATGACTTTTTCACCTCCGGAAAGACCACTGATGATCTCGGTGCGACCGTCCCGCGATTCTCCGGCTTGAACGATCTTTTTCTGAGTGCGATCTTCCGATGTCACCAGCCAGACATACGACTCTGTTTCTGTCGACACGATGGCTTCGGCCGGACAGAAGATTCGAGGCTGATCGTTTCGCCCTTCTGCAGCAGACTCTTCTTTGCCGTCTGCCGGTTCGGCCGGAAGAAAATAAACTGTGCTGCTCATATCCGGAAACAACCGAGGATCGTTGTCGAGTATTTCGACTCGCACTTTGACCGTCGCTCTTGCACGATCTCCCATCGGAATGATCTTCCTGACGCGACCGCGAAATCGCTGATCAGGAACTGCATCAACAGCCACTTCGGCCAACTGGCCATTCGCGACTCGACTGATGAAGTCCTCCTTCACATCACAGTCCACTTCAAGATGATCCAGATCCGCGATCGTGACGACTGAACCGCGTCCCGATGCTTCACCCATTCCTCCGGGCATGATTGACTCACCGAGTTCCGCGTCCTTCGAAATTACGGTTCCGTCAAAAGGAGCTCGAACAAACATGTTTTCTCGGAGCTGCTCCGCCTCCGTGACGCGCGCTTCGGCCAGCTGAAGTGCCGCTTCCAGTGATGCTCGGCGTGCCACGGCAGCGTCGTGCTGAAACCGAACATTGTCATAATCGGCAGCAGAGATGCTCTTTGAAGCCATGGACTTCTCGGCTCGTTCGAGGTCACGTTTGGCTCGCTGAATCGCAACCTCCTGCTCCTGCAGTTCACTCCGGGATCGCGCAACACTCGCCTTCACCGCCAGGATCGAAGCATCCAGATCCGCATGTTCCAGAACAGCCAGAACTTCGTTAGTTCGAACTCGGCTGCCTTCCTCGACGTTGACTTTCTCAATCCGCCCCGTCGCGCGAGCCCCGATTCGAGCCTGCTGGCGAGATTCGAGATAACCTGTTGCGACGACCAGAGCATCGGCCGCACGACCTTTTTCGACACTCACGGAGGCAATCCGATATTCCGGCTTCGAGCGAATTCCCTCGGTCAGTTTTTCCGTATCGGGGATGACTCCCTGCTGCTGTCCGAGCCAGAACAGGCCACCCAGAACTAGAGCAATCAGTCCGACAGTAAGGATCAGACCGAACAGGCGGGCCAGCAAAGACTTTTGACTCGGCCCGGAATCTCGCGCAATCCGAAGTCGCGAGAGGGAATCTTTGGGACTTTCGGCGTTGGCTGCACACATATCGTGTCGTTTAAAGAACTCTGTTTCAGAACTCGAACGCTGAGAATTGTAGACACTGCACAACGCGCTTGCCGCAGCCGAAACGGGGAATTCCCGATTCCTTTCACACAAATTCGTTCAAAAACCGTGTACTTCCATCCTCTCGTGTGGCAGTCTGAATGGGAGCGAATGCCCGCAGCGGCAGTGCCATCGTCGGGGGTCCATCCTGCGACTGGCAATCACAGATTCTCAATCTCTGTACCAATCCTTGTTCTCCAGATCATTCGCTTAACCCAGATTGACACCTGTCGGACCCTCATTTAAGGTGTCCGGAAGCAATGACGCCCGCAGGAGGCTGATGGACAGCGTTCAGGAATCGGGACGGAGCGAAAGGAATTTCGCGTACCTCGATAAGGTTCATCAGAGGATTCACCAACCGTGACTCAGGCGATCAGAAAATACATTGGAAAAGCCGGTTATGCGTTGCTGAGTACCTTTCTGGCATTCCATGTCTTCAGTGTCTTCATGGCACCCGCAGCGATGCCACCAGCGTCACCACTGCTCATGGACGGATACCGAATTACCGTTCCATATACGGAGCTCATGTTTCTGAATCATGGCTATCATTTTTTTGCACCGGATCCGGGTGCCAGCAGTCTGATTTCCTGGAAAGTGACCCGTTCCGGTGACGTCCCTGTCAGCGGACGGTTTCCGGATCCATCGACTCGCCCGCGGCTGTTGTATCACCGTTACTTTATGCTGGCAGAGAATGTCTCCAGCTTTCCTGAGGAGACTCAGAATGAAGTCCTGAAGGCATACGCCCGGCACTTCGCGAAGCGACATAGTGGCGACTCCGTCACTCTGACGCGTGTCTACCACGAACCCTCTTCGATTTCTCGAATTCTGGCGGGGGGCAGGCTTTCGGATCCGGCGACTTTCTCGGAAGAGCTGATCGATCGGTATCAGTTTAACCAGACAACAACGTCGTCAGCTTCGCTGGAATACTGAAGCAGGGGAGTCACAACAATGATGGCGATGGCTCGAACCCTGTCCCGAAGATTTCTGGACCACTGCCTCGCAGCTTTCTCCGAGGCTGGACAGCTGTGGCATCGATTCTGGTTTGAGCCCGCAGACCCGATCCTGCTGGGTCTCATGCGAATCCTTTGTGGCTGGATGTTGTTCTATACACTCCTGGTGTGGAGCTTCGATCTCGAGTCCTTCTTCAGCCATGATGGACTTCAGCCGATCGATGCCATCCGAAAGCTGTACGCAGACCAGCATATGTTTTCGTTCTGGTTGTGGATCAGTGACTCCTGGCTGTGGCCGGCACACATCACCTGTCTGGTGATAGCAGCCTGCTTCTGTCTGGGACTGGCCACTCGCGTCACATCCATTCTGGCCTTTCTGATTACGATTTCGTATTCGCAGCGAGTTCCCGTCGCTAACTTCGGCCTCGACCAGATTCTGGGAATGATGTGTCTGTACCTTGCCGTCGGTCCTTCCGGAGCAGCCTTATCGCTCGACGGATGGATCCGTGATCGATGGAGCAAACGAAAGGGTGTCCTCCCCGAAAGTTCCGTGATCCGATATCCATCCGCCCGAATCGCACTTCGCCTGATTCAGCTTCATCTCTGCGCGATCTACTTCTGGGCCGGTTTGGCAAAACTCAAGGGACCTTCCTGGTGGACCGGAGAAGCGATGTGGCGAGTGATCGCCAACGCGGAGTACCAGACGATCGATCTGACCTGGTTGGCCTGGGTTCCATGGTTTCCGTATCTCGTCGCTCATCTGACAATCCTGTGGGAAGTGTTTTTCACGGTTCTGGTCTGGAACAGACGGCTGCGTCCGCTCGTGCTGGCTGTCGGAACGGCGATGCATATCGGAATCGGTGCGTTTCTCGGCATGTGGACCTTCGGCCTGATCATGATTTTCGCATACTTCTCGTTTGCGGATCCGGATCTCACAAGACGTCGCTGCTCCAGGTTGCTGGCCAGTGTGACAGGGCGAACCGGGTTGCAGAATGACGAGCATCCAGTCAGCGCAGAGTCCGCGGCGATGTTCACGTCCGAAGCCCAAGTCGGTGTCCTCGACGCTGATGACGCGCCGATTCATCGAGCAGTTCAGCAGTCCGATTCATCCCCCTCTCTGGCTGCAGTCAGCTCGGAATTGATCCTGACAACATCAATACTTGTTGTCGCTGAACGTTCTGCCGACAGAGGTGCCGTTCGGAGGTATCTCGGAAGCCACGGTTTCTCGGTCAGAGCAGTCGGAAACCTCGCCACCGCGCTGGAGATGGCGTCCATTTCCCGGCCGGAACTGATACTCAGTATCTCTTCAGGCTTTGATGCCCGGCAGCTGAGCGATTTCTGTGGTGACATCTGTGATCTGGGAGGAATCCAGCTGATGGTCCTGCTGCGTCCTCATCAGGAAAGCCTGCGGCATGAAATACTTTCGCGACGCGGGACGCAGGTGATGTTTCATCCTGCTTCCCTTCGCGAGATTCGGCAGTCAATCGCCGCTCAGCTGGCGGCAGCGTCCACATCAGAAACGGATCTCGCCGGATCAGATCCAGCAGGTCACCCCTGACAAATCCCCACCTGATTGATTTGCAACCAAGCCCGTTCTTCGTGGAGCCTGAACCATGTCTCTGAATCATCGAGACGAATCGGAACTCATTGTGTCGAAGCATTTGATTCGCAGCAGTCAAACCGTTCAGCCATTCCTGAAGTGTATGCCAGCGACGTTACTGCTCGTTCTGCTGATTGCCGGTTGCATCCAGCAGGCGGAAACTCCGACTGTGACACTCGAACGAGCGAAAATTCTCGCCGAACGCTCGCAGTTCGAAGAGGCTGTGCCGCTTTATTCGAAGGCGATCGAAAAGATGCCGGAGAATCCGGACGCGTTTTATTTGAGAGGCGTCGCTTACGAGAATCTCGGGCTGAACGAGAAAGCGCTTCCGGATTACCAGAAATGCCTGGAACTGGAACCTGAACACACCGATGCGCTCAACAATCAGGGCGTTGTGCTGGCGAAGATGGAACGGTTTCAGGACGCCGTTGCAGTCTTCTCGAAGCTGCAGGAGATCGCCCCGGATAACGTGCTGGCTATCCGGAATCGAGCTCTGAGTTATCAGGATCTTGGTCAGTTCGATGACGCTCGTCGCGAATTTGACCGAGCCGTCACCATGGAACCCGGCTCAGCAATCTGCTGGTTTCAGCGAGGAAATCTGCTGCTCGAACAGAAGCAGTTTGCCGAGGCGGAGAAAGACTACAATCGGACCATTGAACTGGATCCGGGGATGGCAAGGGCGTGGCTGAATCGCGGGATGGCCAGATACGAGTCCGGCAGGACTGCTGAAGGACTGGAAGACCTCAAACATGCAGAATCGCTCGACGAAAACATCGTGGTCGCCGGCATGGAACTTCTGAATCTGCACCCCGAGAAAACCGCCAAAGGCTCGGCTGATGCCGCACCTGCCGGATCAGCGAACGCCGAAAAGCCAATAAGCTCCGGAAGCCTGAAAGCTGAAACTCAACTGTCTCCTTCGGATCGGAAGCAGCTCGAAGAGGCACTCCGATCAAAAGGCTACGACGAACTGAGCTATCTGGCAGAACTGCCACAGTTCCGCTGTGCGGTTCTGAATGGAAGCAGCGACGGTCAGACGAAAACCATTCTCGCAACTTTTGCAGATCCTGCGGGATCGCCGGCTGCGGGAGCCGCGGCTGGAAAGTCCGATTCAGACCGGAAATCCTCATCGAATGAAGATCCCGCAGAGGAGGAAAATGCTGATGGTGACCCAGGTTCCGTGTCCTTCCTGATTCCGGGTTCGGCCATACTGAGCCGTGCGGGGGGATCGACAGGTGAGGGAGAACCCGTGACACTGATCGTGCTCGCGGATGGAAGCGTGAAGACTCAGGGAATCAGGTCAGCGGGTGAAGACGGCGAAGAGCAGACTCAGGCACCTGATTCCGAAAGCCACGGGATTCTGATCTTCGACGAATCCTGGACAGCTGAAGACCATCAGGTCTCTCCGGAGATCCTGGAAGTCCGAATGTCTCCGAATGTTGCGGCGGATTCTCAGGAATAATGAACCAGGGGCCGTCGAGGGGCTGATTTCCCGTCGTGCTGAAGAAATCTCACTGTCCTCGCGAATTCTGCAGGCTGTTCTGGTCAGGAATGGCTGAAATCGGTTACGCTTCCCGACCCGGCTGATTTTTCATTCGGAAACAGCCATTTCAGTTTCACTCTGGATTTGTTCGACCAATATGACACTCGCGGAGTTGTTGCAGAATCGTTTTCGGGCTGATCTGAGGCATCGTGGTGCGGCCTACGTGGAAGCAGAGCGAATTGCTCTGGTTCGAGTAACGCCGGAAAATGTATTCGCAGTTGTGCAGGATGGTGCGGAGTTTCAGACTCAGCTTCGATATCAGCCGGACGATATCGCGATGTTCTGCACCTGCGATCAGTTCAGCCGTTCCAAGTCGTGCAAACATCTCTGGGCCACGGTTCTCGCGACGGACCTGAGCGGCTATGTGAATCCGGCCATCCGTCCGGGAAGAATTCTTCCTTTTGTGGCCCAGTCGGCGTATCAGCCGATTTCCGTCGATGATCTTTCGGATCCCGGCGATGCCGACGGCGAAATCAGCCTTCCGCGTGGTCGATCCCGCGCACCTGCGACGGCTGTTGCCGTACCGCTGAGACCCTGGGAAGTCCGTCTGCTCGAACTTCGTGAGGACATGACCAGCACGACTGATGGGCGCAGTCGGACGGATGTTCAGGAACGTCAGATCTTTTACGAAATCGACCTGGAAGGCAGCCGGGAGGCCGGAAAGATCGTAATCCAGGCTTCCCAGCGACAGCGCCGCGCCGGAGGGCAGTGGGGCAAGATCAAGCCTCTCAAGGTCCGTCCGGGCGAGCTTGACCATATTGAACTGGAAGATGACCGAACATTCCTGTCCTATCTGGCAGGAGCTGTCCCGGAACGAAACAACTGGTCCACTCAGCAGGCAGAGCTCCGCACTTCGGCACACCGATTTTACGTGCCATTTGAACTCGGGCAGCTCATCCTTCCGGATATGTGTCGCAGTCGACGTCTTCGCATTATGGGGGGTGACGACGCCGACGAGCAGCTTCTCGACTGGGAAGACGCGGAGCCGTGGGAGCTGACGATCAGAGTCCGCCGCGATACCGAAGCAGAAGGCTGGAAGGTTATCGGACTGCTGGTTCGCAACGAGGAAGCCATGGAACTGAGCGATGTTCCATTGGTGGTTCCCGGCGGATTCGTGGTGACCACCGGCTTCATCGGACTGCTCCGCGATTTTGGTGCTCCGGAGTGGATGAAGATCTTCTCTGCCGGAAGCGTCCTTCACATTCCCGAGAGTGATCAGAACGACTTTGTGGATCGACTGCTCGACATTCCGTCACTTCCTCGACTTGAGCTTCCTAAAGAGCTGCAACTGGAAGAAGTCCGAGTCACGCCGTCACCAGTTCTGCGGATTTCCTCACCGCCATCCGTTCGCTGGCGAAACGATTCGCTCAATGCGGAAGTTGTGTTCGACTATCTGGGAACTCCGGTTTCCGGCAGCAGTGCTCGCTGGGCAGTCGTCCAGAGAGAAAACAGTCGGTGTATTATTCGAGATCGGCAGTTTGAGAGCCGCTGCTGGGAGAAACTCCGGCAGGTCGGATTTCGTCGTCGACTGGGTGATTCCGAGAGTCAGCTGAACGTAGAGATTTCTCGGCGTGATCTCGGGCGGGCTGTCCGTGAACTCGTGGAAGCTGAGTGGGCAGTCTTCGCTGACGGCAGCAAGGTTCGTCAGGCGGGCGGAATGAAGTTCCGTGTTCGTACAGACATTGACTGGTTTGAAGTTCATACCGAGATCGACTTTGAAGGCCGATCTGTCTCGTTTCCGGAGCTGCTGCGATCGCTTGAACGTGGGGATTCCACGGTTCGGCTCGACGATGGATCTCTGGGAATTCTGCCGGAAGAATGGCTCGAACAGATCGGCATGATTTCCGGTCTTGGAACAATCGAAGAGAACAGTCTGCGATTCTCGAATTCTCAGGCGGCTCTGCTGGACGCACTGCTTGCCTCCCAGGAGAACGTGGAAGCCGACGCACCATTCGAGGCGATGCGAGAGCGATTCCGCAACTTTTCGGGTATCGAACCTGTTGAAGTTCCGAAGAAGTTCAAGGGCGAATTGCGAGGCTACCAGCAGGAAGGCCTGGCATGGATGAAGTTTCTGAACGACTTCAATTTCGGTGGATGCCTTGCGGATGACATGGGTCTTGGGAAAACAGTTCAGTTCCTTGCCATGCTGCTGCGTCGACTGGAAGACTGCCCGAATGCTCCGCCCTCGCTGGTCGTTGTGCCTCGGTCGCTGATGTTCAACTGGGTGAGTGAATGCAGCCGATTTGCTCCGATGCTGAGGGTCCTGGAATATACAGGGCTTGAAAGAGCCAATCAGCGTCTGGAGTTTTCAAAGTTCAATCTGATCCTGACAACCTACGGAACGGTCCGCCGAGACATCGCCGTACTCAAAGAGGTTGACTTCGACTACATCGTGCTGGACGAAGCGCAGACGATCAAGAATCCGACGTCTCAGATCGCTCGGGCCTCGCGTCTGCTCAAATCGCGATCTCGTCTGGCGCTCAGTGGTACTCCCATTGAGAACAATGCGGGCGACCTCTGGTCGATTTTCGAGTTTCTGAATCCGGGGATGCTGGGACGAAGTTCGGCTTTTCGAACTCACATCGCCGATCCCGACAGCCGGGAAGCTCGCCATCTGGTATCGAAAGGTCTGCGTCCCTTCATTCTGCGAAGAACCAAGAAGCAGGTGGCTGCGGAACTTCCCGATCGTCTGGAAGAGACCATCTTCTGCGATATGGAAGAGGATCAGAGGCGACTCTACGACGAGCTTCGTCTTCATTACCGCGACTCGCTGCTGGGGCTCGTCAAGCAGCAGGGGATCGCACGAAGCAAGATGCATGTGCTGGAAGCTCTGCTGCGGCTTCGGCAGGCGGCCTGTCATCCGGCTCTGCTGAATCGCGGCGATCAGCAGGAGACTTATGCCAAGCTGGAGTTCCTGATTCCTCATCTGCAGGAGCTCGTTGCAGAAGGACACAAGGCACTGGTCTTCTCGCAGTTCACGAGCATGCTCAGCATCGTGCGCGAGCATCTCGACAAAGCCGAGATCTCCTACGAATACCTCGACGGCAAGACTCGCGACCGAAAGGTCCGTGTGAACCGTTTTCAGGACGACCCGGACTGTCGAGTGTTCCTGATCAGTCTCAAGGCCGGGGGACTCGGCCTGAACCTGACAGCAGCCGACTACGTCTTTCTGCTGGACCCGTGGTGGAATCCGGCGGTGGAAGCACAGGCCATCGACCGAGCTCACCGCGTCGGTCAGAATCGAACCGTATTTGCTTATCGTCTGATCTGTCGTGACACGGTCGAGGAAAAAATCGCCGAGCTTCAGAAACAGAAACGTGAGCTTGCAGATGCGATTCTTGACGGCAGCGATGATGGAAGCGTACTGAAGGATCTGTCCGCTGAAGATCTCGAAATGCTGCTGTCCTGAAACTTTACCATTCCACTGAGCGATTCGAGGGGCAAATCGATCGACCCTCGAATCGCTTACATTCGCGAAGAGTCGCTCAGCTGGCTGCTGAATTCTGCACGTAACGGCCCACCGTTTCCTGGAACCGACGTTTTCCGTCTTCCACAACCTGCCGGATATCCTTTGCGTTCTGCTCACTTTCCTTCCGCAGTTCCGCGATCATGTTCAGCGATTCGACCTGGAAGCTGCTGATCGCATCCACCAGCTTCTGCACGCTTTCAGCTTTCACCGTCGAACCGTATCCGGCTTTCATCGCCGCTCGTTCAAGCTCTCGCCCGAGCTCCGCCACATCTTCCAGTCCCTTGTTCAGGCCTTCCTTCATTGCCTCGGTCGCTGCAGTGACTTCGTGCAGTCCCTGCTGACTCGTGTACACCGTCCCGAGAATCGTGAAGACATGCTCGTTGGTCGTGAAGAACGTCACTGCTCGACGATAAACACTGTCTTTCACGTCATGAGTCTGTTTCAGTTTCGTAACGAGTGTATCTCCGACGTCGTAGCCGATGGAGAGGTTCTCGGAGATATCCTTGAGCAGCTGAAACGTTCGGTCTTCTTTCTGAAAGGCTTCGCGTGCCTCGTCGCGAGCCAGCTCAAGTCGACCTCGTTTTGAAGAGTCATCTCCCTGAAAGCCATCGACGGATGTCTGTGCCGCAGCAAGCGACTTTCGAGCCTGTTCCAGCGTCGGCTTCTGCTTCTCGTAGAGTTCACTGCTGACAACTTCTGCTTCCTTCAGGGCGAAGCGAAAGTCGATATAGGCATCCATGATCGCGTTCTCGCGATCCAGCTGGTCTTTCGTATCCTTTGAGACACTTCGGTAGGTGTCTGAAATCGTCTCGAAGCGATCACTCGGCGTACCTCGACGAATCTTCATCCACCAGTTCTGGAATTTTTCGGACCGACTGAGCTTCCCGTCGGCAAGCTGCGAAATCAGCATTTTTGAATCTTCACGTACTGAATCGAACATCTGTGTGATCTCGAGATAACGATTCCCGATGCGGATGTTCTCGACGTTCTCCCGGACGAGCCGATTGAACGTGCTCATGTGTTTGATCACGTCGGCAATTGCGAGAACTCGAGCTTCATCCACGTGCCGAACATCTTCCAGCAGGCGAATGAGCTCTTCACTGGTGTCTCCGGCTGCGGACACTCCGAATTTTTTGAGAACACCGATGGCCCGATCGAGATAACGTCGCATCGTCGCGAGCGGCTGATTCGGGGCTGCTGGCAGCGTGCCCCCGGAGCTCGGGGTCTCTACGGTCGCTGGCAGCGTGCCATCTGAACCTGAGGATGAGGGACCGGATGCGGACGACGAAGCTGACTGGCTCATCACTTCAACCTACTTTCGAGGCGCCTAGATTTTTGAAACTCTGTGAAAACTCTCTCTGGTGTCGGCTATCTGTCTGTGGAACAGTTTCTCACAGGATTTGACAACAGTCGACTTGCACCACACGCTCTACGGTAACAAACTTCAGACGGGTGACAATCTTCGTTGTCAAGGTTTTCGGGTTGCCGACGACTCGTCTGATGTTTGCTCACCTGGATCGCATTTCAAAACCGGGACGGGCACACTCGCAGTTGCAGGCTTTTCTTGAAACTCCGGCCGTCGGGAGCAGTCCCGGTTCTGAAACCACCTGTACTATTTCTTAACGGCTCTTCGTCTGCAGGAACTCAGATGTCTGTCTCCGAAGCGAGCACGAATCAGGACACGCGACAGAAGATCTCTCAAGAACTGACTTTGTCAGAAACACTGAGAGTTCTCGAAGTGGCTCGTGGCTTCAGGAACGAACGACAGGAAGCCGCCGTCGCGCTTGCCAGAGCAGAAGTTCGCCAGATGATGCGACAGCGGCTTCTGGACGCTGCTGCGATTACGGGTGATCCAATTACGGAGGCTGATATCGATGCCGCGATCGACCAGTATTTCGCGACTCAGCATCTGTACTCCGATCCTCCGTTCTCGTTTTCCGTTCTTCTGGCGCACGTATGGATCCGGCGATTCCGTGTTGTGGCGTTCCTGATTGTCGTCTTCTTTGCCTGGTACCTGTTACGATGATTCCCGAGAAACTCCCCGCCGGAATCAATCACCTGAACATTGAAACGCTGGTCCATAGTGACCGGCAGAAACATGACGATGCCTGTTTCCGGCCCTGAAATGCTAAAACGTGTGAGTGAGTATGCTGAGCTCATGCTGCGCGCTGAAAAGGCGTCACGTGATGAAACTCAGAAGGCATCCCTCGAGATCGAAAAATTGCTGGCAGATCAGTCCGAGGCTTTTCTGGAACTTGCTCGATACTATCTGCCTCGCCTGGATGACGACGTCGAACGCGAGGGCTGGTCAGATATGCTGGTCACGCTTCGTGAAATCCGGCTCCGCAAGGAGTATGCTCGAAATCAGGTGACCAGCCGACTGCAGGCAGCAACGGAGAAGCGAACCCGATCGGAGTCCCTGCTGGCTCAGCTGACGGAACAGAGTCATCAGGCAGAACTGAAAGCGGAACAGCTGACAGCAGAGCTCACCGGTCAGCTGACCGCCGATGCGGACTTTCAGGCACTTTCCCGCTCTGCGGCCGAAGGTCAGGCTCGGCTCGAACAGGCCCGCGCTGCACTTACTGATGTCGAGAAGGATGCACTCGACAAGCTGCCGAACTTCCAGAAGAGCACGCTGTTCCGTTACCTTCGGGATTCAGGATACGGGACTGATCGTTATGGCCGAAAGGGTATCAGCCGACGAATCGACCGCTGGCTGGCTCGGCTGATCGGATACCCGGAAGCATTCGTCAGCCATCAGTTCCTGACATCGGCTCCGCGTCAGATGCGTCAGCTGATCGAGCAGCTCGAGA
This sequence comes from Planctomyces sp., assembly GCA_046345315.1. GTDB lineage: Bacteria > Planctomycetota > Planctomycetia > Planctomycetales > Planctomycetaceae > F1-80-MAGs062. The sequence continues at coordinate 46,902 of JBKDKA010000251.1, forward strand.
AGTCCGTCAGGAAGACTGTGGAAACCGTTGAGCATCGCCAGCAGGCGCTCGCGGATACGCTTGGCCTGCCTCAGGCTCAGAGGGAAACGGAACGTCTGCAATCGCAACGAGAACGGTGTTTGAATGATTCCGAATCAGCGAGCAATGACGAATCCAAACTGCGACATCAGTTGTCTGAACTTGATTCGCCTGCCTGTCAGTACTATCTGGACGCGCTGAAGGCATTTCAGGCGATGCTTCAGCGTACCGAACGATCCCTTGTCGCTGCCCGTGCCGCCAGTACGCCGGAACTCACCGACGATCAGGTTGTTGCTCGACTGAAGCATCTGGATGAACTGGTCGCGGAGCGGAAAAATGAGCTGAACCGGCTCTATTCGAACGTCGAGCAGGCGGAGAATCGAACTTCGCGAGTGAACGACCTGCTTTCGCGCTGTCGGCGAGCACAGTTTGATCATCCGCAGCGAATCTTTGACGATCAGTTTGACCTTGCCTCTCGTCTTGAAGCCCTGTCAGAAGACAGCGTATCGGCAGAAACACTTTATCAGGAAATGTATCGGCATCAGCGTCTGGACTCTCCGATCGCCGATCAGGCAGCCGCGGCGCTCAATGGTCCCATGGCGCAGGTGCTGATGCGAACGATGGCTCAGGCCGCTGGAGCGGCGCTCAGTGTGTATGCCACGCGAGCCGGGCAGCAACATCGGCTCCCCCGACGGAATGACCAAAGCTGACAGGAAGGATTCCATGATGTCGGACTGGGTTCAGGTTTATGACCCGATGGGATCACCGTTCTGGTCCACGCTGACAGCAGCTTTGCCGGTATTCACACTGCTCGGTCTGATGGGTTTCAGTGTCAGTGCTCCGAAGTCCGCTTTTGCAGGGCTCTTCGTCGCTCTCGCCTCCGCCATTCTTGGAAGCGGTATGCCGGCGACAGCAGCATTTGCCGCCGCCGGTTACGGTGCCTGTTTCGGACTGCTGCCGATCGGCTGGATCGTCGTAGCTGCTGTGTTTCTGTTTCAGCTGACGGTTCGCAGCGGGCATTTTGAGACAGTCAAACGATCCGTGGCTGCTCTATCTCCCGACCGTCGCATTCAGGCATTGCTGATCGCGTTCTGTTTCGGGACTTTCGTAGAGGGAGCGGCCGGATTCGGGACTCCGGTGGCAATCTGCGCAGCACTTCTGATCGGTCTTGGCTTTTCACCAATCTACGCAGCCGGATTGTCTCTGATCGCGAACACATCACCGGTCGCCTTCGGCGCACTCGGAACTCCGATTATCACACTTGCCGCAGTCTCGGGGCTGGACGAGATGTCTCTGAGCCAGATGGCCGGGCGACAGCTTCCGTTCTTTTCGCTGCTCATTCCCGCGTGGCTTGTGGCCGTGATGTCCGGCTGGCGAGGTGTGGTCGGCTGCTGGCCGGCGATAGCGGTCAGCGGTGGTGTTTTCGCAACGCTGCAGTTTCTCACGGCGAACTTTCACGGGCCGACTCTCGTCGATGTTGTGGGAGGTCTGGGTGCTCTGATTTCACTGGCCGTGATGCTGCGTTTCTGGCAGCCTCGAGAAGTCTGGCGCTTTCCCGGCGAAACAGTACCCGACGAAACCTCCGACGAGCCGCCTCTGAAAGCACGAGAGGTCATCAACGCCTGGATGCCCTGGGTATTCCTGTCGGTTCTGGTGTTTGTCTGGGGCTGGCCACCGATCAAAGCCAGTTTCAACGGCGGATCAAAGGATGCTCCGAATTTTCTGGCTGGATACACTCGATTGGCGTTCCCTGTGCCGGCCCTGGATCAGCGAGTTTATCGTACTGCTCCCGTTGCTCCCGTGGTGGAGGGAACCGATCGCGCTGAACAGCCTGAGAAGGCCGTGATGGAGATTCCGTGGCTGTCGACGACGGGAACAGGAATCTTCATTGCCGCCTTGATGACGGCACTCTGGCTGCGAATCCCGGCTGCTGACTTTCTTCAGCAGTTTCTGGAGACTCTTCGCGATATGCGTTGGGCACTCCTCACGATTGCACTCATGCTGGCACTGGCCTTCACGACAAAATACAGCGGTGCTGATGCAACGATGGGGCTGGCCTTCACTCGAACCGGCTGGCTGTATCCGTTCTTTGCCCCGATGCTGGGTTGGCTCGGCGTCGCCCTGACCGGAAGCGATACCTCTTCCAACGCTCTGTTCGGAAGCCTTCAGCGAATTACAGCAGAGCAGCTCCACCTGAACCCGACACTCATCGTCGCTTCGAACAGTACCGGTGGAGTCATGGGGAAAATGATTGACGCGCAGAGCATCGTTGTGGCGGCTGTTGCGACCGGACAACGCGGTGGGGAAGGTGCCATCCTGAGATTCGTTCTTCTGCACAGTCTGGTTCTGGCGGCGATGACTGGAGTTCTCACACTCGTGCAGGCCTACTGGCTTACCGGGATGATTCCCGGCTGACCGCGTGCAGACAATTCAGAACCGTTGTTCAGCGGATCTCCGAGATCGGAACAGGCGCCCTTGCAGGCGCAGTTTGTCCGGGAGTACTCGAGTCCTGCAGGAGCCAGTCCGGGTTCAGCAGGGCGTTCCTGATTCCGGGGCGATTCATCGCCGTTTTCTGGTGCTCAGAATTTTCTGAAACTGATTCAGAATCGAGGTGGAGAACCGTTGTGACGTGTTTGTGCTGAGGTAAACTCGGGGATGCTGCGGTACCTGTTCTGGTCTCATTGGCCTGCCTCCTGAGGTGAGCCGAATTGTCGACTGGCTGGTCGCAGGCATCTTTGAGGTTCCCACGAAACCGGTACAGGCACCCTTCTGCCGATGATTTTCTCTGCGTTTCCGACATTGCTCGGGAGCCAGTCCCGGTTTTGTCAGACTTCCATAGTCTTCCACACACCATAGCGCAACACCATGAACAGCACCCAGGATAAGTCGCTCAGCGGCGCAGCTACGTGCGCGCCGGAAGATGTCAGCGCAGACGGTCTCGCTCGTGAACTCAGAGACCGAGCTCAGAATGCGCTGTCAGCTTCGGTTCATCATGCCCTGCTGTCGCAGCAGTCTCTGCTGATGGCTCAGAGATTCTGGGCATTGACGGACGCAATGAGCTCGCAGCCTCCGGACATCATTCGCCGGACGCTGCAGATGCTCGACCGGGAACAGGCGACGGGGCAGGCAGCAGCTCCGTTTCTGCCAGCGTCAAGTCAGTTGGACCAGCGGCGGGGATATCACGGAACAGGCAGCGGCGATGGCTCCGGCGTGGCGTCTGATCGTTCATCGTCTCCGGCATCACAGGGGCTGGTCTTGCATGAGCCGGTATCGCAACAGCCGGTATCGAATTGGGCAGCGGAGTCTGTTCACCGGACGATGAACTCCGGTCGTGATGACATCGGGGAGTCGGCGACGAACGCGGCTTCTGCCACTCCAGACCTTTCCGACGAAGCCGAACCCAATCATCAGAATCTTCAAGATGGCGCAAACTCTTCGGACGTGCAGGCAGCGGATGGAGGAACGACTCCAGAGAAGAACACTCCCGACAAGGAGCCGACATCCGATCCATCAAGGTCCGAACCCGGCAAGGTGATCAAGGGCAAACGAAAGAAGCCGAATCGCCGCATTCGAAGAGCTCGTGAGTTTGCTGAACGAGTTCGATTGATGGCCCCGATGCTGCTGGAACGAATTCGCATTCGAACACGAAAAGGGGACCTGAAACCGAAGCTGCGAACGACGACGGAGGAACTGAAGAAGACTCGCAGTCCGGCGGCGATCAGCAGCATCAGTCTTGGCGTGATCCTCTTCCTCATGGCCCTGACTCACCTGGAGCTCACGGCAGACTCGGAACCGGAGCTCATCAGCATCATTTCCGGGTTCTCGGCAGATCCGAAACCTGTTCCGGAGTCGTTGCCGGTAGAGCCTCCGGCGGAAGAGGTGGGGGAACAGATGGAAGAACCTCCCGAAGAGGTTCCGGAACCAACAGAAGAAGTTGAAGAGGCCGTGGCAGAAGATTCCGCAGAGGAAGAGACACCGCCTGACGCAGATCAGCCGGTGACTTCAGAATCGGTGGTTGGCAAAGAACCTTCAACCGTTGAGAAACCGAGGAAGCCTGGTTCCACCAGCGGTCGGCACGGTGCTGCGAAGAAGCAGCTTCTGGAGAAGTACGGTGGATCTCCGGCGAGCGAATCTTCCGTGCATCTGGCGCTGGAATGGCTCGCATCGAGACAACGACGCGACGGCACCTGGGATTTTACGGATGTCGGCGACAGTGGGAATCCGGGGACGATCAGCAATCCGATTGGCGCAACGGCTTATGCTCTGTTGCCGTTTCTTGGTGCCGGCCAGACTCATCGCGATCGGACTTCGCCATACCGCCAAAACATCGAAAGCGGTCTGGCCAGTCTTTTGCGAATGGGGATCCCGGTGCCGGCCGGGCTGGATCTGCGTGGGATCGTCAATAAGGGAAGTCGTGACCCGGAACCGAACGAAGCGTACTACGTGCATGGAGCAGCAACGCTTGTTCTTTGTGAAGCCAGTGCGATGACAAAGGATCGTCGACTTCGGGCTGCTGCAGAAGAGGCGGTTCGTTTTCTGGTGAACTCCCAGGACCCTCAGGGAGGTGGCTGGCGATATCTGCCGCATCAACCGGGATCCACATCGGCAACCGCAGTTCAGCTGCTGGCTCTGGCTTCGGCGAAGAAGGCGGGAATTCGAGTTCCGGAAGCGGCCTTTCGTGGTGTGTCGTTTTATCTGGACAGCGTGCAGATCGATCAGGCCGGCCGGTACGGATACGAAAGAGAAAAGAAAGCCTATCAGATTTCCGTCACTGCGATGGCACTTCTTTCACGGATGTATCTTGGATGGGACCGCGATGACGGTGATCTGCGGGCGGGAGTGAAACTGCTTGACGAGCGGGGGCCTTACGAGAATCTCTACTACAGCTATTTTGCCACGCAGGTGATGCGCAACTGGGGTGGGCAGGAATGGCATCGCTGGAATGAACGTCTTCGAGACGATCTGGTTGCCTGGCAGGAGAAGGACGGGTCGCGACGCGGCAGCTGGGCACCGAGAGATCGATCTGATTCCAGTCGCGCTGGCGGACGACTTCTAACGACATGTCTCGCGGCACTGACGCTCGAAGTCTATTACCGATACGAACCGCTTCTGGAGGATCCGGACGAAGATTCGCAAGAACAAACGGTAGCGGAGACAACGGACGGTAGTGGCGATGGCGATACAGAACGCGGTCTGCAGGAACAAAGCGAGAAAACAGAGGAAGCGAAATGATTCCGGGCGTTGTTGATTAAGGAGTTGCTCCAGTCCCTGGATAGGGGCGGAATCACTCGTTGCTCTGTCAGACCTTGATTTAAGTGTCGCAATTCCCGCCCGAGCGGGGATCCACATCGGGGGCACTGGATTCCCGCCTGCGCGGGAATGACACAAATGTCTGTCGTTAAAGTTCCGACAAAGCACTCAGCAGGATCATGTCTGTGGGCATTCAGATTCTGTGTGCCATCAGCAGGATCACGTCTGTGGAACGGTGACGTCACTTGTCGGCGGTCAAAACATCTCACGCGAGATCGTCATCGAGCAGCACCGATTCAAGGAACTCGAGGCATTGTTGGACGGCATTTCGCTGTCGCAGGACTCGGGGGGAATGATTCTCGGCTGCTGGGCCGTTTCGCGGTTCCGAAAGATGCCCGGGATCGTATTGCAGCAGTAACTTTCGACATCTGGTGGAACCATCTCGTCTGCTGACGGCGGTATACGCCACTCCGTCGAGTCCTTCCGGAGCATCCGGTCCGAGGTGTCCCGTGATACTGAGCGCGATTTGAGCGTGGGGCGTCATTCGAAAGACGGATTCTGCCATCTTTACGGCGACAACTTCACTGACCGGGCCAGGGTCATCCAGCAGCTTCTCGTCGATTCCCAGCCACTGTGATTTTGTTTTGAGCTGATAGACAACGGCAGATCCGGCGAGCACGCGGGATATTCCCGGGACGGAACCCAGAGTTGCCGCGATCAGCCCGGCGGTACAGCTTTCGGCCAGAATGAGAGTCAGGGATCTGGCGAGAAGCAGTTCGGCGATGCGATCAGCGAGCTGATACAGAGAGCGGGCTTCGGTCATCGCGGGTCCTCTTCATTTTTGGTGATCCGAGCCAAAAACAGAGACTGAACGGAGAAATTTGGGATTTCCGGTTACAATCTCACCGTTCCGGCAGTCCGGAGTTTTTGTAGAGAGCGCATTTCAAAACGGGGACGGGCACCCTCGCAACTGCAGAAGTTGCTGGAATCTGATCACCCGACGGGAGCCAGTCCCGGTTTTGAAACTACCTCTGGAGTTTTCAGAGTCTGAGGTTGTTCGAGGTTTTCTGTGCGTTACGACACCGTCATTATAGGTGCCGGCATGTCCGGATTGTCGGCCGGAGTGCGACTTGCGTACTATGAAAAACGTGTCTGCATCCTGGAACGGCACACGACAATCGGCGGACTGAATTCCTTCTACCGGCTGCGGAAGCGGAATTACGATGTCGGACTGCATGCAATCACCAACTACGCTCGCCCTGGAACCAAACAGGGGCCGCTCAGCAAACTGCTTCGCCAGCTGAGAATGACATGGGAAGACTTTGACCTTCGGCCGCAGCTGAAGTCCTCGATCGTATTTCCCGGCCGTTCGCTCCAGTTCACCAACGATTTTTCGTTTTTTCTCGAACAGGTCGCGTCAGCGTTTCCTCGCCAGATTGACGGATTTCGCAGACTTCTGCAGCGAATTGAGAGCCACGACCCGCTGAATCTCGACCGTGCCTCAGCTTCCGCACGCGCGGTCGTTTCTGAATACATCGGCGATCCGCTGCTTGTCGACATGCTTTTCTGTCCATTGATGTTTTACGGCAGTGCAACGCCGAAGGATATGGACTTCAGTCAGTTTGTCATCATGTTCCGAAGCATCTTCCACGAGGGTTTCGGGCGACCTTTTGATGGGATTCGGTTGATCCTGAAGCGACTTGTCCGGCATTTTCGGTCACTGGGCGGACATCTGAAACTTCGGGCGGGAGTTCAGCAGATCCGTCAGACAAACGGTCGAGCCACGTCGGTGCTGCTGGATGATGGCACGGAGATCGAAGCTGACAACATCCTGTCTTCTGCCGGTGCCGCGGAAACCATGCGGATGATTGACCCTTCTGCGCCGGTCGTCAGGCCGCAGCCGGGAGACATTTCATTTGTCGAATCGATTTCTGTTCTGGATTGTGAGCCTGCCGAGATTGGTCATCGAGACACAATCGTGTTTTACTGCGACTCTGATGAGTTCCACTACGAACGGCCTCATGAGCCGGTCGACGTGCGGAGCGGGATCATTTGTTCGCCGAACAATTTCGACTATTCACAGCCGCTGGAAGACGGGCGAATTCGAATCACGGCCCTTGCTGATCCACAGTACTGGCTGAATCTCCCGGAAACGGAATACACAGAAGAAAAAGCTCGATGGAACGACCGGATCATCGAAAGTGCTCTCCGGCATATCCCTGATTTTCGCAGTCGCGTCGTCGACACAGATGTGTTTACTCCGAGAACCATTCGGCGATTTACCGGGCATGTCAATGGCTGCGTCTACGGGGCGCCCGAGAAATTCGTGAATGGGCAGACGCCGATCAGCAATCTGTATTTGTGCGGCACAGATCAGGGATTTCTTGGAATTGTTGGGGCCATGCTTTCCGGCATCACAATTGCGAACCGCTATCTGCTGAAATGAGTCTGTGAACTGCAGAAGCCGCAATGACCTGATGGAGTTGACAATGAAAAAGCTTCCCATTGTCAGGAGCGCCCCCCTCACCGGGTTGCGTCCCCGTGTGCCACTCGTATAATTTTTAGTGTGCTGGGTAACCTCCTGCGCTCTTCAAAACCATTGTTGCTGCGTCCTGCCAGATCGGTATCGGCGCAGGACCGGGGTGGACTCTCATGTTCATGTGGTTCAGAAATGTCTGGATGTCAGTGGTGACCGTCCTTCAGGGGATGTGGGTAACGCTGTTGACGATGGGCAAAACCTATAATCGGCGGGCATTTACGGAGATTTACGAGTATCCGGAAGTCCCGCTGAAAGTGAAGCCTCGTTACCGGGGCTTTCATCGGTTCGATCTGACGACCTGTATCGGGTGCGACAAGTGTGCTGCCGCGTGTCCGGTCGACTGCATCTATATCGATAAAGAGAAAAGCCCTGTTGGAAAAGGCTTTCGAATCAACGGGTACACAATCGACTACAGCAAGTGCATGTTCTGTGCTCTGTGTGTCGAACCGTGTCCTGTGGATTGTATTTTCATGGGGTCGAATCACGACCTGAGCTGCTACAGTCGTGATGGGTGTATTGTAGACTACGCCAAGCTTCCGCTCGAAATCGCGTGGGGAAGGGCAGCACTGAATCCGACGGCTGTTGCGGAGTCGAAAGTTCTGCATGAACCAGTCTGGGTGAAGGGCGAACCCAGTCCGTTTGAAGTGCAGGCTTGAGTTTCCCTCGCTGCAGTCATCGGATGGTCTGAGGTGAGGTCGCTGTTCGGGTAGAGTCGGGTCTGGTCGTCGGTTCCGTGCGTCACTTCGCTGGAGGTGTGCGATGGTTGCTGAAGATTTTCTGACAGTTGACGAAGTGAACGAGCGATTACCGCTGGTTCGGTCCATCGTTCGGGATGTAGTGGAACTGCATTCGGATATCGCTGATCGGCGGGAGCGACTGGCTTCCATCCGTCAGCGGCATCCTTCGTCGTCGTCCTCTTCGGCCTCGGTATACGAGGAGGAAGTGCGGCAGATGGAAGAAGAGCTTCTGCGGGATGAGAAGCGTCTGGAAGGTTACTCGGAAGAGCTCCTGGAGATTGGTGGAGTTCTGTCTGATGCGGCAACCGGCACGGTTGACTTCCCGGGGGAATCCGGTGGTGACCGTCTCTGGCTGTGCTGGCGGTTCGATGAGCCTGTCGTGATGTACTGGCACTCCGGAGCGTGCGGGGAATCCGAGCGGCTGCCGCTGTGTCATGAAAGGATATTCGGCGATGGTTGATCTGGTCGGGCATTTTCTGATTTTCTCTCTGCTCGCCATCGGTTTTCTGATGGTGCCGCTCCTCATCGGGCGTCTGCTTCGGCCGACACTTCCGACACCGGAGAAAGATGCCATTTACGAATGTGGCGAGCCGGCCATCGGTTCGAGCTACATTCAGTTCGACCTTCGATTTTACGTGGTGGCACTTCTGTTCATTATCTTCGACGTCGAAGTGGCATTTTTCTTTCCGTGGGCCGGAATCTATGGAAGTGCGATGCAGCTCGCTGACGAGCGGATCTCCGCTGACGCTCGTGCAGAACTGAGCGCCAGACTGCTCAGTGTCGAGCCTGGTTCGCTGACAGAGGCTCAGGTGATTTCAGCACCGGCAGCGACAACTCTGGGGATCATCGGGTTTGCTGACCTTCTGGTCTTTTTTGCTGTTCTTCTGGTTGGCTTCGCCTATATCTGGAAACGAGGTGACATTGACTGTATTCGGGAGGTCACTCGCAAGCCAGCTCAGGCCGGAGATCAGACGTCATTCGCTGCGACTGAGGCAGCGGCGGTCGGCTGAAATCTCGCTGACTGTGATCATCGAGCAGGCAGCGAACGTCGTTTGGCCGACAGGACTTCCCTGAAGTGGTTTTCTTTTGTGTTCGAATCAGGATCTGAGTGATGGAAATACAGGCGATTCATTCCATTCTTCTGGAACGATTCGGATCAGAAGCAGTCGGTGACGGTCCGCGAGCGGCAATTGATCCCTGGATTCAGGTTTCGCCGGACTCCATTGTTGCGGTGGGACGATTTCTGCGCGATGAACCGCGGTTGAAATTCGATCATCTGAATGATCTGTGCGGAGTCGACTACTTCGAGCCGGATGCAAAGAAAGCTCCGAAGTTTGGTCACGAGCCTCATGTGGAAGTTGTCTATCAGCTTTCGAGTGTCTCGCTGAAACATCGCCTGAAGCTGAAGGTTTCAATTCCTCGATGGAAAGACAATGTCGCCGGGCAGCTGCCATCAGTACCTTCGGTGAGCTCCGTCTGGGGGATTGCTGACTGGCATGAGCGGGAAGCTTACGACCTGATGGGTATTCACTTTGAAGGGCATCCGAATCTGCGACGAATCCTTTGCCCGGAGGACTGGACCGGACATGCTCTTCGGAAGGACTATGAATTCCCGCTCGAATACCACGGAATTCGAGGACGATGACGTTCGAGCCGACTGAGTGAATGTCGGTAAAAGACGTCAGAGGTTAACTGAGAGATATTTGCTGCGGCTGACTGGCTGAAGGTGACAAAGGGAACGCTGTAATGGCTCTGCAGATTGAAGATCCTCGTGTTGTTGAGTTCGACGTCCAGACGGACGAGATGCTGGTCAACATGGGGCCTCAGCACCCCAGCACTCATGGTGTGCTTCGACTTCTGCTTCGAACAGACGGAGAAATCGTTCACGAATGCACTCCGCATATCGGGTATCTGCATCGCTGTGCGGAGAAGATCGGTGAGAATCTTTCACCGCCCCAGTACATCCCGTACACCGACCGGATGGATTATCTGGCGGCGATGAACATGAATCTCGGCTTTGCGCTCACGATCGAAAAGCTGATCGGTATGGAAGTGCCGGAGAAAGCTGTTCATCTTCGAGTGTTCATTGCGGAACTTGGCCGAGTGGCAAGCCATCTGGTGGCCATGGGAACCTACGGGCTGGACCTTGGGACATTCAGCCCCTTCCTTTATGCGTTCCGTGAACGCGAAATCATTCTGGAGTTCTTCGAAGAAATCTGTGGGGCTCGCCTGACCTACAGTTATCTGACAGTGGGTGGAGCCACTCATGATCTTCCTGAAGAGATCATGATTCCCGATGGTCTGGCGTCACTGACCGGCAGAACGCCCGGCGAGATGATGCCGTTCTTTGACTGCGTCGAGCTGTTTCTGAAGTGGATCGAGAAGCGAATCTCCGAGTATCACACACTGCTGACTCGGAATGCGATCTTCATCAAGCGGACCGCCGGTATGGGAATTCTCACACCGGAAATGGCCGTGAGCTATGGTTGCACCGGACCAGTGCTGCGCGGCAGTGGCGTGGACTATGATCTGCGACGTGACGGTGAGGCCATCTATACTCGGATGTATCAGGGTTATAGTTTCGAAATCCCGGTTGCTCCATTTGCCAAAGTTGCACCCTGTGAAGTCGTCCTTGGTGACAACTGGTGTCGGTTTTATGTCCGCATGATGGAAGTGGTTCAGGCAATTCGGCTGGTCCGTCAGTCAATGCCGAAGTACAAGGCTGCGACGGGCAGTCATCGCGAAGCGTTCAAGATGAATACGAAGCTTCCGAAAGACGAAGTCTATCTCGAAACCGAAGCTCCTCGCGGGCAGATGGGTTTCTACGTCGTTGGCAACGGCGACGCAGCTCCTCTTCGAGTTCGAGCGAAAAGCTCCTGCTTCTGCAATCTGTCCATCACAGACCTGATCTGCCGTGGTGTGCCCCTGGCCGACATCCCGGCCATTGTCGGCTCACTCGACATCGTGATGGGTGAGATTGATCGCTGAATCAGATGGTTTCGAAGATACCGCGTTCACGGTTCTTTCGTGTTCGTGCTGGATCGAAGATTCTGCCGTTCATCGTGATGTAGACGCCGTCAGTAAGCGACTGGACGGCGCCGACGGCCACACCCACATTGAAAATCGCATCGCTGTTTCGGAAACCTGCCGGCTGAAGTGCTCCCGTCAGCACGATGCAACGGTCTGGAATTCCAGTCAAAGCCCGGGCTGTCTCGATCATCGTGTCCGTTCCGTGGGTGATAATGATCTGACGCTCAGGGCTGGCTTCAACGGCATGGCGAATCTGCAGTCGATCGTCGTCTGAAAGATCAAGGCTGTCCTTTCGAAGGATGGACTGGATCTGATACTCAAAGACAAGTGGCAGTTCCTGAAGAATGCGTTCGACACCGGGTGGTCCGACCTGATAGGCACTCAGAGCATCAAAGTAAACTTTGTCGAAAGTGCCACCCGTGGTGATGAACCGGATCTTCATCGGATTTCCACACCGGCATTCTGCTGCTGCCACAGACTCAGTCGGTTCAGGACTTCCTGAGGAGTGGCAGTTCCTGTGGTGCCGAGCTGCTGAATCGTGATGGAAGCGACGAGCATGCCGACGAGCCCGGCCTCCGGGAGTGTGGCTCCGGAAGTGAGTGCGAGCATCAGTCCTGCAGAGACGCTGTCACCCGCTCCTGTTGTATCAATCGGCCCGTCCACACGCACTCCCGGAACGGGGGTGAGAACCGGGTCGGTGACGAGCATCCCACGCGATCCCTGGGTCACGCAGATCGGAGCTCCGGATTGCTTCCGAAGTTTCTCAAGCGACACTTTCAGGCGATCGGGGTCCACCTGATCGCCGGGCAGCGGGTTCGCATGGCCGACCGCTTCGAATTCGTTGGGCTTGATGATGATGTCCCGAAACTCGGTGATGAATCTTCTGCTGTCTGCGTAGAAGAAGACCTTCGGATTCGAGCGCGCCCGCTTTGCCAGTTCTTCGCGTGCGAGGGCGGTCACGACACCACAATCGGCTTCTTCGACCTGATCGAGGATAATGACCGCATCCAGGTTCGGCAGCAGCTGATCGAGGTGCTGCAGCGCCCGATGGACCAGTTCCGGTTTCATTGGTCGGCGATTTTTCGTGTCGATGCGTTCGTGCTCACCGGCAAGCCCCGGCACCTGATTGTTCAGAGGCTTGAGATACATCGGCGTCATCACGTCGTCCGACGTAATCAGGCCGTCGGTCTGACAGGACCGACGATTCAGCTCCCGCTTCAGATCGTAGCCCTGCCCGTCATCGCCGATGACGCCGATGGCATGAATCACACCGGCCTTCAGTGCCGAGAGATTATTCACGACCGTACCTGCTGCGCCGGGATAGTTCCGGATTTGAACAACCTGATGCGCAGTCTTCCCGGTCTCCACGCTCTTTTCAGCGAGGCGTGGATCGATATCCATGTATCGATCCAGGAAAAAATCTCCGAAAACAGCAATCCGACGAGACGGAAAACGCCCAACCAGTTCCTCGAGTCTCGACAACTTCATGCGAGTTCACCCCAGAGATACTTCATGAGAGTGTCCACCTGCTGATAGTCCGGGATGACAATGTCAGCGCCCACTCCGACAAGTCGCTGTCGTTTCCACTGATCAACGGACCCGTCACGAGCTGCTTCATTGCTTGCGACGGCAATCGCTGTGCCTTCGGCGCCCTTGATGTTGTCGATCTCCACATAGCCGTCGCCGAAACCGAGCAGATAACGACCGTCGACATTGTTATCGCGGAGGATGCGTTCGATTACCATCTGTTTCGAGAAGCTCTTGTAGTCGTCTCGAGCTCCGTAAATGTGCGGCCCGAAGAAACCGTCGATCTGCAGGAGTTGGCATTCTTCCCGCACGTAGTTTTCGTCAGTTCCACTGGCCAGGAACACTTCCACGCCTCGGGCTTTCAGCTGCGTCAGAACTTCGAAAGATCCCGGTACCAGCATCGTCCGAGGATCGGCTGACCGATCGCGAAGAGATTCTCGCCGTCCGTTGATCTTGACCATCAGCAGGTCATGGTAACGGTTCTTGTAATAAACCGGTTCCTGTGGTTTTCCGCCTCGCTTCGTGATTTCCTCGGCCAGACGAATCATCTGATAGATGGTCTGCTTCCCGTTGAGCTCCATGACGAAATCGTAGGCGACCTTCGTCAGCTGCTCGTGAGTTTCGGATGTTCCGCAGCGAGCCAGTTCCTCGACCATCATGGGCACCATGATCTCGGGCCAGCCTTCCCGGACCACGCTGAGCGTTCCGTCAAAGTCGAAAACCGCGAACCGAGGCGGTTCTGCGAGTTTCACTTCACGAATGATCTCGATGGACGAGCCCGGAAGAAATCGAGTCTTTCCGACATTCGTGAAACGAGCCTGATAGTCAGTTTCGTGAGAACCGCTGCTGGAAGAAGGTGTGTTACCGGAGGTCATGGAATGGTACCGAATCAGAGGTAAAAATAGGTGACGCTGAAAAAACCAGGACAGACACCCGTTTTTCTCGCGTTTAAACAGCGTTTTCAGTTGAGTGATTTTGTCCGGGAGCCAGTCCCGTTTTTGTCAGGTTTCTCAGGTCCGTGAGTTCGACAGAAGCGTCAGAGTGTCCTGCGCGTCTTGTCCTGCGTAAACTATAAAGTTTGAAGCGGAAACGGAACTATCGAACGATGGAACAGCAATGATGCGAATCGGAGTTCTTGGCGGTACTTTTGATCCAGTCCACTACGGACACCTGATGCTGGCTGAATCCTGCCGACAGCAGCTGAGTCTGGACTGCGTGCGATTCATTCCGGCCGGTCAGCCGCCTCACAAAATGAATCATCGGATCACCGATGGCCATACGCGAGCAGACATGCTGTCCTATGCAGTGGCCGGTTACCCGGAGTTTCAGATTGATCGGCGAGAGATTCGGCGATCGGGGCCGTCATGGACAGTCGAAACGCTGGCGGAACTCAAAGCCGAGATGCCGGAGGCGGAACTGTTCTTTCTGATGGGGGCCGACAGTGTTCAGAGCATCCTGACGTGGCGTGAGCCGCTCCGGATTGTTCAGCTGGCGACTATTGTTGCCTGTAATCGTCCGGGGTTCACTGCTGTCACTCGGGAACAGATTGATCAGACCCTGGATGCTGCCATAGCTCGTCGAATCACACTCGTTTCAATCCCGGGAACAGATCTTTCTGCAACGGATCTTCGTCAGCGTGTTCGGTCCGGACTTGGGCTTCGATTCATGACACCTCGTGCCGTCGAAACTTACATCGCGGAGAACCGGCTTTATCTGGATGATGCCTCATCATAGTGCAACGCTGAGCTTTAGCCGCAGCCCGGATTCGGCGCTTTGACGGCCCGGTTACAGCAGCTCTCGTGGCACCTCACCACCCGGCAACAGGTGCACAGGGCGTCCTGATGGATCGATAATCGTGTCATCAGGGCGAAGGCCCAGGGCGTGGTAGAAGATGGCACAGAAATCCTCCACGCCGATTTTCCGAGACGCCGGGAAGGCGGCTTTGGCATCCGTACTTCCGATGATCTGCCCGTGACGGTAACCGCCTCCGGCAAGGAGAATACTCTGCGCCTGAGGCCAGTGATCGCGCCCTGCGTCCTTGTTGATGACAGGAGTTCGTCCGAACTCACCGGCGGAAACGACGAGCGTATCGTCGAGCATGCCGCGTTCCGAGAGATCCTGAATCAGGACTCCGATTGCGCGGTCATGGCGCGGCATCTTCTGATCCAGCGCCCCTTTGATGTTGCCGTGGTCGTCCCAGTATCCGGTATTCAGCGTTACGATTCGAGCGCCCGCCTCAATCAGCCGGCGAGCCACCAGAGCCTGTTCACCCCAGCCGTCTCCGTAACGTTCCCGTGTCTTCTGGTCCTCTCTGTCGACCTGAAATGCCTCCCGCATTCGCCCCGAGAGCACAATGTCCACCGCCTGCTGATCGATTGAGTCGAGCTGATCAAAGAGCCTGACGGAATCCATCTGCCGCCGGAGTGAATCAAACTGCTGCTGCAGATCGAGACGGCTCGAAAGACGATTCTGACTGAGTCCATCCACCAGCGAGAGATTGTTGTAGTCGCCTGTCACGAGCTTGCCGGCCTCGTTACCGTAGCTGTAATCTCCGTAGCCGAACGGGTTCGTGGATACGCCCAGCCAGGCACCTCCGTGGTAACCGAATCCGCCATCATTCATGTTCACTGATGGAAGAGCCCCAGCGACACGAGGTCCCAGCAGTTTCGTCGCGACCGCACCCATCGAGGGCTGTTTCGGTGGACGATTCGACCCGTTTGGTCCGTGGCGACCAGTCAGCATCCAGTGAGCTGCCGCCCAGTGATCACCGTCACTGTGACTGAAACTTCGGATGACCGTGCAGCGATCCATCACCTTTGCCTGTTCCGGGCAGAGCTCCCCGATTTCAAGACCGGGAAGAGACGTTGCGATCGACCGCCAGGGACCTCGAACTTCCGACGGTGCTCCCGGTTTCATATCAAAAGTGTCGAGCTGAGAAGGCCCTCCATGCTGCCACACCAGAATGACCGACCGAGGAGAACGACGCCCGTTCAGACCGGACAACTCAGCGGCAGCTGCATCCGACCGGATGAGGTCTGAAAGGCTGAGTCCCATGGTTCCGAGTGATCCGATCTCCAGAAACTGGCGACGGCTCACGCCGTTGCAGAGGGCTTTTCTTGCTTTCCCGAAGAAGTTGAGCATACAGATCGATTCCCATTGCGGGTGAAGGCACTGGTCCGGAGAGCAGTCGTGGCATCATCCCTCATTCGCAGGGATGGTCTGACGGGGGCAGGAATGACTGACAGAGTATGCCCTGAGATGAGAAAAAGAAACAGCAGACACATCGCATCATGAAGTGTGTTCCGTTCGCCGCACCTTTTTCGCAGTTCAGATGCGGGACTACCACCATCCTGTTTCGATCCGGCATCGGCAACTGGTATTCCCGCATCCATTTGAACTGAAAACAGTAAACCATCGCAAAGGTCTCCCAGGCGAACACGGCGGCTTCGTATCGGTCCTGATTTTCAGGATTCTCACGCAATCTTTAACGACCTGATTCGATTCTGACGCAACCTTTCCATCGCAGTTATTTCTCTTGTTCTGCCTCATCGTTGCGATCCCGTCGGAGCAATTCTTCGGGTTTCTCGATCGCCTTTATCAATCAGCTGATGCGGTGCGGGTTTGCCCTGCCGCCGGGCTTTTCGGCAAAGGGAAGTGAGAGTTGCGAATGGTTCCCGGATCTCTGCTGATCGTGTGACCTTTGACAAATCAATGGGTGGTCCCAATGAGTGACGTTCAGTGCCTCGTGGAAGAATCGGAAGATCAGACATCGTGCCGCCTTCGCATCAGCGGAAGCCTGAATGTCTGCAATGCCGTATCTCTTCATCAGGTCATTCTCGCAACCTGCGAAAAGTATCCTCAGATGACAATCCTGCTCGAAAACGTGGAAGCATTCGATGTGACTGCTCTGCAGATTCTGGCAGCAGCGAAGCGATTTCCATCCTGTCAGGTTCGACTGGAGGCGGGGAGCGAAACGGAATGCGTTGGTCACTGGGTGAGAGTTGGCGGCTTCGTGCATGACTTCCCTGAACTGGCGGCGTAACGGATTCAGGCGGTTCGGAAGAATAAACGGTTACCGGAACTCCTTGACGGACCCGGGCCATCAGACAGAGCTGAGACCAAAGAGGCTGTCCACTGATCATGAAGCAGTTGACCGGAAGACTGACAGACTATCTCGGAGCGATGTTATCAAATCGACGGCGTCGATCTGATGGCGTCGATTCGCAGCCCGACAGTCTGACTCCATCTGTTCAGTCCGGACGGACTCACAGCATCAGTACATGCCCACAGCTTGCGCGGCGAGCAGCTCCGGTGGAAGTAGCAGCCACTCTTCCTGTCCTTGATGTACTCACCAGCCAGCTGCGGGAAACAGCGGAAGACATGCAGCAGTCGGTGCTGGCCATCAGTTCCGGATTCAGCGGAATGGCGGCGAGAGCACGGGAAACCGTTGATGCTGCTCACAGTGGATTACAGTCGGAAACCGGGCACTCAACGGAAGAAACGATCTCGGAAATCCGAGGAGTTCTTCAGAGTCTGCTCACCGCCGTGCAGGATTCCAGCCAGCTTTCGTCTCGTCTGGCGACACGCATCGGTGATCTCGAACAGGTTCTGGACGGCGTGACAAGAAATCTTGTTCGCGTGGAAGCCATTGCCGAAGAAGCCCGGATCGTGGGTCTGAACGGACGGCTGGAGGCGGCGCGGGCGGGAGTTCACGGAGCGGCCTTCAACGTCGTGGCCAATGAAACAAAGAATCTCGCGACGAACGCGAGTGAAACAAGTCACTCTGTCAGGAAGCTGGTGAAGCAGCTCGACCTGTCTCTCCGATCGGTTTCAGAAGAACTTAATGAACGAATTGCGCTGGATGCCGAGGTGGCTCAACAGAGTCAGCGAACGGTCAGCCAGCTGCTGGATCAGCTGAGTGACATGCACGAGAGCATGACCAGCTCGCTCCAGAGAACCGAGCATATCAGTGAAGCTTTGTCCGGTGAAATCTGTCGTTCCGTTGTTGCCCTTCAGTTTCAGGATCGGGTTAACCAGCGGCTGGATCATGTCTGTGAAGCGCTGTCAGCACTGCGAGAAAATCTGACTCCCTTCCGGGACGTGGTCTCTCCGGTTCAGGCGGAGCGTCGAGCTGATGACTGGCGAAGCTGGATTCAGTCGCGAAGCACCATGAAATCAGAACGCGATCTGGTGGCTTCCCCGGGAGCTGCGGAGAGCAGTTCTGATTTCGGGACTGTGGAACTTTTCTGACACCTTTCTTCCATCCATGAATTACGGTTCTTAGGCACTGCTCAGGAGAAACCGCCATGTCCAAGATGGCTCTTGTGGTTGATGACTCGACTTCCATGCGACAGATGGTCGCATTCACTCTTCAGTCCGCCGGATTTCAGATCATCGAGGGGGCTGACGGAAAGGATGCGCTCGGAAAAGTTGCCGGGAAATCCGTCAACCTCGTCGTCACGGACCTCAACATGCCTGTCATGGACGGCATCACGCTCATCCGCGAACTTCGGAAGCAGCCAAGCTTCAAGTTCACGCCCATCCTCATGCTCACGACAGAATCCCAGGATTCGAAGAAGCAGGAAGGGCGATCCGCAGGAGCCACCGGGTGGCTGGTGAAACCATTCAATCCTGATCAGCTGCTGCAGGTTGTGGCCAAAGTCGTCCATTGATTCGACTGATGTTCCGACGGAGTTAACAGACCAAAGTTAGAGGACTGTGCAATGGAAATCGATCTCAGTCGTTTTCGTGCGGCGTTCTATGAGGAGGCCGGCGAACACCTTGAAAATATGGAAGCATCGCTGCTGCAGCTGGAAAGTCCCGGAGATCACCGCGAGACGCTGAACACGATCTTTCGCGCGGCTCACAGCATCAAGGGCGCCAGCTCGACATTCGGCATCGATCAGGTCGCGCGATTCACGCACGTCCTCGAGAATCTGCTCGACCGAATGAGAGAGGGCGAAATCCTGCCGACCGCGGATCTCTGTCAGCTGCTCCTGCAGTCGACAGATATTCTGAGCGGACTGATTCACGCTGAGAAAACTCAGTCAGCACCTCCGGACGATGTCGACGCCGTTCTCGGACGACTTTCGGAGTATGCTCACAGTTCCGGTCAGGTGACTCCTCAGAGTGCACCGGCATCCACGCCGGCCCCATCGCTCGGTCGCAGTTATCAGATTCGATTTCGACCATCAGCGACGTTTTTTCATTTCGGCCAGAACCCTCTGTTCCTGATCGATGAGCTCCAGAAGCTCGGGACTGAATCCGTAACCCGTGCAGACCTGACGGCTCTGCCGTCATTGTCCGAAATGGATCCGGAGATCAGCTATGTGGCCTGGGACCTGACACTGCAGACGTCGGGGCCGGAACATGCGCTTCAGGACGTCTTCATGTTCGTGGACGGAGAGAGCACACCCACGATTCGCGGCTGTGAATCAGTGTCTGCACCGGATCCCTTTGAGGTCACTCCGGAAGGATTTGCCTCATTGGCAGCGACCGAGTCGGCTGTCAGAGATGTCCCTGCGAAAACTCTCGGATCAGACAGCAGTGTCAGAGGACCAGAGACGACCAGTGAAGCGAAGCCGGGTGCCTCAGGCCCAACTGTTTCGGAAGAACGTCGCAGCGGCGCTGATCGTCGGCAGGATTCCGGATCCGGTAATCCCGGGTCGACGACGAGTGAGACGGTGCGAGTCGATCGCGAACGCCTCGACAAAATGATCAACCAGATCGGAGAACTGGTGATCGGTACTTCCATGGTGGAACAGGACTGGATGCGATTTCATCCGGACATGGAATCCACCGCTCTCGTGCAGCTGGGCAAGATCGTTCGTGATCTGCAAGAAATGAGTCTCTCGCTGCGGATGGTGCCGATTGCCGCGACCTTCCAGAAGATGGCCCGCATTGTTCGAGACCTCAGCCATCGGCTCGGGAAACAGGTGCATCTTGAGACGGAAGGCGAGGAAACTGAGCTCGACAAGACCGTTGTCGATCAGATCGGTGATCCGCTGCTGCACATGGTCAGAAACTCCGTCGACCACGGAATCGAGACACCGGAAGAACGAGTTGCTGCCGGCAAGTCCGCCGAAGGAACGATCTGCCTGAAGGCGTATCATCAGGGCGGCAACTTCATCATTGAAATTCAGGACGACGGAAAGGGACTCGACCGAAATCGCATTCTGTGAAAAGCGATAGAGCGAGGAATCGTTTCGGAGAACGACAACCTTTCCGACGAGGAAATTTATGGTCTGATTTTTGCGCCCGGTTTCTCGACGGCGGAAACGGTCACCGATGTTTCGGGACGAGGCGTGGGAATGGACGTCGTTCGTCGAAACGTCGAAGCACTCCAGGGGAGCATCTCCATTCGTTCTGTCCCGGGCAAAGGCTGCTGCATGGTTGTGCGGCTTCCTCTGACGCTCGCGATTCTCGACGGACTGCTCGTTCGAGTCGCCACAGACAGTTACGTGATTCCGCTGCTTTCTGTTGTCGAATCCATCAAACCGGAAGCCCGGGACATCCAGCGTGTTCTTGGTCGTGGAGAAGTGATCTCACTGCGAGGTGAGATCGTCCCTCTGCTGCGGCTCGACCGAATCCTGAACCTCAGGAACACCGAGCGTCATGCCGAAGACAACCTGCTGGTGATTGTTGAGGATCAGGGACGAAAGTATTCGCTGGCCGTTGACGAACTGCTCGGACAGCAGCAGGTCGTGATCAAAAATCTGGAAGCCAACTTCCAGAAAGTTCCGGGTGTGGCAGGAGCGACCATTCTGGGCGACGGACGCGTGGCCCTGATCCTGGACATTAACGGATTGTGCGGGCTTGCAGCCAAAACTGCGGCCTCACCGGAAACAGAACCCGAAGTTGCAGCCCTGCCGGTATGAGGGTTGGAGAACTGTGAACTGCTGTTCCAGTATTTGGTAAACGATCGTCAATCTGAAGTTGCATCGGGTCACAGCACGGTGTGCTGAGCGGACCCGCGTGAAGAAACCGGACGGAACAGTTCCGATCCAGACGAAATATCTCGTTGTGATGTTATTGATAAAGGCAACAGACCATGGCCAGTAAATCCGGCAAAGGATCGCGATCCGTAACGACAAAATCAAAATCGGAGTCACAGAAGGCCGCGACTCGCAGTTCGCTGAATAAAAAGCCTTCGAATTCAGGGAAATCACGAAGTGCGCGGCCCGCCGCGAAGTCGAGCGATGGTCCTGGAAAGAAAGGCCGAACTCCGGCCGATTCGCAGTTTGCACACGATCTGATGAATCGAGTGTCAAGCGCTGTGATGGTTGTTGATACGAACTTTATCGTCACGTACGTGAATCAGGCGACTCTCGATCTTTTTGCACATCATGCTGACAGCTTCAGGAAGCTCTGGCCGGACTTCAATCCGGAGTCGATTATCGGGACCTGCATCGATCGCTTCCACAAGGTTCCGTCTCATCAGCGAAGGCTGCTTGCTGATCCTCGCAACCTGCCTCTGAAGACCGATATCACTGTCGGAAACGCGAAGATCCAGCTGCATGTGACACCGATCAATGACCAGAAGGGTAAGCCGACCGGGTTTGCTCTGGAATGGTGCGATGTCACATCTCTTCGCGACAGCGCAGGACAGATTGCTGCCATCGGCAGGTCTCAGGCCGTGATTGAATTCACGATGGACGGCACCATACTGAACGCCAATGAGAACTTCCTGAAGACTCTCGGTTATTCACTCGAAGAGATTCGTGGACGGCATCACAGCACGTTTGTCGATAAAGCTTATTCGTCGAGTACCGAATACCGAGAATTCTGGGCGCAACTCAATCAGGGTAAATTCGCTTCGGGAGAATACAAACGGATCGGGAAAGCCGGGAACGAACTCTGGATCCAGGCGACCTACAACCCGATCTTCGATCTGAATGGCCAGCCGTTCAAAGTGGTCAAGTACGCGACTGATATTTCGCAGGCCAAGAAACTGGAATTTGAGACTGCGGAGCGAAACCGACGTGAAGTCGCTGCTGCGGAAGAGCTTCGAGTCAAGGTCGCCGAAGTTCTGAAGGTTGTGAATGCTGTTGCCGAGGGAAACTTCGACATCGCTGTCCCGGATCTTGGCAATGACTCCGTTGGTGAGGTGGCCAGAGCTCTTGACGTCGCCGTGAATTCGATGCGGACGGCACTTCTGTCCGTTCAGTCAGTGTCATCGACAGTCGCATCGGCAGCCACACAGATGTCTTCCGCGTCGACAGAGATATCGAAAGGTGCACAGAACCAGGCATTGAGTCTCGAAGAAACGGCGTCCAGCCTCGAAGAGATCACTTCGACTGTCAAACAGAATACGGACAATGCTCAGCAGGCGAGGCAACTGGCCAATGGATCTCGAGACATCGCCGAAAAAGGAGGAAATGTTGTCAGTGACGCGGTTCGTGCGATGGGTGAGATCAACCAGGCATCAACTCGGATTGCCGACATCATCACGACGATCGACGAGATCGCATTCCAGACGAACCTGCTGGCGCTGAACGCGGCAGTGGAAGCCGCCAGGGCCGGAGAGCAGGGGCGAGGCTTCGCTGTGGTTGCCGCAGAAGTGAGAAATCTGGCTCAGCGCAGCGCAATTGCCGCGAAGGAGATCAAAACTCTGATCCAGGATTCTGTTCGAAAAGTGGAGAACGGTACTTCACTGGTCAACCAGTCCGGAAAGACACTTGAAGAAATCGTTGTCTCTGTAAAGCGAGTCACTGACATCGTGGCAGAGATTGCTGCGGCATCAAAGGAACAGCTGACCGGCATCGAACAGGTCAACAAGGCTGTCGCTCAGATGGATCGAATCACTCAGAGCAATGCCTCTCAGACAGAGGAGATGGCCGGGACAGCGGAATCGCTTCTGAGTCATTCAGAGCAGTTGCGAGACCTTGTGGCGAAGTTTCGGCTCGAAAGCAGGAGCGAAGCGGGGCCTGATCGCCATCGTACGTCCGGAACATCGAAAGTGATGAGACGCAGGCCGGTCGAAACAGATCTCGACAAAGTGACCGGACAACTCGAACGGATGAATTCCCCGGGGGGCTATGTGGAATTCTGAACTCTTCAGTAATCGCAATCCGGCAGAAAGTTCAGAAACTCGGCGTCGCACCCTTCGTTGCTCACTCGATTTTCTGATCGATGAATCTTCAGGCCTCAGAGTTGTCTCGGGGCCTGACAATAACCCAACACCAGTCGTGGCCACAAAGTGGCCGACCTTTTATCTCGGAGATCGAACCATGACGAGCCGCTCAGCGAAGAAGAACGTGGGGAAAGCAAAGAAACCGGTCCCTGCCAATCGATCGAAAGTGAGTCCGAAAACCACCCGATCTCCGAAGCCGACGGGTACATCACTCAAGGTGACTCAGGATCTGCTGAATCGCCTTTCGAGTGCGGTGATGTTCGCAGACGCAGACTTCGTGGTCACGTGTGTGAATCAGGCAGCAAAGGAAGTCTTCGAAAGGCATGCAGAGAGTTTTCGAAAGCTCTGCTCGGATTTCCATCCAGAGGCTCTCGTCGGCACCAGTCTCGATCGGCTTCATCTGATACCGTCTGATCATCGGACGCGACTCGCGGATCCTCGCAGCCTGCCACTGACAACAGACATCTCGGTCGGTGAGGCGAGGATTCAGCTGCGAATTACTCCAGTGACAGACCAGAAAGGTCTGCGGAACGGCTTTACTGTCGAGTTGTGCGATGTGACTACTCTCCGCGACAGCGAAGGGCAGGCAACGGCGATCAACAGGTCGCAGGCCGTGATCGAGTTCAATCTCGACGGGACTATTCGAACAGCGAACGAAAACTTTCTCAAGACGGTTGGTTATACCCTCGAAGAGATTCGCGGCAAACACCACTGCATGTTTGTGGATTCCGCGTATGCGGCCAGCCATGAGTATCGCCAGTTCTGGGCCGAACTGAACGAAGGCCGTTATGGCTCCGGAGAGTACAAACGCTTCGGCAAGGGCGGGAAAGAGATCTGGATTCAGGCATCTTACAACCCGATTCTGGATCTCAATGGCAGACCGTTCAAGGTCGTCAAGTATGCAACGGACGTGACTGCGACGAAGCTCCAGAGCGCCGACTATCAGGGTCAGCTGAATGCCATCGGCAAGTCACAGGCTGTGATCGAATTCAATATGGATGGCACGATCCGTGCCGCCAATGAGAATTTCCTGAGCACGGTGGGGTATACGCTCGAAGAGATTTGCGGCAAGCATCACAGCATGTTTGTGGATTCAGCTTACGCAAACAGTCTGATGTATCGCGATTTCTGGGCACGTCTGAATCAGGGACATTTTGACTCGGGTGAGTACAAACGGATTGCCAGAGGTGGCCGTGAAGTCTGGATTCAGGCTTCGTACAACCCAATTCTTGATCTCAACGGAAAGCCGTTCAAAGTCGTCAAGTATGCGACGGACGTCACAGCAGCGAAGGTCCGGAATGCAGATTATGAAGGACAGCTGGCCGCGATCGGCAAGGCTCAGGCGACCATCGAGTTTGACCTGGAAGGTCGCATTCAGACGGCCAACGACAATTTCCTGAACACACTTGGTTATACGCTGGACGAAGTACGTGGCCGTCACCACAGCATGTTTGTGGATCCCGCCTACGGTAACAGCTCCGAGTGTCGGCAGTTCTGGGCTGATCTCAAGGCCGGCACTTATCAGTCGGCACAGTACAAACGTATCGGGAAAGGGGGACGAGAAATCTGGATTCAGGCGTCTTATAACCCCATCTTCGACCTGAATGGGAAACCATACAAGGTTGTGAAATACGCGACGGACATTACTGAAGCGAAGAAGATGGAATTCGCGATCGCAGAGCGTCAGAAGTCTGACGCAAAAGCGGCTGAAGAGCTGAAGACCAACGTCGCACAGATTCTCGATTTGGCAAATCGTGTGTCCCACGGTGATTACTCAGTCGAGATTACAGTGGCCGGCGAAGATGGTATTGGTCAGCTTGGGCAGGGACTCCGTAAGTTCTTCGGGGACAAGAAAGTCGCCGAAGCCGCTGAGCGAGAACGCAATGAGCGAGAGCGTCGGGAAGCTGAGCTGCAGAAGCGAAAGGTGGATCAGGTTCTGCAGATCGTGAACGCCGTCGCCGAAGGAAACTTCGACGTCGCGATCCCGGATCTCGGCGAAGATTCCGTGGGCCAGGTTGCTAAAGCTCTTGAGTCTGCGGTTGCAGCGATCCGAAATGCTCTGATCGAAGTCCGCGGTGTGGCAGAAACGGTTGCTTCGGCCGCATCGCAGCTGACGGCAGCCTCTACCGAGATTTCGAAGGGCGCTCAGCATCAGGCATCGAGCCTTGAAGAGATCACATCGACAGTGAAACAGAACACGGACAATGCACAGCAGGCGCGTCAGCTGGCCAACGGGTCTCGAGACGTTGCTGACAAAGGTGGTCAGGTTGTTGGTGAAGCCGTCAAAGCGATGGACGACATCAATCAGGCGTCCACGAAGATTGCCGACATCATTACGACGATTGATGAGATCGCATTCCAGACGAATCTGCTGGCATTGAATGCTGCAGTGGAAGCGGCACGTGCCGGCGAGCAGGGTCGAGGCTTTGCGGTGGTAGCGGCGGAAGTTCGTAACCTTGCACAGCGAAGTGCATCGGCCGCCAAGGAGATCAAATCCCTGATTCAGGATTCCGTCCGGAAGGTGGAGAACGGGACATCGCTGGTGAATCAGTCAGGCCGAACCCTGGAAGAGATCGTCGGCAGCGTGAAGCGAGTGACAGACATAGTTGCGGAGATCGCAGCAGCGTCGAAGGAACAGCTGACGGGTGTCGAGCAGGTGAACAAGGCGGTTTCGCAGATGGATCGTGTGACTCAGAACAATGCATCGCAGACGGAAGAAATGTCCGGGACTGCGACTGCACTGCTGCAGCACGCAGAACAACTGCGTGATGCCGTCGGACGATTCAATCTGGGCAGCAGCAATGCAACGGCGGGAGCTCAGAACAATCGCTCTCGTGCGAATTCCGGAAACCAGAAGAGTTACCGGAGCACCGGAAACACAGCTCGGACGGCCAGTCAGACGCTCGACCATGTGGCCGGGCAGATCGACGCTCTGGTCGGGAACGGCTTCATCGAATTCTGACGCCTCGGGTCGTCGCAGCAGCAGAATCATTACTCAGACCAGTTGGCAGATTGAGACAAAGTACAACAGTCAGATTTTTCATAAGGAAAGAGATCATGTCCATCAATACCGTATCAGGTTCAGCAGTCGGTGAGATGACTGAAGGCGGAAGTCAGTTTCTGACGTTTCAGCTTGCCGATGAGCAGTTCGGCATCGACATACTTCGAGTTCAGGAGATCAAAGGACTGGCTCACCTGACACAGATTCCCAACGTTCCTCCCTACATCAAGGGTGTGATGAACCTTCGCGGAACGGTCGTCCCTGTTGTTGATCTGAGAAATCGGTTCAGCATGCCGGCCGCCAGCTATAACCAGTTCACTGTGATCATCATTGTGACCGTGGGCCATAAGGTCATGGGGCTTGTTGTGGATGCCGTCTCCGATGTTCTGAACGTGGGTGACACCGAACTGGAACAGCTTCCCGAACTGGGCGGCGGTATTGACACCAGTTTCATTACAGGGATGGCGAAGTCCAGCGATCGCCTGATCACACTACTCGACATCGACCGACTTCTCGGGAACAGTCTTGCTGCGTGATTAAGAGGCCCTGACAAAAGCGGGACAGGTACCCTTCCCCGCCGATTTTGTGAGCTTTTTCAGAGTTGTCCGGGAGCCAGTCCCGGTTTTGTCAGCCGTTCTGAACATGGGCGCCAGAAATTCCGCTGAGTGTCAGCGAGAGTGACGTCAGCCGGGGAATACAGGGACTTCAGAAGTCGCAGGGATTTATGTCGGACGCCGCATCGAGTTTCACACTGACGAAGAAAGAGTTCATCCTCTTTCGGGATCTGATCTATCGCGAAGCCGGCATCTCAATGGGTGCGGCCAAGCATCAGCTGGTTGAGTCGCGACTTTCGAAGCGTCTGAGAAGCTGCGGATTCTCGACGTATCAGGAATACTACGATCATCTGATGAAGGGTGATCCGAATGGTGAAGAGCGGTTGAAGATGATCAACTGCCTGACCACCAACAAGACAGATTTCTTCCGCGAAGACCATCATTTTCAGTATCTTCGAACGACTGTTTTTCCGGACCTCGAGAAGCGAGCCCGAGAGACGGGAGATCGAAAGATTCGAATCTGGTCTGCGGCGTGCTCGACCGGGGAGGAACCGTACACGCTTGCCATGACGGTTCTGGATCATTTCGGTCCGACATCGTTTCATGGATGGGATATTCGAGTTCTTGCGTCTGACGTGGATACGGATGTACTTTCCCATGCTCAGAAGGGTGTCTATGCTGCAGATCGCGTCGCCGACATTCCGAAGGATGTTCTGAAACGACATTTTCTCAGGACGGCGAAGGGACCGGATGCGCCAATGATGGTGCGCCCGGAGCTTCAGGAACTCGTCACGTTTCGCCGCATCAACTTCATCGAACCCACCTGGCCGATCAATGCTCAGTTCGACGTCATCTTCTGCCGCAACGTGATGATTTATTTTGACGAAGAAACGCAGGATCGGCTTCTGACTCGGTTTGCCGACTACCCGAAACCCGGAGGGCATTTGTTCATCGGCCATAGTGAATCCATTCTTCGCCTGGACCGAGTCTATAAATCTCTCGGAAACACAATCTACAGTCTGCGTGAGGGCGCCGGCAGAAAAGTCATTCAGCAGCCTGCTTCCGGCTGTGATCAGAGTCCTGCTGCTGTCGCGCGATCGGGTGAGGGCAAAGAGCGGTCATCCGCGATTCACCGAATCCGGACCGGAGAGATGCAATCACAGAGTATTCCGGAATTCACACCTGCTCAGGTCAACATGCCTTCACACGCGATTATCGTCGGGGAGGTCAAGGCGAGTGCTGAGCCGATGAAGATCACGACACTGGTCGGATCCTGCGTGGCTGTCTGTCTGTTTGATCCGGAGGCCCGAATCGGAGGCATGAATCATTTCATGCTGCCGGCAAGTTCTTCGTCGAATTTCGGCTGTGCCACCTATGGTGTCCATGCAATGGAACTGCTGATCAACAGGATCATGAAACTCGGCGGCGATCGACGACGACTGGTCGCAAAGGTTTTTGGCGGTGGCAATGTTCTTGGTCGAACTGACGAACCAGGATCCATGCTCGCAATCGGAGAACGAAATGCTCAGTTTGCGACGGAGTTTCTGCAGACGGACGGCATTCCTGTTTTGTCGCAGAGCCTTGGCGGGACGACAGGCCGGCAGATTCAGTTTCTCACTCATACCGGTCAGGCATTTGTTCGGCCAGTTGAAAAGTCACTGCCCGATGAAACTGCTGATCGCCGAAGATTTTCTCGCAGGGAGGTTACTGTCGCACCGGAATGCGGAAGCGTAGAACTTTTTGAGAGCAGTGTCTGAGCTGAAGGAAACGACGATGGAAAAGATAAGAACCCTGATCATTGATGATTCGGCGCTCATGCGGCAGCTGCTTACCATGATGCTGTCGAAAGACCCCGGCATCGAGGTTGTCGGAACTGCTTCCGATCCGTATGCCGCTCGTGACAAGATCATGAATCTGAAGCCACACGTTCTGACACTGGACGTTGAGATGCCGAAGATGGATGGTCTGACGTTTCTTGAGAAGCTGATGAGCAGCTATCCACTGCCTGTTGTGATGGTTTCGTCACTGACGGAAAGGGGTTGCGAAACGACTTTTCGAGCACTGGAACTCGGGGCGTGTGACTTTGTCACCAAGCCGAAGATCGACGTCGCAAACAACATGCAGGACCTTCAGGATGAGATCATTCAAAAGGTTCGAGCTGCAGCTTCTGCTCGGCTGAGGACGAAACCAAGAGTATCCTCACCGCGGCTTCAGGAAATCGTCAAGGCACCCCTGCCAACGGATGCGCTCATCACGAGCACGCACAAAGTGATTGCCATCGGAACTTCAACCGGAGGAACCGAAGCTCTTTCAGAAATCCTCACGGCACTGCCTCCGGATGCTCCGGGCGTCATTGCTGTCATTCACATGCCACCGGGGTACACGAAATCCTATGCAGAGCGTCTGGATCGATCGTGCCAGATTCGTGTGAAAGAAGCGGAAGACGGTGACCGAATTCTGCCCGGGCACGCCATCATCGCTCAGGGAGATCGTCATCTCGAAGCATTTCGCAGCGGTGCAATGTACAGCATCAAGGTCCGAGATGGTGAGAAGGTCTCCGGATTTCGCCCATCCGTCGACGTACTCTTCCGATCATGTGCTCGATTTCTGGGTACCAATGCTGTCGGTGCGATTCTGACCGGAATGGGTCGTGATGGTGCCGAAGGGCTTCTGGCAATGCGAAATGCCGGCGCTCACACCATCGCTCAGGACGAGGCGACATGTGTTGTCTACGGAATGCCGCGCGAGGCAGTGGCCATGAATGCCGCCTCCCAGATACTGCCTTTGCAGCGCATCGCTGCATCACTGCTGAAGAATGCTCAGGCAAAGAACGTCATGGTCTGAACAAACAGCCGAAAGTCGATCGACCGAAAAAAAGAAAGACTCCCGAGAACAGATGTTCCCGGGAGTCTTCTGATTTTCTACTGAGATGCAGGAATTACAGGTCAGCTGCGAACGAAGTTCAGTGCTGCGGCTTTCTTACTGTTCAGCTGAAAGCTGAAGCCGTCTGATCCTGTCAGCGTCATCGCTCCGGTCAGCTTCTGATTATCGCTGCTTCTCACGAGGATCAGTGATGACTGACCCACACTGTAAGTTCCTTCGAAAGAGCTGTTCGAACCATCCTTGCTGGTGGCCACCCACACGAAATTTCCGTCAGCCTGAAGTGTGAGCTGAACATTGGAACCATTTGGCAGAGCGGCACGCCACTGACCGATATGTGCAGGCTGTGAAGGAGCTTCAGCCGAAGCGGTGACTTCCGATGGTGTTGTCTCTGCCGGTGCTGCAAAGCCACCGAGAGCCTCCAGTGCGGATCGCTCCGCGTCAGCCGTCGGATCGCTACCCTGTGTGACTGCGGGAGCAGTTGTTGTGGCGTTCGACGTGGATGGATCAGCGTTCTGTGCAGAATTTCCGCTGCCGACGGCTGCCGAATCAACCGGAGCTGCAGTGTTGCCTGAATTGACCGGTGGAGCACCGGTGTTGACTGTGTTCGCACGGAAATTGTTGTTTTGTCCTGTCGCTGCAGATACAGCTCCCGGGGCCGACTGTGCAACCGGGGCATTTCCCGGAACAGGTCCATTGCCAGGTCCAGCCTGTACCTGTGAGTTCTGTGAGACGGGCGTCGTCACGGATGTCTGCTGGAACAGTCCACCTTCGGCCTGACGAACCTGTGCCACTCGCGTCAGTTGCTGCGGTCGTCGCTGTGGCTGTACAAGAACATTTTGCTGTACCCGAGCTGACCGAGGTACGAAGACAACTTCGGGTTCTGGAAATCCCGGGTGCATGGAGACCGGCGGATAATTCGGTGCGACTCGGTAAGCAGGAGCGTGCGACGAGTAATGGCCCCCGCCCCCTGAATACCCTCGTGATCGACCATGGCAGGCCTGAACGCTGTCCGCCGGAACGACAACGGAAGCTCCGACAGAAAACAGTGACAACAGAACGGCAGATTTTGAGAATCGCATGGCAAAAACCCTTCCATCAGGAGCTGACAGGTAATGAATGAACCAACCTGAACTGCTGAGCGGAACCGGGAAGGATTTGTGACAGCAAATCACAAAAAGTTTATGTTCAGCCTGTGAACCTGAGCAGCCACAGCTGCTGGAAGATGATGCACATCAGTGCGCCAAGGATCATCCAGAGCACTGATGCGACGCTGAGAACCTTGCTTTCTCGCCATTTCAGCATGCTGAAAAGCCGGGGTTCCTGATAGACAGAGACAGTCTTTCCAAGCAGAGAATTTCGCAGGTCATCGACCATCTCCGCCATCTTCTGATATCGGTCTTTCGGCTCTTTCTGCAGGGCCTTCATGCAGATTTCACTGAGCTCCCGGGGGATTCGCCGCTTCGGAGCAACTCTACGAGGATCCCTGACCGGATCTTCCAGGATCTTTCGTTTGATTTCCTTGAAGTTGCGCCCCGACATATAGCTTTCGCAGGTCAGCACTTCGAACAGGATGATTCCCATATTGTAGATGTCGGTGCGTTCGTCAACATCCCCTGTTTCTGTTGCCTGCTCGGGCGACATGTAAAACGGAGTTCCCTGAACATCCCCTTTTCCGGTCAGGCGTCCCGAAATCCTCTGTTGTCCGCTTCGGATCAGCTGGTTGACGTCTTCGTCTTCCTCCATGTCCCAGACTTTGGCCAGCCCCCAGTCCAGCACCATCACCTCGCCGTAATCACCGATCATGATGTTACCGGGCTTCATATCGCGATGAACGACGCCATGCGCATGGGAGAAGGCCAGACACTGTCCGACATGGATCAGAATGTTGATCAGCTGATCTCGACCGTACTGCTGAATGGTGGCTTCATGCCCGGCGGCGATCTGATCAAGAATATCTGACAGATCGCGCCCCCCCAGTTTCTTCATCGTGAAGTAGGGGTTACCCTCAGAGTCCCGACTGAGCTCATAAACCGGGATCGTCGCCGGGTGCGGAATCTGCGCCGTGACGCGGGCTTCTCGGAGGAAACGCTTCTGATAAGTATCCAGGTTCTGAAACTGAGGCTGAAGCGTTTTCATCACGACAGTGCGGCCGAGATTTTCGTCGACGCATGTGCGCAGAATGGCCTCACCACCCTGTGTCAGGGGCTGAAAATCTTTGTATCGCATGAAGCCGTTTTTGACGTGCTTCGGCAGATCTTTATCAGTATTTGTCAGCGTGATATTGTCGTTCACGACTGAGCCCTCAGTTCTGGCAATAAAGGGAACTCTCCGTTGCCCGCTTTAATCTAACGGACATTTCTCACTCGACACAGGTCATCCGTCAAAATTTGGCCGGAACACGAGCGAGTTTCTTTTTTACGGATGATGCTTACTCCGGTATCGGTGGTTCAGCGATGGAGAATACCTTCAGCAGTTCATCCAGAACGGCCGCACCGTCCCGCTCATCTGAATCCAGTGGCCAGTAGGCATCATGAGTGTCGACAATTTTCAACGGGCCGTTCTTCTGCGAGCCTCGATGAAGCTGAGCCAGCATTCGGATCAGTCTGCTGTCTCCATATCGTAGTACCGCATATCCGTCCTGCAGATGAATGTTTTCGACTTTCCATGAGAGTGCTCGCAGATTCAGTTCCCGCAGATTGAGCATCCTTCGAGTGGGAGTCGGAACGGGGCCGAAGCGGTCTCGCAGTTCTTCGTCAAGTTCCGTGATCTGAGCAATCCGGTTTGCCTGCGAAAGCCGTCGATAAATCTCAATTTTCTGACGGGGTTCTGAAACGAATCGGTCCGGCAGATAGGCTTCCACCGGCAGTTCAATCTTGACGTGCTTCTGATATCGAAGAGGTTGCTTCTTTGCAGAACGGACCGCGTTTTCCAGCAGCTGGCAATAAAGTTCGTAGCCGACCGCCGCAATGTTTCCACTCTGTTCGGTACCGAGAATGTTTCCTGCACCTCGGATTTCAAGGTCTCTCATCGCAATTCGGAAACCGGCACCAAGCTCACTGTATTCCTCGATGGCCTTCAGGCGTCGTGTGGCTTTGGTGGTCACCGTGCGGCCTTCTTCGAGCAGAAGGTAACAGTAAGCACGATGGCGATCTCGACCGACTCGCCCGCGCAGCTGATGCATGTCTGCCAGCCCGTAAATGTCAGCCTGATGGATGAACATCGTATTCGCGTTCGGAATGTCGAGACCGCTTTCGATGATTGTTGTCGCCAGAAGCAGATCTGCCCGTCCGGTGACAAAATCCATCATGGCATTCTCAAGCTCGTCTTCGTTCATCTGACCATGAGCGATCGTAATTCTTGCTTCAGGCACAATACGATTCAGCCGATCCCGAAGCTGCTCAATGTCGTAAACTCGGTTATGCACGAAATAGATCTGTCCTCCCCGATTGAGCTCCCGAAGTACTGCGCTGCGGATGAGTGATTCATCAAATCGTGCGACTCGAGTTTCGATAGGAACTCGGTCTCGCGGAGGTGTCGTCAGGCTGCTGATATCGCGAATACCAAGCAGTGACAGATGGAGAGTTCGCGGGATCGGAGTCGCAGTCAGCGTCAGAACATCCACTTCGGTTCGAAGGTGTTTGAGCCGATCCTTGACCTTGACTCCGAACTTCTGTTCCTCATCAATCACCAGGAGACCCAGGTCTCGAAACTTCACATCCTTTGAAACCAGTCGATGAGTGCCGATGATAAGATCAATCTCTCCCGCCTGAACCTTCTCGACGATGGCTTTCTGTTCGGCCGGGGAACGATACCGCGACAGCATTTCAATGTTGACCGGAAATTCAGCCATTCGCTGATTGAACGTTCGATAATGCTGTTCTGCGAGAATCGTCGTGGGAACAAGAACCGCAGCCTGTCGTCCATTGTCGATGGCCTTGAAGACGGCTCGCATGGCCACTTCCGTTTTTCCGAATCCGACGTCGCCACAGATCAGGCGATCCATTGGTCGAGCACTTTCCATGTCGGACTTGAAGTCGGCAATCGCAGTGACCTGATCGGGTGTTTCTGTGTATGGGAACGCGCGTTCGAATTCCTGCTGCAGATGGGAATCCGGTTCACAGCGAAGCCCGGGTTTCGATGCTCGTTCCGCCTGCAGACGAATCATGTCGGAGGCCATGTCGATAATGGCTTCCGAGACCTGCTCCTTCTTTCGAGTCCAGGCAGTGCCGCCGAATCGCGAGAGTTCCGGTGTTGATTTCGCTGGCCCGATATACTTCTGAACCAGATGGATCAGGCTCACCGGGACATAGACGACAACATGATCCCGAAATTCCAGAACCAGATGTTCTTCCTTCTGCGATTCACTGTTCACCATCGTGATCCCGCGATAGCGAGCGATCCCGTGAGACACATGAACGACAAGATCGCCGTCTTTCAGATCAAGAAACGTATCGATTGCTCGTGAATCAGCTGTCCGCTGCTTTCGAGCAACGGTGCGAGTCTGTGCTCTCGAAAACAGTTCATGGTCGCTGACAACCAGCAGACGCTCCGAAATCAGTCGAAAACCTCGGTCCAGGCGGCCGGTGCAGAGAGTGACGCGGTGGCGCAGGGGCAGGGACTCAGATTCTTCAGCCTCAGTCAGCAGCTCATTCAGTCTCTGCCGTTCCGCATCATTGTGACAGCAGAGCAGAACTCGTTCTTCGGGCGCCAGCAGCTCGCAGAGTTCTTTCAGGGCATCATGACGACTGCCGGAGAAGCGTTCCAGCGGCTCGACGCTCAGGTGACAGGACGTTTCGTAACTGTCTGCTCCCAGTGCGTCGATGGTTACTGACGCAAAATCTGTCAGGCGCGAAAATGTGGCATCCACACTGTAGAGACCGACTGGGCTGGCGAGTCTCTGCAGGTAAAGGCGACCTTCGTTGACAGCCTGCGCCATGTCCTTGAGCACAACGATGGTGGATTTCGGAAGATAATCCACGGGGCTGACGGTTTCTGATGCCTCGTCAAAAGCACTCCTGCCCATCCCTGGGTCTGCTCCCGCGTTCTGCGGCTTTGGCTGCTTCGTCGTATCTGGTTGCTTCGCCGAATGTGACTGCTTCGCTGGTGTTGTTGCGGTCACGGCAAATGATGAGAGATCCGTGAGGCGTCTCTGTGTCTCCACATCAAAACTGCGAATGGATTCAATCTCGTCACCGAACAGCTCGAAACGGACCGGGTCTGACTCTGTGGGAGGAAACAGATCCACAATCCCGCCGTGGATACTGAATTCCCCCGCGAGTTCCACGGCAGTGACTCGTTCGAAGCCTCGTTCCAGAAGCCAGTCTGTAAGGGAACTCAGGTCGAGCTCATCGCCGACACTGAGAACACGAGTGGCAGCAGCGATCGCTGATTCGGAAGGAACGGGCTGGAGAAGCGCCGGAAGGCAGGTAACAACGACGAATGAATCCGATGAGTTCTGAATTCTGCGAACGGTGCCGAGACGAGCGGCGAAGATGTCGTCGTCAAGATCCTGTTCCCCGGGGATGGACTCCCATGCCGGGAACAGCAGGATTTTCCGTGAGCACTGACCGCTGAGTTCGTCGGCGAACTCCTGAGCCTCACGGATTGATGGCAGAATCACAATGAGCGGCAGGGTGGTCGCTTCTGCGAGTGCGGCGGTGCTCAGCGCGCAGGTCGATCCCCAGGCACCGTCAATCGCCGCACTGTTTCCACTGGAAAGAGCCCGGATGACCTCGATAAATCCGGGTTGCGAACCGATCAGTGATGCCAGATCAGCAAGTGACGCTGGTCCCTGCTCTCGAATTCCGGTCATGACGCCCGGATTCTAAACAGCCTCCGGGCAAATTCCAGCAGCGTCTTCGGAATGGACTCCGAAAGCCGACCGAATCATGGCAATTCAGCTGAAGGAACCGAACGGCCATGGGCGGATCAGGAACGATTCAGACGAGTGCTTTGTGATCGCTTAACACAGGGAATCTGTACCCGAACACTGGATTCCCGCCTGCGCGGGAATGGCGACCCACTGAATCAAGGTTTGACAAAGCTCTATGGAGCCAGCACACCGTTGACGATGATCTGACCAGTGGCGGTTCCGACAGGAATCAGGAAGATTCGTTCGATGCCTGCACCGGGTGTTCCGGGATTGCCGAGAAGCACCTGGTTGTTCTGAGTACCGCTCAGGTTGACCGTACCGATGACGGAATTGAAGACGATGCCTTCTTCGATGGCCGTTCCGGTATCAAACAGACCGATGCGATTTCCGCTGATGAAGAGTGCCGCTGGCTGAGCAATCGAATTGAAGATCATGCCTGCACCGCCATCGGTATTGTCGACGATATCGTTTCCGGTGATCGACATTTCGGTCCCCGATCCCATCGTGAAGTCCATTCCGCGTCCTTCGCCACCCGTGAACGTGAAGCTGTTGTTCCGGATTGTGCTGAGTGATGACCCGGCGGTTCGCAGCCGCAGTCCGATCTGTTGTCCGGACACGATTCCTGTGACGGTGGATTCCACAAGGTTGTTATCGACAACCAGCTCGTAGAGATCCGTTGTTGAGAACTGCTGGATATCGAATCCGGTCTGAGGTCCGGCCCCGGTCAGATTGATCGTGTTGTTCGTGAATGTCGTTCGAGACGGGCCATTCCAGCGGAGGACAATCGCGTCGTCGCGGGTTCGATCTCCGTCATATGTATTCACTGGCTGCACGATATCTGTTGGCGCTGTCGGGTCGATGGTGTCTGTCAGGTTGAAGGTGTTTCGATCGAAATCGATCCCGAGGTGAGCACCCGTGGCACCGGCGAGCGATCCGATGACCACAGCATCAGAGGTGTTGTCCGTGATTGTGTTCCGAAGCATGACGACGAGATAAGGATTGGTGAAGTCCGTGAAGACATCGGTGTCCGTGCTGTTGGTGCGTTCATTGTATTCCGAGAGAATGGTTTCGCGTCCGAATGCTGCATCATCACCGTTGTCATCGAATACAGAATCTCGAATGTCGAGGCGAGTCATGTTCAGGCTGTAGATGCCTCTGACGTTCGAATTGAGCGTCCGAGTGGCGATAACTTCCAGCAGCTGCGAGTCTGTCAGAGTCAATCCGCTGTTGCGGGCGTCGATACCATTCTGATTATTGTCGAGAATCATCTGTCGCAGGCGAACCTGGCCTGCGTTCCGGAGCAGGACGCCGGCTGTTCCCGCGCCGGAAATGGTACCGCCGGAGCCGTTTGCGATCCGAGTGCCGCTGGCCGTCAGCGTACCGTCACCATCCACGAGGAATTGATTCCAGGTGTCAGGGATTTTGTTGGTATCAACCAGGCGAATTCCGAAATCAGGTGATCCAGTGCTGTTGACTGTTGAGAGTGCGACCTGAATGCCGCTGTTCTCGATGTCGACTGCTGCTGCTCCTGTCGTGGTGATCGTCCCGTCGGCGATTCGAATGTTCGTATTATTCAGTGCCAGAAGACCTTCACCATTTGTTGACGTTACCGTGAGGTTTCCGATCCCGATCAGAGCAGTGCCTGCAGCACCGGCGATGTTGTTGAGCAACTGAATTGCCGGACTAGTGATCGCATCAGTTACAGTCAGTCCATCGAATCCGACACTGGCTTCGGAGTTCTGAATAATCACACCACTGTCAACGACCGCATTCGCATTGGTAACGTTTGTCGGGCCGAAGAAGTTGACAGTTCCGTCAGAGTTGTCGATCAGAATGCCCGTGCTGCCTCGCCGGGAGATTGTCGTACCGCCGGCGAATGTGACGTCAGCACTATCGTTTTCGATGGCGATGGACTCATCAGCGGCATTCGAGATCGCGAGAGCTCCATTGACCCGGAACGTGCTCGTGTCGGCATTGCCGGTCAGCTGAATGCCCCGTCCGTCGCTGTCGCTGATAGTAAGCGTGCGATCAAAGGTTACGGAGCCGCCAGCCAGCGAATTGCTGACAGCAACGCCGGCTGCCGTCCCGGCCGCAGGCGTGCCGATGTTCACAGAGTTACCTCCGAAGAGTACCTGGCCGGCAAGGCTGGTGATCTGGATGCCCGTACTGTTGCGATTCAGAACATTCAGATTTTCAAACGTGACTCGTCCGGTCGCTCCGACGTTGTCGATCAGCACGGATTCGTTTGCGGCGCCATCAATCACTGTGGCGGTACGGAGAGTATCGCGGAATGTGTAGGTCCCTGTGCTGTTGACAACAGCGATGCCAGTCGACGTGCTGTTCAGCACCGAGGCATTGTCAATCGTGGCATTACCGGCGTTATTTCTGATTCGAATACCTCGGCCACCGTTGTCGTCGATCGTCGCTCCCGTCATGTTCACGAAGCCGGCTGTCATGTTTTCAATCAGCACTGCTTCCTGAGACGAATTGACAATGGACGCAAAGGATGGATCCTGAGTCGTCCCGGTCGTGCTGTAGAGGATTCGCCCCGTACCACCGTCAACATGAAATGCCGGACCGGTTGAGTTCTGGATGATTGTGTTGCGGATTGCCGTATCTCCGGCAGTGTTGATCAGGCGCAGCCCGCTGCCACCGGCTCCTGTGATGAAGACATCGTTGATGATTGTATTGCTGGCCCCATTGCTGAAGATCCCGTGGCCGACAGAGTTATTGATGATGAATCCCGACACCTGACTGTCAGTCGCAAGATTGATCCCGTTACCCGTGGAGTTCAGGAGAGTTGGTCGAGCAAGCGTTTGTCCGCTGGCGAGGAAGGTCGGTGATGACGGGAGAATCAGATTGCCGACACCGCCGAGATTCAGACGATTTTCAACCAGACGATTTCCTGCTGCTGCGACAATCTGTCCTTCTCCCAGCAGCTGCTGGCCGACACCGAGATTGACCGGACCGAGCCCGGCAAAGTTACTTCCTGCATGAACGAAGACAACATCAGCTCCACTTCCCAGACCGGCACCCAGCGTATTGAACGGGTTGTCAACAGTTCCGTTGAACGGTCCGGCGTGGTTGCCGTTCACGTGGGCAACGATGAATGGAAGCCCCGTGCCAGGGTCCGTGGCGACCTGTCCGGGAGCCGCAATGTCGCTGCGAGCGGAAACGACATTCAGATTTCTGCGAACAGGTTCAGAGAATCGCTGAATGGCGGATCGCTTCGTATGCTCCTGACTCCGAAATCCCCCGAAATGCATCGCGACGTTGAACGACACGGTCGTATCGAACACTCGGTCGTTGGTGACTTTGAGTCCCAGTTCCAGCCATTTCGCGATGTCTGCCTGAAGCCGGCTCGACCAGCCCGTTGCCGCATCCAGCGTGTCACTCTCGTAAGTGTAGGCACCGCCGAAGGCCCGAAGGTCGATCTTTTCCGAGAAGTCACCCGGAAGCAGAAAGCCGATTTCTGAATCCCAGCCTTCCAGTGCCTGAGCGAATGAGTCAATCCGGGTGTACTGAATGTTCTGTCCAACGAAGGCGACACTGCTCTGATCTACGCGGCTGCCCGTCTGATCGGAAGAATCTCCGAACGGAGAATAATAGTTACCACGAAGCTCCCAGCCGTTCGCCAGAAGTTCAACGCCGGTGCCCCACTGTTTGAAATGAGCACCTGTCAGCTGGTCTCGATCAAGGTAACCGTTGCCGCCGATGACGACATCCCAGTCAGAAATGTAATGTCGATAGCCGCCACCGAAACTCCATGCCAGACCGCCTTCGTTGGCCCGAAGCAGTCGAGAGTCTCCGAACAGGAGTCCGTCCTCTATGTTGATGTAGGGGGACAGATTGATGTGAGTGACAGAGTCATCCAGACCGACAGTGTCACCGGCCACATGACCACCTCGGAATGAGAGTCCGAAACCGTTGCGGTTCGAATCCATGACCTCGGAGGCTGAACCCGATGATCCACCGGAAAACGGCGTTCTGCCGAAGAGACTGGCACCTTCCTGCGACAGAACTCCTCGGGACCACAGCGTCAGTACGATGACTGCGGCAGCAAGGGAAAGTTTCTTCGGGCAGTTCATCAGTGTTTGAACAGTCTTCATGACGTTCCTCAGACCGGGATCATGGCTCAAAAGTCCGGAGATGGACTTCCGGGACGGCTGAGTGGCTTCGTGCCGCTCAACCCATCCCTGGTGAAACCTGAAATCTCTCTGAATGACTTCAGAGTCAGAGATTCCGGCCCACCATAAACGCGCCGTTTGTAGCCATGGCAAAAAAAGCTCACAACACGGGGTCTGGGTTTTCGTGTGGGAAAATGACCTGCCGTAAACGGTTGTTGCTGACGAACTGCCGATCAGTTCCGTTCCAGCCGGCTCTCGGCAGTTTCGGCCATTTTTTCACCGGCAGTTTCTGCCGCTCAGCAGGAATTCTGAACATAAACACAGTTCTGCTGACTGCGATCCGCAGTAAACTCAGCTCCTGCAGCGTGCCCTGTTTCAGCGATGCGGATAGTTCTTCAGAAAAGTTCACTCAGCGGTTCAGGATTCAGTCATGAAGCGGTTCACTTTGTTTCCGATGGCAACTGTCCGTGCAGCAGACAGATCCTGGTTCCTGAGCTTGTTCGGGCTGACGATTCTGATCCTTTGGGTGCCGGGCCTGTCTGCACAGGAGAAGCCTGAGAAATCTGAAGATTCCGGCATCAGCCTGCTCAAAGAAGGGCACCGACCGCTTGTCACTGTGACGTTTTCCGGTGCTGATCGTTTCGTTGAAGAAGCCGAGTATCTCTTCGACGCGGCAGGCCAGCCCAAAGCATTCGGGGTGGCTAAAGGCTGGCTCGAGTCAACTCTCAACAATCTGAATGGGTTCGATCGCAATAAGCCGTTCGGTCTGATGTTTTTTCTCCCGGCCATCTTTCCGCCGATCCCGGAAGTGGTTGCGTTCGTGCCCGTGGAGTCCATCGACGAAGCCACGAAGCTTGTCGAGAAAGCACCTGTGGTCATCAAGAAGAGTTCTGCTGATGAGAATCGTTACGAAATCATCGGCCCGAATCAGACAGTGCCGATGCTCCTGAAACATGGTTACGCGTTTATTCCTTTCGACGGAAACAGCGATACAAAAGTTCTGGATCGCGATTTCCCGGATCCGGCCACGCTCGTCGCCGGTCAGGCTCAGCAATTTGATGTTTCCGTCACGCTGGACCTTGCTTCCATTCCTGTCGGGACGCGGACTCTGCTGACGAATGTTCTGACATCAGGCGTCTCCACGCAGCTCCAGCAGCGCGACGGGGAACCCGACGGGGCGTATCGAATCCGGAGAATCGAAGGTGAGCGTGTGCTGGCATCGATCCGGCAGCTGTTGGAGGAATGCCAGCGGATCATTCTGGGTGTCGACGTCATCCGAAGTGAACATGCGGTCAATCTGGATGTCGTGATCGAAGCGGCTCCCGGCAGTCAGATACTTCAGGATATCCTGCAGTCTGCACAACTGCCCAGCACATTTGCTCCGCTGCTGAATGAGTCTGCTGCCGTGTCGCTGTGCAGTTCCAGTCGGCTGAATGAACGAGATCGCAAAGCGTTTACTGAGATGCTGGAGGCATTTCGTTCGGAGCTGTTTCGAAGAATTGAAGCGGAAAAACTCGGAGATCTTCCGGATGAAAACGGAGCTATCGGTCTTGGGATTTCAGCGGCTCAGAAGACCCTTGAAAAAGGTGATCTGGACCTCTTCGCTCAGTTTTATCAGGACTCGTCGGAGAAGCTTGTCATTGTCGGCGGAATGCGACTTGAAGATGGTGCAGCTTTCGCCGCCGGGCTTCAGGA
Source organism: Planctomyces sp. (assembly GCA_046345315.1). GTDB lineage: Bacteria > Planctomycetota > Planctomycetia > Planctomycetales > Planctomycetaceae > F1-80-MAGs062. Next base: position 88,267 of record JBKDKA010000251.1, read on the forward strand.
TGTGCTCGTTCGTTTTGCACCATCCGAGTCGCTGAAACAGTTTGGAACGGTTTCAATCGCTTCAGGTCAGCATCTGGGAATCACATTTCATCGACTGGATTTTGCGGAACAGTCGGACGATGCGGTCGCTGTCTTCGGAAAAGAAATCGGGCTCACAGTTGGCTGCGGAGACCAGACACTCTGGGTCTGTCTCGGTGGAGCGGACTCGTTCTCGGTCCTCAGTCAGGTGCTTGACGAGTTCGATACCGCTCGGAGGCAGCCGGTCGAGACCGCGGGAAGGTCAAGTTCACGGATCATCGTTAACGTCAGTCAGCTCGTGGCGATGCAGCAGAAGGTTATGGGCGTTCGAACTCAGCGTTCGGAGGATCAGGCAGATGCAGGGCAGGAAGCAACAGCATCGAAGGACACCGCCGCTGGTGGCGGATCACCGTCTAATGAGGGTTCGACGCTTGAGGACGATGATCCGGAGTCACGTCGTCGACGACAACGCAATCGCTTTGAGGAACGCAGGGCCAGAGCAGGGAAGGTGTTTCGTGAGACCATGACTGAGGGAGACGATCGAATCGAAGTGACCTTTCAGCCGACGGATACCGGTGGGCGTATTCGCATGCGTCTGGAAGAAGGATTTGTGAAAGTACTCGGACGTCTCATTGCAGCAAGGCTGCTGCCTGCGGAATAATTCGAGTGTCGGAATGAAGTCACCGTTTGTTCATGAGTGTCAGGTGATTGATGGAACAGTCAGGAAAGAGCGTTCAGGTGGAGGGAGTGCGTCAACAGGCGGAGACGAGTCTGCTGCAGAAAATTCTGCAGACGGAGGCTCGCTCGTCGGGTGAACGGGCAGCGGTGTTTGGTGAAATCCGAGCGGCGATTCTGAGTGTCTCGCCGTACCTTCAGCAGCCGAACTTTACCGCCTGCCATGGTGATGATCTGGAAACATTGTTTCATCTTTACGATCATCACATCTTTCAGGGATCGTTCCGTGAAGCTCTGCAGGGCAGGAAGCTGACGTTCCGAATTTCAAAACGTCTGACCAGAGCAGGGGGGCAAACGGTCTGGAGAATTCGACGCGATCGTCGCACCGGCGCGACAAAGGAAGATTTTGAAATCTCCGTTTCAGCTGTTCTTCTTTATCAGACTTTCGAAGATCATCAGAGACCTGTGCATGTGGCCGGGTGCCTGTGCAATGACCGACTCGAAGCGATGCAGCGGATTCTGGAACACGAAATGATTCATCTGGGTGAGCGGTTGATCTGGGGAAACTCCAGCTGCCGAGCAAAACGGTTTCAGTCGATCGCAGCTCGCCTTTTCGGGCATCAGTCGCACACTCATCATCTGGTGACAACCACGGA
>JBKDKA010000252.1:0-19140 GCA_046345315.1 Planctomyces sp.
AATGCGCAAAGTGAAAGACAGTTATAACTGCGACACCCTGTCGATTGCGGCAGCAACCGCCGCGATTGAAGATCAGAGCTGGATGATTCAGATTCGAGACCGAATCATTGCGACAAGAGAGCGCATGGCAGTGGGGCTTGGCTCCGCTGGGTTCAATGTAACCCCGAGTGAAACGAATTTTCTCTGGGTGACCCATCCTTCCCTTCAGCATCAATGGATTTACGAGGAGCTTAAGAAGCGAAAGATTCTCGTCCGATTTATGCGGTTTCCTCATCGACAGCTGAACGGCCGCGTGTTCGACGGGCTCCGAATTACAGTCGGCACAGATCCGGAAGCAGATGCTCTGCTGCAAGCGGTTCTGACGATTGTGCCGAGAATTCCAGCCGGATCCGTTGATTCACCCAGTTGATCGCGAACCCGGTCTATGGCTGACTCAGCCTGTGGTGAACCCGGTCCATAGTGAAAATCGAAGCTTTAATTCGATTGTCAGGACTGGATGACAGGTCTCAGACGGAAGTTCACTGAGCCTGAGGGATTTTTCGGAGAGTGACTGCCGGAATACATCATTCTCTTGTCATACATCGCCGTGGCGCGAGATTAAGGACGCGTAACAAAACCGGGACTGGCTCCCGCCGTGATCCCAAAATGCTTGAGGAAGGTGACTTCCAGGGGTGCCTGTGCCGGTTTTTTCAGAGCCTCCAGGGCTATTTGTTTCTGAATTGTGTGAACGCTGAACAGAATGCCTGGCGATTCAAGAGCGAGAAACGGGAGTTGAAAATGGATCGTTCTGCATCAGTGAAACGCAGCACCGCAGAAACTCAGATTGAGTTGTCTCTGTCAATTGACGGGACAGGGCGAGCTGAAATTCAGACAGGTGTCGGTTTTCTGGATCATATGCTCACGCTGTTCGCGAGGCATGGTTTGTTTGATCTCACCGTGCAGGCGACTGGCGACCTTCACATTGACGATCATCACACCGTGGAAGACATTGGAATCTGCCTTGGAAAGTGCCTGCGCGAGGCTCTGGGAGAAAAGAGAGGCATCTTTCGCTACGGTTTCATGACACTTCCGATGGAAGAGACGCTGGTCACTTCTGCTCTGGATCTGAGCGGCCGATTCGCGTTTGTTTACGGAGTTCAGTTCCCGACGGAAAAAATCGGGACTTTTGACACTCAGCTGGTTCAGGAATTCTGGAACGCGGTTGCATCCAATGCGATGATGAATCTGCATGTCATCCTGCATCATGGATCCAATAGTCATCACATCGCCGAAGCGGTCTTCAAGTCCACAGCACGAGCTCTTCGTGCCGCTGTTACGGTCGATCCGCGCCAACCGGGCATCCCTTCTTCCAAAGGGACGTTAAACGGCTGAAGCGAGCTTCCGCCCTCGTCCGAAGTCGATTTCTTTCGGAACGACGGAGCCGGTTGACGCCTCCGCGTTATTGTTTTTCTCGCTGATCTGACCCCTCGAGGTGAGTTCGCAGTTCTGCAACACCGGTCGCGACAGCTGTTCTGAGTGATCGGAGGGCTTCCATAGCCTCCATAAAGTTCTGATGCAGCTCAGGTCTCGCAATGCGTTCGCTGCTGTGAAGCACTGCGACCTGAAGCTGGTGAATGCTCTGCTGTATCCGTTCTGTCAGAAACAGTGGAATTCCCTTCGCATCCTGCCGCATTTCTTTGGTCAGGCTGCGTACCAGTTCCCGTTCTGTTCTGCGTTCTGCTGGAGTCAGTTTTCGAGCAGATTCTGCGTTCTGGTTCTGCGGAAGTTCGTCGAGATTGACGAGTCTGCCGAATGGAGAATATGACTGTCTTCCGGCTTTCTGAACGGACTGGCTGTTTTCGAGCAGAGTGCGGGCTTTTTTGTTCTCGGGATCCTGCTTCAGTGCATTGTTGAAGCACTGCTGAGCCAGCGCATGGCTGTTTGTTTCTGAGTAGATCGTTCCGAGGCTGAGATGAGCATCAATCATGGACGGTTTGATTCGGATCGCTTCACGAAAAGCAGTGATGGCCATTGAAGTCATCTTCAGGTTCTTCTGAGCGATACCCAGATTGAAATAAGCCTCCGGGTTATTGCGATCTTTCTGAAGACCGCGACGGAGAGCGTCCGCAGCTTTCTTGTGTTCCCCGATCTGATTCAGAACAGCACCGAGATTGATCCATCCGGAAGCATTCTGTGGGTCGACCTGCGTCAGGAGGGCGAAAGTGTCCCGCGCTGCTTCCGGCTGTCGCAGAAGGAACTGCACTTTGCCCTGAAGTTCCAGCAACTCGCTGCTGTCCGGAAAATCCTTCAGCAGATTCTGCAGCCCTTCCAGTGCATCCGAAAACTTTCGATTGCGAATCTGAAGCCTGACCTGGCGGATATCCGCACCATCCGGTTCGCTCATCCTGTGGTCCTTATGTTGATCACATTGTCCTGCATGAACGGAATCATGATGCTTTCCAGCAGACTGAGCAGCCTCCGCAGTTCAGATCTGCCGTTTCTGCTTCAGTCCGTTGAACCAGACTTCGCGCGATGACTGAAGGATGGCACACCGGATCCCAGGATGGTACGGAAAAACACTGCAAATCCGGATGTGAAGTCGGAATCTTAGCAGAAATTTCGGCGGTCTTCCGATTTGGGGAGGTTCCTGCATCGAGCACGAAAAAGATTGCCCAGAGTGACATCGTTTCAATGCAGGTAAAGTTTGCGAGCTTCGGTGGTACGCCGTCAAGGCCTAAAACTGATCCCGTCGATTCACCAGAGGACAGAACGGCAGCGGATGAACGATTGCCGGTTCAAGATTTGCAACTGCTGAACAGACTGGGCAGGTTCTGAATGTCAGGATCTAAAACGCGAGCATCGCTGATTCTGACGATATTGTTCTTGTCGCTTCAGGCAGACCCCTCACACGCCGTCGCTGCGTCGCGGGAGACTCCGCTCGTCAAAGCCGTTCAGCAGTGTCGTCAGTCTGTTGTGAACATCAACACGGAACGATACACGGCGGACGACAAGGAACCACGCTCTTTCGGTCAGAAGCCTCGCAAAGTGACGGGGATGGGGACCGGAATCATCGTTGATGAGCGTGGATACATTGTCACGAACTACCACGTCATCCAGGATGTGGACCGAATTTTCGTCACCATGGACGACGGGGCAACTTTCGACGGACGTCCTGTGTCCTTTGATCGTCGCAAAGACCTGGCCATTATCCGAATTGATGCAGGTGAGCCACTCACTGTCATGCCCATGGGGACTTCTTCTGATCTGATGCTGGCCGAAACGGTCTTTGCTGTTGGTAACGCGTATGGGTACGAGCATACGATCACCTCGGGCATCGTGAGTGCTCTGAATCGTGATGTGGAAGTCGATGAGACTCAGTCGTACGAGAATCTCATCCAGACGGATGCCAGTATCAATCCAGGTAACAGTGGTGGTCCACTGCTGAATCTTGACGGAGAAGTTGTCGGAATCAACGTGGCGATACGGGCCGGTGCGCAGCGCATTGGCTTCGCCATACCGATCGATGACGCCCGCAGGTCAATCGCTCGCCTGATGAGCGTGGAACGTCTGAACGGGATGCCGCATGGTCTGACCACGACTGACATGAAGTCACACCGTGATCATCGGCTTGTGGTTGACTCCGTCGCATCAGGAAGTTCTTCTGAAAAATGCGGCGTGAAGCCCGGTGACATCATTCTGAGTGTTCGCGGTCTGACGATCCATGACGGAACCGATCTCGAAAGATCCCTGCTGGACCTGACTCCCGGTGAAGCGGTTGACCTGGTATTGCAGAGAGACGGTTCACGGCAGTCGCTGAAATACATCGCTGGTGCCGCGAGTTCCACTATCACTGCAGGCAGTGTCGCAACAGACGTCGATTCGAAGGCGACTGCGAGCGTCACCACGGTGGCTTTGCCGGAATCATCATCGGTGAACGTAGCCGGTCCGTCAGAAAAGTCTGAGAAGAAATCCGCAGCGACTGGCGATGCAGTCCTTACTCAGGTCTGGGAGCTGTTCGGACTGCGACTGATGCCGCTCAGTGACCGTGAAGCAGCACAGGTCCGCGGAGGGTTCTATGGTGCAACACGGTACAACGGCGGAATGAAAGTCGCATCAGTCCGGAACAGCAGTCTGGCGTCACGGCACGGAATCCGAACCGGGGATATTCTCGTCGGGATGGATGGTTTTGAGACACTCAGCCCGGAAAACATCGGCTTCATCATCGGCGAGGAACGTCTCAGAAACACCACATCGCTTTCGTTTCTGATCGTCCGCCCGGGCAACTCAGTGCCCCTGCAGGGGAAGCTGGACCTGACGGGAGTTCGTGTCTCGTCGACTACTCAGACACCTGCTCAGTAATCGATACTGGTCACAGTTCCCGAATCTCGCGACGGGTCAGTCATCTCCCTGAACCGATCTCGAATCTGCTCCGGGGATATACCTCGATCACGCAGTGACCTCAGCGTTTCGGACTGATTTCGTTTTGCAAGTCGCCTTCCGGTCCGAGGGTCAGTCAGCAGAGGATGATGCTGATACTCCGGTACGGGAAGTCCGAGTAGTTCCTGGATGACGCGGTGAACATCGGTCGCTTCAAACAGGTCGACACCTCGAATGATTCGAGTGATTCCCTGAAGTGCATCATCGCAGGTGACGCAGAGATGGTAGCTGCAGCCCAGTTCCTTCCGTGCCAGAACAACATCTCCGATTCTCTGCGGACTGACTGACTGCAGACCTCTGCCCAGATCTCGCCACGTGAGCTCAGCGCTGAACTGCTCGGCAGCAGCCTGCATATTCAGACGCAGCGAGAACGGAACGCCGTTGTTGATGCGTTTCTGCTGCTCATCGGCTGACAGATTCCGACATGTACCCGGATAGATCCCGTCAGTGTTGTCGTGTGGTGCCGCGACGGAAGCCTGAATATCAAGCCGCGTACAGAAACAGGGATACAGAAGTCCGCGGGCTTTCAGGCTGTCGGTGATCTTCTGGTATTCAGCGAGATGTTCCGACTGGCGACGTACCGGTGTCTCCCAACGAAGCCCCAGCCATTCGAGATCTTCGTAGATCGCATCCTCGAACTCAGGTCGGCATCGCGTAAAGTCAATGTCCTCGATCCGCAGAATGAACCGTCCGTTGCTCTGCCTTGCGGTTTCATAGGCTGTAATGGCGGAGTATGCATGTCCAGGGTGCAGCAGGCCGGTAGGGCTCGGAGCGAAACGCGTAACGACGGTCACAGTCATGAGGAGACTCTGTTGCGGTGCAACGAACACTTCAGTCGGAGAAGTTCGAAGGCGATGACACGCTGATTTTGTCGGGTAGTTTCTCTGAACAATCCGTCCGAGGTATTCAGGTGTTGAATGATCGTCCCGAGAAAGCGTACCATCTCGCGGGCCGCCTGCGAACAGCGAAACCAGCGGGCGGAAAAATGTCGCCTGCACGACGATGTTCGTCCGCAGGATGATCAGGATTCAGTCGATGAGTACCCCGGATGACAGCTGACTGTTCCGCAAGAATATCGCCACTCGGTGATTCCGCCATTCTGATATCCTGGCCGGAACTCGATCCCGATGACGCAGCGCAGCTTGTTCAGCAGTTGTGGCATTCGCTTCTCAGAAATGAACGAGACGGAACCGGCTTTCGTTACGAAGGAATTGTTCCGGGCTACTGCACACTCACGCTGCATTATGATCCAGCTCGATGGAACTGGTCGGAGGTGAGCAGACTACCGGTGCGGCTCCCGGATTCCGGTACCGCGACCAATGATGTTCTCTCGGAACGCCGAAGAATAGAGATTCCGGTGTGTTACGACGGAGACTTTGCAATCGATCTGCCGCGTGTCGCTGAGTTCAGCGGACTGTCGCCCGACGAGATCATCGACCGACATCTGAGTGCGGAGTATCGTGTCAGAATGATCGGCTTTTCGCCGGGGTTTCCGTATCTTTCGGGTCTGCCGTCACAACTGGCAACGCCCCGTCACCCGGCTCCGAGACTGGCAGTTCCAGCGGGGGCCGTTGCGATTGGAGGACAACAGGCGGGAATCTATCCTCGAGAATCACCGGGGGGCTGGAATCTCATCGGCAGAACTCCTGTATCACTCTTTCAGCCGCTGGAAGATCCTCCCTGTCTGCTCCTGCCGGGAGACGCGGTAAAATTTCATCGGATCAGTGCTCAGGAATTTTCGGATCTGCTGCCAGCGAGTCCGTTCGGGAGTCTCGCCGAATGAGACGTGAAGCCAAGCGTGTCGAACATTCTGAGGCGTTATCGAGCTCTATTCGAATGATCCGTTCCGGGCTATTCACAACAATCCAGGATTTCGGTCGTCGAAGTTCCGGGTATCTCGGAATTCCCTTTGGTGGTGCGATGGATCGCATCGCTTTCGAACTCGGCAATCGACTCGTTGGAAACGACGACGATGCCGCATCGATTGAAATGACCCTGACGGGAGATGAAATTGAACTGAGTGATGCCTGTGTGATTGCGATCACTGGGGCTGACATGAATCCGGTTCTGGAGGCTGACGGAATCGAAGACACTCCCCTGCCGCAGAATACTCCGATCGTAGTGCAGGCCGGGTGCCGACTTCGATTCGGAACTGTGCGTCGCGGGTGTCGATGCTATCTTGCCGTGTCTGGGGGAATTCAATCACAGAAGATTCTGGGCAGCAGGTGTCCGTTATTCCGATGTGGCGTTCGTGGGCCTGCAGGGCGAAAAATTGCCGCTGGCGATGTTCTGGCAGTCGGGGCATTCGACAGGACATCTGTGAACAGAGCCCTGCATTCAGGCAGGCCAATCTGGACAGCAGGCTGGTCGGTGCGTCAGTGCATATCGTCAGATAATGAATGCTGCGAGCTGCGTGTTGTTCCGGGGGAGCATTTTCTTTGTTTGTCGACTGGTGCAAAGGAGAGTCTGCTGAGCAGCGAATTCCTGTTGACTTCTAAGTCAGATCGCATGGGATTTCGGCTTCGAGGTGAAACACCCCTGCTGACTCAGTGGACGGATCTTTTCTCGCAGGGAGTCACTCCCGGAACGGTGCAGTTACCTCCTGACGGCAATCCGATCCTGCTGATGATGGATTGTGCACCGACTGGAGGTTATCCAGACGTTCTCCACGTCATTACGGCAGATCTCCCTTCAGCTGCCCAGATTCGACCCGGGCAGCGAATCCGATTTCGACTGGTGGATCTCGCTGACGCTCATCGGATTCTGCGAGCACAGCGGCTTGATCTTGAAAGGTCGATTCAGATGGCAGCTCTGATGGACGAGCAGAACGAAGTACGAATTGGTGTCCGAAGTGCGGGCTGGAAAGTCTCTGTTCCATGACTCTGACCGTTGATCTCAACTGTGATGTCGGAGAGCTGCCTGGTAATGACGGCCTGATGGTCGACGGAGAACTGCTCGAACTCGTCACCACGGCGAACGTGGCTTGTGGTGTCCACGCTGGTGATGTCGAACGCATGAAAGCTGTTGCAGAGTTCTGCAGTCGACTCCAGGTACAATTTGGCGCTCATCCGGGGTATCCGGACCGAGATGGCTTCGGTCGTTCCGAAGTGTCGATGGCTCCTATTCAGATTCGCGATCTTGTGGTTCGACAGGTCGAAAGTGCTATGAATGTGGCCGCCAGGGTCGGTATCGCCATGTCGCATGTCAAGCTGCACGGAACGCTGTATCACCATGCCTGCGATGACCCGGCAATTGCGGAGGTTATTGTTGATGCGGTTCGTCAGATTAATCCGGAACTCATACTGATCGGCAGATCCGGAAGTGAGCTGATTCGAATTGGAAGGGACGCCTCGTTGACCACCATCAACGAGGCGTTTGCAGATCGGAGCTATCGATCCGATGGCAGGTTGGTTTCTCGAGATCATCCGAGAGCACTGATACGCGACTCAGGTCAGATTGCCGCACGCGTTCTCAGAATGATTCAGCATCACCTGGTTCAGACTGAAAACGGCGACGACGTCGTGGTCTGTCCGGAAACCGTGTGTGTGCACGGAGATTCACCAGATGCGTTGCAGATCCTGCAGGAGATCCGACGACACCTTGAACGGAAGGGAGTCCTTATTCGAGGATTTCGGGGCGGGCAATGACACATGACTGTCATCGGATCCATGTCATTGCCGGTTCGCTTCTGGTCTGATGCGGCATCTGTTCAGATGTAATTGCCATTGTGAAGCGATGTTCAGAGACACGGAATCCTGTCATGATAGACTTCATGACCGTCAATGCTGCTGTAAAGTCCGCCACTCGTTTTCGGCGGTTGCCGATCATCTGAAGTGTCCGTCTCACCATCAGCATCTACAGGCGGTTTCAAAACCGGAACTGGCTCCCGCAGACACGTTGTGTTTCGACAAATTCTGGACCTGCCAGGGTGCCTGTCCCGGTTTTGAAATGTGTTCCAGGAAATCTGTCTTCTATTTCAGGGTGTTCCATGACAGGCCAGGCATCAGGCAGTTTCACGGCAAGTGTTGTCAAAGATTCACTTGTTTTCAGCGCGGCTCATTTCATCACGTTCAATGGCAATGTCTGCGAACGCCTGCACGGACATAACTGGCGAGTGTCAGCATCTGTTGACGGTCAGCTTGACGAGAACGGATACGTCTACGATTTTATTGCCATCAGGGATTCTCTGGCGAAGATCGTGGCGGAACTCGATCATCGCGTGCTGCTTCCTCAGACTCATCCCCTGATTCACGTTTCGGTATCTGAGGGGGATAGTGAGGTCACCGCCACCTTCGAGCAACGCCGCTGGGTGTTTCCATTCGAAGACTGCCGGATTCTTCCGATTGCCAATACGACGGCAGAATTGATTGCGAGCTGGATTGCTCAGGAGATGGTGCGCCTGACAGGTCTGGACTCAGTCACTGGTATCAGGATGCTTCGAGTTGGCGTGGAAGAGAATTTCGGGCAATGGGCTGAATATCGACTTCCGCTGAATGGTGGAACGTTGGCAGATCAGTAATCAAACCAGATTCCGCCGCCGATCAGGTTTTCCCAGCGATTCACGAAAGAGAACTGCTGTGATGGGCCATTGTAATGCTGGGCGCCGATGCGCAATCGATGCTTCGATCTGCTGCCCTGCCAGCCCCACCCCGCCACTGTGTTGATTCCGGAAATCCAGTTGAAGTCCTGCCGGGTATAGACGTTTGTTGCGGCGAACGGCGCGCCTCGAAGTCCATTGCTGGCTGGCGGGGCCCACTGGGCTCCATACTGGAATTCCAGCCAGTCTGCGCCCCCTTCTCTCCCGACCGCCAGTCCGATTTCCCCATAGACCTGAGTGTTCGGCGTCAGATCGTAGGTGGTGCCGGCTATCAGCGAATCACGAACATAATTAACCCGATCAAAACCGGGATCTGCAATCAGGAACTCGTCTCCCACATGGGAACTGATGTGATAGTAACCAGCTCTCCAGGCGGTTCGACCCTGTTTCCAGGTTCCCTGAAGTCCCACTCGATAATCAGACCCGGCGAGCATGCTGCTCTCCTCATCGGGCAGGACTCGAGCCATGACGGCGCCTTCCAGATCCAGCTGAAAGCCTTCCGGATTCACAGGTCCGACAGAACCACTTCGCAGCAGTCCCACTCGCCCTCCAAGAGTTGCTTCCCAGATTCGTTCCTTGTTCTTCGTGTCGTAAAGGTTGACCCACTGATGCCGTGATTCCTTGAATCCTGCAAGATACGATCGATAGAGTAGACCTTCCGGAAGAATCTGCCAGTCACCGTTGTCAGATGGGGAAGGGGCATTCCTGTCCGAATGAAAAACTCTCACCGCGAATCGTCGGCTGTCGTCTGAGTCTTCGAGCCAGTCGTCGTTGCTGTCATCTGTGATTTCAGCCGAAGCGTCACCATCATCATCCATGGCCTGGTATCGAATGACTCCCGGGGCCGTTCCGGATGACGCTGCTTCCGGATCCAGCAACTGCTGTGTCGCTGGAACACCGAGCCCGCTGACAAACTCAGACGTCAAGAATGTGTCTGTTGCATAAGTGGTGAACAGACGGTCCGTGAGCAGCGGGTCTGGTCGCTCAACGAAGGATTTCGTTTCACCGGAGCACAATGAGACGAGAACCCACCAGGAGGCAGCGACGATCAGTGTGCTGACAGCAGTTCGAGAGTAGACCATGAATTCATGGCTGAAAGTGGTCGCTTTTCCATCCGTCCCGAAATCACTTTCGGACGTGGAGAAATGTGTCCCTGCAGAATCGTTACACGATCGCAAAGGTTGCTCCTTCGACCTGCCGACTCGACGGAGTCGTGTACTCAGTGACGCACAGTGGCGTTCGAGATGGCTTGAGTAGAGCGCATTTCAAAATTGGGACAGGCACCCTTGCGGCTGCGGAATGCGCAGAGGAATCTGCGTCCGTCGGGAGCCAGTCCCGGTTATGAAACCACCTGTAACCCGTCGCAAATGAATTCGGCAGGATCGGTTCTGCGGAGTCAGACGGACATCCGGAACAGCAGGGATTTTCGGCGCAGTCGCGCCGATCAGGTGAACCTTGACGGTCGTTACGCCCACTCTTTTGTGATTCAAGTCACGGCAGGCGGAAAGAAATATTCAGATCAATTCAAGTTCTTCTCACGAGATCACGTCGTGGATCACTTTTCCGCTGATATCCGTCAGTCGATAGTCGCGTCCCTGAAATCGAAACGTCAGCTTTTCATGGTCAAATCCCATCAGATGCATGATCGTCGCCTGCAGATCATGCACGTGGACCGGATTTTCGGTCACATGGAATCCCAGTTCGTCGGTCTGACCGTAGTTGGAACCCCCGCGCACGCCGCCTCCAGCCATCCACATCGTGAAGCAATCCGGATAATGGTCTCGACCCAGAATGTTCCCACCGGCGGTCCGCCCTTCTCGGAAGGGAGTACGGCCAAATTCGCCGCCACAGACGATCAGCGTGTCCTGAAGGAGACCTCGCTGACGCAGATCCCTGATCAGGGCTGCGATTGGTTTATCAGTCGCAGCCCATTTGGTGGTCAGACCTTCTTCCAGGCCTCCCTCGACGCCTGTTCCGTGGAAGTCCCATCCCCAGTCAAAAAGCTGAACAAAACGAACACCCTTCTCAACGAGACGACGAGCGAGCAGGCAGTTGTTGGCAAAGCTCGACTCACCCGGAACCGCTCCATACATTTCATGCGTCGTTCTTGTTTCTCGCGAAATGTCCATCACTTCGGGGACCGATGACTGCATTCGATAGGCAAGTTCATACTGGGCGATTCTGGTGAGAGTTTCCGGATGTCCGGATTCTGCTGCCTGAATCTCATTCAGCCGGCGAAGAGCATCCAGTGATCTCCGTCGGAGGCCCCGATTCATACCAGCCGGGTCCGATGCAAACAGTACCGGGTCACCTTTGGACCGACACTGAACTCCCTGAAATACCGAAGGAAGAAATCCGCTTCCATAAGAATTGGCGCCACCATTCGGCTGCACACCACTGCTGATCAGCACAACAAAACCGGGAAGATCCTGATTCTCTGTTCCCAGTCCATAGGTGACCCAGGAACCCATTGAGGGACGGCCGGAACGTGGAGATCCGGTGTAAATCAGGAGTTCCGCCGGAGCATGGTTGAACTGTTCCGTGTGCATCGAGTGAATCAGACACATTTCATCCGCGATTCCATGCAGGTTCGGGACGGCATCCGACAGCCATGTTCCGGAGTCTCCGTGCTGTGAAAACTTTCGTGGAGTTCCCAGAAGTCTGGGAACTCCGGAAGTGAACGCAAATGTTCGACCTTTCAGATACTCGTCGGGGCAGTTCTGTCCTGTTCGTCTGACAAGTTCCGGCTTGTAATCATAAATGTCGAGGTTGGGTGGAGACCCTGTCAGATGCAGGTAAATCACTCGCTTTGCCCGCGGTGAAAAGTGAGCCGAACGTTCCTGCAGCGGCTGCATCGAACTGATTGGCACGTCCATGCTGAGTGCTTTCTCACCGGACATGGCAGACAGTGCCATCGCACCGACGCCGAGCCCGGATCGTCCAAGAAAATGGCGACGCGTCTGATTCAGGATCGAGTCCTTCTGCTGCAGCATGATTCCGATTCTCCGATTTCATCAAGTGTCTGCGGATCCCCCCAGGATTCGCATCTTCGAGGCTGACTGAATTTCGGGCGACGCCCGTGCAGAGCAATTCCGTAGTTATCGTTTCAGAAACATCTCATCCAGATTCAGAAGAACATTCGCAACGACAGTCATCGATGCCGCATCAGCCGGTGAAATGTTTTCTGGAAGTGGCCCAAGAGGATCGGTTGCCATTCGAACGGCTGCTTCCCTGTCGGCAGCGAAGTGTGCCGCTGTATCTTCATACAACGCAATGAGTGTGATGAGCTCGTCCGGGGTTGGTTCCCGCTGAAGGCAGAGTTGATGTCCGAAAATGAGCTGTCGTCGCAGCACTGAATTGGAATCTGACGCCTTCAGGTCCCCTTCCGAGGGCTGTGACTGAAGCATGCGACGTGCCAGTGACTGGGCCGCTTCCACGTAAACCGGGTCGTTCAGCGTTACAAGTGACTGCAATGGTGTGTTCGTCTGACTTCGGCGGATTGTGCAGACATCTCGCCCCGGGGCATCGAAAGTCGCCATGGACGGATACGGGCTGCTGCGACGCCATGTCGTGTAGATAGCTCTTCGGTAACGATCCTCTCCTTCGCTTGTCTGCCAGTCTGTGGAACTTCCGAAAGCTGCACGAAGACCGAGATTCGGCTGAGGCGGTTTCACGGGGACACCATACATCCTGCTGCTCAGAAGGCCGCTGACTGCGAGTGCCTGATCTCGGATCGCCTCCGCTGAAAGTCGAACGCGTGGTCCGCGACTAAGCCAGCGATTGTCAGCATCCCTGCTCAGTCGTTCCGAGTCGGCTTTGGAATCCTGACGATAAGTTGACGATGTCACGATCAGGCGAAGGATCTCCCTCGTGTTCCAGCCATTCCGAATCACTTCCGTTGCCAGCCAGTCCAGAAGTTCCGGATGCGTGGGAAGTTCTCCCTGAGATCCGAATTCTTCGCTGGTCAGAACAATTCCTCGTCCGAATACAGCTTCCCAGTAACGATTGACGAGGACTCGGGGGGTGAGTGGATTCTCCGGAGAGACCAACCAGTCTGCGAGCGTCAGGCGGTTCACAGATGTCGTGTCGGGCAGAACGTGAAACGCAGATGGAAAGCCTTCCGTCACTTCCGGACCATGGTCAAGATAGTTGCCGCGATACTGAAGCTTTGTGGTGCGACGGCCAGTCGTGAGCTCCCTCATCACGGGCACTGTCGAAATGGGTTTGATTTCGGTCAATGCCTTCTGAGACTCGGCCAGTTGTCGCCGCTGTTCCACCAGTTCTGGTGCTGCATTCGATCTGAAGTACTGGCTCAGGCTGCTCTGCTGGTCTGCGGTTCTCTGGTCCGGAGCGGTATCGAGGGTTTTCTTTACGAGTGCCGGGAGTCTGCTTTGAGCGATGGTGGCCGCGTCTGTCGCAACCTGCACTGCAAAACTTCCCAGCAGGTGCTGTTTTCCGGAATACCTCTGGTCTACGGTGATTCTCAGCACCCCCGTCGTCCTGAGACTGATTGGTGATGCAGGGACGATGACGATGCCATGACTTTCAGTGACCGATCCGCCGACAGCCCAGCCACGCTTCCCATCGGGGGCCTTGTCGAGCACGCTCTCCGCAGGGAATCCATCCTGGCTGTAATCTGCAAATGCCGATACCAGATCAAGTTGCTGATTCACCGGACCAGCCGAAGGATCGTTTTCTGCGATACTGGCACGAATTCCCGTGATCACAAAATTCCCCCCGGAATATCCGCTGCCGCCGCCGGGTAGCTCCTTTTTCGGCAATGTTCGAATCTGGATTCCTGCCAGTGTCTTCCCGATCTCGTGGACTGGAATATCAATCTGGTATGAGTCCTGATCAGACACTGTCGGAATCAGAACATTGCCATCGGCGTCGACCGTCACCGGCCCGCCGGATTCTCTGCTGACGGATGGCCTTATGGTACTCCACGGCTGGCTGGCTCGCAGACCTTCTTCCCAGCGTGCCTGTGACTGCGTCAGAGTCTCTGTCGGAGTGTCGATCACTTTCTGCAACTCCGCGATAGTCTTCTGCAGTGCTGTTCTTTGAGCTTTCTGTTCGTCAGTGAATACCTCCATGAGCGGCGATTCGTCATTTCGGTCAGCGTCTGCGGTGTTGTTCAGAATCGCAAACATTCGGAAGTATTCTTCCTGAGTGATCGGATCGTATTTGTGGGTGTGGCATTGAGCACACGCCATTGTTGTTCCCATCCAGACAGCCATCGTTGTGTTGACTCGATCAACAACCGCAACATTCCGGAACTCTTCATCGTTGGTTCCGCCTTCGCTGTTGGTCATCGTATTGCGGTGAAACGCCGTTGCGATCATCTGATCGTCACCGGAATTCTGAAGAAGGTCTCCGGCAAGCTGTTCGCGAGTGAACTGGTCAAAAGGCATTCCCTGATTGATTGATCGAATGACCCAGTCTCGCCAGACCCAGATTGTTCTTCCCGGGTCGTCCGCGTAGCCAGCTGAATCAGCGTATCTCGCGAGATCCAGCCATTGCCGAGCCCAGTGTTCGCCGAATGAACTTCGATGAAGCAGATCTTCCACGTACAGATCGTAAGCTTTCGGATCCTGACTGTTGACGAAAGCTTCGACATCCTCCGGAGTCGGTGGGAGGCCTGTCAGATCGAGTGTGACTCTTCGAGCCAGAGTCGCGCGATCAGCATCCGGCGATGGCCGAAGCCCATTTCGGAGCATTTCCTTAAGGACGAAATTGTCGATCGCATTTCGTGGCCATGCGGTGAGATCCTCCGGGGCTTTCGGAATCTCCGGACGTGTCGGCTTCACGTAGGACCAGTGAGCAGCATATTGGGCGCCCTGCTGAATCCACAATTCGAGCAGATGAGCGTCACGTTCAGAAACCGGCTTTCCAAAATGAGCCGGTGGCATTCGAATCTCAGCATCAGATGAGCGAATTCGTGCGAGCAATTCACTGTCTTCAGGGTGACCCGGGACGATCGCTTTTCGGCCGGATTCGAGAACCGCGGTCGCTCGATTCTGTGTGTCCAGCCGCAGGCCAGCTTCGATCTTCTGTTCGTCCGGCCCGTGGCATGCAAAGCAGTGGTTTGAAAGAATCGGCCGAATCTGTTTCGCAAAATCAACCTGCTCTGATGGAGCTGCCTCTCCGGCAGCGACAGACGCCGGGATCGTTGACAGTGCGATCAGCGCGATGAGACTGATCGTACGGCAATAACAGTTAATCAGCATGGCGAGATACCAGGGACAGATGAATGGCATGAACTCGAAGAACGTCTACCACCAGGTGCATTGTCAGAGCAAAGAACAGGGGCTGTTGTCATTCCCTTGCAGGCAGGAATCCACACCGGATCGCGTGATTCCCGCCTGTGCGGGATCCACGATCACGATATCAAGGCCCGACGAAGCACCACAGTATCTTAGTCGCTGATCAACGACTGTTCACGCATGAAATCCCTGTTGTGAGCGCCAGACGAGGTTTCGGCTGCTCAATCTGAGCACCCGCCCCTGCTACCGATCGGCACTCGCGATCTCGAGCGGTCTGTGCCGTCAGATCTTCAGGATGCGGCACATTGAGCAATTCTGCAGCTGCAGCCGGGATCGTAGACGGCGTGCGTCTCGATGATTGTGACAGATCACGAAACAGGTGGATCCGCTTCCGGACATATAGACCGGGCGATCTGTCTGCTGACTCATCGATTTCATCAGCAGAGCCATTTCCGGATTGTTCTGTTTTGCTGCCTCTGTCAGTCGATTAAAACAGAGATCTGTCAGCTGCCCGCGAATTCTTCCTTCGAGAAATGCGACGGTCTCGTCTGTCGATCGAGGAGACGTCGGCAGTTGTGTGCTTCGAAAGACGGCTGGCGTGCTGTTGCCGGTTCTCGGTCTCGCTGCGAACAGCCAGAGTGGACTCGTCAGACGGATCGGGTGGATCAGCTCCCCCCGTCCACGGCAGACCGCAGCTCGACAATCCGCAAGGAGAAAGTTGATATCACTTCCATGAGCTGCAGCGATTCGATGGAGCTCTGTGTCTGGAAGATTCAGATTCCAGAGACGGTTCAATGACCTGAGCGTACAGGCTGCGTTTCCTGAACCTCCAGCAAGTCCTGACTGAGCTGGAATCTGCTTGTGAACGATGACCTCTGCACCGAAACGACAATTTGTCATCTTCTGCAGCGATGTCGCAACCTGAATGATGAGGTTCCGTTCATCGAGCGGAAAGTCTGCTCGAATCGATGCAGGCGTATCTGCCGACAGCGTGAGTCTGAGTTCCGGTGACGGAAGGCGAATGAACTGCATCGAATCAGTGAAGTCTGTTCGAAGCATGATCGTGTCAAGTTCGTGGTATCCATCGGGACGTCTGCCGACAACCTCGAGGAACAGATTGATCTTCGATCCGCTTTTCGCGAACAGTGACGGCTGTGACTCGGAATCGCTCATGAATTTCTTTCGCCCTGCAGTCGGAACTCGATCAGGGTGTTCTATTCATGAGAAGAGACTGTCGTCAACTCCGGACAACAGTCGTTCACAGCAAACGTGAGCTCCCGGGTGGCAGTTCATTCTGCCGATGCAGATCGCCGCGGTATTCCGATCCGCCCCGGCGGGATCAGTGTTTCGGTCATTTTTGTGGATTTCATGGCGTTGTTCAGGCTGTTGAATGCTCGGTCAACCTGTTTCTGCTGCTTCTGTGGCAGCACGCCGGAACTCCTGACCTGCCGGATCATGGTGGACGTGTCCATGTTTCCCGACCTGATCGAAGCGACGATCTTCTGAATCTCCTGCGCCTGCCGAATCAGCTGCGCGTTTTCGGTAGTCAGTCGATCGTATTCAGATTCGAATCGTAATGTCAGTCGAGACACCTGGTCGGATGCCAGAGCGTTGATTTCTTCGGCAAGTCTTTTCTTCGCGTTGCGAACCTGATTCGAAAATGCCGTCTGCAGACCTTCTGAGATCTGTTCTCCAACATCCGAATGCAGATCCATCTCCGGTTGTTTCAATGTTCCGCTCAGATCCAGTGCTGCATGAATCTGACTGATTCCCGAAACGGCATCCGCGGCCGCTTCGAGAAGTTCCGGCCGGATATCGTCCCCGCCGGTAAAAAGAGGGTCTTTCAGCACGGAGTCCAGTTGCACCTGTCCGGCAAGGTCACTGCCGGTCACTCGAAGCTGCATGTTCCAGGAAAGATCTGTCAGGTTGCCGGAAAACATGACCTTGTCCTGTCGGCCAGCTGAGAAGATTCGGCCTTCCGGATTGCGGTAGTCTGCAAGAATCTCCGTTGTTGCCTGAGGTGTCGTTGCGTCGTAGCAGACTTTCAGCTGCACTGGAGTTCTGCCGGTCGCCTTCAGACGCAGGACGCAGGGGCTTCCGAGCAGCGGGGCATTTTCTGTGACGTCACAGAGCTGTGCTTCAAACGGCGTCTGTTCACCGTCGACATCCACATGCCCCGAGACAAGAAGCTCTCTGATGACGAAGTTCGGTGAAGGGTTCTGAATCTCGAACTGGAATTCTTTACCAAACGGTCGCGGTGGTTTCACCTGTTCCTTCAGTGAGCGATGATAGCTGTCGGCGGTTTCAATCCAGGAGAGCATCTTCTGCAGCTGGAGATACATCTCTTTCCCGAGAAGAGTTTCCGAGATTCGTCTCGCGTCAGGTCGGAGCAGAGAGACCTTTCTCATCACCATCTGCTGATCATTTTTGCGAGCCTGATCAAGCATTGAGAAATCGCTTCGAACTTCCGGAGCGATGTCAGTCAGTTCCTGCTGAATCTGACGAGCTTCGATGGTCAGCTGTTCTGCTTTCTGAGCAGCCTGAAGATACTGTTCAATCTGCTGGATCGGGTCGCCCTGCTTTGCGTTCTCGAATGTATCCTTCAGGTCGCGAAAACGCGGCTCCAGAAGTCGGGTGCGATCAGACATCTCCTGAAAACGATCGTCCCAGCGAGCGTAAATCGTGTTTCCGACACGGTACGTTTCAAGAACGTTCGGGTCGAGCTGTTCGCGGATATCCTGCGTCAGGTTGGCCAGCCATTCGTCACTCATGGATCGCAGCTTCTCTGACATCCATGATGGCTCGCTGCTCTCCGGTGTGTCCTCAGTCGGTTCAAGCTGTCCGTCGTCGGCTCTCTGAGAACGAAAACAGACTCCTGTCAATCGCCCTTTATCGACGACAAACTGTTTGCGAAGCAGCGGTTGTCCTGCCAGCGACAGTTCCAGCTGATCAAAGGCAATCAGATTTGTTCCGGGACGCTCTGCATCCGCGAGTGCAACTTTTTCCAGCGTAATCCCTGGAGGAAAGAACGTCGTGTTCAGCGATCCGATGTCTGCTCGGGCACCCGTGATCGACTGCAGCGTCTGCACGGCAGTCCAGCGAAGAAGCGGATCGAGCCCCCAGTGGATGAAGCTGGTGATCGCCACAACGATGAACACTCGAGGTACGATATACGACCAGCGCAGAGTGCGAGACCAGAATGATCGCTTCTGACTGACAGGTGTCGTTGCAGAGGACATAGGACCCATCATCCCTGACTGTGGTTGAGGCAGCTCACTGATCGATTCTCATTCCACTGAACCGAGCCGATCTGCCCATTCAGCTCCCATGAGCCAGCGAGTGGATTTCCACGATCGGGTTCGTTCGGCGATGATGTCCATATATTCTGCGAACCAGGGGCGTGAGATCCGATGGATCGGCCAGAGAAGTACGATCCCGAGGGCAAATCCGCCAGTCACAACGGAGTGATGGAAGCTGGTCCATGCTGCAAACGGAGCGTTGTACAGTTCCGTCCAGAAGCTCTGCAGTTGCGGCATCGAAAGCAGGTACTGTCCGATCTGATCACTGATCGGATCAATCCACTGAGCACAGAACGTGCAGACCGTGGCGGCAAATGCTGCCATTCCAAGGTTAATGCGCAGGGCCGCAATCGAGAGCCCAAGAGCGACAGCAAGAAGATTTCCCTTCGGGATGACTCCCAGCAGAACGCCGAACGCAAGTCCGAGTGACATCTGGTCCGGAGTGGACTCCGTGACCATCGCTCGAAGTAACAGCCTTATTGGTCTCAGAAAGAAAAACACCCCGTCAGCCTCCATGCAGACATCGATGAAAGAAACAGACTCAGATCACCTCACTGCAGTCAGA
>JBKDKA010000253.1:0-81116 GCA_046345315.1 Planctomyces sp.
GACACGCAGTGTTTTTCAAGGGAACTTCGAATAGGTCCGAGACTTGCTGTGGGTCCTTGAATTGCCACTCAGGGACGGGGGGCAGGAAAGCCATGATGGGGTGGGATGGAATCTGATCGGGAGCCCCTCGAATGATATCACTCAATGAACTGGAGCCAGCCGCGTGGAGCCAAAAACAATTTGGTGCCTGTGATCTGGGCGACGTTCGAAGAACACAGCGGCTGGTACGGTACGCAGAGCAGATGGCTGAGAAACCGGATGCGTCAACGCCTCGGCAGACAGAACACTGGGGTGACTGCAAAGCCGTCTATCGACTCTTCAAACGCCCCGAAGTCACTTTCGAATCCGTCACCGCAGCGCATTATGAGAACACGCGGACGCTTCCGCCCGGGCGTTATCTGGTGATCAGTGACACCACGGAAATTGACTATGGCTATGAGAGCGAACGACAAGGACTGGGGCCGTTAACGGCGACTCATCGGCGGGGCTTTTTTCTGCATTCTGCACTGGTGGTGGACGCCGACAGCCATCAGGTGATGGGGCTCGGAAAGCAGGAACTCTGGACGCGAGAGGCAGGGAAGAAGAAGCGAGTCCATCGAGTCAAAAATCGCAAGCGTAAGACGGAGCACGAAGTCTGGGGCCGTGTCATTGATGGCGTAACGGCTGTCAATTCAGGCGTGAAGTTGATTCATGTGTGTGATCGAGGAGCAGATAACTTCGACGTGTTCGCTCATCTGCATCAGAAAGGTGACAGCTGGGTCATCCGCGCGGCACAGATGAAGCGGAAGCTTCGTGCGGCTGACGGAACCATCAAAAAGCTGGACGAGATTCTTCAGGAAGCGTCATTGCAGGGAACCTACCGCATCCGGGTTTCAGCGAACGGAAAACAGACAGCTCGGTGGGCTGATGTCGAGGTCCGCAGTACTTCGGTGACGATGTTGCGTCCACGCGAAGGCGCGACAGCGTTTGTGATGGATCATGACATTCGGGAGATCCCGATGAATGTGGTGGAAGTGCGGGAGGTGAATGCTCGAAAAGGCACAACTGCGCTGCGCTGGGTTCTGTACACGCTGGAATCGGTAGATTCGTTCAATGACAGTTACGAAGTAATTGGGCATTATGAGCAGCGTCCGAGGGTGGAGGAGTATCACAAGGGTCTGAAGACAGGTCTGCAGATCGAAGGTCGTCAATACGAAACAGCCGCTCGACTGTCGGCCGTGATCGGAGTGATCTGCGTTCAGGCCGTGCGTCTGCTGCAACTCCGGGATGTGGCTCGTCAGGCTCCAGAAACCCCTGCCCGAAAACTGGTGCCGCATGAATGGATCGAAGTGCTGGGAAAGATCACCCGCCGACCGCGATCGATTACTACAGTGCGAGAATTTATGAGATCATTGGCAGGCCTCGGTGGATTCCTTGGTCGCAAATCCGACGGCGAACCCGGCTGGCAAACGATCTGGCGTGGTCTCGAGGTGCTCATCCTCGCCCTCAGAGGTTACAACGCCGCTCTAAAAAAATGTGGGTAAAGATGAGCCCGGCAGGCAGGACCTACTTTTGCTGATTGACGGATCGGAAGCAGTCGCCAGAACCTGTTCCGCGTCGCGGGTATCCCGAACGGTCAGGAGACATTCAGGCAACACGATCGTATGTCGGAAAACACCAAACACGGCAGGCCCGAAGCGAACATCCGAAACGATGATTTCCGGAACGCGACGAATGCCCACTTGTACCGCAAGTACACGCAGTCGCTCATTGAGCAGCACATCCCACTCTCGGGTACGGCAGCGTCGGATCATTCGCAGACACCGAACGTATCGAGCGACCATCACTCCGAGCGTTACGACTGCTCCGCAGAATGCCATCGTCAGAAATATCAACGACCAGGAGATTGTCCGGAGGTTGAATTTCGTATTCAGAATACTCGCAGGTAACTCAACGGGCGGATCCCCGGAACTCCTGAGCACTTCCTGCTGATCAGCGTGCTGGAACTCCCCGCCATCGATCAGTTCGGCTGATAATACATCGCTGTCAGGCGCAAAGGCTTCCGCCGCAAACGCATCTGCTGTTTCTGATTCCGAGTGAGACGACTGAATTGTCTCCGCTGCAATCGGTTCCGTCGCCACCATGGTCTGCAGGCCACTGAACAATGCCCATGAATGTCCCCAGACAGGTGGAGTGATGCACTTGATGAGAACCAGCAGCCAGAGCGCATGAGCCAAATGCGGACGACTTTTGGTAACGGAGCTGTTGACCACAGCCACAACAATTGTCAGCGCTGTGATCTGCCATGCCTGATTCACCATCAGGCGCCAGATGTCAGGTGTCATGGTCGTCTCCCTGCGTTGGTTCGCGATCCAGTTGATCCAGAAGCTGTCGCAGTTGTTCGATATCGTTCTTTGAGAACTCGCGATCTTCCACCAGATGCTTCATCAGCGGGAGTGAGTCGCCGCCGAAGAGCAGATTCACCATTTCGCTCACGGTTTCGCGGATCACCGTCTGCGGGCGAACTCGCGGTGAGTACACTCGACTGCGGCCTTCGAGGCGTACTTTGAGATACCCCTTTTCCTCGAGGCGCCGGAGGTAGGTCTGCACGGTTGTGAAGTCGATATCACGATTCGAAGGTAATGCTTCATAAATCTGGCGAACTCCGGCTTCTTTGAGATCCCAGACGATTCGAGCAATCTCCAGCTCAGCCTTTGACATCCCCGGACGTGGCGGCATTCAGAAATCTCCGTTGGATCCACTGCACCAGAATTCTGCAGGATCTCATCTTACAAGTACAAATGTAGTTACCAACGAAGAATGTACAGGGACATTTGTAGTTGAGTCAAGGCGCGAAGGACTGCTTCGAACAGATTCGATCAGCAGTTCCAGAACGGTGCGAAAGCGATCGCGATGCACTCCAAAGGGATAGAACCCAGAGAATGAATACGTTCGGAGGACGCGTCGGATTCTGAAGGTATTGCTCTGTAAGAACTATCAATTAATGTCTGCCACTGGCTACGCCAGTGCTTCAGCCAAACAGCGCCATGTCCCTCTTGAAACTCTGCGATTCAGGCCCAGCGGGCCGGCAT
This sequence comes from Planctomyces sp., assembly GCA_046345315.1. Lineage (GTDB taxonomy): Bacteria > Planctomycetota > Planctomycetia > Planctomycetales > Planctomycetaceae > F1-80-MAGs062. The sequence goes on from JBKDKA010000253.1 coordinate 3,072, forward strand.
AACCTCTGCCGGCGTCGCGAGACGCCGGAACAGAATCAAGAGATGACAAAAGGCCTGAAAGGCCGACAGAACAACACTTCCGAGTCAATTGTGCCGGCCCTTCAGGCCTTTTTTATTTCAAGAAGCCTGAGTCCGGGGCCGGAGCGGCCCCGGCAGAGGATTTGCCGGCCCTCCGGGCCTGAGGGCAAACGCGATTGCAATCCATTAACAGCCAATTGCTTACAGCAAAATCCACCCCAACCGATGGCTCGACACCTGACGCTGTCCAGCTAAGACTTTCCGTTTTCGGCGGCTGCGGCAAGATTGCGAAGCATACCTTCGAAGACAAACTGATGCAGAGGATAGACGGAGTACCAGTACAGGATGCCCAGCAGACCGACGGGATCAAAGATCGCTGTCTGCCGAATCGTGCTGCCACCTTCGCTGGGGGTCACTTCAAATTCCAGCCAGGCACGTCCGGGGCATTTCATCTCGGCCTGCAGTCGAAGTCGCTGTGGACGTTCATACAACTCGACCCGCCAGAAATCGAGCGCATCTCCGACTCTCAAGTCTTCCTGATCACGGCGGCCCCGACGAATTCCGACACCTCCCGCCAGCAGGTCAAGAAAGCCGCGAAGAGACCACAGCCAGTTGCCGTAATACCAGCCCGTACTACCACCGATCCGTCGAATCGGAGCAAAAGCTTCTTCGGGTGTGACCTTCACTTCACGAGTGCGGGAATCGACAAGGCGAGAACCGAACCGCTGACCGCCCCACGCCTGAGGTTCGCTGCCTGCCGACAAAGCATCCGACCAGCGAGTCTCCGCGAATTCGTGATCTTCATTCACCAGAGCTCGGGCAATGGCATCGCGGACAGACCGTGGCCTGATTGCAAACGTCGTTGCCGCCAGATTGTTCGACAGCAAAGTCGGGTTGCGCAGACTGTCAACCAGTTTTCGTCCGACGCGAGCATAAAGAGGTGTCACCAGACCCAGCCAGAGACTGGACAGATGAGGCGTCAGAAAGGGCACGGGAATCATCCATCGTGTCAGATTTCGCTGCTGCGAATACTCCCGCATGATCTGTCCGTAAGAAACCTGATCGGGCCCGCCAATCTCATAGACCTGAGAATGACCGTGTGGTAGTTTCAATGCAGCCGACAGATAGGCCAGGAGATCTTCAATCGCAATTGGCTGCGCTTTGACGTTGACCCACCTCGGGCAGATCATGACCGGGAGCCGTTCGACCAGTGCTCGGATCATCTCAAACGACAGACTGCCCGAGCCGATGACGATCGATGCTCGGAATTCGATCACCTGCGAATGGTGGGCTCGCAGAACGTCGCCGGTTTCCTGCCGGCTGCGAAGATGCTTCGACAGTTTCTGATCGGGGTTTCCAAGACCGCCGAGGTAGATGATTCGGCGAACTCCGGCCGCCGCTGCGGCCTGAGAAAAGTTCGTTGCGGCAACGCGGTCTTCCGCTTCAAAGTCCTTTGTTGCGCCCATCGAATGAATGAAATAATAAGCGGTATCCACACCCGCCATGGCTGCATCAAGTGAATCCCTGTTCAGAACATCACCGGCAATGACTTCCACTGGTGAGTTGTCTCGCTGCGTGACCGCTTCAGGGCGGCGCGACAAACAACGTACCCGGGCTCCCTGATCCTGCAGCACAGTCAGCAATCTTCCGCCGACATATCCCGTGGCGCCAGTCAGAAGAATCAATCCGTCATGAGTGAATTCCATTGAGTTCTCAGATCTCCGGACGGTGCATTCTCACAACAACCATAGAACCGCAGACAGACGTCTGCTGAACTCTACATCAGACGACGCACCTTCAGGGCAGGAAAGCAGGAAATGCATGGTAGTCTTCGCAAAACAGGTACCCGGCTGCCGATCGCTCTCACAGCATGAGCATCCCGCCGTGATCCGTGGACATGAGTCGAGGGTTAACGCCTGGATCGACGAGTTCGCTGGCTTTCGGTTCCAACAGACGTTTTCGGCGACTCGGTACTCTTCGTCCCCCGTGCACCAGCCCCATGCACCGGTGTTTCCCGCTTGAGCAGAGACCGCACATGTTTTTGTAAATTCCCGGAGATTGATTAATGGGGCATCAAGATTTCTGGCTCGCTCGATTTATGAATGCTGGTTCACGAAACACCGGACTGCGATCTCAGGCCGGATGCACTTTGAAAACACAGATCGTTCCACTAGACTTGCACGGCTGTCTCCGACAGCAGTCCGGGATTGATGACGATGGAATGGCAGGGAAGGCTCAAGAAACTGTGACGTCCTTGGTTGCGCAGGTTTCCGAAACCGAGAGAATTCCTCGGCGGGACTCACGTGGCCTTGATCGGGCGGTCAATCTGGAATATCCCTGCGCCGTCGGATCGGACGCTGATCTGACAGAACGTCGAGCGAATCGGTTGCAGAATCGCTCCTGACAGGGCATTTATTCAGGGAACGGAAGAATCTGACGTGGAAATTCCCGACATTCCGCCGCTGATGTTATATGGCGTGATTCTGGTTGGATTCGTGGTGACCAATCTGGTTCTCGCGCATCTTCTGGGTCCGAAAAAGAACACTCCCGTCAAAGACATGCCCTACGAATCGGGTATGGATCCTGTTAACGACGCGCGTCAGCCATTTGACGTCCGATTTTACCTCGTTGCGATCCTGTTTCTGGTGTTCGATGTGGAACTTTTGTTCCTCTACCCGTGGGCAGTCAGCGCCTATAGTGAACTTGGGATCGATCCCGCGCTGCGTGACACGGTGTTCGGCGTCATGCTCGTCTTCATGGCCACTCTCGCACTGGCATGGGTTTATGCCTGGCGGAAAGGTGTATTTCGATGGCGGTAGGTTTACCGGAAAACGTCTTTCTCACGCAGCTTGATGCGGCCGCCAGCTGGGCGAGGTCCAACAGTCTCTGGCCGATGCCATTTGCGACGGCCTGCTGCGGTATTGAGCTGATGGCGACGGCAGCGTCGCGTTATGACCTGGCACGATTCGGTGCCGAAGTGATGCGTTTCAGTCCGCGTCAGTGCGATCTGCTCATCGTTGCAGGTCGCGTCGTAATGAAGATGCTGCCTGTTCTGCAGCGAATCTGGCTGCAGATGCCGGAACCGAAATGGTGCATCTCCATGGGTGCCTGTGCCTGTACGGGCGGGGTTTTTGATACCTACGCCGTTGTTCAGGGTGTGGATCGATTCATTCCTGTCGACATGTATGTTCCTGGTTGCCCTCCGCGGCCGGAGCAGCTCCTTGCGGCAGTGATTGATCTTCAGGAGAAGATTCGAGCCACCGGAACATTCAATGGTCGAGAGTTTCAGCATCGAACGGTTCACATGGGTCCACCGCGTTTTGACGCCGACGAGCTGCTCCGGATCAAGGATTCCAGTCTGATCCAGTTGGGTGGTTTTTCTGACATGCCCACCGGCAGCGGTAATCCAGGCGGCAGCAGCAACGGAGGATCCGGCCGTGGTTGAACTGAGTGTGCTGGAAGCTGCTGCAGGGGTTTCTCTGAAAGAGACGAGTTTTCGCGATAACCGACGAGTCGACGTACCAGAGGGTTCTGTTCGCCCGCTGCTGGAGTCTCTGAAGAACTCGCATAGCTTTGACATGCTGATCGACATTACGGCGGTCGATTACCTCGAATATCCGGGGGCTCGCGACCGTTTTGGAGTCGTTTATCTGCTGTTGAACACGGTCAGCGGTGAGCGTCTGATCGTTCGAACTGCGGTCAATCTGCCGGATCCGAAACTTCCGACCGTGAGCGATCTCTGGCGGGCTGCGAACTGGGCAGAGCGAGAAGTTTACGACATGTTCGGGATTGTCTTTACGGGGCATCCGGATCTTCGACGAATTCTGATGCCGGATGAGTTTACTGAATTTCCTCTGCGAAAAGATTACCCGATGAAGGGGCGCGGGGAGCGGCACAACTTCCCTGTGATTACGCGTGCGGAAAGCTGACCGCATCACCTGATGCTGACCTGATGATTCGGAGAAGAACAGTCCTCTCCGAATCGAAAAAGACCTTCTGACTGTCTGATGATTCTGATTCCCTGAACAGTACTGGCTGGTTTCGATGCCGCTTTCACCTGTTGAATCTGCTGAAATTGAATCGACGGATCGGGAGTACGTCTGGACGCTGAATTTCGGGCCTCAGCATCCGGCGACGCACACCACTCTGCGGCTGATTCTGACGCTGGACGGCGAACGCGTCCTGAATGCGGTGCCGCACATCGGTTACCTTCACAGCGGCTTTGAGAAGCTCGGCGAGGCGCTTGATTTCAATCAGTACGTGACCATCGTCGACCGGATGAATTACATCTCGCCGCTGGCCAACGAAATCGCCTGGCACCATGCTGTTGAGAAACTGCTGAACATTGAACTCACGCCGCGATGTCGTTACCTGCGGACGATTCTCGCGGAACTCATGCGGCTGCACGATCATCTGCTGAACGTCGGAACGACGGCTCTCGACCTTGGCGGATTTACGGCGTTTCTGTACGCGTTCCAGCAGCGGGAAATGATCTACGACATAGTGGAGACTGCGTCCGGGCAGCGATTCCACACCAGTTATACCCGTGTCGGAGGCGTGCTTTTCGACGTGGATAATGCCTGGGTCGACAAGGTGCGAAAATTCGTCAGGGAACTGCCGAAAACGCATCAGGAAGTCCATCGGCTCCTCACGAAGAACCGAATCTTCATGGAGCGTACCAAGGGGATCGGATATCTCAGCAAAGAGGATGCGATCAACTTTGGAGCGACAGGTCCGGTGGCTCGGGCGAGCGGTGTGGAGCGAGATCTTCGAAAAGATGATCCGTATCTGGCCTACGCGGATGTCGAGTTCGACATGATCTGTTCTCGCGGGGGAGACTGTTACGCTCGGTACCTTGTTCGCATGAGGGAGATCGAAGAGAGTCTCCGGATTCTGGGTCAGCTGATTGAAAATATCCCTGCCGGGCCCGTGAACATTGATGTTGTCAGCGACATGGTGCTTCCTGCGAAGCCTGCTGTTTATCGCAGTATCGAAGGGCTGATTCAGCACTTCGAGGTCCTGATGCCGAACCGGGGTCATGACGTACCGCTCGATCAGGTCTATGCAGCGACAGAATCACCGAACGGGGAGCTTGGATTTTATCTGGTTGGTAGCGGTGAAACGCGTGCTTATCGAGCTCGAACGCGTCCGCCGTCCTATGTTCATTTCGGGATGTTTCCTCACATGATTCGCGGACATCAGCTGGGTGATGTCGCAACTGTGCTGGGAAGCATCAATATTATTGCGGCTGAGCTGGATCGATAAATACATTCACAATCTCTGAAAATGGTCGACCAACGATGAGTGTGCTCAGTGAAGAACTCCGCGAACGAATTCGTGCTGAGTTCCCGAAGTATCCGAACAAGCGAGCCGTCACGCTTCCGGCGCTGCACATCGTGCATGACGCGATGCGAGCAGTTTCGCACGGGGCAATTGAGGAGATCGCCGAGCTTCTCGAGCTTCATCCGTCCGAAGTTCATGACACGATGTCGTTTTACAACTTCTTCAAGGAAGAAAAGAATCCGCTGGGGAAACACCGAGTGTGGGTCTGCCGAAGCATTTCCTGCATGCTTCGAGGCGGAGAAGAAGTTCTGGAGAAGGTCTGCCACAAGTTTAATGTTCATCCGGGGCAGACATCGGCAGACGGCAAAGTGACTCTGGAGTTTGCTGAGTGTCTGGGTGCGTGTGAAGGCGCTCCCTGCATTCTGGTTGATGATGAGTGCCATATGGAGATGAGTGCCGAAGCGGTCACAGCACTTATCGAGAAACTCTGAACCGGGTTTGTTTCAGGAGTCTCTGCGAAAACTCGCTTTTCTCAACGCTGACGAATGATCTGTGTCGGCTTCCACTGAAATTTCGGTCCTCAATCACATGCCAAAATTCGAACCTGTTCTGTTCGCAAGAATCCACAAGCCGGACAGTGCTTCTCTGGCCACCTATCGGGCCGACGGCGGTTACGCGCGGTTGAAAGAAATTCTTTCGATGGCTCCTGCCGACGTGACGAACATCGTCAAGGACTCGGGGCTTCGTGGCCGCGGAGGTGCCGGGTTTCCGTGCGGTCTGAAGTGGACGTTCCTCCCGAAGGATCACGCCGGGCCGATCTATCTCTGCATTAATGCGGATGAAAGCGAACCGGGAACCTTCAACAATCGAATCCTGATGGAGAAAGACCCCCATCAGCTGATCGAAGGCATCATGATCGCCTGTCATGCGATCAGGTCGAACAACGCCTACCTGTATCTTCGATACGAGTATGGTCGCAGTTATCGAGCTCTGGATCAGGCGGTGAAGGAGTGTTACGCCGCGGGTCTACTCGGAAAGAACATTCTGGGAACGGGATTCAATCTCGACATCGTGCTGCACCGGGGAGCTGGTGCGTACATCTGCGGCGAGGAAACGGGGCTGATCGAAAGTCTCGAAGGCAAGCGAGCCTGGCCGCGAATCAAGCCACCATTTCCGGCGATTGAAGGATTGTTTCGAAAACCGACGATTGTCAACAACGTGGAGACTCTGTGCTGCGTGACACAGATTCTTCGTCGTGGAGTGGACTGGTTCAAATCCATCGGAATTCCGCCGGATCCGAGCAATCCGCGCGATCCGGGAAGTTATGGTCCGAAGCTTTACTGCGTCAGCGGGCATGTGAACAAGCCCTGCTGTGTTGAACTTCCACTGGGAGTCACTGCCAGAGAGCTGATCGAAGAGCATGCTGGCGGAGTCTGGAAGGGCCGGAAAGCCAAGGCTGTTGTTCCGGGCGGAATCAGTATGGGTTTTCTGTCCGACAAGGAACTCGACACGAAGCTCGACTTCGCTGGTCCGGGCAAAGTCGGCTGTCTGGGACTGGGCACTGCGGCTGTTGTCGTGGTTGACGATCAGACCAGCATGGTGGATGTGCTTTACAACTGCTGCCGATTCATGTCCCATGAGTCTTGCGGACAGTGTACTCCCTGCCGGGAAGGGACGGCATGGATGACGAAGATTCTGGAACGAATCCGGTCGGGCAACGGAAAACTGGAAGACCTGGATCTTCTGACAGAAGTTGCCGGTTCGATGGGAATCATTCCGGGGACGACGATCTGTGGCCTCTCCGACGGTGCGGCGTGGCCGGTTAAGAATGCGATCACAAAATTCCGAGGGGACTTTGAAGACTATATTCGCAGCCGGAAGTCTTCCGTCACATCCGCTCAGAAATTGATGGCTGCACATTAGACAGGTAATGTCATGGGAACTGTTCTGGTCAATGGTGAACCCGTTGAAGTCGGCTCTGACGAGCGGCTGAATTGCATACAGGCTGCAGCGAAAGTCGGCGTTGAAATTCCGGCTTATTGCTGGCACCCTTCACTTTCCGTCGTCGCCAGCTGCCGCATGTGTCTCGTTGAGGTCGGCGACAAAAAGCCGGATGGCACCGTACAGATGCAGCCGAAGCTTGTCCCGGGCTGTCAGACGCCCGCGAAAGACGGCACGGTGATCATCTCTGACAGCCAGAAGGTCAAGGATGCCCGAAAGGCAACACTGGAATACCTTCTGCTGAATCATCCTCTGGACTGTCCGACCTGTGATCAGGCTGGTGAATGCTTTCTGCAGGATTACAGTTTCAACCACGGGCGTGGTTACAGTCGGCTGCAGGAACCCAAGAACATCAAGCCCGACAAGGACTACATCGGCGATCAGATTACTCTGTTCACCGATCGGTGCATTATGTGCACTCGCTGTGTCCGGTTTACTCGTGAGGTCTCGGGCTCATCAGAGCTGCAGGTTGTCAGCCGTGGAAGCCACGAAGAGATTGACATCTTTCCGGGGCATCCGGTCAACAACAAGCTGGCCGGGAATGTGGTGGACCTTTGCCCGGTAGGTGCTCTCTGCAGCAAGGATTTCTTGTATCAGCAGCGAGTCTGGTGGCTGAAATCAGCAGACTCTGTCTGTCCGGGATGCAGCACCGGTTGCAGCATCACCGTCGATCAGAATGAAGATCAGGTTTACCGCCTGAAGCCTCGTGTCAATCCGGATGCTCAGGGTCACTTCATGTGTGACGAAGGGCGATTTGGATGGAAGTATGTTCATTCCGAAAAGCGTCTGACGTCTCCGGAGCTTCGAAGCAACGGTCAGGTGACATCCCGTGACTGGTCCGCAGTTCTGACTGCGGTTCAGGCATCACTGAAGAAGGCCGCTCAGGCGGGCAAAGGAAAACTGGCGGCCGTGCTGTCGCCCTGGATGACTGTCGAAGAGGCGTGGATGCTGGCTGGTTATCTGAAGTCACTTTCAGAGACGGTCACACTGGCGCTCGGACCAGTGCGTGTTTCGGGTGAGGATGATCATTATCCGAAAGACATTCGCGGCCGTTCGATTGAACCGGTGAAATTCACGATTCGAGCTGAGAAGTGTCCGAATCGAGCGGGTGTCGAAGCGGTATTGAAACATTTTGCAGGTGAGATTACTCCGTTTGAGGAGCTGATTCGGCTTTCTTCGGCTGGCCAGTTCCAGGCGGTTTATCTCGTCGGCGGTGATCCGGAGGGCTGGATCTCTGACCTGCAGGCGGAAGCGTTCTCGAAGACGTCGACGGTGATCGTGCAGGATTACCTTCCATCGCCGGTTCTGCGTCACGCGACTCACGTTCTTCCCTCCGGGACATTTCCTGAGCGCGACGGAACGTTCGTCAATCACAAAGGTCTTGGGCAGCTGATTCGTCGTTCGATTCGAACCCCGGGAGACAGTCGTCCCGATGGACGCATCCTCTGGGATCTTTCCGGTCGTCGTGGGCTTGCGCATTATGAGCTTCTTCGGGAAGAAGTGGCTCAGGCTGTTCCGGCACTGAGCTCGCTCACGGATTCGACTCTGAGTGAAAACGGGGCTGTAGTGGGAGCGGGTGCACGATGACGGAAATCCTCATTACTGTCGCGACGATTCTGATTGTGGTCGGGGCGATCCCCGGTGTCTGCAATTATCTGATTCTTCTCGAACGAAAACTTTCCGCCTGGATGCAGGACCGTGTCGGGCCGAACCGCGTGGGGCCGGCGGGGCTGTTTCAGCCACTGGCCGACGGGATCAAGCTGCTTCTCAAGGAAGAAGTGATTCCTTCACATGTCGACCGAGTTCTCTACCTGATGGCACCGATGATCAGCGTCTTCACAACGATGCTGGCTCTGGCGGTAGTTCCATTCGGACCGGTTGAAGACGCTCCGAAGTGGATTCGTTTTATCATTGCCCCGGGGATTGATATTGGTCTCGTGTTTATTTTTGCGATCACCAGCCTGGCCGTTTACGGGATCATTCTGGGTGGCTGGGCATCGAACAACAAGTACAGTGCTCTGGGTTCGCTGCGAGCCAGTGCTCAGGTGGTGAGCTATGAAATTCCGCTCGGGATGTCGGTCCTTGGTATCGCTCTGATGGCGGGCACAGTCAATCTCGAACAGATTCAGCTTCAGCAGGTGAATGCCGGGATTCTGGGCTGGAACATCTGGTATCAGCCGCTGGCCTGTCTGATCTTTTTCTCCAGTTCTCTGGCAGAAGCCAACCGACTTCCGTTCGACCTTGCTGAATGTGAACAGGAACTCGTTGGTGGCTGGCATACGGAATACAGTGCGCTGAAGTGGGCTCTGTTTTTCCTTGGCGAATACACCCATGTCATCACGATCAGCTTCCTGACGACGATTCTGTTTTTCGGTGGCTGGCATCTACCGGGAATTGCGACTGCGGAGAGTGTTTATCCGTTTGCCTGGCTGGTGAAACTGCTGGTGCTCCTGACCAAAGTTTTCGGATTCATTGTTCTGATCATTATGCTTCGATGGACGATTCCTCGGTTTCGTTTTGACCAGCTGATGGACCTGGCCTGGAAGATCATGATTCCGCTGTCGGTCGTGAATATCCTGATGGTAATGTTCTGTCTGCACTTTCAGGCCAGTCATCTCTGGCTGATGGTCGGCTCGGTGCTGATGTTTATCTGCTGGGGTGTTGTGGGAACCAGTCATCGGCGAGTTCAGCTTCAGGGCGGTACAGCACGGACGATGGTGTCACACGCGGTGTCGTCGGCTCATTCAACTGCTGGAAAACACTAGCATTTCAAGGCCCGAGTGTTTTTCAGAGAACAGCACTGGCATAGCCCGTGGCACACATGAATTAATCATTGACAGAGCACTAATTTCTGATTCCGAATTCTGATTCGAGAACTGAGTACCATGTCTGATTCCGGAAAGAAAGTCGCGTGGGTCGAGGAGCCTGAGATTGGCTTCTGGGAAGCCACGTTCGTACCCGCGATCGTGGAAGGTCTGAAGACCACGGTCAAGCACGTACTGAAGCGTCAGACCGTCACGCAGCAGTATCCGGAAGTGAAACCGGATCTGCCTCTGCACTATCGTGGTGTGCATCGACTGAACCGAGACGAGAAGGACCGCGTCAAGTGCGTGGCCTGCATGCTTTGTGCGACCGCCTGCCCGGCTCGTTGCATTACGATTGAGGCTGCACCGGCACCAAAGGACTGGCCGGATCGAGATAAGTTTCCGAAGTCATTTGTTCTCGACGAACTTCGATGCATCTATTGCGGAATGTGTGAGGAAGCCTGCCCGGTTGACGCGATCGAGCTGACTCACATTTATGATCTCACGGGAGAGACCCGTAACGAGCTGATGTACGATCGAGAGAAGCTGCTCGATGTGTTTGATAAAACCAAAGACAATTCGAGAGACCCGGTGCGAACGCAGCGCGGTGTTCTGGGGCCTGCGGCGGCATTTGATGAGCTTCCAACGCTCGGCCCGGCAACTCAGGTTGCAAACTCCGATCGTTCGGCAGCCAGCCCGACACCTGGTGTGATTCGTTCCACCGGTACTGAATATTCAGGCGGTGCTGGCAAGAGTCAGGAGAACCACTGATGAGTGTCTGGCTGCAGTCTCATCCTGTTACCATTGCCGGTCTCATCGCCTGGGCACTTGGGATTCTCTGGCTGATGCCGGGGAAACAAGTATCTGCTGCGAGGAATCGGATTCCAGGGCTGGTTCTCGCCACTGCGGGGATTGTCGCGCTGAGCTCGTCCATCGGAGCTGCTCAGCCGGAGTTTGCCTCGGAGGTGCTCTTCTGGCTCTTCGCGGTGGGTGCGTTACTCTGCGGAGTGCTCATGATCACTTCACGCAATCCGGTTTACGGAGCGTTGTGGTTTGCTCTCGTGACTCTCTGCACCTGCGGGCTTTTCCTTCTTCAGCAGGCTCCGTTTCTGGCAGCCGCTACCATTATCGTTTATGCGGGGGCTGTGATCGTTACCTTCCTCTTTGTCATCATGCTGGCTCAGCAGGGTGGCGCGATGGGTTACGATCAGCAGTCACGTCAGAGTTTCCCGGCGACGATCGCAGCCTTCGTTCTGCTGGGAGCAGTCATCATGACGCTCCAGATCGGATCAGGAAAAGCGGCGGCCGTTGCGGGCGAGGGTTCGTCCGGAGCCACTACGAATGTGACCGCAGCATCTGATGCGGTTTCTCAGACTTCAGGTAATCCGCTGAGCAAGCCGCTGGAGGGCCAGCAGCTCGGAACAATGAAGGGTCTGGGGCGATCTTTGTTTGGTGATTATCTCTTCGCTGTGGAACTGGCCGGGACTCTGCTGCTGATTGCCAGCATCGGAGCCATCGCAATTGCTCCTCGCAGAGAACAGGGGGCAATATGACGGGCGATGTGGAACGATTTCTTTTCGTCGGGGCGGGGCTTTTTGTCCTGGGAGTTCTTGGATTTCTGACCCGACGAAATCTGATCATGATGATTCTCTCTGCGGAGCTGATGCTGCATGGAGTATCGCTTACCCTGGTGACGTTCGGTCGAATGCACGGGACGAACGAAGGTCAGGCATTCACCATTTTTACGCTGACCGTTGCTGCCTGCGAAGCGGGCCTGGCTCTGGCGCTGGTTCTGAACCTCTATCGGAAATCACATTCTCTTGATATTCAGGTCTGGTCGCGTCTGCGTGAATCTGACCTGCCATCGCCGGTCTCGGAAGGTTCCGGCGGCACGATGATTCCTCCGAAGAATCCTTACGAGGATCTTCCGAAGCTTACGCCGGCCGGAAAGAGACCGACGGAGGCAGAATCAGTCCGAGTGGGCTGAGTGGCACGGAGAGTTTGATTGCTCTTCGAGCAATGAAGGACTCTGGAAGCTCTTTGAAACTGCATGAGATCCTGGCTGACTGAAATTTTCTGACCCCATCGAACTGATCAGGTCGCTGACTGATATGACTGAAACAACAATCCTCTGGCTGATTCCTGCAGCACCGCTGGCGTCGGCCGTCGTGACGGCACTGCTTGGGCCGCGACTGCTGAGATATCAGAGTCATCTGCCCTGCTGGACCGCGATGGCGGTTTCCTTCATCTGTTCGCTGATTCTGCTGTTCAGAATTCTTCCGGGCACTGCGACACCTGCCCCGGCAGCCGATGAAACCGCGGTTACAGCTGCTGCAGAACAGTCGGCTTCTGTTCCGGGTCAGGTCATTGTGTCGGGATTCGAATGGATGCGAGTCGGATCGCTTCACGTTCGCGTCGACCTTCGAGCTGACTGGATGACCGGAATCATGCTGTGCATGGTGACCGGTGTGAGTTTTCTGGTTGCGATGTTCGGATCCGGGTATATGCATCATGACCCCGGATACCCGCGATTTTTCGCCGCCGTTTCGCTCTTCGTGTTTTCGATGACGATGCTGGTTCTGGCAGGCAGCTTCCCGCTGCTGTTTGTTTTCTGGGAAGCTGTGGGTCTCTGCAGCTACCTGCTGATCGGATTCTGGTTTCACAAGCCAGCAGCTGCTGCGGCCGCGAAGAAAGCCTTTGTCGTCAATCGAATCGGCGACTTCGGGCTCATTATGGGAATTTTTCTGATCTGGCAGACCTTCGGAACGCTGAACTTCGTGGAGCTTTTCGGAAACACTGAGGCTCTGCAGTCGGTGGCTCAGAGTGATCCCGGTCGGCTGAAGCTGATCTGCCTCTGCCTTTTCCTTGGTGCGATGGGCAAGTCCGCTCAGTTTCCACTGCAGGTCTGGCTTCCGGACGCCATGGAAGGGCCGACTCCTGTCAGCGCACTCATTCATGCTGCGACAATGGTCACCGCTGGTGTTTACCTCGTGGCTCGATGTACTCCGCTGTTCGTTCTGGCTCCTGAGGTTCAGCTGGTGGTTTCCGGAATTGGTGCCGCCACGGCCCTGATTTCGGCGATCACCGCTCTCACACAGACGGACCTGAAGCGAGTCCTCGCGTACTCAACGGTGAGTCAGCTGGGATTCATGTTCATGGCCATGGGTTGTGGAGCAGCCGGAGCGGAGCTGGTGACCCCGGCAGTCACGGCCGGAATGTTTCATCTCTTCACTCATGCCTTTTTCAAGGCTCTGCTCTTCCTTGCAGCCGGCAGTGTCATGCACGCCATGGGCGATGTCATTGATATGCGGCGATTCAGCGGACTGAAGCACGCTCTTCCGATCACGCACTGGACGTTTCTTGTTGGTGCCGCGGCACTCGCCGGAGTTCCGCTCCTGGCCGGATTCTGGAGCAAAGACGATATCCTGGCGGTGCTTGGTGAAGCATCTCGCAGTCAGCAGCATGGTGGTTTCTTCAGCGTCATCCGAATGATCGCAACGGGAACTGCGCTGCTGACAGCGTTCTATACATTCAGAGCGTACTTCATGACGTTTCATGGTCCGGAGAAATTTCCTGAAGAGGCCGGACATCATCCTCATGACGCCTCCACGGTCATGGCGATTCCGCTTGGTATCCTTGCCGTCTGTGCGGCTCTGATTGGTCTTGCTGTCGGGCCCACCCATCTGTTTGCGTCAACAATTCAGAAGATTCAGGGGCTCACACCGGTGGAGAGTCACGGACTGCACTGGGGCGTGATGGCTGTCAGCAGTGTGATTGCTCTGAGCGGAATCGGAGCGGCGTGGTTTCTTTACATCGCCTCGCCGGGGATTCCGGGAACGATCGCAAAGGCCCTGGCACCGCTGTATCAGCTCTCCATCCACAAGTTCTTCCTCGATGAGATCTTCCTTGTCCTGATCGTCCTACCGCTGACCGGGATCGCCAGGCTGTGCGTGTTGTTCGACCGCTATGTGATCGACGGCATCGTTGATGGTTTCGGTGCTGTGACGCGGGGCCTGAGTGCTCTGCCGGGACAGCTTCACGGCGGCGTGACTTCTTCCTACGCCGGTGTCATGTGGGTTGGTGTTGTGGCGGCGGTGGTTGCTGTTCTGAGTCTCTTTCAGAGTTGATTGGCAGACCTGGCATGTTTTTACTTCTGATTCTGTGTCTCGCGATTCCGACGATCTCAGCCATCCTGCTGATGCTGTTTCGCAGCTCGCTGAATGCGCAGACATCTCGCTGGCTTGCACTCGTCGGCAGCACGCTGGCTCTTGCTGTCAGCATGATGCTGCTCAGTCAGTATAAGGAAGCCTCTGCTGCAAAGACGGCTCAGCAGACGGACGGAGCTGCTCGAGCTGCTCTCGAGCCACTCGTTTCACATCGACACTCCTGGATGATGATCTCAGGAACTGCCGAGAAGCCGGGGGTTCAGCTGGAACTTTACATGGGTCTCGACGGCATCAGCGTGGCGATGATCGCACTGACCTGCCTGCTGACTGTGTCCAGCGTGTTGATTTCCTGGGAGAGCATTCGGGAGCGAGCTTCCGAGTTTTACGCCTGCCTGCTGATACTTGAAACCGGGCTGATAGGAGTCTTCTGTTCTTTCGATCTGATGCTGTTTTATGTCTTCTTCGAGATGACTCTGATTCCGCTGTTCTTCCTGATTGCGATCTGGGGAGGCCCGGATCGACGCTGGGCAGCGTTCAAGTTCTTCCTCTATACATTGGCGGGAAGTCTGGTGACTCTGTCCGGACTTGTGGTTCTGGTGCTGCTGGTATCACGTGATGGTCTGCTGACGCCGACCTCACTGCCGGCTCTGGCGTCGTGGCTGGCTCAGCATCCTCTGCCTGCGTCGACACAGACGGCCTTTTTCCTGACTCTTTCGGCGGGCTTCCTGATCAAGGTTCCGGTATTTCCGTTTCATACATGGCTTCCACTGGCTCACGTGGAAGCACCAACTGCCGGAAGCGTGATGCTGGCTGGTGTGCTTCTGAAGCTCGGATCATACGGTTTCCTGAGAATGTGTCTTCCGATGTTCCCGGAAGCCTGCGTCACAGTGGGCATCCCGCTGATCGGACTGCTCTCATTTATCGGCATCATTTATTGGTCGTTTTGTGCTCTGGCACAGCGAGACATCAAGAAGCTGGTGGCCTATTCCAGCGTGGCGCACATGGGTTTCTGTATCCTGGGATTGTTTGCACTGAACACGGAAGGAATTACCGGCAGTGTTGTGCAGATGGTAAATCATGGGCTGTCGACGGGAGCACTTTTCCTTCTGGTTGGCATGGTCTATGAGCGATACCACACTCGAATGCTGGACGATATCGGTGGTCTGGCAACCAGGCTTCCGCTGATCGCCTGCAGCATGGTTTTCATCGCGATGTCGAGCATCGGGCTTCCTGGGCTCAACGGGTTTGTCGGTGAATTTCTTTCGCTTGCAGGGATGTTTCGAAGGAATCCTCTCTACTCCGCACTGGGAACAACCGGTGTCATTCTCGGAGCGTGGTATCTGCTGACAGCGGTTCAGCATGGATTCTTCGGTGCTCTGCGGGAGCCACATGGTGGGCATCATCACGAAGACCACGAGGTCATCACCGACCTGAAACCAAGAGAACTTCTGAGTCTGGCACCGCTGGCAGTCATGTGTCTGTGGCTGGGGGTTAAGCCTGCGATCCTGATAGACCTGATCGAGCCGGATGTCCGTTCGGTCGTCGCAATTTATGAGAAGCAGTCTGCAACGGCTGCTGTGACGACTCCGGATTCCGCTTCGTCTGTAAAGTATTCGCTCATTGACCGGTGAGTCTCTCCACTGAGATTCTGCCGATGAAGGACATCTGAACGTGATCAATTACGAAACGCTCATCAACCAGGCAGCTGGTCTGATCATTCCGGAGATTATTCTCCTTGCGACAGTGTGTGTCATGCTGCTTGCTGCACCATTCATGGTGAGTGAGACCGGTGTGGCGCCGTCTGGCCTGCGACATCGCTGGGGAATTCTCGTTCTGCTGGCACTGAGTGTCGCGACGCTGACGTGGTTCCGTACATCTCCTTCCACAGAATCCGTGACTTCCGGCCCATTCCGTTCTGATGAGTTCGTCTGGTTTATCCGGGGCATCTCACTCGCGGCCGGATTTCTTCTCACACTGATCCTCTGGGATCAGATCGATGATGCTCACGCCGCTGAAGCTCACGCCTGTCTGCTGGCCATACTTTGTGGAGTCAATTTCACAGCGATCTCGAATGATCTGGTGACACTGTTCCTGGGGCTCGAGCTGGTCAGTATTCCCACATACATCTCGCTGATTCTTCCTCGGCGTGACTGGAACGCCAGCGAAGCAACGATCAAGTACTTTCTGCTGAGCATCTTTTCGTCGGCGATTGTGCTGTACGGATTCAGCTGGATCTACGGACTTGCGGGCACCACCAGCCTTCCGGCGATTGCTGAGCGCATGGCGGCAGGTGCAAGTGGCGCTCATCGAGGAATGTATCTCCTGGCACTTGTGTTTGTGACACTCGGCATCAGTTTCCGACTGACCGCTGTACCGTTTCACTTCTATGCACCGGACGTGTTTCAGGGGATCACTCCCCCGTCAGCAGCGATGCTGTCATTCATTCCGAAGGTGGTTGGATTCAGTGCACTCCTTCGGCTCCTGCCCTTCTGTGCCGGAAACGTTGGTGGACTTACTGACTGGACTCCGGAAGGTCCGCTCAAGGCGATTCTGACCGTGATTGCTGTTCTCACGATGCTCACAGGAAATCTGCTGGCGATTCGGCAGTCCAATATCCTGAGAATGATGGCTTATTCGAGTATTGCTCATGCTGGTTACATGCTGGTTGGTCTGACGATGGGAGATACGCCGGGATCCACGAGCGGCATTGCATCACTGCTGTTTTATCTTTCGGTCTATGGTGTCATGACGGTGGGAGTCTTTGCACTTCTGACTGCGGCATCGTCGGTTCGAAAACCAATTCGGACTCTGAGTGAACTTGCCGGACTCAGCCGGACGCGGCCTGCAGCTGCATTCATGATGTCTGTCTGTCTCTTTGGTCTGAGCGGTCTTCCACCGACAGGAGGCTTCCTCGGGAAGCTGAATCTGTTCTTTTCCGCCTGGTCATCAGGGTCGCAGCATGGCAAAATTCTTGCAGCCGTCCTTGCTGTGAACGCGGTGATCGCTGCCAGCTACTACCTTCGCCTGATTGCGGCCATGTATCTGGAGCCCTCTTCCGGCGAAGACACGCGATCAGAAGCTCAGCCGGCTGCGTTCGTCGCGGGAATGGTCTGCGCGTCAGCCACGCTGGCAATCTTCGCTCTGCCGCAATGGTTGTGGGACGCTGCTCTGCACGCTGCCGGATAATCACAGCAACGGCGGATGACAGGGGCAACGGATCCGCTGAAGGTCGCGAAGTCCGCAAAGATCTCGGGCGAGCGAGGCAATTCAGTGCCCTGACTGGGAGCCGGGGAACAGAGAATCATCAGTGTACCGACAGGGATTCGAATACGTCGCTGCGGACGGATTGAAAGAATCCGATGAAGGTTTTTTACCCTTTGTGTCCGTCGCGAGCTTCTTTGCAGAGTCAGAACGCGTAGTTGAACATTGATATCTCCCGTGCAAACTGCGACTCGATGAGACGTCGAGACTGGTCGCTCAAGATTTCGCGATAGTGTCGCTGATCCGCTCTGTGAGATGCCTTGGCTCGCGGCAACGAAAGTGATTCCGGCAGCCCGATACGGACTCGAACAGCTTCGAGCTCACTGCTGAGATCTTCGTAGCGACAGATCTGATCCACGAGAACCTTCCCGGAACTGTCGGTGTACATTTCTCTGCCGCGTCGAGTCAGAATCTGCAGGTCGCCGGTCTGCACGAACTCATCCAGAGTTGGTCTTGGTTCCGTGCGGTGGGTCCAGTAATAAAGTGAGATCACTCGGTCGAAAGGATTTCGTTCGACGCAGAATCGGAAGTAATTCTCCCAGACATCCTGTTTGAGACGCTGGCGGACCTCGCAGCCCGGCATATGGTTGTAGAACCGGAGCCGACGTCGGTCGCGGAGACCGGCCGCCAGATCGCGAAGTCGAAGCTGCTGAATCGGAATGCGGTAATTCTGAGGACCTCGACCACCTGCACTTCGACGCAGTGCCTCATCAGCTGCTGAGACCGGAGTGATGATGTCGTCCGGACCCAGAAATCGGGACAGTGCGATCTCGATGCTCGTACCGGCGGTCTTGGCTGTCTTGAGAAAAATGAATCGATACTTGTGAGATACGATCATGATTCGATCAGGCAGAAATCTTCTCTGTGATTCGACGGTCCGTCTGATCACTTCCGTCGGACGGATGATCCATCTCAAAATCAGCCGTCCATGAGCAGTCACTCTCGTAGCCCATTTCGATCAGGACCTGAGGTAACTCCGGCATCTGATCCAGCAGCTGGCGAATTCTTTCACGGTGAGTGTCGGCCTTCCAGCGATCACAGTTTGACGGATCGACTTTGCGAATACCATTGAGAGCTCGTCCATCAAAATGACGCGGGATGGCCTGATCGAAGTTCTGAAAGCTTCGAACGTCTGTCCAGCCCGTGAGCTCCTGAAATTGTCGCTGGACGGATTCCGAATCGCTGACGAGCTGTTCGTAGGACACAGACAGAACATCTTCCCTGGTGCGATGCCATTTCCAGTGAGCATACAGGTGTCGCCATTCTTCGACCGACACGTAATACTCGTCGGGTTTTCGAAAGTGACGTGAAGTGAGTACCGCACGAGGATCTCGATGAAACAGAACGAAATGGATCTTTCGGTGGCTGTGCTGGCAGAAGTCACGAATGGAATCGATCAGAAAAAGATCCCGAGGCCGCTTCGTGACGACTCGTGAACGTGACCGCCGTCCGAAACGAGCGATTTCAAGAGCCCGTCGCTCTTTGCCGTAGGCCTGAATCTCGGGACAGCTCGCTTCGACCATCAGCTGGAACAGCGTGGTTCCGCTGCGAGGAAATCCACAGATGACGACATGATGCTCATGACGAACAGCCGGAAGCCAGCCGGCGTCCATCAATCGAATAATGGGCCGCAGAAACGGATGCAGAATGGTTTTGGGAAACTGAAAGGTCGGTCGACACCGACTGATTGACTGAGGTGCAGAGACGGGTCTCTGCATCAGTGTTGATTCAGTTGATTCAGCGAAGGCTTGTGGTTTCGACGAAGTCTGAGACACGATCTTCAGCCATTCGACAGACAGACATTACAGTAGGATTCGAGACCGGGACAGGCTCCCGACAGGCAAGGTCGTTTCCTGCAACTTCAGCGACGGCAAGGCGCTGTCCAGGCTTTGAGATGCGTTTTACAGACTTGCAAACTCTCGAAGACTGTTTCCCCACATACACAGACCATGCCAGGAGTGATTCAGCCCTCGCCTGATGCGGCCGAGCATACCGGACAAAGCTGCACTGTGACACGCTTCTTCGTGTTGGTTCAGAAGTCGATCCAGCACAATCTCCGCGCAGCGGTGAGCTTCCGATCTTTTCAGGAAAGGGAGAAGATCGGTTTTCTCTGCAGCGGGGATCAGCGGATTCATCGCAGATGGCAGCCCGGACGAGATCAGCGACTGGACATTGCGTGAGATGCGACTTTCGGAGACGGACGGAAGTTCGATGAGCCCTGCGCAGTTCCCTGAAGTGATCGCTTCGTAAATCATCGACATGCTGTCGCAGGTGACCCAGACTCTGCCGCATTGTCCCAGCATTTCGGGAAGCCAGTCCGGTGAGAGCTGGTGGGGCTGCATCAGAGGATGTTGCCCGAGACGATATCCCCATTGACGAATGAACGAATCGGGTGTCCGGTCAGATGTTGCGACTGTCCACGACTGAGACGACTTTTCGAGAATGCGTGTGATCTGCTGAATCACCAGATCATCAGACCAGCGAAAGTGTCGTGAAGGACCTCCGACCAGAATCAGACCGCGTGAGGCGTCGGGGTTACCGGACGGCTGGACTCTGTTCAGCACTCCATTTGTTCGAATGACATTGTGATGAGCAAAACTCAGATGATCATGTCTCGGGATCAGACAGAGATCAAAAAGAAACGTTGGAAGACTTGGCTTCATCACGACAACTGACCGCCCCCCGTAGCGTCTCCGAAGCCGCAGCAGCGGTCCGTGAGTTGCATGGCCGGCGCCGATCAACAGATCTGGTGACGGCAATGAATCCAGAACTGCAATCTTCGGCAGTGAGACCATCCAGGATCGGATGATCGACTCGTGAGAACGCCTCACGGGGACATCGCACACCTTTACAGGGCAGATCTGTGACAGCGAACTCGTCAGGCCGCGAACCTGGTTTTCGTGACCCGGACGACCGTCAAGCAGCCGCCAGATCACGACAACGGATCTGTCATTTTCTGTCCGGCTCATGCTTCACCAGAGACCTTCCGAAAGCACGGAATCAGGCTGCCTCACGTACAGGCAGGAGAGACGCATTCAGAGCTCGATAGGTCGTGCACGAATTCATGAGATCTTCGTGGCGGCCTGTTGCCACCATGCGGCCCTGATCCATCACCACGATTCTTGTGACAAGGTCGAGGAATGTCCGATTGAGCACATGGCTGATGATGAACACTGTTCGATTGCGAGCAAATTTCTTGAGAACGGCATGGATCACTTCTTCACTCTGTGAGTCCACAGCAGAAGTCGCCTCGTCAAGGATCAGGATCGCGGGGTCGCGCAGGATTGCTCGAGCGATCGCGATTCGCTGCCGCTGCCCTCCGGAGAGTTTACTTCCTCGGTCACCGACGATCGTGTCAAAACCATCCGGCAGCTGATTGACGAATCCGGAGACCTGCGCCTGCATGGCCGCATCAAGAACCTGCTCACGCGAAGCGGATGGATTCCCGTACCGAATGTTATTGAAAATGGAATCGTTGAACAGCAGAGTTTCCTGGGTCACCAGGCCGATCTGACTGCGGAGGTCGTGAGTACGAACATCGCGGATATCCACACCATCAATGGCAACTCGTCCCTCAGCAGGATCCATGAATCTCGGCAGCAGGCTCAGCAGGGTTGATTTTCCGGAGCCGTTTCCACCAACAACCGCGATCACCTCGCCGAATCGGACTTCGAAAGAGACATTCTTCAGTGCCGGAGGTCTCTGCTGTTCGTCCCCGGGCACCGGTTCGTAACGGAATGAGACATCCTGGAGAGAAATCATCGTGGAATGTCGCACCATCATTTTCGGTGAACGCGGTTCCGGGACGATCGATTTCTCGTCAATCAGTTCGAACACACGCTCACTGCCGGCCATACCTCTCTTGATCTGTTCGAAGATTCCCGAAAGTTTCCGAACCGGGTCGAGTGTACCCGCGAGAAGTGCGTACAGTGTGGCGAGTTCTGCGATGCTCATCGGGTCGTTCGCCAGTTTGATTCCGAGAATCGAATCCGTTTCTCTCAGGACCAGATAAGCACCCGGAGCCAGTGCGGCAAAGACACCAATGACGCCCATGATTTCTGTAATGGGCCTCACGAGGGCACCGAGACGCACCACCTTCATGGAACCGGTGTAGTAGTCTCGATTGGCGTTCAGGAACTGTTTTCGATGCTGACGAAATCCGGAGAATGCCATCACAATGCGAGCGGATCCGAATGTCTCTGCGATGCATTCGTAGATGCGGGACATGCTTTCCATCGTTCGGTGAGATGCTCGTCGAAGACGCTTCCCGAACATGTTGAAGACAAGCCCGAGCATCGGAACGACTGTGATTGCCAGCAGCGTCAGGCGCCAGTTCACGAATGATGCCATGAGAGTGCAGGCGCCGGCCTTCAGAGGCTCCCGGATCAGTGTCACTCCGAAGACGCGGATGGCTGACGTCATCTGTTCGATGTCATTCGTCATTCTCGACATCAGCGAAGACGTGCCGATGCGATTCAGAGACTGATAGTCCAGTCGCAGAGCCGATCGAAAGCAGTCCTGCCGAATACTGTTCACGGTGAGCTGAACGACACTGCCCACAAGAAGTTCCTGAAAGTAAATGAAGAGTCCTTTCAGGAGTGTGGCGACCAGCAGAACACCAAGAACCACGGCCATGGTGTCGAATTTGTCGCGTGGGATCCACGGCAGCACCGATCTGTTGACTCGCGTCAGCAACAGCAGGGACGAGGACTGCTCGCCGATTTTCTGACGGAGACGAGCTTCCAGCCGAACCTGACCATCCGCTACGGATTCCAGGGTCGCTGTATCCTGGGCGATTGATTTCTCCAGGGCAGCGATCTCTGATTCCATATAAGAGTGGAGGCTGTCGTTCTGGAAAAGCACTTTCACAACAGGAAAGGCGATGGACAGATTGATTGCCCAGAAGAATGAGACGATCAGCGCGCACACGACCGACAATATGAAAAGTCGCCGAAAAGGCCAGATGTATGAACCGATTCGAAGAAAATCCTGCATCCTGCAACCCTTTCCGGTGTTGGATCTTCAACACCCAGAGAATCCTTGTATCTCAGGTTACCGAATCTGGTCAAGGGCAATGAAGGTCCATGAATTTTGCTTTGAACTTTCACCCCGTGTGCACCGGATGCCGTCCAGTGACCACCAGATGCAATCGAGTGAAATGGTATTGACACGTTCATCACACCTTCACTAGATACCGTGCCTTTCGGGAAGGAGCCCGTGGCCCGAAGCCGGAGACGTGCTGCTCAGCAGCCCGTCCCACCCAGAGCCGGAATCGAATTCTCTCTGGCTGGCTCTGGTCATCTGCCATCGTCTGTTTCAGGAGCAGTATCGTGCCTGTTGTAATTCTGGCTGGAGGTCTCGGAACGCGACTGCAGGAAGAGACCGTATTGCGCCCGAAGCCGATGGTTGAAATCGGAGGACGGCCGATTCTATGGCACATCATGAAGCATTATGCCAGTTTCGGTCAGGACGACTTTCTGATTGCCTGTGGCTACAAAAGCGACTACATCAAAAACTATTTTCTCGATCAGTATAACCTTTCCGGAAATCTGAAGATTGATTTTCGACGAGGGATGGTCCAGCGTCAGGAGTCCGAGATCGAAGAATGGACGGTGAACCTTGTTGAGACAGGTTTACATTCAAACACTGGTGGGCGACTGCTTCGACTCAAACCATGGCTGGACAGCGGCACATTTCTGATCACCTACGGTGATGGAGTCAGCGACATTGATATCAACGCACTTCTGGAGTTCCATCGGTCGCACGGCCGAATTGCAACTCTGAGTGCGGTGAGGCCACCGGCTCGATTCGGTGGTCTCGTGATGGATGGCGACATGGTGACGCGATTCATGGAGAAACCCGTGTCCGGGGAGGGATGGATCAACGGCGGATTTCTGGTGCTTGAACCGGGAATCTTCGACTATCTCAAGTCTGACAAATGCAGTCTGGAAGCAAATGCACTGGAGCGTGTGGCTGAAGACGGCCAGCTGGCGGCTTATCGCCACGCAGGATTCTGGCAATGCATGGATACGTTACGTGACAAGGAGTACCTGCAGCGATTGTGGGATTCCGGAGAAGCTCCCTGGCGGGTCTGGAATGATGAATTGAGTGAACGTCGTCTTCGTGTGCTGCCCAGAGATCGAGCAGCTTAAGAGGCTCTACCAAAACCGGGACAGGCACACTTCTCCGCGAGAATGTGTGAGCTTCTTCAGAGTTGTCCGGGAGCCAGTCCCGGTTTTGTCTGGCGTACTAAGTTACGGGCGTGGGTCTGCAACGGGAGACTGGAATGGATTCCGGGTTTGATCAGAATTTCTGGCGTGATCGCAGGGTGCTCGTCACCGGGGCAACCGGGCTTGTCGGGTCGTGGCTGGTCCGACGTCTGCTGAAAGCTGAGGCAGACGTTGTCTGCCTTGTGCGAGACTGGGTACCACGCGCAATTCTGAACAGCGACAGTCTGGCTGATCAGGTGACAGTTGTTCGAGGCGATATCTGTGATCTGGATCTGCTGGAACGAACGCTCGGGGAATATGAAATTGAAACGGTTATGCACCTGGCGGCTCAGACAATCGTCGGGATCGCCAATCGCAATCCACTGTCGACCTTTGAGTCAAACATAGCCGGAACATGGAAGCTGCTGGAGGCATGCCGCCGAAGTCCAAGAGTCAGGCAGATTATCGCTGCGTCGTCTGACAAAGCATACGGTGACTCTCCGGTTCTGCCCTACACCGAGAAAACACCGCTGGAGGGACGGCATCCCTATGACGTCAGCAAGTCCTGCAGTGATCTCATCTGCCAGACATACGCGACGACTTACAAAACGCCGGTCATTGTGACTCGCTGCGGAAATTTTTACGGCGGCGGTGATCTGAACTGGAATCGGATCATTCCCGGGACAATCCGATCCGTTATCAGGGGTCAGAGTCCTGTGATTCGGTCTGATGGATCATTTATTCGCGACTACTTTTACGTTGAAGACGGAGCAGCAGCATACATGATGCTTGCTGAAAAGCTTGCAGAACGACCAGAACTGGCGGGCGAGGCGTTCAATCTGTCGAATGAAACTCAGGTGACCGTTCTGCAACTTGTGGAGAAAGTACTGGCGAATATGAATTCGTCACTGCAGCCCCGGGTGCTCGGTGAATCATGTCACGAGATAATTCATCAGTCACTTGACGCCACGAAGGCACGTGAAATTCTGGGGTGGACACCGATATTCACACTGGAAGAAGGTTTAAGCAGGACAATCAAATGGTACACGCAGCATTTCCAGTCGTTGACAGCAGCTCGACAGTTGAATGTCGTTCGTGCGGCCGAAGCGGCCTGAAGAGTATTCTTTCACTGGGCTCAACTCCACTCGCCAATGCCCTGCTCACCGAGGATCAGCTCGCGAAGCCGGAACTCACCTGGCCACTGGATCTGGCCTGGTGTCCTGGCTGCTCCCTGGTTCAGATCACGGAGTCGGTGCCCCCTGAGATGATGTTCAGGGACTATGCCTACTTCTCGTCATTTGCAGAGACAATGGTCCAGCATGCGCGGCGGATAGCTGATCATCTGACACAGGCAGAGTCATTGAATTCCGAGAGTCTTGTTGTCGAAGTTGCCAGCAATGATGGTTACCTGCTCCAATGGTACAGGCAACAGGGAATTCCAGTCCTCGGAATCGAACCTGCTCGTAATATCGCCGAGGTCGCAAGGGATCAGAGGGGCATTCGTACCATCAGTGAATTCTTTGGCCGTGAACTTGCAGGAGAGCTGGTTGCTGGCGGAGAACGGGCTGATGTAATTCATGCCAATAACGTACTGGCTCACGTTCCGGATCTGAATGGAGTGGTTGCTGGCTTCAAGACACTGTTGAAACCGTCCGGAGTGATCGTTGTCGAGGCGCCTTACCTGCGGGATCTGATCGATCATGTTGAGTTCGACACAATTTATCACGAACATCTCTGTTATTTTTCCCTGACGGCATTGAACCAGCTCTTTTCTCGTCACGGCTTGTCAATCGTTGATGTTGAGCGACTGACGATTCACGGCGGATCGCTCCGCATATTCGCCCGGCATATGGGCAGTTGTGATGTTCATGAACGTGTCACGACGTTGCTCAATCAGGAAGCGGAGTGGGTGCTTTCCCCCTCACATTACCGCCAGTTTGAGAATCGTGTTGAGAAACTCCGTGGTGATCTGGTCGCACTGATAAAACGCATCAAGCAGGAGAATCGGCGAATTGCCGTATATGGTGCATCCGCAAAGGGAAGTACGCTGCTCAACTATTTCGGGATTGGAAGTGAAACTCTGGAATATGTCGTTGATCGCAGTACCGTCAAACAAGGGCGTTATACTCCTGGTACCCGTCTCAGGATTCATGACCCGGCAAAGTTGCTGACAGATTGCCCCGACTACTGTCTGCTGCTGACCTGGAATTTTGCAGACGAAATTCTGATGCAGCAGCAGGCTTATCGTGATCAGGGTGGCAAGTTTATTATCCCAATCCCGCAGTTGCGAATAGCCTAGCTTCGGAAGAGACACCTGCAGTGATCTTTACCCAGACGAAAATTCCGGGCGTCTGGCTCATCGAGCCGAATCGCCATACTGACGAGAGGGGCTTTTTTGCCAGGACCTGGTGTTGTACTGAATTCGAAACCAGAGGTCTGAACCCGAAGCTCGTACAGTGCAGCGTTTCCTTCAATCACCGATCGGGAACACTTCGTGGACTCCATTGGCAAAGTGCCCCGCACGGGGAATGTAAGGTTGTTCGCTGCACCCGAGGTTTGATCTTTGATGTGGTGGTTGATCTGCGTCCGGACTCACCAACTTTTTGTCAATGGGTGGGAGATACGCTGTCCTGCGAGAATCACAAAGCATTTTACATCCCCGAGGGATGTGCCCACGGGTTCCAGACAGTTGCTGACAACTCTGAAGTGTTTTACCAGATGTCACAATTCTACGTGGCAGAGTCGGCGATGGGAGTTCGGTGGGACGACAGTGCTTTCGGAATAGACTGGCCACCTGCCAGTGTGCGTTATATGTCACCGCGCGACGCGACGTATCGCGACTTCAGCAGCCGGGAGACAGTGTGATCGCACCAATCGGAACAGATAAACAATATCAGCCAGTGATCCTCTGGGGGGCTCGGGGACACGCGAAAGTCCTGAACGAGTTCTTGCCGCATCTGGGCTACCGTGTAGCCGCAGTCTTTGACAACGATCAGATTGACATTGCGCCGCTCCCGGGTGTCCCCCTCTATCGAGGCATGGATGGTCTGCGAGAATGGCTGGCGCTCAGTGCAGATGAACGATGTTTTGCGATGGTAGCGATCGGTGGTCATCGAGGTCGCGTCCGTCTCGAAATTCAGAATCTGCTGACAACGTATGGCCTCCAGCCGCTGTCCGCTGTACACCCGCGAGCATTCGTCGCCGCTGATGCAACCATTGGGGCAGGCAGCCAGATTCTGGCTCAGGCCTCCATCTGCTCCGAGGTGGCTATGGGTAAGGCCTGCATCATCAATACCAATGCCAGCGTTGATCATGAGTCAGTACTCGGAGACGGAGTACATATTGCTCCCGGTGCTACGGTTGCCGGCTGTGTGACGATCGGTGAAAACGCCATGATTGGTGCTGGCGCCGTTGTGCTGCCTCGACTGACAATCGGTCCGAATTCAATTGTTGGCGCCGGATCGATAGTGACCCGTGATATCCCTGCAAACAAAGTAGCCTTTGGCAATCCAGCCAGGATAATTCGAGATATCGAATCCTGAGAATAGGAAGGTGTATTTCTCATGTCATCACATGATCCAAAAGACTCACTGTTGATCAAGAAGATGGCCGCGGATCCGACACTCCGCGGTCTTTCTCGCGACTTTTTTAACCGCACATGTGATTACCGTTACACATACAACTTCAGCTGGCTCGGTCGTCCGATCATACAATACCCTCAGGACATCGTCGCTCTTCAGGAAGTCATCTGGGAAGTTAAACCACAGTTGATCATTGAAACGGGCATTGCTCACGGTGGGTCGCTTATTCTGTCGTCTTCATTACTGCAGCTGATCGGCGGTGACGGCAGGGTGCTCGGAATCGATATCGAGATCCGCCCACACAATCTCGCTGCCATCAAAGAGCATCGAATGGCTCATCGTATCGACATGATTGAAGGATCATCCATTGACAGCAACATCGCCGCCGAGGTGCAGCGTGCTGCAGCAGGCAAGTCGCCTGTCATGGTAATTCTCGATTCAAACCATACTCACGAGCATGTACTGAAGGAACTCCAGCTTTATTCGCCTCTTGTCACCAAAGGCAGTTATCTTCTGGTATTTGATACCGTTGTCGAACAGATGTCCCCGGATGCATTTCCAGATCGCCCATGGAAGGTAGGCAATAATCCTTACACTGCGGTACAGGAGTTTCTCAGTACCAACGATCGCTTTGAGCTCAATGCCGAGATCGAAAACAAATTACTGCTCACTGTGGGACCGGGCGGGTGGTTGAAATGTGTGAAAGACTAGTGCTTTGTCACACCTTGATTCCGGGGTCGTCATTCCCGCGCAGGTGGGAATCCGGTGCCCCGGTGTGGATTCCCGCCTGCTCGGGAATGACACAAGCCCCCTGTTTTAAGCTCTGACAATGCACTAAGGGACGAATTATGGAACGAATTCCCGTCGCCGGTCCCTCGATCACGAGCCGAGAGATTGATTACGTTACCGATGCTGTAACCAGCTGCTGGTATGGAGAAGCGAATAAGTACCATAACCGGTTTGAAAAGGCATTTGCCGAATACATCGGATCACAGAATGCTGTGGCTCTTCCCTCGTGTACGTCGGCAATTCATCTCTCTCTGGCAGCGCTCGGTGTCGGAGCAGGTGACGAAGTAATTGTGCCGGACATCACCTGGATCGCGTCTGCAGCGCCGATTCAGTATGTCGGTGCGAACGTTGTGTTTGCTGACATCGATCGCGACAGCTGGTGTTTGTCGCCGGAAGGGTTCGCCGCGTGTATTACCCCGAAGACGAAGGCAGTGATTGTCGTTGATCTGTACGGGAACATGCCGCGATGGTCTGAGATTCAGGAGATCGCAGATACAAACAACATCGCTATCATTGAAGATGCTGCTGAAGCATTCGGATCAGAGTATTCCGGCAAAAAGGCCGGAGTTCTGGGTGCCACGGGAGTTTTCAGCTTTCATGGTTCGAAGACGATGACCACTGGAGAGGGGGGGATGCTCGTCACCGACCGTCCGGACCTGCTCAGTCGGGTCCACATTCTTCGCGACCACGGACGGAGACCCGGTGACGTGAGTTTCTTCAATCACGAAGTCGCCTTCAAATACAAAATGAGCAGTATGCAGGCCGCCCTGGGACTCGCTCAGGTTGAACGTGCCGAAGAGCTTGTTGGTCGCAAACGAGAAATATTCAGCTGGTATTCCGAACTACTTTCTGATCTTCCGCAAATACAACTCAATGCAGAGCCCGTCGGCACGCGGAATTCCTACTGGATGGTAACGATAGTTCTCGGCTCGGAATGGGGAATGAAAAAAGGCCAGTTTGCGGAACTCCTGGCTGCTCGCGGAGTCGAAACCCGTCCATTCTTTCATCCATTGAGCTCTCTGCCTGCCTACCAGTCATCGCCTCAGGCAGCCATCGCAAGAAAGAGAAACCCGATCGCATACGATGTCAGTCCGCGTGGCATCAATCTGCCATGCTCCCTGTCAATGACCCGGTCTCAGGCCGTTCAGGTCTGCCAGGAACTCCGCGATGTACTTCGCGCTACCTGCCCTCACATGTTCTGATGCCGGAAGCGTGAACTTCCGCACCGGAACAGAGTCTGAATGAAGAAGCATCTCATCGCGAATCGTTCGCGATGAAGGTCTTCACTTCTCTGATTTCCCGTCCCATATTCAGCCGCTCGTTCTCAGCACGAAGACGAATCTACTCAGCTTCCAGAGCTGATGGCTGCGTTGGAATGGCCGGAACGCCATTCGCTTAATGCTCTAATTCCAGCACCGCGGCAGATCTTCATGAATGCCCGGTCGGTGAGCCGCCTGAGTCAGACTGAGCCCCTGCAGAGTCTCCATCTGAACGGCCTGCTGCTTGAGCACCATCGTGTGCCGACGACGTCTACTGTCTGATTCTGATGATGAAACAGATGGACTCCCTGCTCATTCTGCTCACACCTTTCATCAGAGTTTACTGTGGTTTCAAAACAGGGACTGGCTCCCGACGGATGCGGTGTTTTCCTGCGACTTTTTCAAATGCAAGGGTGCCTGCCCCGGTTTTGAAATGCACTCTTTTTGAGCGCTCACTTTTCGTGGGTAAGTCTGCAGCTCTCGCTCAACAGAACCAAATTTGTTGCATCACGCCGCAACTTCATCGTGCTGCAGTTCAGTGCGGATCCCTTCTGGATACTCGCTCAGCATCTGAAAGGCCAGTTGATACACTGGCCCGGATGGGATCAGATGGGCGTTGCGAAGCTCAGCTGTTGAATCTGCCCGAACGGTCCCTGAAACTGCTCGTCGTGAGAAAGCTCTCGCGAGCCTGACGATAACACGTCCCAATTCACGCACGATCTTCTGTCCGGGACCCACACGAGATTTCTTTCTCTTCGTGAAACCTGGAAGCAGGGAAATGCAGTTTTCAACAAGTTCGCCGGCGGCGGCCTCTGTCAGATTCGTTTCCGCCTGAATTTCCTGCGTGAGCGCGGCCTTATAACGCGAATACATCGCGTCTTTCTGACTTCGGTCGCTGATGCGGGACAATCGACAACTGTCATTTGCGCCATGAACCTGCTGAATATAATGTATCTCCGGGAAGACCATTACCTTTCCTGCAATGACGCTCAGGCCGATCAATAATGATTCGGTAAATACACGCCCCGACTGATAGTCGGTGTGCTTAGCCGTAAGATCAAATTGTCTTCTTGCAAGATTCGTTCGATGAATCGCGTAAAAAGTCGAAAACGAATTAGAAGCCATTGTTGAAAATCGATCTGCAGCGGAATCCTGCGTCATCGAATACGAGTTGAGCACCTCGCATGCATAAGTCGAGGACCTGATCGAATTCGTGTTGCTCGCGTTCACAACTCGCCCCTGAGCAACGGCAAAATCCGGGTGGTTCATCAAGAAATCGCCGCACTGATCCACGATGGACGGAAAGGCAAAGTCGTCATCGGCGCAGAACGTAAGACACGGTGATTTGACGCGGTAAAGTGCCGCAGAAATCTTCTCGATCAATGGGATGTCTTCGTGAAAATAGTCGATCTGAAGTCGATTCTGGTAACTCATCACCAGCTGCCGATTTCGGAAATGCTTTTCGGAATTGCTGGAATCAGCGATAACGATCGGATTCTTCAGTTCGGCCTGAGCGAAGAACTCCAGCAATCGATGCAGGAATTCCGGACGGTTGTACGTCGGCACAACGTAAGTGACAGCGAACCTCTCGGATTCCGGCATGATCATTTTCCCCAGGAACATTTGCGTAAGATGCAGAGACACTTTGAGCGAAGGTATCGCTTCAATGCTGAGCAGGTGTCTCCGGATTTTCGGTCAGTCGAAGATTGCCTTCATCCTCGGAAAGATCATTCATGATCAGTCCGTTCAGTCGATCGGAGCAGCGATCGGCCGCTGATGCATTCAGGTGGGTGATGTCTGTGAAGTCTGCCACCGTGAACTCATGATCCGTGCTGAGGTCAATGAGTCTCACGTCGTCATCGAGATATGGTGCCAGAAACTTTCTGAACTCTTCGATTTCGCCCGGTCGATACGCTCGGATTTCTTCGTGTCGCATCGGCATGATGCACAGGAAGACTTTTGTTCCGTGTGCCTCACAGTCGTCGAGAATCCGTTCAAAGTAACTGACAAGAAGAGTGTTTCGTCGACTATCGCGTGCGACACTGTCCGTCGGTTGTGCTGTTCCAGGGAAGATATACTGACCACTTGTTCGAAGATATGGTCGATCAGCCGCTGAGGTCAGCAGATATTTGGGATTGAGAGTCTTCGGAAAACGTCGGAGCCATCGTCGAAATTCTGTGCTCCGATCGGGAGGATAGTCTGCTGCGTATTCCGGGTCCAGAAATCTGGAATAGGCAAAGTTGCGGTCACTCTTCCAGACACTGAACTGGAAATAATCGACTCCCAGAACGAGCGATGTAATGTGATGATTTCGGTCTCGCAGCCACTTCAATTTGTAATACATCTGATTGAATGAATCGTTGTCGCATCCAAAGTTGAAGGTGGGAATTGAAAACTGGTCGGGATTCAGTCCGCGATAAATGCGGGAGTTTCCAAGCAGCAGGAGATCGAATTCACGATGGTCAGCAATCTGAAACGAGGACGTAATCTGTGATTCCGTGTCGGGGCCGTTAGCACGTTCCAGAATGGAGTTCCCAAAGAAGATTCCGACTGGCAGATAAGGAAGATAAACCAGCAACGGAATAGAAACAAAAAGCAAGACTCTCCTGATGAAAGCCCACAGATCTCTGTCCATTTCCTGCGAACTCCGACACCTTGTCCCTGATTCAGCACTTTCGCAGACATTCAGTTGTCTGCGGACATTCATCAACTGTCAGAACTGAAAATAGATGAACTCCTGCTCTTTTCCTGCCCAGACGGCAATCACGGCACACATCGCATAGTAGACCGCGAATCGTACGGAACGTGGCCAGCTCACTCCTAAATCCGCGATCGCAAATTCCTTTTCTCTGCCCAGCCATTCGAGTGCCATGAAGACCATAACCAGACCGCAGAGTCGCAGATCAACGATGTCGGGAAATTCCAGAAACGGACCTGAAAACATTCGCCGCAGGTACTGTACAGCATGTGAAATGGACTGAGCTCGGAAGAAGATCCATGCCAGCGCGCACATGCAGAAGGTACTGGCCATTGCGAACGTTTCTGAAATCGTCGGGAAAATCCGACCTGCAGCCACAATGTCCGTATTCCGGCGATTCACCTTCAGAAGGAGAAGCGGAAGGAAATAGGCGGCATTCAGAGCCCCCCAGGCAATGTAAGTCCAGTTTGCTCCATGCCAGAAGCCGCTCAGCATGAAAACGATGAAGACATTCCGTACGCTGCGGAGTCTGTCACAGCGACTGCCGCCCAGCGGAATGTAGACGTAGTCTCGGAACCAGGTCGAAAGGGAGATATGCCAGCGTCGCCAGAACTCAGCGATGTCTCTTGAGAAGTACGGAAACGCAAAGTTCCGCATCAGCTGAAAACCGAAAAGGTGTGCTGTACCGATCGCGATGTTCGAATATCCGGAAAAATCACAGTACACCTGAAGTGTGAAGAAAACAGCTCCTGCCACGAGACTGATGCCGGAGTAGAGGTCTGTGTTATTGAAAGCCGCATTCGCAGTCGCAGCACAGTTGTCGGCGATCACGACTTTCGTAAACAGTCCCCAGAGGATCTGCCGCAGACCTCTGACTGCGTTCGAGTAGTCAAAGCGGCGTTCGCGGTAGAACTGAGGCAGCAGGTTTTCGGCTCGTTCAATCGGACCGGCCACGAGCTGCGGAAAGAAGCTGACGAATGCTGCGAATGCAATCGGGTCACGAGTTGCCGCAAGCTGACCGCGATACACGTCGATCGTATATCCCAGCGTCTGCAGTGTGTAGAAACTGATACCGACCGGAAGAACGACATTCAGTGAGGTCGGGCTGAACTCAGCTCCAAGGAACGAAAATGCGTCCGCAAACGACTCCGCAAAGAAGTTGAAATACTTGAAAAATCCGAGGAGTCCGAGATTCGTACAGAGGCTGATTCTCAGGATACGCTTTTTCTTTTCACTGTCCTTCGCAGAGTCGATCTGGACGGCGAGGAAAAAATCCAGCATTGAGCTGAAAATGATCAGCGTCAGAAAGCGGACATCCCACCATCCATAAAAGACATAGCTGGCAATTGTCACGAACAGGTTCTGAATTCGCAGTGACCTGTTGGCGACAAACCAGTAAAGAAAAAACACTATCGGCAGGAAAACTGCGAAATCTATGGAGTTAAACAGCATATGCTCATCAGACCGCAATCAGGACTGTTTCCACCAGACGTTTCGTACTCGCCAGAGTTTGGATTCCGCGCAGGTGGGAATACTCAGCCGGCGCGTCGCAGCTGAGGGTTCAGTTCTTTGTCGGTGTACATCTTGAACTGAAAATACACTCGAAAACTTCGTGTTCCCGCGTCGACCTGGCGGATCAGGTCATCCAGTGCGGATGACAGATCGCTGATCTGCTGTCGAATGGTCGTCACCTTTGATGCGCATCGGCTTCGGTGTTCCTCGGAAGCATCCCGTCGCAGTGATTCCTCTGTCATGTGATAATTCTTGAGTGCCAGAATCGACAGGCGATCAATCATCATTCCCGGAGTTTCTGAATTGAAGGAACAGCCCGATGGTCGAGGATTGAACTCCGACACAGTCATCTGGTCCATTTTCTCGATGAGGTCATTCCGTTTTTGATTGTGTCGATCGATCCGTCGTTTTGCCTGAACGACCCGCTCGGCACCCAGATCGTCTCGTCTGGCGATATCCTCTTCGTGCCAGAGAAGAAAATTCTCGAGGTGATTCTGTTCGACGAGCCCGATGAATCCTTCACCGGAAGCCTCGGGCGTTTCGGAATGCCAGACATCTGTTCGCTGCCGCTGCAGACTCGTGATGGAAGTCGAAATGATCGCTTCTCTTATCGTTTTCATAACCAACTCGATTCCGTTCTGAGTGCTGAAGCAGTTGGCTGCCGTTGACGTGACGCTGATTGTCGCTGGCAGACAGAGATGAAACTCCGGTGGTCCCTGAGATTTAAGCTGCGCGTTTTCTGTATTTCGATGCAATCTTTGCCACGGTCTTTACAACGTGACAGAAGACATTGTCAGAAGTCCTGGCAACACGACTCAGGAACGGACGAAAGATCTGAATTCCATTGGGAACGATGACGCTTCCATTGTGAGCGACAAACTTCATGGGGTCGTAATCGCGCTCCTGAAATCCTGCCAGTCGGGCTGCGTTCTGCCGATCCTTCGGAGTGAGATCTCTGCGCAATAGCTCCTGAAGTTCTGTCATGTCTTTGGGGTTATAGGAAACGTCAAGCTGGTCAAAGAATGAGGGGCCAAGCATGATGGCCGGCTTACCCATCCAGCACGCCTCGATGGTTACTGTCGAGCCGAAGGTCAGAACAATATCGCTCCATTCGATCAGCGTGTACGTGTTTGCTGTATCTGTCGGGTAGTAGATGACTGAGTTTGGAAGCGATTCGATCACTTTGAACGGAGTCGTGATGTCGCTGGCCATATCGGCCTGATTCGGATGAAAACGGATACAGAAAAGATAGTCCGGGTTATCGACGCAGACTGTCCTGACGACTTCTGCATAATCCGGAAAAGGAGATCGCCACTCTTTTCCAAGCGACTCAAATTCATCCTGACTGCTCAGGAAAATCGTAATACGCTTTTTGAACCCACTGGAACTCGGCGGAGTGAATTCTGTGGAATGTTTCTTTGCATACTTATTGTCTTTCGGTCGACGTCGGCGACTGAAATACTGCTCCGCGAGTTTGAAATCAGCAGGCTGTCGAAGAATTCGCTCCTGGATTCGAATTCGATCGTGTGCTGTATGGCCGGCGAAAATGATCGGCTGACCGCAGGCAGTCACTTCCATGGTATTGAACGGAATGTTTCGGTCTTTTGCAGCAATGATGCAGAATCGAGAACAGGCGTGTCGCCCGTTGAACACTTCGATCCGA
Source organism: Planctomyces sp. (assembly GCA_046345315.1). Taxonomy (GTDB): domain Bacteria; phylum Planctomycetota; class Planctomycetia; order Planctomycetales; family Planctomycetaceae; genus F1-80-MAGs062. Next base: position 38,316 of record JBKDKA010000253.1, read on the forward strand.
TCCGGTCGCTCACGATCCAGAAGAGTTTTCATGGATCGAAGCAGGGAGGCCGACGTAGCGAAATATGCTCTTTTGATCAGCCGAATCAGGAAGTCCTTCGAGCTGTCTCCGGCGAGTTGTCGGAACGTGGAGGTCACACCGCTCTGAACGCCTTCAATCAGAGCCTGCTTTTCATGCAGAAGCAGAGTGTCGGAAGGTCGACCTTCTTCCGGAGTCGCGCGCAGCGGGATGAGATTGAGTCCTGCAGCCTCAGCTGTCTGACATACTCTTGATCGGCAGATGCTGCAGACAATGCGGCTGCCGGAATAGTTCACGGCACAGGTACCGCCATGCCCGTCACAATAAGTGAACAGAACCTCGGACCCGGATTCCTGCAGCTCCCTCGCACGAGCGACAGCCATCAGGAGATGCTTTCGCCAAACGGGGTAGGCGGCATGAATGACGACACGCTCCGGTCGAGGCAGCACATCGAAATTCACAGGATCGGATTTCGCTGAATCTGAGGTGTTCTGAAAGCTCATTGCCGAGTTCCCGCTTTCAACGACTGCTGGTATAGCATCCATGGATTTCAGGACTGCACCTCGTGATTTCCTTCAGGGATCACGGGGGGCACAAGTAACAGCAACTACGCGGCGCGAACCTGCGAGATTTCAGCGTCGTTGAGTCCGGATCCAGCCACCGTGTGGCGCAGTTTCCACCTTCCGGCTTCGTCTTTGCCCCAGAGATGCGGAGAACGAAATCGATCAGCCAGCTCATGGAACCGCTCAGGCTCCATTCCGATGCACTCCATGACTTCATCGAAGTATCGATCCGGAAATTCGCCGTCGAAACGATTGACGAGTGCGACGGCTTCGTCACGGAGAATGTGACCGTTTCGGATTTCCTGGGACGCGTCATACGTCGCCCGTCCGATACCGAACTTAATGTACGTCGTGTAGTAATGCAGATCGTCGATCTTGTCGTCAATACTGTTGTACTTGCTGTACGTTCCCTGTGTTCGGAAAGGCCTGGCTTTGAAGCCGCAGTTTTCCACAGCGTAGTAATAGACTTCCTGCGGTGTCCACTTCAGGTAATAACCCAGATAGTGAACCTGCACATCGGTTCGTGTGATCTCATCCGCAGGAGCCGGAAGGAAGCACATCAGATCGCTGATCGAAAGAGAATGCTTCTCGATCAGTTCGTTCAGCGAAACACCTCCCAGAAAAATTTCATCGAGATTGTTGAACGTGTGATATGCCCGACTGCGAAGGCTGGTGGCGGTGTCTGCGATCGGATTGCCGTATTCGGCTTCATTTTCGCCGTAGAACACCAGGGGAATTCCGAGCTTCGCGGCAAGTTTCGGACCGAGATTCTTCTGTCCCAGCATGAATGTCTGGAACGGATGGAACAGATTCTCGATGGATAATCGAGTCAGAAGATTCATCACCCGGCCGTTGCGGGTGAAGAGCATGTTGTCGAACCCGCCGACGTCCAGCCAGTTTTTCCAGTTCCTGTAACCGTAGTCGGTGTAAAGAATGGGTGGCCAGGTTACGGTCAGCGGATGCATCCCGTATTTGTACTTCAGGACGTGTGACTGGTAGGCGCTGTCTTTTCCGCCGCTTCCCGGGACAATACAGTCGTAAGATCCGTCTTTTGAACGATGTTTATCCAGCAGCTGAAGAAGTTCATCCTCACGCTGTTTCCAGTTGATTTTCTGTTTGTCCTCGGCGACTCGGCAGGCATCACAGACTCCCTGATGGTCCAGGGCGAGAGTGGTTTTCCTCGAATGGATGGTGTGTCGAAACTCTACGGCCGATGAAGGCCGCTGGTTCGACATTACGCATCGCCTGCAGAAACGAACCTGCTGCGGGAGACCGTAAAAAGCCTCGAGGCCCTGAGACATTTTGCATCCTTTCGCCGAGTCATCTGCACCAGTCCATGGTGCGACTCATGTTTCACTTCAGATCTGGTTGGCCCAGTTCCTGCAGAGCTGAATTCCCGAGGGACCGCTCTTTTCCGGATGGAACTGGACGCCGAGTATATTTTCATTCTGGACGGCACAGCAATAGCAGATACTGCCGTATTCAGCCTGAAGTAGTGTCATCGAAGGATCGTCAGGCTGAACAAAGTAGGAATGGACGAAATACATATGTGTTTCGTCAGGAATACCATTGAGAATTTCTGAGTGTTTTTCAGGGTCGTGACGGGTCACCTGATTCCAGCCGACATTCGGGATTCGAAGTCTCCGCCCCGATTCATGCTGTTCGGGAAGGCGCACGACGCGTCCCGGCAGCAGACTGAGTCCCTGATGGAACCCGAACTCTTCGCTGTGATCGAACAGCAGCTGCATGCCCAGACAGATGCCGAGGATCGGAATGCCGGACACAGCGGCTTCTCGGAGGGCATCCACGAGGCCCCGCTGATGTAATTCGCTCATTGCATCACCGAAAGCTCCCACGCCTGGAAGAATGATTCCATCCGCGTTCAGAAGATCCTCGGGGGACGCTGAAACAGTGCACTGAAACCCCGCAGAACTGAGCGCCTGCTGAATGCTGAAGAGATTTCCGAGGCGATAGTCAACAATGATAATGCGGGAAGAAGACTTCATTCGTGTTGACATTTCCGAATTGGAAATCCGGATCCGATAAGGTAGTTCTTGAGTTCTGGCAATGTCGTCGTCCGAATTCGTTTCATGCTCCTGCCACTGAGCAGGAACTCCCGGTTTCCTTCGGTCATTGAACTGTCTTCGTCAGGAATGGACTGCACGGCGCTGTAATGCAGGATGCCCGCCATGGCCACGGCACTGATTCCGGTTTTCTTAAGAACATCGGCGACATCGTTGCTGCTTCCGGCTCCACCATGAGCAATAACCGGAACGGAAACCTGATCGGCCACGGCTGACGTCAGTTCAAGATCGTAGCCTTCCCCGGTTCCCTCCCGATCGACAGACGTGATCAGGATTTCTCCCGCACCGAGCTTTTCTGCCTGAATTGCCCAATCAACGGCATTGATTTCGGTTTGTTCCCGGCCATTATCAGTAAAGGCAAGAAATTCTCCGCTGGCACTGCGCATACACTCAATCGCCACCACAATCGTTGATGATCCGAAGCGAACTGCAGCCTGACTGATCAGCTTCGGATTTCGGATGGCGGCTGTGTTGATGGCGACCTTGTCTGCACCGGCGGACAGCACGGAGGAAATATCGTCCAGTGTGCGCAGTCCGCCTCCCACGGTGAGCGGAATGAAAGTGTTTCGAGCCGTTCTCGAGATCAATTCCCGGAGACTGTTGCGTTCGAACAGGCTGGCCACGACATCCTGATAGAACAGTTCATCTGCACCCGATTCATAGTAAAGCTTCGCAAAGTGCTCTGGTTTTCCCAGAACGCGAAGCCCTTCGAGATGAATGCCCTTGACGAGGTTTGGTCCCTTGATATCGAGCCTGGGAATGATACGTATGCACGGCATGGATGGTGGTTTTTCGCCGCAGCGGATTCTCGGATCGACCGTCCGCCGGGATGTAACTATCCCGGGAAACAGTCCGATCACGAATTGTCGTAATCCGCAGAAAACACGGGTAACGACAGGCCCTCAACACTTGAATCGGATCTGTCCCGAATCATCGCAGAACCCCCGAAATTACACAACAGAAGCCCCGTACCGGTTCTGATGATCTCGCGATCAATGCCTGAATCTTCGTCGACGGACAGGCAGAAATTGCTCCTGCTCAGAGAACACGAAATCCATATGAGTAAATCAGTTAGGACGCAACTTCCTTTGTATTGACTCACGATTGCGGATTCTGATATCAAGTCCGATTGATGACTCGAAAACGGTCTGTTTTCAACGATCGGTTTTCGGGGCCTCAGATCTGCAGCGTCTGTCAGGGAGACAGATGTCATCGTGGCCGACGTTAAGACAATGCCGCGAATCAGTTCAAATGATGACAGGGATGTCTGCGATGGAAAAAATCCTGAGCTGTACTTTTGCACGCGGTGGCTCAAAGGGGATTCCCGGGAAGAATATTCGTATTCTCGGAGGGCGACCTCTGATTGCCCACTCAATTCAGTGTGCCCTGTCCAGTCGTTATATCACCCGCCAGATTGTCTCCACGGACTGTCCGGAGATTGCTGCGGTCGCGCGTTCCTGGGGAGCGGAGGTTCCGTTTCTTCGTCCCTCGTACCTTGCCACCGATACAGTCCCTGAACGACTTGCCTGGCGTCATGCGATCGCAACGATGGAGGAACTGGATCAGACACGCTATGACATTCTCGTCAGTGTGCCACCCACTTGTCCGCTGCGACACCCTGAAGACATTGATCGATGCATTGAATTGCTGCTTTCCAGTGATGCAGACATCGTTGTCACCGCAACCGAAACCTCGGGAAATCCGTATTTCAACATGATCACGCTCGATCGAGACGGATTCGCTCGGCTGGCATCCAACCCGGATGGACTGGTCACGCGTCGGCAGGATGCCCCGACCGTGTACGGTCTGACTGCTGTTGCGTATGCAACCCGACGTGATCCTGTCATGACGACGGATTCCTACTTTCAGGGGCGAGTCAAGGCAGTGATTGTGCCTCAGGAAAGGGCGATCGATATTGATTCTCCCCTCGATCTGGAATTCGCGGAGTTCCTGCTGAGCCGACGAAATCCAGCGGAAACCGTCTCCACGCGTCGTCAGCGAGCAGCATGAATCGGGGCCACCCGGAAGGCGATCAGACTGTCGACTGCTGTCAGGGATTCGCCGCATCAGGTTCAGCAGCTGGCGACCGAAGTCGCTGAGCGACGTATCATCGTAACCCGGTCACAGAAATTGATGGCGTTCGGAATCAAGTCGCCCGGTGGTATCAGGTGCGGATCAGAAACAGCCGCGGAAGATCTCAGGAAACAGGAGAGCAGTGATGGATACAATCAGACTGAGAAGTTTTCCTGCTCAGAGAGAGATCGGACACGAATCGCCGACTTTCGTGATTGCGGAAGTTGGTGTGAATCATAATGGACGTCGTGACCTCGCCATTCAGTCGGTGGACGTTGCCGCTGCTGCTGGCGCCGATGCCGTCAAATTCCAGACGTTTCGGACTGAGAAACTGGTAACGAAGTCTGCTCCGCGAGCTCGTTATCAGGAACAGAATACCGGGACCCAGCAGTCGCAATTCGACATGCTGAAAGCGCTCGAACTGACTGATGCAGACCATGAAGCAGTTCTGGATCGATGTCGCGAGAAGAACACGATCTTCATGTCGACGCCTTTTGACGAGGAAAGCGCCGACTTTCTGGAATCACTGGGCATGCCGTTCTTCAAGGTTCCCTCGGGAGAATTGACGAATCTGCCGCTGCTGAAACATATCGCACAGTTCCGCAAACCGATGATCGTATCAACCGGCATGAGTACGCTCGGAGATGTGGAAACGGCCGTCCGAACGATTGAAGACGCCGGGAATCCACAGATCATTCTGCTCCACTGTGTCAGCAGTTATCCTGCCGCACCATCGGAGATCAATCTTCGCGCGATGCTGTCGATGAAGGCGGCCTTCGGTCTCCCGGTTGGATATTCGGACCATTCGCTCGGGACCGAAATTGCTTTCGCCGCTGTTGCCCTCGGTGCCTGCGTAGTGGAAAAGCACTTCACACTCGATCGTCGGCTTCCGGGACCTGACCACGCTGCCTCTTCGGAACCGCAGGAACTCAAAAGCCTGATTGACGGAATTCGAAAGATCGAGTCGGCGATGGGCAATGGACGAAAGAAGCCATCGGAAGACGAAAAAAACACAGCTCAGGTCGCAAGAAAGAGTCTCGTGGCCGCGCGAGATATCCCGGCGGGAACCGAACTGACGGAAGATCTCATAGCGATTCGGCGTCCGGGGACTGGTCTGGCACCGGCGATGAAGCCGCATCTGATCAACAGAACCATGCGCATCAGTGTTTCCGCCGGAGATCTGATCCGGCTGGAGGATGTTGCATGATCCGAATCTGTGCAGTCACAGTCGGTCGTTCAGACTGGGGGATTCTTCGGCCTGTGCTCGATGCCATCCGTAGTGATCCAGAGTTCCAACTGCACCTGGTCGCATCGGGAGCTCATCTTGCAACCGGTCACGGTGATTCTCTGAAGTCGATCATTGATGACGGTTACGCGGTGGACGATCAGGTGGAGATGCTGCTTTCCTCAGACTCTCCAGCGGCGATTGCTCGTTCCATGGGAATCGGGACGGCTGCTTTCGCAGACGTCTTCAGACGTGCCAATCCCGACGTTCTGCTTCTGCTCGGCGACCGATTCGAAATGCATTCTGCAGCCGTTGCTGCGGTGCCATTCCGTATTCCGATCGCTCATCTTCATGGCGGAGAAGTCACTGAAGGTGCGATTGATGATGTGTTTCGTCATGCGATCACCAAGTACAGTCATCTTCATTTTGTGTCGACGGAAGAGCATCGACGACGAGTCGTGCAGCTGGGTGAAGAACCGTGGCGCGTGACAATCTGCGGCGCGCCAGCTCTCGACAACCTGAAGACTCTGAAGTTGCTGAGCCGGGAATCGCTGTCAGAACTCACCGGGTTATCAATGGAGGTGCCGCCCGTTCTCTGCACCATTCATCCTGTGACTCTTCAGTATGACCGGACATCGGAGCAGCTGGACGAGGTTCTCACGGCTCTTGCTGAAATCAGCGCACCGATCATCATGACCAGGCCCAATGCGGACACCTGCAATCATCAGATTGTCCACCGCATGGAACAATTCGCTGAACTGCACTCGAATGTCAGGCTGTTGCGAAATCTCGGAACGCAGTGCTACTTCAGCCTGATGCAGATCGCTTCTGCCATGGTCGGAAACTCTTCCAGCGGCATTATCGAAGCCGCATCGTTCGGTCTGCCGGTTGTGAATATCGGTATCCGTCAGTCGGGGCGACCCAGATCAGGGAACGTCATTGATGTCGAGTGCAGCGCGGATCAGATACGAAATGCGATGCAAAGAGCGATGTCGAGCGAATTTCGTGAGCAGGTGGCTCAGAACGTGACCAATGTTTACGGAGATGGACGAGCGGCTGATCGCATCGTGACGGTACTCCGGAATCACGCCTGCAATGAACGACTGCTGGTGAAGAAGTTTTTTGATCTTGCCGAATACCGGGCATCGAATCAGGTTCCGGGCGCTCGACATGAGTTTGAGGATCGAGCAGTCGCATGATGAAGAACTCCGAAGGCGTTATTGTCATTGGTGCGGGCGGCCATGGAAGAGTCATACTGGACCTGCTCCATGTTCTGGAACTTGCGGAACGATCCGTCATTGTGGACGCGAATCCGACACTTCGCGGGAGCCGAATTCTGGGAATTCCCGTTGACGGCGGAGATGATCGAATCCCTCATCTGCTGGCTGAGGGATTCAGAAAGTTTGTGGTGGCCATCGGTGGCGTCGGACTGTCTTCACTTCGTCGAAAGCTCTTTGATCAGGCACAGCGGTTCGGATTGACTCCATTCCTGCTCAGACATCCCTCCAGCTGTTGTTCTCGTTTTGCTCACCTTGGCGACAGCAGTCAGATCCTTGCTGCAGTTGTCGTCAGCGCTGAAGCGGAGATTGGTGAGAACTGCATCCTGAATACCGGAGCGATCATTGAACACAACTGTGTTCTGGGAAGTGATGTTCATGTTGCTCCGGGAGCACGACTGATGGGAAACGTGAAGGTCGGTTGTCAGGTCCACGTGGGGGCGGGAGCGACCGTCTGCGAGAACCTCACGATTGGTGATCGAGCTGTCGTGGGAGCTGGTGCAGTTGTGGTCAGGAATGTTCCGACGAATGCGGTTGTGGTCGGTGTTCCGGCGAGAGAAATTCGGAGAAATGCGACATGACTGTCCTCAGAACAACAACGGATCTGACGACTCTTCTGATTCATGATAATCTGACGCTGAAGGAGGCGATGGCAGCCATCGACAGCGGTGGCATCGGCATTGTACTGCTTGTTGATCATGCCGGACGACTGATTCGAACAATCACGGATGGCGATCTGCGCCGAGCAATTCTAGCGGGTCATGGAATCACAGCTCGACTTGCCGTGTCTGTGAACCTTGCCGGTGTCTCTTCCGTCACCGCTCCGGCGACGGCATCCACTGACGAACAGATGCAGATCATGCTGAAAGCAGAGGTCCGGCACCTTCCGCTCCTCAATTCCGACGGTACCGTGTTCGGAATTTCCTGCCTTCAGGCAACACCCGGTGAATCGCTCGAAGTCCAGGCTGTCATCATGGCCGGGGGGTTTGGAACGCGGCTTCGTCCGCTGACCGACCACACTCCAAAACCCATGCTGTCAGTTGGTGGCAAACCACTGATGCAGCGGACGATTGAGAACCTGCAGAAGGCCGGCGTCCAGAATATTTCTGTGACCACTCACTTTATGCCGGAAATCATACGACAGCATTTCGGAGAAGGCCGTCGATTTGGTGTGGCCCTGAACTACGTTGCGGAGGAACAGCCTCAGGGGACGGCCGGGGCGCTGCGAATGCTGACTGCGACGGACGAACCGCTTCTGGTAATGAACGGTGACATCCTCACGAACATCGATTTTCGCAAACTCGTTCGATTCCACAAAGAACGAAAAGCGTCGCTCACGGTGGCCGTGCGTCAGTTTGAGATGCAGGTTCCCTACGGAGTGATCGAAGCACGTGACGGTGTCGTCAGTGAGCTTCGTGAGAAGCCGCAGCTCATGTTTCTTGTGAATGCGGGGATCTACCTTCTTGAGCCTCGCGTTCTGAGACATATTCCCGCGGAAGGGCGATATGACATGACAGACCTCATCAGCTGCCTGATTCAGAACGGTGAGCCGGTCGTCGGCTTCCCCGTCATGGAATACTGGCTCGATATCGGTCGCCATGATGATTTCCAGAAGGCACAGGAAGACGTCGAATCAGTGAGGTGGGCAGCATGACATTCTGGTCAGGCAGAAAGGTTCTTGTCACGGGGGCAGGCGGGTTCATCGGAAGCCATCTCACAGAGACACTGGTGCGGGAAGGTGCCGATGTCCGTGCGCTGGTTCACTACAATTCAGCGGGACGGCGCGGATGGCTTGACCAGTCAGCTCTCCGAAATGACATGGAGATCGTTGCAGGAGACATCACTGACTCAGGTTCCGTGCTGTCCGTCATGAAGGATCGCGACTTCGTATTTCATCTTGCTGCTCTGATCGCGATTCCGTATTCGTATGTCGCTCCGGCCTCCTACATTCAGGCGAACATCACGGGGACGCTCAATGTTCTCGAAGCCGCAAGGAAGTACTCGACGTCTCGAATCGTCCAGACATCCACCAGCGAAGTATATGGAACCGCATTGACTGTTCCGATTTCCGAGTCACATCCTCTTCAGGGGCAGTCACCGTATTCCGCGAGCAAGATCGGTGCTGACAAGCTGGCCGAATCTTACTATCGCTCGTTTTCTGTCCCGGTTGTGACGGTTCGTCCATTCAATACCTACGGACCCCGACAGTCGGCGCGAGCAGTACTGCCCACTATCATTACTCAGTGCCTCAGCGGATCAGCCGTCAGACTCGGAAGTCTCACGCCTACTCGAGATCTCAACTACGTCTCTGACACGGTTCGAGGATTTCTGGCCTGTGCCTCCACGGACGCCGCGATCGGCCGCACAATCAATATCGGATCAGGTCGGGAGATCAGTGTCGGAGATCTGGCACGAACCGTGGCAGCCCTCGTCGGAGTCGACGTTTCGATCGAATGCGATGAACAGAGATTTCGGCCCTCAAAAAGCGAGGTCGAACGACTTCTTGCGGATAACAGGCTCGCAGGGGAAGTTACCGGGTGGAAGCCGGAAGTCACGCTGGAAGAAGGACTGAAGCTCACGATCCAGTGGTTTCGTGACCATTCGCAGGAATATCAATCCAATGTCTACAACATCTGATTCTGCGGGTTCCGCGGGCGAAAAGTTCATTCCGCTGAGCGAACCATGCCTTCGCGGCAATGAGTGGAACTACGTCAAGGAATGTCTCGACTCCGGATGGATTTCTTCCGTCGGTGAGTTTGTGACTCGATTCGAAAAAGCAACGGCGGCCTGCGTTGGTGCTCGACATGCTGTCGCAACCGTCAACGGCACTTCCGCTCTTCATACGGCTCTCATGGTTGCGGGTGTGAAGCCAGGTGATGAAGTACCGGTGTCCACTCTGACGTTCATCGCTTCCGCAAATGCCATCCGTTACGCCGGAGCATATCCGGTTCTGATCGATGCGGAACCAGTTCACTGGCAGATGGATCCGGAACTTCTCAACCGTTTTCTTGAGGATGACTGCACGTCCAGAAACGGTCATCTGGTGAATCGACGAACTGGGCGACCCATTCGAGCCGTGATGCCGGTTCATGTTCTGGGACATCCGGCAGACATGGCTCCGATTCGGGAAACTGCCAGACGCTTTGATCTTCGGGTGATCGAAGATGCCGCGGAATCTCTTGGGGCCACCTATCAGGGAAAACCACTGGGAACCGACAGCGATCTGCTCTGTCTCAGCTTCAATGGCAACAAAACGATTACCTGCGGCGGCGGCGGCATGCTGATCACCAGCTCAGATCGTGACGCTGCAAGAGCTCGATATCTGACGACACAGGCGAAAGATGATGCTGTGGAGTACATCCACAATGAGGTTGGGTACAACTATCGGATGACCAATGTTCTTGCAGCCATTGGCGTGGCTCAGCTGGAACAGCTGGGCTGGTGTGTCAGTCGGCGTCGCGAGATTGCCGCAGAGTACCGAGATCGCCTGAATCTCCCCGGATGGCAGTGGCACTCAGAGTCCCCGAAGGCACGATCCACCTGCTGGCTGTCGACAGCTCAGATCGATCCGAAATTCACAAACCTCAGTGCCGTCCAGATTCGCGACAGGCTCGCTGAGCATCGAATTCAGACGAGGCGGCTCTGGCAGCCGATGCACCTCAGTCCCGCTCATCAGGACTGTCAATCCGTTCTGACCGGCGTTTCTGAACGACTGTTCGAGCAATGCCTGAGTTTTCCATCGACACCAGGTCTTTCCTCACAGGATCTGGATCGAGTCGTCAATTCCGTTGTTTCGGTGCTCAGAGGCCAGTGTTCCCGGGCTGCCTGAATCGATGCCGGAGCGTCTTGATCTTGAGACGCCTGCACGATCCGTCCTATAGTTCTGCGGAAAAGCTCGGTCTGTCCGGAGAGATCGACGGAGTGACTGCAGCCGGTGGCTTCTGTGCCGGCGGTTGTTCCGTTACTGAGCTGCTTCGAGCTGATTCTGAGTTGCTCCCTAATTTTCCTGCCTCGTCTGAGTGAAACCAATGACATCAGCCCCATGTGATCTGTGCCAGGGAACCAGTTTTCGGGAGATTTCAGCCACAGATCGACATGGTCAGCCCCTGGCCACCGTTGCCTGCGAGAAGTGTGGTCTGGTGCGGCATGCCGTACTTCCGACCGAAGGGGAGCTGACGGCGTTCTATTCGAAAGATTACCGAAAGGCCTACAACGGCGAGAGCACACCCGGTGCTCGTCGAATTATGCGAGCCTGGACCAACGGAGAACGGATCTGTGATCAGATCGGATCTCAACTGAAGCCGGGTGGTCGCCTGCTGGAAGTCGGTGCAGGAATCGGCTGCACGGTCAAGGTGTTCGAGAAAGCGGGATTTCAGGCGGAGGGTATCGATCCCGGCGGGGAGTTTCTGCAGTTCTCGATGAAGAATCTGAATGCAAAAGTGCGAGTGCAGACTCTCGACGATCTGCAGGGTCAGAACACCTTCGATACGATCCTGCTGGTCCATGTCATTGAACATCTCAGGTCTCCGCTCGCGGCCCTGCGAAAAATCGGCAGCCTTCTGAAACCGGGCGGCATGTTCTACGTTGAGTGCCCGAATCTGCAGGCCCCTTTTGCTCGACGAAGCCAGTTGTTTCATTTCGCACACATTCACAACTTTGTTCCCTCAACACTTCAGATGATGGCTGAAGCGAGCGGATTCGAACTGGTTCAGCGATTCGGTGATGAACGCGACCCGAATCTGCAGATGCTGTTTCGACACACTGGAAAGTGTCACCTTCAGGTTGATTCACGAAACTTTCAGAGGACGATCGATCAGCTGCGGCGAGCCGATTTCGTTCCGTATTTTTCAAGACCCCGTTACGTGCTGGATCGAATCCGAAAAGTTGCCGGCTATGCGAGAGAACATCTGCAGGCGAAGGCGTTTGTTGACGGCCTGATTGAAGAATGCCGGAAAGAAACGTCTGTTCGTTCGTCTGCCGGCGGGCATGCCAAAGCTGCATGAACGGCGGATTCTGAATGACATTCTGCAGTTCCCTCAAATCCGTAAACGGGCGGATGTCTCCGTTCCAGTTGTCGTGAACGAAAACGGGACAGGCTCCCTTCAACCAACGAATTTGTCGGCGTATTCAGCTTTGTTCGGGAGCCAGTCCCGGTTTTATCAGGCGTTCTAAGGCTCTGACCGAAATGAAAATCCTGGTTATCAAACCCAGTTCGCTGGGAGACATCATTCAGGCCCTTCGTGTTGCTCAGTCGGTTCGGGATCAGATGCCGGAAGCGGAGATCTCGTGGATTGTGCGAGATCGATTTTCGGATGTGGTCAAGCGCTGTCCCACCGTCAATGGCCGATTGATTGAGTTTCGAAGAACAAGCTGGCTCAAGTCGGCTCCGGAACTGATCCGTGACATTCGAAAATCAGAGTTCGATGTTGTTTTCGATTTTCAGGGCCTTCTGCGTTCCGGCCTGATGACCGCAGCATCGAAAGCGCCGCTGAAGCTTGGACATCACTTGTGCCGGGAAGGCAGTCATCTGTTCTACACGAGGCGAGTGCCGCTTCCGGAACAGGGGCGTGACTCGCACCATGTCGCCATCATGCTTCAGTTTCTCCCGGAGATCGGTCTGAAGCCGGAACTGACCAGTCCGATTTCGCTCGACTGCAAGCCACCCTATCACGTCGATGACCGACTTCGCGGATCACAGCCGATCGTGCTGCTTCCCAACAGTCGTGAGCCATCTCGTGAGTGGCCGGGATTTGCTGCTCTTGCAGAACGGATCCTGAAGGAAGACCGAACCGCTGTTGTGGTCTGGGACAGTCATCTGGAATTCCAAACACCGGAAAGCCTGAACTGTGATCGCTTCATCAATCTCAGTCGGAAAACCGGGCTGATGGAGATGGCCGGGCTGCTGAGCATCGCTCGCCTTGTAGTCGCCAACGATAGTGGTGGAACTCATGTCGCGTCCGCCTTCGGAGTTCCATTGCTGGGCCTGTTCGGCCCGACGAAACCGTACCACTCCGGTCCTTATCCGCTGAACAACGGGAAGAACTTCGCTCTGGTCGCCCCGAACAACACCCTGGCGGAGCTGGCGGTGGATACGGTGCTCAGCAAAGTGCTGGAGATCATCGGCTCAGAACAGCAGCTCCGTCGGTCGGCCTGATCTCTCTTTCGGAACGGATTCTGTATCCGCTCCATGAGACATCCGGGCCCTGACATCCGGACCACGAGGGTCAGTGGAGCTGTGATGCTTCGTGATAGATACGCAGCGTTTCCTGCTGCATTCGTGATTTCTCAAACTGGTTCAAGCCAATTTCAGAAGCAGCGCAACCAGCATTCAGCACGGAGATCGCTCGATCGCAGAGTAATTTTGTGTCTCCCGCGGGAACGCCGCCAGCCGGATATTGAGCCGTGAGAATCTCCCCGACGCCGCCCTGATTCCAGCCGACGACCGGAACGCCCAGACTCAGTGCTTCAGCCACCGTTCGGCCAAACGCCTCGGGTTTCTCCGACAATGACAGGACGAGCTCGGATGACGCCATGATCTCCCGAAGATCACTGCGGTGGCCGGTAAGAGTCACCAGATCAGCGATCCCGATCCTCCGAATCTGTTGACAGAGTTCATGCCGATACCCGACCTTCTTCGGCTCTGCCTCCCCAACGATCAGTCCGTGGACGTTCAGTCCCCGATCAGAGAGATCTTTGATCAGCTTCAAAAACAGATCATGCCCCTTCAGCCTTGTGAGCCGCCCCGGGAGCACCAGTACCCTGCGTCCCTGAAGTTGCGGGAACGTATCCTGAAACGACCGCACCCATTCCGATGCAGGACGATAACGACGAGGATACTCCTCACTGTCGATCCCGCGATGAATGACACGAATCTTCGCCGCATCCGTTCTCGGGTACTGCGTCAGAAGAAAGTCTCTGATCGACTGAGACACAGCGATCACAATCTCTCCGGAGCACATTATCTCACTGTAACGACTGACGGAATGAAAGCCGTGCACTGTCGTCACCAGACCGGGGCGATGTCCTGCCGGAAGCGACTTCCACGCAAGCCAGGTCATCCAGCCGGGCATTCGGGAGTGAACGTCAACGACATCCACTTTCTCCTCCCGCAGCAGTCGACGAAGGAACGGAACCCAGCGGAGTGAAAGTGGTGACTTGACGCCGATGCCGGCAGTGATGTGCTCGGAGCCTTCTCTGGTCAGTTGATCGACCATGCGACCACCGGCCGATACAACCAGAGATCGATGTCCTTCGCGAACGAGCGCTTCGCCGATTTCAAGCACACCACGTTCGGTTCCACCGCTTTGCAGAGCCGGCAGGACCTGAAGGACTGTCATCCGACGTCCGGCCATCGCATGCCCGCTCCTGCTGTCTTCCGTTCTGTGATGAACTGCTGTCGCAGGATCTTATCCTCGCTTGAGAGTGCCCTTCTGCAGTTCTTCAACCACTTTCGCCAGAACGGCAACGTCACGGGAATTGATCACGTGTTCGATTCGTGACGGCGTGATTTTCATACGTTCCATCAGTTCCTTCGCCGTATCCCACATCTTTGCCTGCTTTTTCGGAGGGGCAAGATAGAGATTCGTGACGAGTTCGCTCAGGCGCTGCTCGTCGATTGCATCTTTGTTTTCGTAATACCGCTGAATCACTTTCTGTTGATACGCGGAGAATTCCCGATCGGCCATCTTCAGTAACCCGTTCTGAGTGTCTTCGAATTGAACCTCGCGCACTCTAGCGTTGTTCGTTGAATGTCGAAACCTCGAAATTCCCTGCAATAACAGGGCGTCTCCACAAAAATTCTCCCTCAGAACCTAAAGTCGGAAATCGAATCTGTATGTGCCGGATGAGTGCTGTTTCTCCGACGACTTCGGAACCTGTACATCCCGCATCGTTGCAGATACGATCCTGGTGGAATTGATGTCAGTGTCCTTCGGGAATGCAGATTCATTCCCATGTCAGGGCGGATCACTTCAACCTTCGGAACGGAGATCTCCATGAAGTATCTGGTTTCATCACTGAGTGCAGTTGCTGTCGTGTTGTCTCTGGCCTGGGTCGTTGGAGCTGATAAATCGCAGAATGGGGAACTGCCTGCTCCGGAAACTCTGATGCCGGCAACAGGCTGTCTGGTGTTCACGCATGATGGTTCCAATGCGCATCTGGACGGTCTGAAGAAAACCGCCGCGTGGATGTCGCTGGAAGAATCCGGACTGACCGCGCGAATTCTGGACCTGGTGCAGCTCTTCGCGTCCGCCAATGGAGCCGAAAATGGAGTGCTGGCCAGGGAATTCATTGACCACGTGCGGTCTTCCGGACTTTCCGGCAGTGTCAGTGTCTCAAACAGCGAAGGCCAGCTCACCCCCTATGGAATTCTTGTACTCCACGGGGCAGGAGAGTTCATGGACCGGCTGGAATCCGTGATTCGCCCGGAGATCGAAAAGCAGGGAGAAGCGATTGAGGAAAGAACACTGGAGGAACGAAGCATTCGCGTGGTTGCTTCGAACACTCCCGGTGTCGAAGTCTCCTGGTGGAACGAGAATGGCCATCTGGTTGTCACATTCGGAATGCAGGCGGTCGAACAGACTCTGGCGGTGGCTTCCGGCAGGTCACCGAACGTTTCGAAGAATCCAAACTGGGCTGCTTTGCGCAAATCCGATCGTTACACAGTGGACTGTTTCGGCTGGGCTGACGCAGAAATGCTGCTGAAGCAGTTTGGCGATCTTCCGCTACCGCCCGCACCATCCGGAAAGACAATGTCGATTCGCGAGGCACTGGGACTTGTGGGACTGGACAATCTGAAACGGGTCACCGCTCAGAGTGGCTATCATGAGGCTCAGACATGGATCGATTCCCGGCTGGAGGCAGATGGTCCGCTGAAAGGGCTTGCTGCGCTGCTGAACCAGAGAACCCTCAGTCTGAGCGAACTGCCGCCACTGCCAAAGGGGACAACCGGATTTGCTGCCGCGGCTTTTGATGCTGCGGGTGCCTGCGATACGGTTCTCTCGACCATTCGAAATGTGATGAAGGAAGTGGAACCCACGTCTGAGGAGAAGCTGGATGAGGCACTTGCCAAAGTCAGCGAAATTTTCGGAGGGGATCCGAGAACACAGCTGCTCGCTGGATTTGGAGATATCTGGTGCGTTTACGCCGATCCGGCTCCACTGCCGATTCCGATCGGGTTTTCGCCAGTCGTTGCTGTAAGCGTCAGGGACAAGGCGATTCTTTCATCGGGTATCGATCGGCTGATGAAGATCATTCAGCAGGAAGCTGGCAACGCGAACTTTTCCGTCAGACACACGAAGAAGGATGGTCGCGAAACCTGGTCACTGAATCTTTCCGGCATGCCGTTTGTTCCCACGATGTCGCTCAGCGACAAATGGATGGCGATTGGAGCCATTCCCGGTGCCATCCAGAGTCTGAACCAGCGCGAGGCGAAGAAGCTTCCGTCCTGGAAACCTGACGAAAAAATCTCCGGTGCCCTCAGTGAGTTACCGAAGAAGTTTTCGTCAATCTCGATGAGCGATCCTTCGGCCGGGTATGTTCAGCTGATGCAGTTCGCGCCGATGGGGCTCAATCTTCTGGAACAGCAGGCACTTCCGAACCTGGGTGACGGAACTCTTGAGATGCCGTTTACTGCGGAAGATCTTCCGGCCGTGGAACAGATCACTGAACCGTTGTTTCCGAATGTCGCCGTCGGATACTCGCTGCCGAATGGCTTCGCGTCAACAACGCGGCAGTCCATTCCATCAAGCCCTGTGGGGAATATTTCGTCCGCAGCCGTCGTGCCAATTCTGGTCGCTCTTCTTCTGCCCGCCGTTCAGCAGGCACGGGAGGCTGCTCGACGAACACAGTCGAAGAATAATCTGAAGCAGCTGATGCTGGCCATGCACAACTACCACGACGTTTACAATAGTTTTCCTGATGGTACAGTGGAGAACGCTGATCTTGAGCCTGATGAACGGCTCAGCTGGGGCTATTCCATTCTGCCGTTCCTTGAACAGGGGAACCTCTACGAACAACTCGACGGCAAGAGCGGCTGGGAGGCAGAATCCAACGCGTCTGGAGTTCAGCTCACCGTGCCCGCTTTCGTGAATCCAAGCCAGCCGGGAAAACGTCCGAATCCGTCATCCGGTGATTATGTCGGAATCGCAGGAGTCGGCGAGAATGCTGCGATGCTTCCGAAGAACGATCCAAAGGCAGGCGTCTTCGGATACAATCGCAGTTGTCGCATTGCTGACATCACCGATGGCACATCGAATACGATCATCATCACGGATGCATCGGAACCGAATGCCTCTTTCCTGGCGGGTGGCAGAGCAACGATACGAAGCTTCAGTCAGAAGCCCTATCTGAACGGTCCGGATGGAATCGGTTCGCATCACGTGGGAATCGTTCAGATGGCTCTTGCTGACGGGTCTGTTCGTGCCGTCTCTGTCAACATCGATGAATCTGTGCTCGAAGCACTGGCTACGAAAGCCGGCGGCGAAGAGCCTTCGGAATTCTGACCTGAGCGCGATCAAGTCTCGGCGGTAACTGACGGAGCCTGCTCTGCATGTTCGTGCGCAAAGACTTCTTGTCTGGAAGGTCGCATTCCTGAATTGCAAGGATCGACTGCAGAGTGCGAGTCTGGTGCTATGCAGATTCGGCATGTCGTTCACGGACTGCAGCAGTTTCTGCCTGTTTGAGGCTGTTCATCGAATCGAGCTTCTGGCACGGAATCACGATTCTCTGAAATTGAGTTAACTCAGGCAGTCACAGACAGCATACTTCGGTTTCGAGATTCGACAGCTGATCTGAGTCGGATTTCAGGTCGCTGGAGGTCTTCGTGGACGAGTTTCCGCTTCAAAAACAGAACGGAAAACTCGATGCGATGAACTTCCGAGCGGATGATTCATCACTACGGAAGGATGACACGGATGTCACGGACGATAATTCTCCAGAGGATGTGCTGCCTGCTGGCCGGGCTGATGGTATTCCTGATTACGGCGGCTTCCGGTGCTGAAGTCGAGGCAATCAAGGGGAAAAACTACAAGCTGACGAAGAAGCACGGACCATGGATGATCATGGTCGCTTCGCTCCGCGATGTGGACGAAGAACGTCGCATCAAGGGAATGACAGCGGCACAGGCTGCTGATGAGCTTGTGTATGAACTTCGAAAGAAGAAGGGCATCCCGGCCTACAGTTATCCGCTCGGAGATTCCATCACCGTCTTTGCCGGCAACTATCCGAGCATCAACGATGACAGGCTTCAGAAGGACCTGAAGACCATCAAGGAAAAATTTGAACCTGCATTTCTGACGGAAGAGAAAAATGGAGGGATCTTCTTCAGGTCCCCCGGACGACCCGGACCGTTGAGCAAAGCATGGGCATCCACGAACCCGCTGCTGTCTCCCGAAGAGGTCAAACAGAAGACCGTCGACCGGGAAGAGATGAAGCTGATCGCCACTCTGAATGCAGACATGGACCATTCCCTGCTGAAGAACAAAGGCAAGTACACGCTCGTGATCGCGACCTTTGCAGGAAACGCCATCATGCAGGTCGGAAATAAAGCTGATTCGAGAGCGATGGAACGGTTTGAAAAGAGCTTCGGGAATAATCTGGATCAGACAGGAATGGAAGCGTGGGCTCTGACTGAGGCTCTCCGCAGCGCGAAAAAATCCGGCTATGATCAGAACTACGAGGCGTGGGTGTTTCACGACCGACATCGATCGGTCGTCACGATCGGATCCTTCGATGATCAGAATGACCCGAGAATTCAGACACTCGCCACTCAGTTCCGCGCCAAGCCGGGACGTCATCCGCAGACCGGAGAAGAGATGATGACTCCCGAACTGTTCACCATACCGAAGAATCCGGTCGGTGGAAAACCAGCCGATCGCATGTGGATCTTTGACGGAAACCCGAAGCTGATTGAGGTGCCTCGAGTCAAATGATCCGGAACTGAATGAGGTGCTGACGCCCGGACGTCATTGATGGGTGCTGCTGTCCTTCTTTGCAGCAGCGCCTTCCGGAATCAGCCCTGATCCTGAGTGTTTCGGCCAAGGGCCACATCGAAATCTGTCATCGCGGGAATCAGCATCGCAACGGAAGTGAAACCATAGGCAACACAGATCCAGAAACAGACTCCGAGATTGCCGCCGAGCAGAAAATCGGTGATGGCGTAGAACGTGAGAAACGGCAGGCTCATCGAAGCCATAGTCAGGGCGCTGGATGGATTCTTGTGCGTCAGTGAGCTGAACAGTCCCAGACTTCCGAATCCGATGAAGATAATGAAGCTCTGAATCTGCATCGCGAATGACGATCGTGCTTCGACCAGCAGGAGCATGAATACGAAGATACCGATGAACAGAAAGAACATTGTTCCCAGACTGTTTCCGATTGCCGTTCGGGAGTTCTCGTAGCTCAGTCCTGCATGAAGTCCGAGCGAAATGGCGAAGAGGGCCAGTACCAGAAATGCCATGATCAGGTAGAAGCAGTTTTCCGGGGTCAGGGACGGAACCACGCGAGCCATAGTCAGGCCGACGAGGAGAATCAGCGGCAGGAAGATCATTTCTCCGGCATTCCAGATGGCGCCGCCGATCTTCCCCATCATGAACTCTCGCGCACTCAGATCTGTGATCAGAAGTGGTTCCAGTGTGCGACCATCTCGTTCCGTTGTGATGGATGTGACAGCCTGAGCATTGATCAGCAGAAGGCTCATGATGCCGACGCCGAGGAATGCAAACGCTGCGGGACTCACCATCCCAAGAACCAGAGTATCCCCACTGAATGGCGTGCTGCCAGCGGACCAGACGACTCCCAGAGCCAGCAGCACGTAGACCAGCTTGATCCAGAAAACGCGTTTTCCGTAAGGTCGTGTCTTCATTTCCCGCCAGATCACCGGATTTGTCCAGACAGTGCGGTGATGGACGGCAGCACGTGCTGGCGCGGCTGATGCCGTTTCATTCTGCTCTTCCGGGACGGCCATCTGCAGTGCAGAAACTCGCATGGTCTGCGACGGATTCCACACACGCATCCGAACGACTGTGATCGCTGTCAACAGGACCGCAAGGCTGAGGAAGGCAAGAACAGATGGAAGAGCCGAGACCTGAATTGGTCCGGCGATCGTCTTCTGCAGCGGAAACAGAACCTCCGAAAGACTGCGATACGGAGAGAGCGCTGCAATCCAGAAGGCAACTCTGCTGTCGGATCCTGCCAGTGTGACCAGCGATTCTGCAGCAGCAATGAAAACAACCACTCCAAGGACACTGATTGCCAGCGTCTGAAAGGTTTTTTCCTTTCGGAAAGCAACCATCCCACCCCATGCTCCGGCCGCCAGGGAGGCGGATCCGATGACTGCTGACGCCCAGAAGACCTGAGGCCAGGTCACGCCGCCGAGCAGACGCAGGGAGCATGACACCGGTAGCGATGCAGCGAGCAGCACCGCTGCGACCAGCAGGCTGGCACCCAGCTTTCCGAGTGCCAGTTCGTGATTCTTCATATCCGTCATCAGCAGCAGGATCAGAGTCTGTCGGTCTTTCTCCTGTGCCACACTCGATGCGGTGAACAGTGTTGCGAAGAACATGCCCAGCGTCAGCTGCAGCGTGGAGAACACCTGGAAAACCAGGCTGCTGAAGGAAGCCACATCACCGGCAAACTGAACATCCTGAAATCCGATTGTCGCCTGCCGGACCGTATAGAAAAGGATGAGAAGCGCTGCCACAAAGCTCGACCGCATCAGATAATGACGCGGTCGGCGAGGAGCAGTCAGAATTTCTCTCGCGAAGATCGGTCCTGCCGGCAAGATGAGTCTCCGAAAAACAGTGGATGACCCTTCAGAAGACAACTGATGAAGAATCACAGAATCCGATCAAAGATCAGTTGTTTCTTTTTGCCCGCATCGTGTCCAGCAGGAACTGACGCTGAATTTCCGGCCGAACCTCAGGATGGGAATCCCAGAGCGATTTCAACGGGAAGGTGTCAGCCGGGGTCGTTCCATTGGTCTCATGCACAACGTACCAGTAATGCACGATGGAAAGGGCCTCTTCACGGTAGGAGTCGTTGTTGGTGAGCATGTTTGGATACTTTTCAAAGACTCTGATCCAGAGTCCCATCGCTTCTTCCAGTTTCTGCTGCGCCTCAGAAATGGTGGTCTTCCCTTCAGCATCGACGGAATTGAAACCGCGACCTTCGAGGAACGCTCTCTTCGCTTCATAAGTTGTGCGATGAGCAACCATTGTTTCTTCATCGCGTTCTGCATCGGCGTAATCTGCCCAGAAGCGATAGTGGACCATGTTGACATTCCTGGAGTGAACTTCCCTCTGTTCATCGACGGAGATACCGTTCTCGCGAGCCATCACGACGATGTCTTCCGGTGTTGAATTCAGCTTGTACTTCCATTCGTTCAGACCTTTGAACTCGTAGACACCGTAAACATTCATCCATTCATCGTATCCGGCTTCCCATGCAGCGCGATTCTCCTGATCGAAATAGCCGTCCTTCTGACGCATTTCTGCATAGGTCAGACGCGCCTTCGACGGGCCCTGTCGAAAGAAGACGTGCGTCATTCCCGTCATACCGAACGCATCATCTTTTTCATTGGCCGTTGTGAACCATTCGTAGGCCACGAGGTTACTGTCGCTGCCGGACGGATTGATCTCTGAATCGGCACCACCGTCGAACTTCTCGGTGTCCGGATCCTTGACGAAGAATTCCCTGAAGAATTTCTTTTCGTCAGAGGTGTTCATTTTCTTCGTGATATTCTCTCCGACGGTATGGTAGAGAATCGCAATGGTCTGGTTCTTTCTCGTTCCTTCCTGAAGGAACTTGATTCCCTGCTTGACCCAGTAAAAACGGTCATCCACCTTGTCCCATTCGCGAGAGACATTGTAGGCAAGGTTCCAGCCCTGGAACTTCCAGATCTGCACATAGTGCGGCTGCAGCAGCGTGATCGAATCCACGGTTGCTGCCAGCTTTGCCCAGTCTTTTCGTTCCTGGTAATCAATCGCCTGAAGGTGCAGCAGACCGGCAGCCGGACCACGCAGACCCAGCAGCACCAGGTTCATGGCTGCGCTTGACGGGTCAACGTTCCCCAGTGTGGCCTCACCAAGGTCGTGCTCAACTCGCATTCTTGCCAGAAGCCCACTGCCTCCGGAAAGACTCTTGTCATCGACTCCGACATCTTTCGCTGCCGGAGCACCAAGGATGACGATGGGAAACAACAGCAGGAGGATACCTGCGGCGTAAGCCAGCTTCCGCTGACGAGATGTAAGATTATTCATTTCGATTCCAGCTCCCGGAACTTCAGGCACGCTCCAGCGAGAACGATACAGGGGATCAGAAACCCAACGAGAACAGCGGCGGCGGGAAGCACCGCCGTATCCACCGGCACATCAAAACCCTTCTCGACGTATGCCGACGCATCACTGAAGACTGCAAAATCCGGTATGATGCGGCTGGCTAACCAGAGCATTCCGCGCGATACAAGATCGAGAGCCTTCACAACATTCTGAGTGACTTCCGACGCGTCCATGCCCACCTGCGGATTTCGATGCTGAATGATCATCGCTGCTGATTCAATCATCCCGGTGCCCTGTTCCCCTCCGACGACACGGTAGAGAAACTCCTGAAAGAACTGACCAACGATGAACACGGTGAGCGTAAAGAACACTGCCACCGGACCTTTCACAACACAACTCGCCGTGACACCGATCACAACCACCAGTACCAGCATCATTCCGGTTGTCAGAATCGCTTTTGAATATCCCGAAAGGAAGCTTCGGTCCGGCAGTCGAACGAACAGGTCCGGACGAGCCATTCCCAGAAACATCTGATCGTCCAGGCAGGAAACCTCAACGCGAAGCTGGCCTTCCCGAGTAAGCTGATCGAACAGATCAAACTCCATTGCCCAGCCTTCGCTGTCCTGTGACGCCAGAAGGTCCCGACGAATCAGATCATCAAAGAATGCAAACCATCTGCGACCGTCTGCAATGGTGAGTTTGTTTTCCTTCACCACGAGTGCACCTGACTCGACCTGTTCCTTCAGAACCTCCATCAGCAATTCGGCATTCAGCTGTGAGATCGCTCCTCCTTCTGCAACCGCGTCCACCGCTCCTCCAGCGATCTGGCCGTTCTCAGCGAGCTTTCCCGCGTCGTTCAGCTGGTTAATGCGAGTCGCAAGAAATTTAGCGAGCGTTTCAGATTCCGCGATTGCTCGCACCTTCCGTGGAATCTTCATGACATTGTCACCATCATGAAATTCAGAAATTCCAAATGATGGCAGCGGTACTTCAGTCCGTGAAAGGTTCTCCTGAAGATCGTCCGAATTGGTACGGAGGAATTCCGACAGCTTCTCTCCGGCAACTGCGACCGCTTCAAACGCCGCCTTCCCGGCTGCTTCGGACTGTTCGCCCGCCTGTTTGGCCGCCGTGCTCACACCAGCAAGCTCTTTCGAGAAACCAGTGAAGAGTTTTGGGTCAAACGCGACGAGGAACTGCGATGCCTGATTCAGCCCGGAGGCAAGATTCTTGAAGTCAGCCGCTCGAAAATCTCCCGGCGACGTCCTGAGTTTCTCGGAGATCGTCTTCAGATGATCGGCAGCAGTGCGGAACTGACCTTCACGCAGTGCAGTAGAAAAGTCCGCCATCGAGGCTCCCGGATTCAGACCGCTGAATGCCAGTTCCCTGGGATTCTGAATCAGCGTGTACTGGGCTTCGAGCCCTTCTCGAACGGATTTTTCAGTTCCCTTGTGGGTTCGAAAAGCCTCAAATCTTGACTCAAGGATGAGCTCATCCCCGACGTTTTCCGGCGTAATGTCCGGGAAAATCCAGACTGCTCGAGTGCGTGTGTTTCCCTGAATGTAAGAACGATACATCCAGGTATCACCCACGTTGATTCCCTGCTCCCTCGGTCGCCCTTCAAGGTCGATGAAATAAAGAGTACCAAACACGGGAACGCGACACGTCAGCCGATCTCGAACTGCTTCGGGAATCTGTCGCTGAATCCAGATGTAACCGATCACCCCCATCACCGCCAGAACCAGCACCGTGACGACACTGAATCCAAGCATTCGCCCGAGGACGATTTCGAGCCGGCGAGCCGGTTTCGTCACAACTGTGTGAAGAGATCGAAGACGGATATCTTCCGGAATCCCCCAGCAGCTCAGAAAAATCACGGCCGGAAGAATGAGCCACGCGATCGTTGTCAGAACGAACGTGATGTGAACGTTCACCTGAAGCTCGGGGCGTTCATTGGAATTCGAGATGAACCACCCGGCAAACATCAGCAGCACCGCGAATACAACAAAGACGAGCAGCGCCTTGCGCCGCACCGCTTCCTTGAAGGTCAGGTTGGTGACGGCGAATATTCGCCGCGGCGACAGCGAAAGAATATCACTGCGATAGCTGGAGACACCGGCCCAGAACCGGCGACTTCCAAGACGGCCGTATCGTGCCGTCATCAGAAGATAAACGACTCCGAGCCCACCGGCGAAGACCACCGCAACAATCAGCAGCCACTGAGCGAGGCCGAGCAGAATATTGAAGCTGACAGGATTGAAATCCATGTTTCAGGAATCCGAACTTAAAAAAAGGGGCAGAACAGATTTCGGACCTTTCGGTCAATCACGCAGACGAAGAACAGAGACTTCGCTCAGGGACACCGCAACAGCCTCACGGCAGTGCGGCCCGCTAGCTGCCGGACTTCTTGTCGCCACCAGCACCGGCACCCGCAGCAATCTCTTCCGTTGAAAACCGTCGCCCAGGACGCTCGCCGCTCTCGCGGATCGTTCGCAGGAACAGCTCTTCGAGATCCGCTTTCGGACGCTGAATGACAGGGTCCCCGATGTTGTGCTTCTGCAGGACCGCCTTGATGTCGGCCACCGCTGCGTCACTGAGATTCGACGTTCGGATCTGCATCTCGTCACGCAGTTCAAGAAGCTCGTCCACACGCCCAAGAACCTTCAGTTCACCCTGAAACAGAACGGCGATCCGATCACAGACGTCCTGAACGTCCGCCAGCTGATGACTGCACATCACGACCGTCTTGCCCTGAGCTTTCAGCTTCAGGATCAGGTCTTTCATTTCTCGTGTTCCGAGAGGGTCGAGTCCGCTGGTAGGCTCGTCAAGAAGCACGAGTTCCGGGTCGTTAATGAGTGCCTGTGCCAGTCCGATGCGGCGAGTCATCCCCTTGGAGTACTCCTTCAGCTGACGGCGACGAGCTTTTCCGAGCCCGACCATCTCAATCAGCTCGTCTGTCCGCCGCACTCGCTCCGCAGCAGACATCGTGAACAGACGTCCGTAAAAATCGAGCGTCTCGTCTGCATTCAGAAAACGATAAAGGTAAGACTCTTCCGGAAGGTATCCGATCTTCTCGTTCTTGCTGACGTCGGAAGCCGGCTTTCCGAGAATCTTCATTTCTCCGGAAGTCGGAAACAGAAGCCCCAGGAGCATCTTCATGGTTGTTGTCTTGCCCGAACCGTTCGGACCCAGCAACCCGAAGACTTCACCACGATAAACATCCATGCT
Organism: Planctomyces sp.; assembly: GCA_046345315.1. Lineage (GTDB taxonomy): Bacteria > Planctomycetota > Planctomycetia > Planctomycetales > Planctomycetaceae > F1-80-MAGs062. The sequence goes on from JBKDKA010000253.1 coordinate 64,056, forward strand.
GAGACTCTTGACCGCAAGAACTTTCTTTCGGCCCCAGAAGTCACGGTAAATTTTGGAAAGATTCCGAATCTCGATGACGGCTTCGTTCTGCATGTCGGCTTCTTTATTCAGCTGGGAGTCTCAGAATTCAGGCCGAAAAGGCCTGAAGTCGGCAGAAAAATTGGCAAGGGACTGGCCACAGATCGGCGAACAGGGTCCAACGTGTACGAAGATTACGCAGAAATCCGCACCTCTGTTTGCAATTTTCCTCCGCGAAGCCATCTTCCCGGGAAACCATCCCGTTTCCGTCTCCGCCGCTGCACGCTCGGGGACTCTCTGAATTGCGAGATTCCCGAATCTTTCCCGGCGGGAAGGACCGTTTCCGGGAGGCGATTCGATACTCTGAAGACCGAATTTTCAGTGCCGCGTCATTTCCCGCGTCGCGATGCTGCTGCTTCCGTCTGAGGACGGGATTCTCCTTTTCGGATGGCTCAGATATGTCTCCGGCGAGTACCAATCGACCAAAAGCCGTCGTTCTGGTAAGTGGTGGACTTGATTCCGCGACGGTTCTGGCAATTGCCCGGAATCAAGGCTACGACACGATTGCGATTTCATTCGACTATGGTCAGCGCCATCGATTTGAGCTCGATGCTGCCAGCCGCGTCTGTCAGGCTCTCGGCGTCGCAGAACATGTTGTCTTCAGGCTGGATACAGGGATCTTCCGAGGGTCGGCCCTCACGGATCAGATCGCCGTTCCACACGGACGATCGGAAGCGGATATCTCCGAGGGAATTCCTGTAACCTATGTTCCGGCTCGCAATACGATCTTCCTGTCGGTGGCTCTGGGGCTGGCGGAATCCTGTGAGGCCACGGATCTGTTCATCGGTGTCAACGCCGTTGACTACAGCGGATATCCGGACTGTCGACCGGAATTCATTCAGGCATTCGAAAAAATGGCCAACCTCGCAACGCGGTCCGGCGTTGAGGGGCGGAAGTTTCGAATCCACACTCCTTTGATTCAGATGACCAAGGCAGAGATCATCCGGACAGGCGTTCAGATAGGCGTTGATTATTCCATGACGCACAGCTGTTATGACCCGTCGCCGGACGGGGCTTCGTGCGGTGAGTGTGACTCCTGCCAGCTTCGACTCAGAGGTTTTCGCGAGGCAGGCCTGACTGACCAGGCTCGCTACATCTCCCGGTGACCGATTGGTGATTCATCCCGGTGCAGACTTCGCAATTTGAAGACTTCAGCAGTTCAGGATGTGCGTTCAGTTTCGGATTCGCGTTCACCTTTCGATTCGCTCGGACTGCTCTCCGAAGATTCACTCTTCGCGGATTCAAGCAGTCGGTCAACGCTTCGCCAGCGACAGAACGAACCTACCACAGTCTCAATCCAGTGGTCATCTGCTTCAGAGTCATCGCTTTGAGACGGCGGCTCCGTGCCAGGAAGCGAAATGGCAAACTGCAGCCAGCGGCCCGTCCAGTCGTCATTTTCCTCCACAGAACGAATGTTTTCGATTCGCAGAATACGAGTCAGGATACTGCGCAGAATTTCCGGAAGGACGAGCGCCTGAAACTCCGGCGACTGCACCAGAGAATGGCCACGGGTACACCGCGAGTTGATGAGGAGAATCGGTTCCTCCGAAAAGTCGATTCGCCAGATCTCTCTGCCGAGATCCTGTGTTCTCACGGCCAGCAGTGGGACTCGCATGAGTGAAGCTCGATGCTCATCCTTCGGAAGAATCCGATCTGCGACGCCAAGCAGGCGTCCTCGTGGGGGAGTAGAAGAGATCACTTTGACACGAAATCGAACTCCCGCTGCCGTGCCGAATTCCGAAAGCCGGCAGTTGGACGGCGGTGTCAGATTGCCGACAGTTCCGAATTCGAAGCGGATCAGTTCCAGCTGACGCCAGGCTTCCACCACAACGCGGGCGTCCGAAGGAAACAGATACTTTTCAAGATTCAGGTCGACCTGGAATGTCTCAATCCCACCAATCCCGGTCACTCGGATCTGAACGTGGTTCTGTGAAATCCGGCGACGACCGGTGAAATTCAGACGAGCCATCAGACGGATTCCTTCGTCTGGGCTGTCCTGAGATACAGATCTCGATTTGGATCAAAACCCGTCACCATGACGCGAAAATCGGATCGATCCGGACGAATTTCCAGAACATTCGGCGAAGGAACTTCAATCCGTGCTCCCTCGACCTCAATCATTACCGGGGATTCATCCAGTCGAAAGTCCGCAGAATTGAAGTTTCGCAGCGGATTACCGCCTCGGCGATCGTAAGCCACTGAGATGCTGATCACAACACCGGTTGCTGCCTGGAGATCTCCCGGGTTTTCGTCGATGCGGTTTCGGCAACCGATGACACGGAAGCCCCCGTTTCTCCTTGTTACACGACAAAGCTTTGGTCGATCAGCTCCGGTGGACGTTTTTCGAGCATTGCGCAGCTGTGCGGGGAGCCTGCTGTGCGACTGTCGCGATGAGAATCCGACAGGACTCCCCTGACCAGTTGTTCCGATTGAGAAAACATCCAGAAGAACCTCCGGATCCTGCGATGCCGGAGATTCCTGAAGGTACTGACAAAGGTCGGCAGTGGCGTTTCGAATTAACCGGAGTGTTGCACTGCCATGTAGATATCGGCCCTTGAAATGCGATGTTTCTTCAATCCACTCTGTGTGAGCCGGATTTTCTGCGTCGCCCAGAAACCGACAGATGGCGGGATCCTCGGAAATGACCAGTGAGCACACATCTCGCGTCGGTCGACACCGAACATCGGAGATCACAAGTCCATTGCGAATAAAGAGCGGTCTGCTGCGAGATGACTCTTCCCGCCGCTGAATCATCACGTCGAAGTACGACGGGACGGGGTCCGATCCTTTTCGCTGAATCGGAACTGAGACTCGAACGACAGCTCTGCCGTCAGCCTGAAATTCCCGCCGCATCGATTCCATGACAGAAATCGGAAGTTCCTGCTGATTCCATCGAGGCGCACCTTTTCGTGCAACGACAGGCAGTCGCGTGAACTCACCGTCTGCGATTCGTTTCTGACCCCAGACGGCCAGGCTCAGCAGTGGCGTCAACTGACGAGCGACATCCTCATGGCAGTGGCGAATGACTTCAGGAAGAGATTGCGACTGAATCACAAACTGCTGGTCAGGCCCTTCCACTGTCATCGCAAGTTCATCGTTCAGAATCGCCCAGAAGTAATCCTGAAGAATGCAGCTGATCAGGTCAGTTGTGGTCCATGTCCGATCGCAGTACGGAACAACGACTGAAAGCCCGGGTTCTCTGCGTCGTTCAAGTGCGAAGTCTTCTTCGAAATCCCGAAGAATGTCTTCATCTTCGATCGGCGGAGCGACTTCCTTTTTGTCAGGCTTTGTTCCAAACCATCCGTCGGGCGTATAACTGGTGCCGTCGACCTGATGCGACCTCAGAATGCTCTGACCGACGAGCATTCTTCGGTGATCTTCAGACCGGACGGTGAGCCCGAAGAAGGATCGAACCTGACTGCTTCGGGGAAAGACGAACTTGCCGAGCCCCCAGCGTCCGCGACCGGTTTCGCCACTGTCCACGGCAGATTCTGTTTTGTTGGACTGGCCCTCAGCACGAAAGAAATAGTAAAACGGATTTTTGCTGTCGGGAATCTCGTGATACTGCTCGGGGTCACCGTTCAGACCAGTCGTGCCACTGTCTTCGATGGTCAGAAACACGCAGGGTTCTTCACGGTCAGGAACGTTCCGAAGTCCGCTCTGATCGCTGCGAAAGTGGTCAAATGCTCCGCGAAACCATCTGCGAGCTCGCTTCGGTGACAGTGCATTCATTTCGCCGGAAAGAAAGAACCGAACCGCAACCGGACCGGTGACTTCCGGACGTCGCGCGTCCAGTGAGTTCTGCATGGATTCCCGCACCAGCGCACGGAGTTCGCTGTCACAGGCAAAGAACTCACCCTGCATCGCTTCGCGATTCTTGAATCGCGGATTCACCTTGTTGAAATGCCACTCGGGTTTCACGCTCTGATTTCCGTGTCTGAACCATCGGCTCCGTTACGCTTTCAGACTACACAGGGACTCATGGCCTTCAAGTCAGCAGCGCAAACCTCCGCACCGTTCCGAAAAATCTCCCCGGACCGAACGCTACAATCCGTCAACTTCGATGCCCCGGCAGTCAGAACATCTGCACGGATAATTCCGGTTCTCCCGATTACTTCAGCGATCCTGATTAACGGGTGATCTGAGCAATCGGCAGACGGAAATGCTCCGTTCGCGATCGTGCGACTGTTCTCCCGAAAGGGGCTGAACTGTTCCGGATGAGGGTTTTCGGAGGCCGGTACGTCGTGTACCGTGCGGAAGAAAAATGTGCAGAATTCATTCAATCAGAGTCAGGTCTGGCAGAGCGTGTTTCGAACCCGGGACAGGCACGCTTGCAGTTGCAGAATTTGCGGGAAAACACCGCGTCCATCGGGAGCCAGTCCCGGGTTCGAAACCACCTGTATTTTTTGGTGATCACTTGTGTGGAAGGAAAATGAAGACCGTATGAGCCATCGTCGAGCTTTTCTGAAATCCGGTTTGGGTGTCGCAGCGGGAATGGCGGGCAGCACTGCATCAATGGTCACCGGATCAAATCTTTCCGGCCCCACATCGCTGTCAGCTGCGGAAGTACCTGCGACGGGAACCACTCGCCCGAAGTTTCGATATTGCCTGAATACCGGCACCATTCGTGGACAGGAACTCGGCATCGAGCAGGAAATTCGCGTCGCGGCCGCCGCGGGTTATGATGGCATTGAACCCTGGGTTCGAAGCATCAACCTGTATGTCGAAAAGGGAGGAAAGCTTTCTGATCTCAGGAAGCTGATTTCAGACAGCGGCCTTACAGTCGACAGTGCGATTGCGTTTTCGCAATGGATCGTGGACGACCCGGAGAAACGACGACTTGGGCTTGAGGAAGCACGACGCGATATGGAAGTGCTGCGAGAAATCGGCGGCACTCGAATTGCGGCTCCACCGGCGGGAGCCACTTCCGAAGGCAAGCTGGATCTGTTCGCTGTTGCCGAACGCTATCGAACGCTGCTTCAGCTGGGCGATGAGATCGGAGTCGTGCCGCAGCTTGAGGTCTGGGGATTTTCGGTGAACCTCTCACGGCTCGGCGAAACAGTGATGGCGTGCACCGAAGCCGATCACCCGAAATCCTGCATCCTGCCGGACATTTATCACATCTTCAAAGGCGGCTCCGGATTTGGTGGCCTGAAGCTGCTGAGCGATGCTGCGGTTCATGTGCTTCACGTGAATGACTATCCCGCGAGTCCGCCTCGAGCGGAGATGAATGATTCTCATCGCGTCTATCCGGGCGACGGTGTTGCGCCAGTGTCTGAAATACTTCAGATGCTGGGATGTTCCTGCAGTGAGCTGACTCTGTCTCTGGAACTCTTCAATCGCGATTACTGGAAACAGGATGCCGCTCTGGTTGCAAAGACGGGGCTCGAGAAAATGCGAGCGTCCGTCGCAGCCGCGTTTCCCGGATGATCGTCTGGTCCGACGCATGAACAGTTCAGCTGGCTCATTCCCGGAGGCTGAGTCAATCCGGAACAAAGACCACGGAAAGAGATGTCTGCACCAGTGTGACCGGTATCTCGCCTGAATTTCTGAACACAACACCGATTTCACAACAACGTTTCGAGAGTTATCAATGGCTGAGAGTTCTTCTTCTGACAGTCAGAATTCGCGTTTTCTTCAGGGCCCCCAGTCGCGAATCCGTGAACTTCTCATGGCGGCTCGGGTTCTGATCGAGATGATTCAGGGATTTCGACATCTGCACTTTGTCGGGCCCTGCGTGACTGTCTTCGGATCAGCCCGATTCCCGGAAACCCATCCCTGGTACCAGCTGGGTATGCGTGTGGGTGCCGAGCTGGCTCGAGCTGGTTTCACAGTGATGACAGGGGGTGGCCCCGGTATTATGGAAGCGGCGAATCGAGGTGCAAAGGAAGCCGGAGGTCACAGTGTCGGATGCAATATTGTGCTGCCGATGGAACAGCAGCCGAATCCGTATCTGGATACTTTTGTGGACTTCCGTTACTTCTTCATCCGGAAGCTGATGCTGGCCAAGTATTCGTATGCATTTGTGGCACTTCCGGGTGGATTCGGAACTCTGGATGAACTGTTCGAGATCGCGACGCTTGTTCAGACCGGCAAGATGAAGGACTTTCCGATCGTTCTGGTCGGACGTGAGTTCTGGGCGCCGATGATCGATTTTCTTCGTGAGAGCGTTCAGAAGAACGGTACCGCGAGTACTGCGGATATCGATCGATTCATCATAAGTGATTCTCCGGAAGAGCTGGCTGCTGCGATCAGCCATGTGGCAGGTGAACGATTCGGACTGCGGCGCGGTGTGCCGAAACCGAAATGGTGGCTGTTTGAACGTTCGGTCTGAACTGAGAATGAAGTCCATGGCAGCACTGGGCGGCACGGAAAAGCACAGATGAATGCTTCACAGAACCCGTCACGTCGTCTGCCGACAGGAATTGTTCCTGTGCTGCAGACTCCATTTGATGACTCCGGAGCGATTGACGATCTCAGTCTGAAGCGTCTGATCAACGACGCCGTTGATTCGGGGGCCACCGGGTTTCTGGTTCCTGTAGTCGCCAGTGAGGTGTCTCACCTGACGCTTGAGGAACGTCGGAAGATTCTTCATTCGGTGCAGCAGCATCTGCGGTTGATTCAGGGAAAGGGAAAGCGGCCGGCCGTCATTGTGGGAGCCTCTTCAGATGATCACGACATCTGTCGGGAAATGCATCACACTGCCATGGAGATCAATGCCGATGCCTGGCTTGTGGCAGTGCCCCAGTCGCTCTACTCGTCTCCCGAAAGCGTTGTTCCCTGGTTTCGACGTGTAACAGACGGATGTCAGCTTCCCCTCGTGGTCCAGGATCTTCAGTTCAACGGGAACGGGCTTGACCTATCTGTGATCCGTGAGCTTCGGGAAGATATACCCATCTTCTGCGGAATCAAGGTGGAGACAGTTCCTGCCGGCCCGAAGTACACGAAAGTTCGCGAAGCCTTCGGTCGAGAGTTCTGGATTGCCGGTGGCTGGGCGGTTCCACAGATGATCGAAGCTCTCGACCGGGGTGTCGATGCCATGGTGCCGGAAAGCTCAATGGTCCGAGTTTACCAGAGCATTCTCAGCTACTACGAACAGGGACGTCGTGACATCGCACGAAGGATTCTGAATGAGCTGCTCCCGATTCTGTCATTTACGAACCAGGAACTTCTGACTTCGATTGCGTTCTTCAAACGGCTGCTGGTTCGAAAACAGATCTTCAGCTCTGAAAGAATGAGAATGCCCGGCTTCGAATGGGATGTGTACAATCTGCGGATCGCGGATGAACTCATCGAAGCCTATCTGCAGCTGGAGGCCGACGTTGCTGTCGAGGCACCGGCCCCGGCCCCGGGGAATGATGGTCGCATCTGAAGTGCATACTCCCGGTTACTTCCCGCCGGGAATCTTCTCCTGCGCCTCCTCGAGAAATGCCTGGATCTCGGCAGTATCGGCTCCCTCCGGCGGATTTTTCAGTGCCTTCTGACAGTGTTCAGCGCACTTGCGGTACTGCTGCGTCAGGAAATAGGTTTCCCCGAGTGCCGCATGCCATTCATAGATGGATTCTCGATTTCGCCGATCGGGACCGAGTTGTTCTGCCTTTTCTGCATTTGCAAACGCCTCAGCACGATCCTCTGTCTGCGCTCGGATCTGAGCCGCCTGAGCAAAGTGATAAGATTTCAGATCGATGCTGATATTCTTTTCCGCTTCCTGTTCGTGTTCCTCTGCCTTCTTTCCAGCAGACTGCTTCCGGCGTCTTGCTGCAGCTTTCTCGGAGGCATCCCCGCGACGTGACGCCGTTCGTCCCGACACTGCGGAACCGCTCTCACTGTCGTCCGTGCTGTCATCGTCTGCTTTTCTTGACGGAGAATTCGTTCCCCGTCTGCCGGAACTCTTCGACCTGGTTTGTCCGGGGTTGTCGTCTGTGTCTGCATCCTTATTACGACCGGTGCCCGAATCGACGACGGCAAAGGGATTGTCTGAGGAGTCATCCGCGGGCTGCTCATCATCTGTCACCACTGCAAACGGATCCGTATCACTGGAACCATTTCTGGACTGATCAGCTGCTGTGTCAGCCTCTGACGGTTTTCTCTGTGGTAGTCCGATCCCCGGCAGTGGCTCCGATGGAGTCGCCGGATCTGACGGATCGCCGGACGATCCTTTGCGCCTTGATCTGGCTGATCGCGATGTTCTCGTGTCGTCAGAGTCATCCGCGGCGTCAGGGGAGGTCTCAACGCCGCCAAACGTCGATTTTTCGGTTTTCGATATTTCTGTCTCCGGTATGATGAATCGAAACGAGTCGAAGACCTTAGAGACAATTTTTTCGTCGGGAGGGCCCGAACGTGAGACAACTTCGACCACAAAGAACTGCTCGTTTTTCAGAATCAAGAGAGCTTTGATTCTCGCACTTCCCTTAGCTGAAGCGATCTCCACAATCCGAGCCGGAAAATCCTGAACAGTATGAGGAGCTTCCGAAAGAATGATTTTGTCGTTTTCTGCTTTTAAGGATTCGACAGAGGTCTTGAAGATCTCATCAACCTGTTCAGGAGTCCTGATCTGAAGGAACATCATGTTCCACGCCCGGGTGATAACGATGCTGCTTGTCCAGTTGACGCATTTGTACTGAGTGGCCGTGAGTCCTTTGACTGGCTTACTGGAAACGTCTGGCTCACTCGGCAGACTGACAGAGAACTGTTCGTCCGGGGACTGCCAGGTAATCCACTCCTCAGATTGACTGCTGTCCGGAAGAAATGACATGACAATCGCGCCGATCAGAAGTGTGGCGATCACACACGCGAAGACCGCGACGAGCGGTTTCAGTGGAAACGAACTTCCTCCCTGATTGCTCCGCGAAGATGAGCGATTCGGAGCGAGTGGCTGTCTGTCGTATGCTTCCTCGTACCCGAAGTCATCGGGTTCATCGTAGCTTTCTTCTGAGGCTCGGGATGATCGAGCGGATTTCTGCGAAGTCGTTTTCACCACAGACGCAGAAACATCGATTGCGGCTTCACACTCCTGACAGCGGACTTTCTTTCCGCGAGCGGAGTCGCTGAGCTGATAGACCTCGCCGCACTTTCGGCAGCGAACCTCAATGGTCATGGCAGTTGCCTTCACGGTGCGATGGGAGCTTTTCCAAGGGATCCCCTTAATATCTAACACTCAGCGATCTTAGTTCGCGTCGCTTTTCCTGTAAATTGCAGTGACTGCCGGTTTCTGACCGGAATCGATAAACTTCGGATTCCGTTGTCTGTCCGATGATCTGCAGGAGTTCCTGATGAAAGCTTTCGGCGCAAATTTCCGAGAGGCTGTTGTCTCTGAAAAGCCGCTGCGCATTGTTGGTACCATTAATGCCTATACCGCAATGATGGCGGAGCAGATCGGGCACCGAGCCATCTATCTTTCCGGAAGCGGTGTCGCGAGCGCATCTTATGGTCTTCCTGACCTCGGGATCACATCACTGGACAATGTGCTGGAAGACGTCCGTCGCATCACCTCCGTGACGACTCTTCCGCTGCTGGTGGACATCGATACGGGCTGGGGGGGAGCATTCAATATCTCTCGCACCATCCGACAGATGGAGCGTGCCGGAGCCGCTGCCGTTCATATCGAGGACCAGATCTCACAGAAACGATGTGGTCACCGTCCGAACAAGAGTGTTGTCGATCAGGCAGAAATGGTGGACCGCATCAAGGCGGCCGTCGACGCCCGCACTGACTCTCAGTTTGTGATTATGGCTCGAACTGATGCAGCGGCAGTCGAGGGACTTCAGGCGGCGCTCGACCGAGCCTGTGCCTGTGTGGAAGCGGGTGCGGACATGATCTTTCCGGAGGCCATGACGTCGCTCGATGACTATCGACTGTTCTGCAGTACCGTTCAAGTACCGGTGCTGGCGAATCTGACCGAGTTCGGAAAGACGCCACTCTACACTGTTCAGCAGCTCGTTGATGCTGGTGTTGCGATGGCACTCTACCCACTCACGGCGTTCCGAATGATGAACAAGGCCGCAGAAATCGCCTACCAGACACTGCTGGCCGAGCCGAATCAGGAGACTCTGCTGCCTCACATGCAGACCAGAGAAGAACTTTACCGCTATCTTCACTATCATGAGTTTGAACAGAAGCTTGATCAGTTGTATCTGAAATCGAGAGACGAGAATCGAAATGGCTGAAGCGAAGAAGCTCGAAGGGGCCGGCCTGCGTGGTCAGATTGCCGGTCAGACATCACTTTGCACCGTGGGTCAGAGCGCAGCCGGGCTGACTTATCGCGGCTACTCAATCGAAGAGCTCGCGGAGAAGGCGAAGTTCGAGGAAGTGGCGTGGCTTCTCCTGTACGGAAAACTTCCGACACAGAAGGAGCTCGACGCCTACGTCCGTCGTATTCAGGGCCTTCGACATCTGCCGAACGCTCTCAAAGTCGTACTGGAACAGATCCCCGCTTCGGCTCACCCGATGGATGTTCTTCGAACCGGCTGTTCCATGCTCGGCAATCTCGAACCGGAAAACAGCTTCTCCGAGCAGCATGAACATATCGATCGGATGCTTTCTGTGCTGCCGTCCATACTGCTTTACTGGTATCGGTACAGCCATGACGGAGTGCGAATTGAAACCGTGACGGATGATGATTCGATCGGTGCTCACTTCCTGCACCTGCTTCACGGAAAGAAACCCAGCCAGCTGCATGCGCAGGTCATGAACGTGTCTCTGATCCTCTACGCGGAACACGAGTTCAATGCGTCCACTTTTACAGCTCGCGTCTGTGCTTCGACGCTGTCAGACATTTATTCCTGCATCACTGCCGCGATTGGTTCGCTGCGAGGTCCGCTGCACGGGGGTGCCAATGAAGCGGCGATGGAGATGATCGAGAAATGGAAATCACCGGACGAAGCCGAGCAGGCTATCATGACTGCACTGGCTCGCAAGGACAAGATCATGGGGTTCGGCCACGCCATCTATCGGACTTCCGATCCCCGAAGTCCGATCATTCGCAAGTGGGCGGAGAAGCTGGCAGATGATGTCGGTGATCAGACACTCTATCCGGTGTCTGTTCGTGTCGATGAAACAATGTGGCGCGAAAAAAAGCTCTTCCCGAATGCCGACTTCTACCACGCTTCGGCTTACCACTTCATGGGAATCCCGACAAAACTCTTCACACCGATTTTCGTCTGTTCGCGAATCACCGGCTGGGCCGCTCATGTGATGGAGCAGCGAGCCAACAATCGAATTATTCGACCAAGTGCTGAATACACAGGGCCCGAGTCAGCGGAGTGGGTTCCGATCAGTCAGCGTTCGTGAATGAACTGGTGATGACGATGCCAACTGGCTTCGGAATTTCCGGAGTTGCAGCGGCTGGACGCAAACCCACCAGTGCGTCATTCGACTCTGAACACCGGACGGCTTGCGCCGTTCCGCTCGAAATCCCTTCGAAACCGATTTCGCGATGCAGCAATCCCGCCGGAGTTCTGCTCAGAGTTCGCACGTGACAAACTTTGACTGACACGGGTTGCCGCAAGCAACATGCATTCGTCTCGCCTGAGGCTCCGCAATGATCGATGCGACCGTGTGTCCGCTGCCGGACAGCATCGAGTGTGATGCCGTCGGATCCTGATGGCGGCAGATGCTGCCCGGGGCTCCGGAGTGATCGCTGAGAAATCTCTGCAGATCCGGCACCGAGAGCTGGCCATGAACCAGATGCTCCCGGATCAGCCGTTCCATCCGCCCCTGTCGGTCGAATGAATCGGGCAGGCTGTGGACAAAGTTTGACTCGCACGCATGATCGGCACATCGATAGTGATTGGTGTGCACAATAATTCCGGAGCCGTCATCGGGAAGCTCGTATGGTCCCTCAGAGGTCAGTTCCACATCGCTGATGACGTGTCGACCGGATGAATCCTGTCCCATGGAAAGCACATAGTTTCCGTTGGAGCAGACAGGAATTCTTCGAAAGACATCTCTGACACCCGCAGCATCCTTCTGTTCCAGCAGCAGTCGTTTCAGCGGATAGTGAGAGATCGCAAACTTCCACGACGGACCGCCGCCCAGTGCGTTTGCAAAATGAGCGATGCCGTGCTCGTTGATTCCGTGATATCCGATCATGCCGCCGAAAGTCCACATGAGCACTCGCGGTCGGTCATCTGGAATCAGTTTCAGAACATAGCCAGCCTCCATCATCTCCGGCGGGTTATCGCTGTTCTGCCCGCAGAGTGTCTGTCCGGAGGCTGTGTGTTCACCGCGAATTGCGAATGCGGTGCATGCTTCATCCCTGATCCCGGCCAGTTCGCCGCGCAACTGCAGCGCAAGAGCATCCGCAGTCTGAATGCCGGCACCTTCCTCCAGACCGCGAACTTCTTCCAGCAGATGGGGACACTGATTCTCGAAGAGCGGCTGAAACTTCAGAGCCCGCTGACGAATGGCCTCATCAGATAATCGGAGCGAGTTTTTGAGGCAATCGAGATAAAACTTAATCTGGCGCCGGGCTGATTCTCCGTGACCGCGTCCGAGCTCCCTGGCTGAACCACGCGCTTCATAGATTGGGAATTCTGTGACCGGCATTCGAATCAGATCCTCAGAGGTTACCGGCAGGATTCGGTTTTTCCGGCAGGATTCCGTGAGCCCGGATGAACTCATCAATCTGTGCTGCTGTCAGTCTGCCTTCCTTTCGCAGAAGGTCGAGAGCTGCAAGAGCAATGAATGGCGGACTGATCTCGAAATGGTCTCGGATTTCCGGTCGAGCTTCGCTCAGCCCGTAGCCGTCTGTTCCAAGTGCCGTGAATGGCCCCGGGATTCGACCGCGCAGGACATCCGCATGGGCTTTCATATAATCTGAAACAGCTACGAATACACCGGTTTCCCGACCAAGGACAGATTCAATCCAGGACACTCGTGGCGTTTCCTGCGGATGGAGGCGATTCCATCGCTCACAGATCTGAGCATCACGGTAGAGTTCTCCGAAGCTCGTTGCACTCCAGATGTGAACATGGCATCCGTAACTCCTCAGAAGGTCCTTTGCCATCAGAGCCTGCTGCATGATGCTTCCGCTCGCCAGCAGGTGCACAGTCATCGGGCTTTGAGCGTTGGTGCTGGAGCTCGACGTTTGAGGCTCGACGTCGCGTTCGAAGCAGTAGAGCCCCTTCAGGATCCCTTCCTCGCAATCGGACGGCATGGCTGGCATCGCGTAGTTTTCGTTGTAGACCGTCAGGTAGTAGAACACATCTTCCTGAAGTTCATACATCCGATGGATGCCGTCGCGAATGATCGTGACCAGTTCGTACGCAAAAGCGGGGTCGTAACTGCGGAGGTTCGGTACCGTGGAGGCAACGACCTGAGAGTGTCCGTCCTGATGCTGAAGGCCCTCACCGTTCAGTGTGGTTCGTCCGGCAGTGCCACCCATCAGGAAGCCTCGGCACATCATGTCGCCGCAGGCCCAGATCATGTCACCCACACGCTGAAAACCGAAGATGGAATAGAAAAAGTAGAACGGAATCGTGGGAACTCCGTACATGGCATACGCTGTGCCGGCCGCCATGAAGGAAGCCATGGCACCGGTTTCGCAGATTCCTTCCTGCAGAATCTGACCATCCACTGCTTCCTTGTAGCGCATCAGTGAATCGGCATCGACCGCCGTATACCGCTGCCCTTCCGGTGAGTAAATTCCGGCTTCAGCGAACAATGCATCCATCCCGAACGTTCTGGCTTCATCCGGAACAATCGGAACCACATAACGACCGATGTCGGGATCCTTCAGCAGGCGTTTCAGAAGCAGAACAGCCGTCAGCGTGGTCGATGCAGTCTGGTCACCGGAACCGTTCAGAAGCTTGCGAAATCGTTCGAGCGGTGGTGTCATCAGTGCCGGACATGACACACTTCGTGCGGGGAGGTAACCACCGAGTGCTGAACGTCGAGTATTCAGATACCGAAGTTCCGGGCTGTCTTCCGGCGGTCGATAAAACTCGGCACGACGAATCTCATCGTCACTCAACGGAATTCCATACTCACGGGCGCATCGGATGCGTTCCTCAGGCGTCAGATTCTTGGCCTGATGGACGGTATTTCTTCCCTGAACAGCTCCCATTCCGTCGCCCTTGACCGTCTTGATCAGGATCACGGTCGGACGTCCCTGCGCCTGTTGAGCTCTCGCATAAGCGGCAGAGATCTTCCGGGGATCCTGTCCGCCGCGTTTGATCAGACGAATCTCATCGTCACTGAGCGAATTCATCATCCTCGCAAGCTCTGGATTGTTCTCCACCCAGTGTTCGCGCTGAAGGTTTCCCGGAAGGACGGAGAAGTACTGATAATCACCATCCAGCGCTTCTTCCATGCGCCGGCGGAGAACACCATTGTGATCCAGAGCGAGCATGGCGTCCCAGCCACCTCCCCAGATCACCTTGATCACGCCCCAGTCGGCACCCCGAAAGCGACGTTCCAGTTCCTGGATGATTTTGCCGTTTCCACGAACCGGCCCGTCGAGACGCTGAAGATTGCAGTTGATGACCAGAACAAGATTGTCCAGCCGTTCACGCGCAGCAATGCTGATGGTACCCAGTACTTCCGGTTCGTCCGACTCACCGTCACCGATAAAGCACCAGACACGTCCGCCATTCCGCGGTTTCAGACCTCGGTTCTCCAGGTACTTGGCAAACCTGGCCTGATAAATGGCGGCCGGTGTTGAGAGCCCCATGGAAGCACAGGGCACCTGCCAGAAGTCCGGCATCAGTCTCGGATGAGGATAGGAGCTCAGGCCACCGCCGGGTTGAAGCTGCCGTCGAAAATTCTTCAGCTGAGTTTCCGTCAGCCGTCCCTCAAGAAATGCTCGTGCATAAATCCCGGGGGATGCATGCGGCTGCGGAATCACGACGTCGCCGCCATAGTCCGCACTGCGAGACCGAAAATAGTGCTGAAAGCCCACTTCGAGCATCGTAGCTGCTGAAGCATACGTGGCAATGTGCCCACCGACTCCACTGCCGCTGTCGACAGCGCGCAGGACCATCGCCATGGCATTCCATCGGATCAGATTCTCAATTCGCTTCTCCATTTCCATATCACCCGGGTAAACCGGCTGATCCAGAAGCGGAATCGTGTTCACATAAGGCGTATTGAGAGTCGCTTCGTTGACAGCAACACCCAGCTGGATGGCATAGTCCTGAACCAGACGAAGGATCTCCCGCGTACCGGCCGGGCCGTAGGCCGTCTGGATATAGGATAACGCCTGCATCCAATCCGATTTTTCCTGAGCGATTGAATCGTCAAATGCCTTCGTCGGTTCAGTTTCCGTCATCCGCACCAATCCTCTTTCGTTGTTGCCTCATCGGCTGTCATGAAAAGCAGTCTGCGACAGCGTCACCGATCCTGCACTCGAAGTTTCATCTCATCACTGTTCCCCACGAGTTCGGGAGCGTACATCCCCTCGATCTTCGCCGGAAGTGCTGAGACTTTTTCGCTGGGTGCTTCGGCTCGCATGCGATACGAAACGCTATGATTTCCCCGAGCCAGATGGCTGAGGAAGAATCCGACGCGGTCATCGCGAAGTTCGCGATAGGCCGTGAGCCCTTCGAAAATGTATCCGCTGCGCTGATCGTCAGGTTCAAATCCGCTCGGCTTACGATCTTCCAGCAGCAGATACTCGTAATCGTTCTTGCTTTCCAGAAGCAGTTCCACTTCCACCAGCTGTCCGCTGGAAACGGTGCCGAGGTTTTCCAGCGGAATTCGTTTGTACTTCTCTGACTGCTGCTTCACAACCTGACCGCGATCGCCCTGAACACTCACCGTTTCATCATCGCGTTCCAGCAGATAGAAGCGACGCTGAACCTTGACTTCCAGCCCTGCGGCGGTGATGTGATCTTCCTTCGTGAAGTTGGTGAGGTATGCACTGAAATACACTGGACCTTTGCCGGTTCGACGGATTTCAATCTTATGTTCCCCGGACTTCACGGCATCACCGGACAACAGCATGACGTTGTCGAAGCTGAAGAAGTTTTCCGGAGTGATGCGAACCTGTTTCTGCCGAACACCATCAACCAGCACTTCGATCGTCATGTCCGGCTGATCTTCGCCTGTAGCGCGAATGTAGTCAGCAAGAGATTCGATCACCAGAGCTGTATCCCGAGTGCTCTTCCACCACGTTCCGTGGGTCCGATTGTTCAGAAGATACTTCACCAGGCGCGGTGCCGTTTCATCATTCGGTCGAACAGCGAGCAAAAGCTTAAGGTAGGTTGCCATGGCTTCGTTTTCGCTGCCATACCAGTACCACCAGGTATTCTCGTTCATTCGCAGCCATGCCGTCTGGTTCTCATCGTCACGCACCAGGAACTGTTCAATATTCCGAAGCAGCATGTCACGACGCTCGTGATCTGCCTGCTGATGAAGCAGTAGTCCAGTGAGAGATTTGGCATAGACGGACAGACTGCCCCGATCGCGATACAGATAGTCTGACATCGCGCGGTCACTCTCGTCGCTTTCCGCAATCACGAGTGCCACGAAGGCATCAAGGTCATCCGCCTGCATTTTGAACGGAATGTTCCGGGAAGCGTCATCGAACTTACCAGAAGGATTCTTTGCTCGTTCCGCGTCACGTTCTCGTCGGCGGTCTCCTTCACGAAGCAGAGCCAGCTGTTCGGCCTGGTAGTTTTTCAGCCACTGAATGCCTCGCTGCGGTACATCTTCGAGCACGGGAACATCATTCTGCATCGCCAGTTTCAGGCCGTGAACGACCTGTGCAGTCAGATGCGCCGATGAATGTTCACCGTATCCGGAGAACCAGCCCCAGCCTCCGTCCGACAGCTGCATGTCCGTCAGCCGCTGAACACCGGTGCGAATAATCGTCTGCATCTCTGCATCATCGAAGATCGGATTGCGATCATACTGTTTCCAGTCGGCAGCGCGTTTCGCCGGATCACCGAGCTGCTGAGAATTCAGGTTGGTTCGTTTCTTCCCGACGTCCGCCAGATCAATTCCCATGTTCTGCAGCGTCCGCTGTGTGATGACCGCAGGAAG
>JBKDKA010000254.1:0-30612 GCA_046345315.1 Planctomyces sp.
GACTTCGCAGCCTCCTTCGAACAACGATCAGAGCAGCCGGACCGCTCGCTGCAACATCGGCACTGGTTATCAGTGCCATCCAGACGAATCAGTACCTTCCGGTCTGGAAGAATTCGGAGTCTCTCTGGAATCACGCAATGAAGCATGTGCCGCAGCTGACGGTAGTTCGAATCCAGCTGGCACTGACGCTTCATGATGGAGGACGCCCTGAGGAAGCCATTCAGATCCTGCAGACTGCACTGAAGGAATGTCAGCCGGATGATCAGGATCGCAGAAGAATGCAGGAAGCAATCGTCACGTGGTCAGATGAGATCCAGCACCTGGCTTCGTCGGGTAATTCTTCAGATTGAATGCAGAGCTATGGAAACGCCGGGCATTCTGAATCGAACAAAGAGGGATTCCCATCAACCCGAATCCGGAGCATGGCGTCACGCGCTGACAGGACTGGTGCTGCTGACTCCCGTGCTCATCTTCATCGCTGCCGGCGGAAACTATCTCCTTCATCGTCCACTCTGGATGGATGAGGTTCATACCTGGCTTCTTGTCAGTGATCCGGACCTGAGCTACGCAATGCCGGCTCTCAGAGACGGTGTCGATTTCAATCCGCCAGGATACTTTCTGGCCGCTCGACTCTGGTGCTGGCTGACGTTCGGAGTATCCGAGTTCCGTCTCCGCATTTTCTCCCTGGCACTGATCGTCTTTTCGATGGTGGTCCTCACGCGGACCGCTGGTCGTCGTTTCGGAATCGTTCCTGTCACGACGGCCATTCTGTTCACGGTCGGCAATCGACTCATTCTTCATCAGTGCACAGAAATGAGATTCTACGCACTGTGGATCGCAGCACTCGTCTGTCTCTCTGCATCCTTCGAGAAAACCTGCGAAACCAAAACCAAAGGTTCGGCGCTGTTGACATCGGCGCTCTCATTTCTTGTCTGCACCTGTCACTACTTCGGTGTGATTTCTGTGGGCCTCATGCTGATCTTCGCCGTTATCCGCTGTCGGGGAGCCCTTCGAAGATCTTTTCTGCCGCTGATCACCCTGCTTGTCGGATTCTCGGGCCCTATCGTCTGTATCCCATTTCTGCTGAGTCAGCGGCAGGCGGTCACACGTGCAACATGGATCTCGCCCGCGACGCTCGCTGACTGTCTCCAGTTTTCCCGAGAAACACTGCCACTCTTCGGCCTGTCAGCCGGACTGACCGCTTTTCTTCTGTCGGGACGATCTCGCAGCTCCGAAAAGGAAGACATCCGAGATTCTCTCTGGAATGCACTGCGAACACCGCTGTCTGCAGGCATACTCATGTCACCAGCCATCATCCTCTTTTCAATCATAATCCAGCCGTCACTGGTACCTCGATATGCCGCAGTGGCAATTCCCGCGGGGATCCCGCTCGCTGCCGCAGCGCTGAGTCGATTTGGTCGCCTTCCGACAGCAGCTGCCTTTGGAATGGCAGCGATCACAGCATTTCTCAATGTCCGATCATGTGTCGTTCAGTGGCAGATGTTCGAAGAACGTCTTTCCGATCTTCGAAACGCCGTCAGAGACATACCGACAGGAGTACCGATCCTGTTTGAAGATCGAGCCGACTGGTTTCCGCTCGTCTATCGATACCCGGAACTACGCTCCCGATGTGCTCTGGTGGATTTCACCGATTCTCAGATGACCGTCGATTCCGACCTGCGGGCCGTTCAGCGTGATTCCGGAAGAAAGATCGCTCAGTGGTACCCGGAGTATCAAATGCGGCATCTCTCTGAATTCAGCGACTCGGAGATGATCGGCGTTGTTCCTTATCAGGGAGGTTCTCCGCATGACCTTAAATATCCGTCGATGCTCGAACCGGAACAGATCAATGCCTTTGCATGGCTTCTGGTGCGCAAATCAGAAAATCAACGTGTGACACGGTCAGCACTCGATCAGTCCGAAACGAACAATCCATGCTTCAGAACGGCTCAGTCAGAAACAAAACAAAAATAATTTGACGACCAAAAACCATGACCTACTTTTACTTCGTGTTTAACAGGCAACAGCAAACAGGTGCCGACAAGGCGAGCGTGTTCTGCTGTATTCTGATTAAGCGTTCACTCTGCGTTGCAGAGGAGATTCTGTTTGGCGGATGAAAAGCCGCCGTGACGTCACCAGCCCGAGTTCGGGCACATTCCTGGGGAGTTCCTGAAATGACGAAGTTCGCAAACAGTGTTAAGAAGTTCCTGGTATCTGAAGATGGCCCGACCGCAGTTGAGTATGCAGTTATGCTTGCTCTGATCGTGGTAGTCTGCCTCGCTGCAGTATCCACCATCGGAAGCCGTGCAAACGCCAAGTTCACAGCTGTTGGCGGTTACCTGACATAATTGCCTGCTGAGTCTTCAGTCCCCGTGACTGAATTCTCGGCGGATAGAGCCTGATATCGTCCGCAGGGGCGAGATTCGGTCCGATATGAGCTCGCATCATCTGACTGCGAAATTATGTCTGTCCGGGTCTCGCCCCTGTGAGTTTCTCGGGATCCATGGAAGCCCGTCTCCCCGAGATTCACCGGAATCTGCTCTGAGGCAGCTTAGATTTTTTTGACGGTCTTCATTTGTGACCTAGGTTTCATCTGCAGCGAGTTCCTTTTCCGCTCCTGCTCTGTCGTTGGTCGTCATCAGCATGCCGTCAATGACAGTCTCAGTTCAGAAGAACAGATTTCTTCTGAGCAGGAATTCCTGATGATAAAATCCGACTCATGGCAGATCATGCAGTCGGCATTAAGACACTGGAATGCAATCGGGAGTCACCGAAATGAAGAACATGGCTGCACGAGTAAAACGTTTTCTGGCCTCAGAAGACGGACCGACAGCTGTCGAATAGGCCGTCATGCTGGCACTGATTGTGGTCGTCTGCCTTGCGGCAGTACGAACGATCGGAAGCCGTGCGAACGCGAAATTCACCGCCGTTGGTGGTTACCTGACCTGATCATCTGAAGACAACTCAGTTCCGTCACCGGCCAGTTCACCGGTGGCAAAACAAATCTGAAACAAGTGAGGTTCAGCATGCTTCCGGTTCTGACTGCGATTGAATCCGGTGAACTGGTGAAAGCGACAGCCATGATCGCGATGGCTGTCGTTGTGCTGTTTCTTCATCTGGCCGCACCGGCAGGGCGTGCCTGATCCAGGACGGCGGTTCTGTACTGAAATGTAAGTATTCCCCACTTCAATGGTATTCATTTGCGAAAGCAGGCAGGAGATCTGCAATGGACTGGTCTGAACTTCTTCTCTCACACTGGCACGTCAAGCTGGTTTCGGCAATCCTCATTCTGGCAGCCTGGATTGATGGTCGTGAACTCCGAGTTCCAAATTGGATCACATTCCCGATGGTTCTGTCAGGACTGATCTATTCAACTGCGACTGGTGGTCTTGAAGGCCTCGGCGCGGGATTGCTCGGGATGTGCGTGGGCCTCCTGACTCTGATGCCGCTCTATTCGGTTGGTGGCATGGGTGCCGGCGACGTCAAACTGATGGCAGGCATCGGGGCGTGGCTGGGTTGGGAAGTGGCCTTCTTCGCCTTCTGCGTCTCGACAGTTGTCGGTGCGGTCATGGCCGTTCTGATGGTGCTGTGGCGGAAGAGCATGCGTCATCACTATGAAAACTTCCTCCTGATTCTGAGCGAATGGATGATCATTCGCAATCCGGTGGAACTGTCGAAAATTGCAGCAGAGCGTAAACCTCGCATGCTGCTGCTGCCCTACGGAATCCCGATCTGCATCGGCACAATCGGCTACTTCATGTACACAGGCATGATGTGATCTGAGGTACTGACGCTTCGGTATTTCCTGCAGATTTCTTCGAACGAGAACTTGAATGAGTCTGAGCGGTCACTGGGTAACCGACGGAGAGACTGGCAATCCTGACGGCATTATCTGAAGCTGAGTTTCACATCTGCCGATGATGACTCTGGCGGGGTGGTTCTGTGTCTCTCCGCGCCCGTTCACGCTGCAGATAATGCCGAAAGTGGCCGCATGTCGGCCCGTCAAAGCAAGATGAAGAACAGCGAGAACAGTCGCGGTCCACAGAGCCCGGAGTGATTGAATCATGAAAATGAACAGTATCATGTTGTTGTTCGTAGCCGGCCTCTGCGGGCTGGTGGCGATGTTCGGTGTTCATCAGGTGATGAGTAGTCAGGAACCTGCGCCTGCAGAGCAGCGTGTTCGGGTGATGCAGGCCGCTGTAGAAATTCAGCCCGGTGATCAGCTCGATGAGACGAACACACAGATGGTCGAAGTCAACGCTTCATCCTGTCCGGAAGGAGTCGTCACCGAACTGTCACAGATTGAACAGAGGTCGCTCAGGTTTCCGGCCATGCCGGGCGACTGGATCCTTGTCGGAAAGCTGACAGGAAAAGGAGATATCGGAGCCGCAGCAAACGTTCCAAAGGGAATGCGGGCTCTCACGATCTCCGTGGATGCAACACAGACACACAGCGGCATGCTCCGACCAGGAAACCGCGTTGATATCCAGCTGACTTATGACTGCCAGAGCGCGACGGCCTGCAGGCGCAAGGTCGCACGGACGATTCTGCAGTATGTGGAAGTCTTTGCTGTGGATGACCGCGTTTATGGGAACGACCAGTCACCCGATGGTGCGACCATGGCCAAGAACATCTCGGTCCTCGTGACACCCGAACAGAGTAACATGCTGTGCCTGGCACGAAGCATGGGCACATTGTCAACCACACTGCGATCGAACGGAGACACCGAAGAAACCGTGGGAGCTGAAGTGTCCGACGAGATCTTCGAAAACTCCGGGGAAAGTAATGTTGCGAATCCGTCGGTGATGGATGCTGGATCGGGCCTGAATGCAGGATCCGGTCCTGTGCTGTTCGAAGAAAATCCACCGACTCCGGGCATTGATCAGCACGGACAGCAGGCAGCCACTTCTCCGGATCCGGGTGGATCGATGCCCGTCATCGAACTCGCTCAGGCCGATGTTCCGAGGAATACGTGGACAATGGAAATTTATGAGGGCGGAAACGTCCGACTGGAGAGCATAGAACTCCCGGAAGCTTCTGACACCATCAGTTCATCTTCCACTGATGTGACGCCGGGGTTCTGGGGCTTTCTCGGATTGAAGTCGGTTCAGAATCCATAAGCAGCAGACTGCTTGTGGTCGAAAAATGCCTGTCTGTCTGCAGATCTGCAGTCAGGCAGGGTGAGTATTGCGGGGGGAAATTCGCGCGGAGCGCGAAACGAATGGGGGCAGCGGTGACACGTCGCATGAGCAGTCACCGCCCTTCATCATTCAGGGGGTTCAGGGATGCCGAGTTTCAGAGAGTCAGTATTCTACGCAGTTGCAGCAATTCTGCTGGCGGCATCATCTGCGTCATCCATCGACGCGGAAACCATTGCCCCGCCGTCCACTTACCGGATCCGTCCTGGTGAGAACGAAGTTTCTCTTTTCGAGCGTTACTCGATCACCCTTGAGCACTCGGCGAACATTCGAACAGTTCTGGATTTTGATGCAGACGTCATCAAGATTGAACCTGTTGCGGGCAATCCGAGGAATCTCCGAGTCTTCGCTTTAACAACCGGAGTCACCACCGTCACCATCGTGGATGAACACGGTGACCAGTACAGTCTGGAAGTGCTCGTTCGCGGCGACGTGCGACATCTCGAATCATACATTCGACGACTCTATCCGAATGACATCATTCAGATCGAAGAAATCAAGGGTGCTGTGCGCCTCGATGGATGGGTGACCAAGCCTGAACACGTCTCCGAAATCCAGATGATTGCGGAACAATTTTATCCCGATGTCATGAATCACATGAAGATCGGTGGCGTGCAGCAGGTACTCATGAAAGTGACCGTCATGGAAGTCCAGCGGTCGAAGTTTCGCCGACTGGGAATGAACTTCGCACTGATTCGCCCGAATGATTTCGTGATCAGCACACCGGGACCGATCACTCCGATCACCGGACTCACATCAGGGTTCGGCGGCACGAACGCAACATTGTCCGGTTTCGGTGATTCGACGATCACCTACGGCTTTACAAGGCCCGATGCTGTCTTCAATGGATTTATTCAGGCCGCACGTGACGAAGGTCTGCTGAAGCTCCACGCGACCCCGATGCTCGTGACTCACAATGGTCGCCCTGCTCACCTGCTGAACGGGGGTGAAACTCCCGTTCTGACACCTGCAGGACTTGGAACCACTGCGATCGAGTTCAAGGAATTCGGTATTCAGCTCGACGCCGTACCGTACATCCTCGGAAATGGTCGAGTCCGTCTGGAACTGGAAGCGGCGATTCGCGACCGAGACTTCGCGAATGCAGTCGTCGTGGGCGGTGTTTCCGTGCCGGCCTTCATCGTCCGAAAGGCAAACACTCAGGTGGAAATGAACTTCGGTGAAGCCATCGTGATCGCAGGACTGGTGTCTCAGCGTCAGGATGCTGGGAGTTCGAAGATTCCTTTTCTGGGAGAACTCCCATGGATCGGGACGGCATTCAATCGGAAACAGTACACGGAAGCTGAGACCGAGCTGATGATCATCGTGACACCGGAATATGTCGCTCCAATGGCCAGCGGCCAGGTTCCGACAGAAGGTCCAGGCACCTCAACCGACATTCCGACAGATCGTGAGCTGTTCCTGCATCATCTTCTGGAAGTTCCGAAGTTCGGAGATGAATGCGAGAGCTGTCAGGAAAACTGCCCCGATGGACACTGCCCGCCACCGACACCGGAATCATCCGGACCTCCAATGAGCGAAACGATCATTCAGGACTCGGTCTCGGGAACACCCACTGCAAGAAAGAACTCACGACCTGTTTCACTGAAATCGAAAGCGGAAAAAACTCCAACGGCATCAGCGAGTTATCGAAAATCAGAGTCTTCATCGAAAGACTCCGATGATACGCCTTCGCCCGCGAAGAAGAAGTTAACCAGTAGCGGCAAAGGATCCGGACTGATTTCGCCGACGTTTCGTTGAAGAAGTTTTGCAATAGGAGACCGCATCAACGAGGTCGCTGTCTCAGCTGCCGGATTGAGTGTGATCCGATGATTTTTCCTGCCCGTCAGTTTCACAACTGCGGGCAGTCTCCTGAAGTTTCAGAAAACGGTTAAGTCGAGATGCGTCATGAAAAGTGTGCTGCGACTGGCAACAGTTGACCCCGACGAGCAGACTCGCAACTCGCTCAAGACCATGCTCCTTGGCATTGACACCGTGTGGCTCGAGGCGGAGTGCTCTCGATATGAATTCTTCATGGATGTCGTCCAGCAGACGCGTCCTGACATTGCCCTGATCAATGTGGATTCGAACCCCGGTCGAGCAGTCCAGCTGGTCGGAGAAATCACACGATCTCAGCCAACCTGCAACGTGCTGGTGATCAGCAAGTCTCAGGAAGGCGGACTCATTCTTCAGGTGATGAGGAATGGCGCCCGGGAATTCCTGAACATGCCGCTGCAGCTCGACGATTTCGTCGCTGCACTGGACCGAATTCGTTCCAGTATGGGAGGAGCGGTCGGTGAAGGTGGTGGAAACCCCGGTCAGATCATCACGATAGCGGGAGTCGGTGGCGGCGTCGGCAGCACAGCTCTCTGCGTGAACGCAGCAGCTTCACTGGCACAGAAAAGCGGCAGCTCTCCCGTAATCATCGATCTCGATCTGATGCTCGGCGACGCGGACGTCTGGCTGGACATCATTCCCGAATACACAATCCGAGATGTCGCCGACAATATCAGTCGACTGGACTACGGACTGCTGAAACGATCGCTCACACGACATGACTGCGGTGTCTATCTGCTGCCACGACCAGTTGAACTGGAACAGGGCGAATCCATCAAGCCGGACGACCTCCGCCGGATTCTGGCGCTTCTGAAAGCGACGTTCTCGCATCTGATCATCGACGTCAGCAAATCGTTCGGTCGTCTCGATCTCGCCGCGATGGAAGTGTCCAACAAGATTCTGCTGGTCACTCAGCTTGATCTCTCATGCCTTCGAAACGTGGTTCGAATCATGCAGTTCCTCGATCAGTTCCAGGGAATCAAGGAAAAGGTTGAAATCGTCGTCAACCGCATGGGACTCGAAGACGCAGATATCAGTCTCAGAAAAGCTCTTGAAACGATCGGCCGGGAAGTGTTCTGGCAACTGCCGAATGACTACGCCACCATGGTCGGCGCCAGAAACAACGGCGCTCCGCTCTGTCGGTTTGCACCCAAGGCAAAGCTCACCCGCAGCATCAACGACATGGTGCGTCAGCTCTCAGCACCGGATTCCGCGGAAACTCCTGCCGAAGAAGCACCGAAGAAACGCGGTCTCTTCGGGCTGTTCTCCGGCAAATAGAGGCAGCTGTATCCTGTGCTGTCACGTGCAGGTCAACCGCTTCGTCATCCCCGCGAAGGCGGAGATCCAGACCGGTTCGCTGGTTTCCCGCCTGCGCGGGAATGACGAGCAAACCCGGACTGAATTTCCGAAAACTCGATCGCTCTTCTGCAGCAATCAGTGCTCAGAGGCGATCGTAGAGTTCATCGCGAGTCAGCGGGTTCGTCAGGTCTCCGGATGAAACAAACCCGAGCCGTTTCGCGGTCATCAGATCCGCCTGCTGCTGGGACAGGAAATTGGTTCCGGGAATCTCCACCTGCGTCTGAAAACTGCGACTCTCAACGTGACCATCCAGAAAGGCGACGTTGGCACTGTCCAGGTGTCGGAAATGGACCGACGGAAAGTTATTGCTCGGTGGTTCCAGCAGCCAGTTCTCCTTGAACGCATACACGACCGGAGAAAAGCTTTCGAGAGACACCTGAGCCGCATCGGCGAAGATGATGGTCTGTGTCGTTGCCTGAACATCTCTGAGACGCCGAACCAGCGGAAGTCGACTGATCTCCGGGCTGTAGGATGGCGGCGGGTAGTCGATCCCGGAACTCCTCGCAAGAAAGTTTCCGTTATAGCCAAAACTGGAAGCGGGCCGCCCGAAACGAACGAGATCCATCTGGGATGCATCGAAATTCGGGCACTGAAATGACTCGTAACTGGTTTCCATGAAAGGACTCAGAGGACCGTCGGCAAAGTCGAGCTGTCGTGTCGCGTCCGGTTCGTCATAGTTGACCGTTCCGAACCAGAATCGAGACCGCCCCTGAAGCCCGACATACGTCTGAAGATAATTCAACTGTCGGGAATCCTCGACGACGTAAGGGACCAGATACTCCTGATGACAGTCCGCGTAGTTGTGTACGGCGAGCACCAGCTGTCGAAGGCGGTTCTTGCATTGCGTTCTTCTGGCGGCCTCCCGCGCCTGCTGAACGGCAGGAAGCAGCAGCGCCACGAGAACCGAAATGATGGCAATCACCACAAGGAGTTCGATCAGTGTGAAGCCTCGATGTCGACGAAGCTTCTGATCAGAACCGCACGAAAAAGGAGTCAGGATCGTTTTCATTCCGCAACTGTCCGCTGAAGGAAAGAATCGTCGAAAGACAAATCAGCGTCAGACAGTCTTCATGCGGGAAACACGTGAAATCTCTTCCCAGCGCATCTGAGGTTCCCTGATGCGCACGCTGCAACAGCGACAGGCAGAGTGACGGTTTCGGTCGCTGAAGACGCCTTTCCGCGAAGGTGTCAACGGCAGCTGATCAGGCAGGTCTTCTGGCTTTCGGATCAGTCCGGACACTGCACCTTCCCGCGATTCTTCGCTCGTCGCCGATTTCTCGGTCGACTTTGCAACAGCGAATCGCAGTGGCAACTGCAGGCCGGTCCCCGATTACAGCGGCGGGACCGCGACGGATTTTCACCGTCTTCCCTTTTCACCCGTGCCCACCAGCCGGAGCGTTTCGACACGATCGGAATCGCTTGAACAACACCAGCAGGTCCACGAGCACCTGAACAACGGGATTAGAGAATCGGCAGACGATTTTCGCCCGCGAAGAATTCTCAAATCCTGCTCCTCACTCTAATCAATCGCAAATCGCTCACAAGACCAATCCCGCACATTGAATCTGTTTCCGGGAAACATAGAATCGCCGATCCGGCATGCAGCCGTCCTGATCGGAAAAATCCGACAATCCGATCATCAGCTACAGGTGGTATTGCGCCGAACTCAGTTCCGTGTTCCTGAACTGACGTTTCCAGCAGTTCTCAACATCCAAATTCTAATTCAAAGTCGATTTAATGGACGACGCGATCCGCAAAGCCAAAGTTCTGATCGAAGCGATGAGCTGGATTCAGCGATTTCGAGGCCGGTACGTGGTGGTCAAGCTGGGCGGCAGCACGCTGGATGATCAGGAAGCTGTTGACCGATTGCTGATCGACGTGGTCTTCATGGCGACTGTCGGCATGAAACCGGTCATCGTTCACGGTGGTGGAAAAGCAATCAGTTCCGCGATGAACGCGGCCGGGATTGAACCGCGATTCGTTTCAGGGCGACGATACACCGATCAGGCAACGCTCCAGATTGCTTCGCGAGTGCTCGTCGAGGAAATCAGTCAGTCCATCGTTGACCGAATCAGCCGCCATGGTGTTCGATCAACCGGCCTGCATTTCGGAACGGAGAACGTCCTGACCGCAGAAAAGCTGACCCTTCAGGATGCCGAAGGCCAGCCTGTCGATCTGGGTCACGTTGGTACTGTGACTCATGTCGACGTCGATGTTCTGTCTCGAGTGTGCTCGACAGGGACCATTCCCGTCATGCCCTGTATCGCGCTCAGTCCTCACGGACATCGGCTCAATGTCAATGCGGATACTGCCGCTGCAGCCGTAGCTCGAGCGATCTCCGCAGAGAAACTCATCTTCCTCAGTGACATCCCGGGCATCCTGACGAATGTGAAAGATCCGAACTCGCGGCTCTCACATGTGACCGGGTCGCAGGTCCGATCGCTCATTGCCGACGGTACGATTGCAGGCGGAATGGTTCCCAAGGTGGAAGCCGCTCTGGATGCACTCGACGCAGGAGTCCGAAAAGTTCACATCGTTGACGCATCGATGCCTCATTCCGTGCTTCTCGAGATCTATTCCGACACCGGCGTCGGTACTGAAATTGTTCCGTGAACTTTTCGGAACCCGGAGTGTCTCCGCTCACCAGTCATCTCGCAGCGATTTCTGT
Organism: Planctomyces sp.; assembly: GCA_046345315.1. Taxonomy (GTDB): domain Bacteria; phylum Planctomycetota; class Planctomycetia; order Planctomycetales; family Planctomycetaceae; genus F1-80-MAGs062. The sequence continues at coordinate 11,059 of JBKDKA010000254.1, forward strand.
GCTGTGTTATGCTTCTGAGAGTGATACGGCGAGCACGGCGTGATGAAGCCCGGCGACTGAACAGAAAGATCCGCTCCGGTTGAGCGGCAGGCTCAGTGATTCACTCCGATACCACAACGTTTTATTCAGAGGCTCTGACAAAACCGGGACAGGCACCCTTCTCCGCCGAAATGTCTGAGCTTTTTCAGAGCTATCCGGGAGCCAGTCCCGGTTTTGTCAGGCGTTCTTGATTGATTGTCTTCACACTTACTTATACCCAGCTTATCCCAGGTTCCGATTGAGCGATTCGGAAGGATTTTTTCATGCCACAGGCGACTGCATCCCGAAGTCAGGCAACCATCGACCTCTTCAGTCAGTATGTGATCCCGAACTACAAGCGTTATCCGATTGCTCTGGTCAGAGGACAGGGCTCAACGGTCTGGGACGCAGACGGCCGATCGTACCTCGACCTGTTTCCGGGCTGGGGCTGCAACATCCTCGGCTATTCTCCCCCGGCTCTGGTTCGTGCGATCCAGGAACAGGCCGCTTCGCTCATCCATATTCCGAACACCTGGTACATCGAACAGCAGGGTCGGTTCGCGGAGTTTCTCTGCAGCCGAAGTTTCGGTAAGGCATTCTTCTGCAACAGTGGTGCAGAAGCCAATGAAGCCGCAATCAAGCTGGCCCGGCTGCACGGCTCTGCATCCGGCCGATACCGGATCATTACCTTCGAGCACGGATTTCACGGACGCACCTTCGGTGCGCTCACAGCAACTGCTCAGCCGAAGTACCACGAAGGTCTTGGACCACTCATGGCTGGTTTTCGTTACGCGAAAATGGACGACATCGAGGGCGTCAAAAGCCTCGTCGATAACGAAACCTGTGCCATCATGATCGAACCGATCCAGGGAGAGGGTGGAGTTCGGATTCCTGCCCCCGGGTTTCTTCAGGCACTTCGTGATCTCTGCGACGAACAGGGACTTCTGCTCATTTTCGACGAAGTGCAGACGGGGATGGGTCGTACCGGAACGTGGTTCGGCTATCAGCAGACGGGAGTTCAGCCGGATGTCATCACATTGGCAAAAGGGCTTGCCGGTGGTGTTGCCTGCGGTGCCATGATCTGCCGAGATGAATTCGCAGCCGATCTCCGACCGGGGATGCATGCCAGCACGTTCGGCGGAAATTCCCTGGCCATGGCCGCTGGTCTGGCGACCGGACAGACAATCGAACGAGAAGGTCTGCTGCAGCATGTGGAGGAGCTCTCAGAGAGCGTCCGGACACAGCTGCAGTCATGGAAATCCGAACTGCCGATCATTCAGGAAATTCGAGTCTGCGGAATGATGATCGGGATCGAACTTTCCATTCCGGCCACTCCTGCCGTCGGGAAGTGCATGGAACGTGGAGTGCTGATCAACGCTACTCAGAACACCGTGGTCCGTCTCCTGCCGGCACTCAATGTCACGGCAGGAGAACTCTCGCAGGGCCTTGAAATCATCCAGGATGTTCTGCGAGAAATGATGAACGAATCCTGAGGAGAGCTCAGTAAGCAACCCGGATTCGCTTCAGCACGGGCACTTCAACAAGCTTCCACGAAACAACGGTTGCTGCATAGGGTTTGCCGCAGTGATCGTATCGGATCACGGTGTGTTCGCACGGCTTGCGGACCGTTTCGTAAACAGTGACGGTCTTGTAGTAATACTGTGGAGCATGACACTAGTCGCCCGCCGAAGCGGTGGAGGATGTCGTCATTGTAATGCCTGTGAAAGTCAGACAGGCGGCAAGAATACCGAGCATAGAGAAATGTCGCATGGATGAACTCCCTGTGAGAAAGGCTCTTTTTGTCTTTCAGCGGTCCCAGTGTCCGCTTCTGTCACAGGAAACGAGCGGCTTACCGAATTCTTCCCGACATTCTGATGGATTCTTCAGAAATCACACCAGGCCGACAACGAAAGCGGCCTGCTTGCGACCCGACGGAGCGGCTCGCCCACGTCGGTCCGCCGCTCCGTCGGCGGACACTCGTTCGACGCAATGAAACTCGCGAGCGGCCTTTGTCCCCTCCGCCACTCGGTTCTCCCCGGTGGCGAACAGTGCCTGACGCCTACCGCCGACCTTGCGTCGGCGGAGGCCATAACTGACAGCTACGAGTTGTCACAGGGCCTCGAAATCGTCCAGAAGAAATGTGCGTCGAGAACAGCCGCGTTTCAGAACCACATGGACTACTGAGGAAATCCCTGTTCGATGAATCCCTTATAGATTCCCACCAGTGTGTTTGTTCTCGCCACAAAGTTGGATCGATAAACGTCCCGAATCCGCTCAAGGCAACTCAGATTGATTGCCTCATCTCTGGTCACGTCGAAGTAGTCCATTGACCAGTCAGCAAATCCTCGGGATTGAATCGGTTCATCGAAGAGACTTCGAATCTCTGTGTGCCGTTCGTCGGACATGACTCGATCCATCAACTGACGCAGCGACTTTTCTTATCCTTCAAGAAACTGAAGAAAGCGGCCATCGTGACAGAAGATGACACCGGTGATTCCTGCAGAGAAGTTGTTTCTTCGCGAGACAGTGAGGATCGCATCCACATCACGGTTCAGGTTCTCGCTTAACCCGGAATAGACGCTCGTATAGACAATGAGATGCATCAACAGTGAACCTCCATCTGCTCCGATGAATCAGGATTCCGCCGTCAGAGAAAGACTGCGACCTTCCGCCTGAATTGCCTCACCAAGAAGTCGCCGAGCAGAATCAAGAGCTGTCCGATCGCAGCCGATTTCGTCACGGATTGATTTCACGGAAACCTTCAGCTTACCTCGAGCTTTCTCACGACGCAGTATCATGAGAAGCTGTTCCGCTGTGAGTTCTGCCGAAGGAGACTGTTCGGGTTCCCGAGTCTGCTCGGTGCCCGAAGACTGTCGTGTGACGGGAGCAGCTGCTCCGGCTTCGCTCGTCTGAGGAACTCCGGGCACAGAAACCGATGACGCTCCACCTCGCCCTCTGCGCACCTGAATCCCGACGGGAATCGCTTCCGTGAGCTCCCGGACGTGCGAGATGACTCCCACCTTGCGTCCCTGAGCTTCCAGCTGCATCAGTGCATTCATGGCAACCTTCAGAGTTTCCTCATCGAGGCTGCCAAACCCTTCATCAATAAAGAGCGTTTCAATCTTCAGGCGATTCGATGTCAGTGATGCGAGCCCGAGCGCAAGGGCCAGCGATGTCAAAAATGATTCGCCTCCGGACAATGAATAGACAGATCTCTTTTCATCACCCATATCCTGATCAACGACCAGAAGGTTGAGTGATTCAGGAATTCGCTCCATCCGATATCGAGCCGCAAGACAGCCGAGGTGATGATTCGCGTAGCGAAGAAGAAGATCCAGTGTGTGCCGCTGTGCCACCTTACGAAACTTTGCGCCATCGGCTGAACCAATCAGTTCATTCAGCCTGCTGCATGGTTCTGCCTGCACCTTCATTTCGGAGACTCGCTGACGAATCTCCTGATTCTCCCGAAGACGCTCGTCGTCTGCGCGAAGATCCAGCGTCAGGCGGTCTGCGTCCTGCCGGAGTGTTCCCTCTTCGTTCTGCAGTTCCTCCACATGCTGTCTGACGATCGCCTCGTCAACCGGTGTGGGCCGCTGAGTCAGGTGCTCTTCGAGCTGCTGATGGTGAGCCTGTCGTTCACCGGCAGCGCGATCGACTTCGCTGCGAATCTGTTCGAGCGTCTGACGCTCTTCGCTGATCCAGGCATCATCTCGTTGCAGAAAAATACCCAGCTGCGATTCGTTGAGAGTGACTGAGTACTGATCTGAAATGCCAACCAGCCACTTGTTCAGCTGAGACACCGCACTCTCTCGTTGCCGTTCGGCATCCTGAAGTCGATCCTTCTGTCGAATCACATCGCTCTCGAGTCGACGGCTGCTTTCCTTCTGATCTTCACGAAGCAGACTCAACTCCCGCAACTGAAGGTCACAATGCGCGGATTGTTGTTTCAGTCGCTCCTCGATCTCGTCGGCGCTCCGACCATCCAGTAACTGATTTCGTGTCGCCTGCAGCTCTTTGTATTCTCGTTCTGCCTCGACTGCCTCTTGCTGCTTCAGCAGCAGTGTTGCCTCCGCTGACTTCAGCGATTCTGAGATCTCTTCAACCTTCGCCTGCAATCGAGCCTGCTCCGCGGTGATTTCTGCCACTCGGCTGACAACCTGCCGGCATTCCGTCGTGGCCTTCAGAAACTGATCGCGAAACTGATCCGGGGCTGAACTCCAGACTTCCGTACCCTGCGGAATCGCTTCGAGAACCGGTAACAGTCGTTCCATCTGGAGCTGGTACTCAGACTGGTATTCGCCGAGTGACTTTTCTTCCTCAAGCACCTTTCGTTGGCAGATCTCCAGCTCATGCTGACGCTTCTGCGATTCTTCGGTCACAGACTGTCGGTTTCTTTCGGCGGCATCACGCTGCTCCTGCCTGATTCGAGTCTCTGCCACGGCCTGCCGATACTCGGACTCACAGACCTCTATGGCTTTCAGCCGACTCACCAGTTCTGTCTGTCGAGACATCAGCACATTCGGTTGATCTGCTTCCGGAAAAGCAAGGATCCGCGTAACCTCCGGGTGGAACTCTGCATCCGAAAAGAGACCCGTACGTTCGGCTCGCAGACCAGTGATCTCTTCGTTCATTCGTTCCAGCTGGTGCCGATCGGACTGAATTCTGCTCTTCAGCCCCTGGAGCGTATCCCGAATCTGTACAAGTTCTCGTTCACACTCGCGCAGGAATTCTTCAGAAGCACGAACGGCAGTCAGTTCAGCATCCGGTTCGTGTTCCGCATAAGGATGGTCTGTGGATCCGCAGACAGGACACTCCATCCCTGCCTGAAGACTGGATCGCAGTCGCTTTGCGTGGTCATCGACCGCAGCCTGAATATGCTTCAGTTGGCGTTCTGCCGTCTGCATTGCGGTCAGGGCACAGGGAAGCTTTTCCTGCTCAATCTGCAGCAGGCTATCCTGATCTGCGGTGATTGATACCACGAGCTGAGCCGAATCTGATTCGCGCGTCTGGAGCTGCCGGTCGATCCGATCACGATCTTTCCGGATCTGATTGAATGCGTTCAGTACACCAAGGATCGCATCCAGTTCTGATCGCTCCCGAATGAGTTCATCGATTGAGTACTGACTCTCCGCCGCCTCTGCGGCTCGAAACGCTTGGTCGGCCTGCAGGCAGATCGCCTCCGTTTCGATAACCTGATGTAGGCGTTCTTTCAGCACGATCTCTGCTGACGCCACTGCCTCACGACTATGTTTCAGATCTTCCGTCGTTTTCGCCACCTGCCCTGCTCTGCGAGTGACGCCTTCCATCCGATCGATCCAGGTGCCGGAATCGGCAACAAAGTCTCGATAATGGGTCAGTTGATTTTCCCGTTGCTCCAGCGTGTGTCGCTCAGCGATCAGCGTCTTCGAATGCTGATCACTGGCAGCCTGTCGTTGCAGAATCTCCGCACAGGACTGTTCTGCACCTTGAAGCGATTTCGCTGACGCCTGAAAACGCTGTTGAACAGGCTCAAGTCGAGCATCCAGCTGCCGTGCCTGCTGAATGACTGGACTGAGCTGTTTCTGCTCGTCTTCTGCCTTCTGCTGTGCGGCATGAGCAACCTGCCATTGATTCTCGAGCTGATGCAGAACTGCGGTACCGGATTCCAGCGACGACTCAGCAACCTTCAGTTCAGCGTGTATTGTCTCAACGCTCCTGCCGGATTCAGTGACGGCATCATTCAGTGGTCGGCCGGTTCGATGCACCTCGATGGTCAGCTGAAGATCCTTCCACCGACCACCGGATTCATCGCGACGACGAATCGAAGCAGCCAGCTGTGCCTCTGCCGCGTGAAGCTTCGCTGTCTTTTCTGTGAGCTGTTCGAACCATCTCAGTTGTTCGCGACGCGTCGTATGAAGCTGAAGATTGTTCTGCAGAGCTGCTCGAAGTTGTTCGAGGTCTGCGTCCAGTGCCTGCCGCTCATCCGTCGGAAGTGGGTCATTTCCCTGCAGTCTCGCTTCAATCCTCCGAATCTCATCCTGATCTGCTCGACTTCGTTCGAATACAGTCCTCGAAACTCGTTCAAAAATCTCTGTCCCGGTGAGTGCCTGCAGGATCTCCGCCCGTTCGCCATCATCCGCTCGAAGAAACGTCGCGAAGTCGTTCTGAGCCAGAAGAACCGCACGAGTGAACTGTTCAAACGACAGACCGACCTGCTTTCTGATCTCATCCAGGACGAGCGTTCGTTTTCCCCCCTCAGCGATTTCTCCATCGCCGCCGACAGGTACCGACCCGCGATAAAGCACCATACTGACGGCTTGCAGAGCTCCCTCAGCATTTCGACGACTGCGACGAACACTCCAGCGGGAGGTCCAGGTTCGACTATCGACACCCTGAAAGACGACTTCAGCAAAACCTTCGGCACAGCCACGACGCAGCAGCGTTCGGGAATCGTGTTGCTGTTCTCCTTCCTGAATGGTTTCGTGCCTGTGCCGTTTCACCTGCTTCAGCCGGGGTGTCTGGTCGTAAAGAGCCAGACAAATGGCATCGAGCAACGTACTCTTTCCGGCACCGGTAGGACCACTGATGGAAAACAGACCTGCAGAACGAAGTGGTTCCGATGTGAAATCCACCAGGTGAAGCCCCGAGAGCGATGCGAGATTGCTGAGTGCAATGCGAAGAATCTTCATGGTGTGCCGGCCTCGTTCAGCAGAATCTCGCGAAACACCTTCATGACCGATTCTTCCGGCTCGGTACTGTACTTCTCGCGATGAACACTCTTCAGCACTACCTCCGGACTGATGGATTTCAGATCAGCCAGATCATTCGGAAGACCGGCGAAGACAATATCTCCCTGACGATCTGAACGTTCAACTCGAATTGCCGCGAGCCGCACGGCTCTGCCGATCAGAGCCTGTTCAATTTTCTGACGTTTCGTCGGATCCGGCTGATCTTCAAGGACACGAAGTTCGAGGAAGGGATGGGTTGAGGTGTTGCTCTCATTGTCTGCCACGCCAAGTTGTTCCATCAGACTCAGAAGTTCGGTCAGTGGCAGACTACCCGTTTCAGGAAGACGAATGAGTTCAACGAACCGAGGAATCGGCAGATCCTCAGATCGCTGGAGAACGCCCTGATCAAACTCCAGAATCCTGACGGCATGTCGGTATCCCGATTCGGCAAAGGACAAAGGAATCGGGCTGCCACTGTAGCGCACTCGTCCACAATCGAACTGCTGAGCTCGGTGCAGGTGCCCGAGAGCCACGTAAGCGATTTCCGGGGCAAATACATCCACACCAATCGATTCTGAACCACCGATCACGATCTGACGTTCGGATTGGCGAGACTCCTCGCCGCCATGCAGGTGACAGTGTCCCATCGCAATCAATGCCGCGTTCGGATTCCTTGCTGATCGAATCTCAAGAGCTGCTGCAGTGACACGTCGGTACAGTTCACGGATTCCGTCAAGATACGGATCCGCAGCATCGCTCATCACAGGAACGTCTGAAGGTCGAAGGAAGGGAACGGCCATGACAATGGCTTCCATTCGATCCTCCTTTGGCGACACCGGAATCAGAAATCGATCGATCCGGATTTCCCCGGCCTGATCGCGCTGAACCGTTCCGACAACGTGAATCTTCAGAGATTCCAGAAGGTCAGACGGGGCTTCAAGTCTGGAACCGGCATCGTGATTCCCGGCAGTCACGATGATCTGGAGTTCCGGAAGCGCGGCGCGAGATTCGGCAAGGAACTGATAGTACCGTTTCTGCGCCACGGATGACGGATTCACGGAATCGAAGATATCGCCGGCGATCACCAGTGCATCCGGTCGATGCGACGACAATTGCTCGAGAAGCCAGTCCAGAAACTTCCGATGTTCCTCATCACGGTCAAATCCGAACAGAGACTGTCCCAGATGCCAGTCCGCCGTATGAAACACTTTCAGCATCTGCGTCCTCTTGTCCAGCCCTTTCCGGTCCTTCTACCGGAGCTGCAGTTCTGTTCTGTCGACATCCTGGGCTTCATCGGACAGTTCGAGCGGATCTGATTCCGAATCACTGTCAGCAGGATCGTCTTCCCCCAGCGCTTCCGGTGTGTTCTTCAATTCGCGATACAATGGAAGGTGGCGATAATAGACTTCGAGAGTCAGTATACTGAGTGCGGTCTGGTAAATGCGACCTCCAGCATTGCCGTGCGGGTCGGTGACATCCCAGCTTCCTGCAGCCGGGCCGTTCTGAATCTGTGTCTCCACGAGAAACGGTCTCAGTTTACTGTTCCAGTCCTTCCAGTAATCAGCACCAAAGTGATGAATCACCTGAGTCGCGTAATAATTATAGTAAATATCTTCACGACTGGGTCCCTGTGAAGCCAGCCAGGCAACTCCTCTTGCGAGGGCCGGGTTCTCGCGTTTTGCACCCAGATACATCCGGCAGAGGAGTCCAACAGCCGTCATCGCCGGCCTGTCACGCTGAGGTCTCGTGTATCCATACTGGGCTCCGTCGTCCTCCTGAACGAAATTCAGAAATCCAGTGACTCGCTGCAGCGTACGCGGCGACACTCGAATCTTCCCGGATTTTGCGCTCTGAAGCGCCATCAGCTGCCAGCCTACGACCGACGTATCGCCCGGCTGACCCAGTTCGTATCGCCATCCACCGGCTCGATGCTGAGTCCGCTGGATAAACTGAACCGCCTGAGTTCCCAGTCTTCGAAGCCGCTTATCGTTCGGCACCATCGCAGCGGCTTCACAGAGACAGATCGTCGCGAGCCCCTGAACATAAAAACCGGACTCTCCCTGAAACCTGCCTCGCAGATCGGCCCCGTACGAATCCGTTCGTGCGTTCTGGATCAGGTACTTCAGACCTCGACTGACTGTGTCCTGAAACGGTCCCGCATTCTCATGAGTGTGTCCGGCGCCAAGAAAACAGATCAGTGCGAGCGAAGTCGCACCCATGTCAGTTGTGTCCATATAACCAGGATCGCTTGCGTCCCCGATCTCGGCGAAACACCAGGAACCATCCTGGCGCTGGATCTTCTGCAGCCACTGGAGACCCAGATTCACCGCGCGTTCACTTTCCGCAGTTCCCCCGAATTTCTTCAGTGCCAGCTGCCGTCCCGACACGGATCGCCCTCCAAACAACCCGTTCACGACGGAAACTTCGTCAAGCCCCTCAAACGCTTCCGCGGAAACATCCATGGTCACTTCGTTAATGTCATCAGACTGCTCAGACACAACACTTTGATTCAGCTCAGAAATCATACTTCGAATGCTGACGTCAGAATCTTCAACCGTGAGCACCTGCGGCTGGACGATTTCCTGAACCTCCAGCGGCGCTTCGGCGATCTCCTCGGTCTGAACGCCAAGAAGACTCATGAGCCCATCGCGAGTTTCCTCCGGCAGCATCCAGACAGCCAGCAACAGAAGGACAACGCTGTGAATCAACAGACTGATCGTTCCCGTAATCAGCTGGGGACGATGGCTTCGCAGAAACAAAGGCAGAATCTCGAAAGCAAATCTTCGAATCCGAGCTGACATACCCTGAACAAACACGAACAGGAACGGCGCACGGCGAGATGTCTTTCGCAGCCGTTTCTGACGCTGCTGATTCAGTTCATCAAGAACTGATCCCACTGGCGGCGTTTCAACCGGCAGCTTCGATGGTTGACCGGTCTCCTGCGAATCACCGCGCCCAGCATCGCCATGCAGATTCGAGCTCGAAGCCTGACTGGAATTCATAAGACCACTCGGCCTTCCGGCAGACTACTGCATCGTCTTCGTCAAACCTTGATTCCCCTGATTCCAGGGTCGTCATTCCCGCGTAGGCGAGAATCCAGTACCCCAGCGGTGTGGATTCCCGCCTGCACGGGAATGACACGAGAACCCTTTCTTCATCCCTAACCTGCTGACATAACCTCCGCGATGAAATCAGCGAGCCGTGAATCCGTTCCATCTGAATCAAACGCAGAAACCACAGTCAGGTTCCGAATGATTTCCGTCTTATCAGAACGAATCAGGGAAATACCGGTTTGAAATCCAGAGTTTTCACAAGGAAAGCCATCTGATCGGCCGCTTCCTCGATGATCTTCGCTGTTGGCTTACCGGCACCGTGCCCTGCCCTTGTTTCGATTCGGATCAGAGTTGGGGCTTTCCCGGACTGACATTCCTGAAGACGGGCGGCAAACTTAAAGCTATGCCCGGGAACAACTCGATCGTCTGTGTCAGCCGTTGTGACCAGCGTCGCAGGATATTGTGTTTCTTTCTTCAGATTGTGATAGGGCGAATAGCCGAACAGAGCTTTGAATTCCTCAGGATTGTCAGCACTGCCGTAGTCGTCGACCCAGAATCTTCCGGCCGTGAAGCGATGGAATCGAAGCATGTCCATCACACCAACTGCGGGCAGACAGGCCCCGAAGAGTTCCGGACGCTGAGCCATGCAGGCACCGACCAGCAGGCCACCGTTACTCCCACCCTGAATCGCCAGCTTCTTCGGAACGGTGTACTTCTCCGCGATCAGATATTCCGCAGCCGCGATGAAATCGTCAAACACATTCTGTTTCTGCAGCTTCGTGCCAGCTTTGTGCCAGGGTTCTCCGTACTCACCGCCGCCCCGAAGATTCGCGACAGCGAAAACGCCGCCCATCTCCATCCAGGCAAGTCGACTGACACTGAACGAAGGCGTAATGGAGATATTGAACCCGCCGTAGCCGTAAAGCAGTGTCGGATGACTTCCGTCCAGCTTCAGGCCTTTTCGATGACAGATAAACATCGGGACGCGAGTGCCGTCTTTGCTCTGATAGAAGACCTGCCTGGTTTCGTAGTCATCGGGCTGAAACTTCACCGACGCCTGCCGAAGCAGTTCGCTCTCACCCGTGATCATGTCATAACGATAGGTGCGCGGTGGCAGAGCGAAACTGCTGAATGAGTAGAAGGTCTCCGTGTCGGTGCGTTTCCCTGTAAACCCCGTGGCGGTTCCGATACCGGGAAACGCGACCTCTCTGACAAATCTCCCGTCAACAGAATGCAGACGAACCTGAGTCTTTGCATCCTTCAGGTACTCACAGATAAACATGTTGCCAACGAGACCAGCCCCTTCGAGGGCATTCTCCGTCTCCGGAATCACTTCGCTCCATTTGTCCTGTGCCGGCTGCCTCAGATCAATTGCGATGATTCGCCGGCGCGGTGCGTTCAGGTTGGTCTTGAAGAACAGGACCGGACCGTCATTGCCGACAAACGTGTATTCGTGGTCGAAGTTACTGATGAGCTCAAAAGGAAGTCCATACGGTTCCGTCAGGTCTTTCACCACAATTCGATAACGGTCATCAGTTCCCTGCCAGACTGTCAGAATCAGGTAATGCCCATCTTCGGAGACGCTGACCTGAAATCCCCATTCGGGATGATCCGGGCGCTCGTAGACAAGAACATCCTGAGACTGAGCCGTGCCGATTCGGTGATAATATACCTTCATGTTCAGATTCAGTGACTGAAACGCCGCGTCTTTCGCGGGCTCCGGATATCGAGCGTAGAAGAATCCCCGGCTGTCGGGAGTCCAGTCGGCACCACTGAACTTTACCCACTTCAGTTCATCATCCAGAACTTTTCCGGTCTCGATCTCCATGATCCGCCAGGTGTTCCAGTCAGAACCGGCATCCTGGACGCCGTAGGCCATGTACCGTCCGTCATCGCTGAAGGCCGTGCCGGAAAGGGCGACGGTGCCATCCTTGGACCACTGATTCGGATCCAGAAGAACAACTGGTTCGCCCTTCAGCGATTCCTGACGATAGAGAACGTTCTGATTCTGCAGGCCGTCGTTCCGCGAGAAAATATAACGGCCACCCTGCTTGGAAGGAGCACTGATCTTTTCGTAATTCCACAGCTCCGTAATTCGCTTCTGAATTCGTTCACGTTCCGGAATGGAACTCAGAAAGGAAAACGTCAGCTGGTTCTGTGACTCAACCCAGGCAGCAACATCCTTTGATGTGCGAACATCATCTTCCAGCCATCGATAGGAATCTGTGACGGTGGTCCCATGAAAGTCATCCGTCTGACTGACCGTTTTTGTCACTGGGTACACGATCGCTTCTTCCCGCTGAGCCATCAGATTTCGAGTTTCACTGAACGTCAACAGCGTGCACAGAATGTAAAGTGCAGACTGGTATCGATTGAATTTCGGCCTCATAAACTCCTCACCGCAGTAACCTCAGTTGTGATGGACAACGGGATTTAAAATCAAAGCAGGTCTCTTTCGGAGGTGATCTCAGGAGTATCGCAGCCTCTGCAGACCAGCATACGGTACTCTCTGCTCCCAACCTGCATTGATTTGCCGAACGCGAACTTGCCGGTTATGGTAGACTCTCGTCACGAAAAAGCGAACGCCGCGATCAGTTCACAGCGTGCAGACATCAACGGCTGATCGGAGAGATCTGATGCAACGTGTCGGCTGTCAACCCGATGATCATCACCGAGTTGGCAGACGATCTCTGCTTCACCTGGGCAGCCTGAGCCTTCTCGGTGCCAGCCTGTCCGATCTGCTGAACCTGGAATCTCAGGCAGCTAACGTCCGGCGAATCACTGGCGGCACTGCAAAATCAGTGGTCTTTATCTTCCAGTCTGGCGGACCATCACAGCACGAGACGTTTGATCCTAAACCGGAAGCCTCGACTGAGATCAGAGGCGAATACGGTGTCACTCAGACGGCGATACCGTCTGTGCATTTCTGTGAGCACCTGCCGAAGCTGGCATTGCGAGCCGATCGCTTCTCACTGGTGCGAACGATGCACCACATCGCGGATCGGCAGTTCCGAAACGAACACAACAGTTGTCATTACCTGCTTCACACGGGCACAACGGAGCTTCCTCCCGGCGATACAAATGCTTCGATCAGCAATGCCCGGCCTTCCCGAATCACATGGCCGTCGATCGGCTCGCTGATCAGTTATGCGCGACCAACAGAGCCTCATGCCGGCTGGCCCGCTGTGATTGAAATCCCGCGAGCCAATCTGATGAAATATCCGGGCCGGGATCCGGGAATACTCGGCCCTCAGTACTCACGATGGGGTGTCGACCTGGCGCCGGCCTGTCATGCCAAAGATCCCGGTGGGTCCTGCCCGAACTGTTACAGTCACGATGACCCGAATGATCCTAATCGAGCACCCGGACCGGGATCAAACGCATGGTGGGATAATTCCAGCTGCCGAAATCCGGATTTTCATCTTCCGGCACTCGGAAGCGAGCATGACATCACCGTCAGCAGGCTGAATGATCGGACGGCCGTTCTACAGCAACTGGAAGAGTATCGACGAAGGTCTGAACTGGTTCAGGTCGCTCATCGTGAAGTCACATGGGATGCTCACCGAGCGCAGGCGATTCAGCTTTTGAAGGCGGCTCGCCCCGGCAAGAAGAATCCCTTTGATCTGACTCAGGAAACAGACGCCACCCGTGATCTTTACGGCCGCGAAGAATGGGGTCAGGCATTTCTTGTCGCTCGACGACTTGTCGAAGCCGGCGTTCGCATGATTCAGGTGAATCTTCGAGGATGGGACACGCATCAGAACGCGTTTCGGGATCTGAAAGGAAAACTCCTTCCGTCCATCGATCACTGCCTCAGCGGATTTCTGGATGACATGTCCGACCGCGGTCTGCTCGACGAGACGCTCATCGTGATGTGCGGGGAGATGGGGCGAACGCCACGAATCTCTCCGATCACTCCCGGTGGCCGGAATGCCTCCGGTGAGATTTTTACTCCGGGACGCCATCACTGGGGAGACCTGTTCCCCTGCCTGTTCGCCGGCGGTGGTGTGATCCCGGGACGAGTCATCGGACAATCAGATCGTTCCGCAGGAGAACCACTCACGGAAGCTTACACGCCGTCAGATCTGGCAGCGACAATCTTCCATTTGCTGGGAGTCGGGCCGGAGCAGGAGTTCCTCGATGCGGCAGGTCGGCCGTATCACTTCTACCGGGGCACACCCATCTCTGGTCTGATTTAGCTGGACAGATCAGTTCTCACAGAAGGACTCGAAGATCGCGAAGTGCAGTCGAATCACGTTCTGCATTCTATGCCGGACACAATCGTCGTTAACTGGACAGCCTTTTTATAAACGTCGGAGTCCGTCTTCCTTCATGGGATTCGGGATATCGACATCGATCTCATCGATTCTTTGGAGCGTCTCGGGGCACAGGATCAGGTCTGTAGCCGCAAGACTCTCGTTCAGCTGTTCTACCGTCGTCGCTCCGATGATCGTTGATGCGACGAAATCATGCTGTTTGCTCCAGGCCACGGCGAGGGCCGTGACGGTGACACCCAGATCATCGGCAATCAGTTTCAGCCGACGAACCGTTTCACGAGTTCTGTCATTCAGAAATCGATCAGCAATCTTCTGCTGCCTTTCTCCGGCATGTCGATATGCGGTAAACCGAGCGCCAGATGGCCATGCGTCGGCATACTTGCCCGTCAGCACGCCACCACCCAGCGGTGAAAACGGGAGCAGACTGATGTTCTCACGACGACATACCTGTGCCAGCTCGCTTTCACAGCGACGGTTAATCAGACTGAAGTTGTTCTGCACACTGTCGTATCGGGAGAGCCGATGTGATTCTGCGGCCGACAGGCTTTTCATGACACCCCAGCAGGTTTCGTTGCTACAGCCGATCGCTCGAACTTTTCCCTGCTTCACGAGAGATGTCAAAGCCTCCAGCACATCTTCATAACGAGCTCCATGATCAGGCCAGTGAGTCTGATACAGGTCGATGTAGTCGGTCTGAAGTCTTCGGAGACTGTCATCGGCGGCGCGAAGAATCGTGCGGCGATCAAGCGCTGTGTGACCATGGCGAACCGGAGGAACGAACCAGCCATGAGCGGGGCCGGTCACTTTCGTGGCCAGAATGACGGAATCGCGAGGTTTCGTTTTCAGCCAGTTTCCGACGATTTCTTCAGTACGACCAAATGTCTCTGCGGTCGGTGGAACGGGATAGAATTCTGCTGCGTCGTAGAAATCAATCCCCGCTTCAAACGCTCGATCCATAATCTGAAACGAGAGTGCCTGATCGCACTGAGAACCGAACGTCATCGTTCCCATGCAGATGTCAGAAACAGCCAGCCCGCTGGCTCCCAGTCTTCTTCGCTTCATCACTTCTCTCATGCCAGAATATCGTGGAGGATTCGGCCTCGCGGCACAACCTCATGCGGCCGGCCAAGCGAATCATGGATCTGAGTGGTGGGTTCGATTCCCAGCAGTCGATACATTGTTGCCATCACATCACCGGGACTGACGGGAGATTCCGCCGGGACAGATCCCGTCCTGTCGCTGGCGCCGAACACTGAACCAGCTCGAATCCCACCTCCGGCGAGCATGACAGTGTAGCAGGAATTCCAGTGGTCACGTCCCGCAGCCGCGTTGATTCGAGGGCTGCGTCCGAAATCTCCCAGAACTGCCACCAGAGTCCGCTCCAGCAAGCCGCGATCGCTGAGGTCCTGAAGCAGACTGCTGCAGGCGGCGTCAAACTGCGGCAGCAGCGTCTGCTTCAGTGTTCGAAAGTTATTCCCGTGAGTATCCCAGGTTGCGTTTGCGTCCGGCGCCCACGACAGGGTTACAAATCGAGTTCCCGCCTCAATCAATCGTCGAGCCAGGAGCGTGCTCTGACCGTAAATGTTTCGGCCATAGCGAGCTCGGTTCTCCGGTGCTTCCTGATCCAGATCAAACGCCTCCTGTGCTGCACGCGATGTCAGAAGTTCAAATGCCTGCGTCTGAAAATCGTCAATGGCTGTGAGATTCACGTCGCGCTGAACATTCAGGCCTCGCCCGAGTCCTTGAAGCAGACCGGAACGATGCTGCATCCGGGTTGCGTTCACCTGTTCAGGCAGAGCCAGATTCTGCACTTCGAAATCCGGTGCATCCGGGTTGTTGAGCACCCAGAAAGGATCGTATGTCGGCCCCATGAAACCAGCCAGAAAACCCGGCTGCAGCGGACCTCCGGCGCCTTCCTGTGTCTTGTAGGGCAGACTGATATAAGGCAGCGTTCGATTTGCGGCAGGACGAAGACGAGCCAGTACCGAACCTGGTGACGGGTGGTCAGAGGGTTTGGCACCTCCACCCTGCTCTCCCCGATCATGCCCCGTCAACGCCGCGTAGACTGCAGCGGCATGGGAGTTATTGACACTGTGATTCATGGACCGGATCAGGGTTCCACGATGCATCTCTCTCGCGAGCCGCGGCAGATGCTCACTCACCTGCACACCCGAAAGACTGCTCTGGATCGGCTCAAACTCGCCGCGAATCTCGATCGGGCCTTCCGGCTTCATGTCCCACATATCGAGATGACTGGGCCCGCCGTTGAGAAAAAGAACGATGCAGTGGTCAGCTCGAGCAGAAAGCCGGTTTTCCACGGCAGACGACGCCACACTCGCCCATGCAGCAGAAACGGACCTGCTGGAAAATCCTGTCAGCCCCAATGCGCTCATCTGCAGCAGATGGCGACGAGCAACGCGGGATGACGCAGACTGCCGGGATATCTTCGGGAACAGGTCAGTCATTTTGTCTGGATCCTCTCTCGATGGCGTCGGAAACCGGGATTCAACAGTTTACAGCACCTTCGTCGAATTCCAATTCAATCTTTTACGCAGCAACCGGTCCGCGGACACGGCGTCGGAATCGCCATATCGCGACAACATGATGAATCGCGATGCCAGGAACAGGTGAATCCGCGTTGGAACGATGCATTTGTGGCTTTTGGCGACTGACGATGTTCGATTACACTGCGTCGCTTCTGCGGCAGATTTGCTGAGTCTCCGATTTCGCGGCATCTGCCGACAACCTGATGTTTCACAGTGTCGACTCAATCCCGTCACTGGTTTTCCTTCTGTTTTTTGTGTGCTGCCATGATTGTCAGTCAGAACTGGCTCAATGAATACGTTTCGATCACAGGTTCGAAAGACCCGATCACCACCGACGAGCTGACAGATCGGCTCACGATGGCCGGGTTGAACCTCGAAGAATTTCACGGCGTGTCTGACGACGTGGCAATCGATCTGGAAGTGACCAGCAATCGACCGGACTGTCTCGGGCACATTGGAGTGGCCAGAGAAGTCTCCGTTCTCTTTGGCCGTCCTCTGACAGTTCCTCAGGCGACCGCAAAGGAAACCGGATCACCAGTTCGCGAAAAAACGTCTGTGACAATCGAGTGTCAGGATCTCTGCCACGAGTATCACGCACGACTGATCACGGGCGTCCGGATCGGCCCCAGCCCTGACTGGCTTCGGAATCGACTGCTGGCCGTTGGGATCAACTCAGTCAACAACGTCGTTGATGTCACCAACTACGTGATGCTGGAATGCGGCCAGCCTCTGCATGCATTCGACTTTGATCGATTGAAGTCCGGTCGGATTGTCGTTCGGAGAGCTAAAAAAGGTGAGTCCATCACCGCGATTGATCAGCGGAAGTATGAACTTGCACCGGAGATGTGCGTGATCGCTGATGCCGAGCGACCAGTGGCCATCGCCGGCGTGATGGGCGGACATGAAACGGAGATCGGCAGCAGCACGGTCAATGTGCTGATCGAGGCGGCATCGTTTGCTCCACTTTCGGTTCGTGCGACCGCCAGAGCACTCAAACTTCACAGTCCGTCGTCCTATCGATTCGAACGTAAAGTGGACCGTCAGAATCTGGACTGGGCGTCCCGTCGATGCTGTGAACTGATTCTTCAGACGGCTGGGGGACAACTTCTTCAGGGTTCCGTCACAGCCGGCTCTGCGGGCTCGGGAACTGGTCGTGAACCCGTCAGACTGCGTTTTGCACAAATCGCCCGACGGCTGGGAATTGAGATTCCTGCCGAAACCTGTGTGCGAATTCTCACTGAACTTGGTCTCATACTGAAAGAGCGAACTCCTGAATCGGCAGCATTCGAAGCTCCGTCGTGGCGTCAGGATCTGTCACGCGAATGCGACCTGATTGAAGAAATCGCGAGAATCCACGGTTACGACAAGATCCCTGAAAACGCATCACTGCCTGTTGTCTCAACTTCGAAGACCAGACGAGAACTGGTTCAGGACAGTATTCGCAGTCACCTGACCTCCTGCGGACTGTACGAAGCACTGACACTGTCATTTGTCAGTGAAGAGCAAAGAACTCTTTTCCGTCCCCGAGGAGAGATTCCGGCGGTCTCCGTCAGTCATTCCAGCCGCAGTCATGAGAATCAGCTTCGACAGAGTCTGATCCCCAGCCTGCTGCAGTGTCGACGTCAGAATGAGCGTCATGGCACGCTGAACGCTGAACTATTTGAGGTTGCCAGAGTCTATCTGTCGGCGGGCGAAGGCAAACCAGAACACGTGGCTGAACCCACGATGCTCAGCCTGGTCAGTGGTCGACCATTTGCTTCTGTGAAAGGAATCGTCGAGTCACTGGTAGCTCGGATTTCTCGATCCGCTGTGCTATCCACTCAGCCCTGTGATGCGCCGGAATTTGCACCTTATCGCGGAGCGACGTTGCTGCTCAACGGCAAACCGTTTGGGTGGCTCGGTGAACTGAATCAGGCGATCATCACTGCGACCGATCTGCAGGATCCGGTATCGATCGCTGAAATTGATGTTCATCTCCTGGAAGACGTTTACGAAACAACTCATTCTTTCCATCAGTTGCCGCGTTTCCCGGTGATTTCCAGAGACCTGAACTTCGTGCTTCCGGAAAGCGTTTCCTGGACGTCGCTCTCGGAGACGGTCACAGCGTCAGCCGGACCTCTTCTTCAGGATGTCTCCTTCAGCGGACAGTATCGGGGCAAGCAGATTGAAGCCGATCGCAAGTCGTATGTAATTACCTGTCGATTCATGGCACCTGATCGAACTCTGACAGCAGATGAAGTCGAAGAGGCGGTCAATCGTGTTCTGAAAGCCTGCGGCGACCAATTGTCTGCTCGACTGCGATAACACGTTCCGGTCAGGTCATCCTTCGGAAAAGAGATTCCTTTCCGAATCCTGCTGATCAGGACTCACATCATTTTTCAATCATCGTTTAATCGGAAAACTGCCGTTCCATGAAACGGATGCTGCTCAAGTCAAAAATTCATCGTGCCACGGTCACGGATGCCAGCCTTCATTATGAAGGAAGCATCACAATTGACCCGCTGCTGATGAAGGCCACGGATATCGTCGAATGGGAACAGGTCGACGTTTACGACATCACGAACGGCGCTCGCCTGACGACCTACGCGATCAGCGGTGAAAGCGGCTCGGGTGTCATCTGCCTGAATGGCGCTGCAGCGAGACTGATCAACGTCGGCGACCTCGTCATCATCTGCAGCTATGCGGAATTCAGTGAAGAGGAACGATTGAAGCATGTTCCTAAAATTGTTCTGGTCAACAAGAAGAACCAGATCGCCCGAAAAAAGAAAGTGCTCTGAATCACACTGCACGGCATCTGTTGCCGCTGATTCACCACAGAACGTGCCCTGAGTACTCAGCCGTATCCGACTCATCGGTAGAACGCATTTCAAAACCGAGACAGGCACTCTGACAGTTGCATACACGTCGGGAGCCAGTACCGGTTGTGAAACGACCTGTAAGACTTTTTCAGAGG
>JBKDKA010000255.1:0-12327 GCA_046345315.1 Planctomyces sp.
GTCCTGAGCTCTACAAGAGCAGTAACCTTTACGATTTCTTCATGAAGCTGTTCGGTTTCGAACGGTCGATAGACCTTTTCCTTCGAGACATTCCATTCGAGCTCTCAGGGAGATTCCGAGTGCTCGACGCCGGCTGCGGCACCGGTATGCTCGGACTGCATTTCCTTGAGCGGTTTCCGGAAGCAGAGCTTGTGGCCACTGACCTCGAACCGAACTTTCTTGAGGCAACACTGGCCAATGCAGAACGGCGAAACATCCCGAAGTCTCGAATTCAGACGGGAGTTGCCAACATATCGCATCCGGAAAACGTGTGTCTCCCGGATGGCACCAGCATGACACTCAGCGATCATTCTTTTGGTGTGATCTGCGTCGGAGCAGTTCTCGGGTACGCGGACGACACCGATGAAGCCCTGCGGAAGCTGGTCAGACTGCTTGCTCCGGGGGGGACATTGATCAACGTTGAAATGAATGAAAGCCTGACAGGCCGCTTTGTTTCGCGCCGATACCACTACAGAAACATTTCACTCACGCGTATGCAGGAAGTATTGAAAGCGGAAGCCTGTGACGTGATCTGTCGAAAACTGAGCTTCCGGCATCTTCCGGCGAGACTGACCAGAACCGGAATCATCGCTCGCAGCACTGAAGAGCGCAATCGATAGACGATCATCAATAGCCGACCATCAACGAATACGCCAGAACCGGGATTCGTGAATGCCGAGTGCTTCCGCTTCCGTTGCAATCTGATCGCGAAAGCGTTTCGCGTCGAGCGGATACCCTTTCGTCGGCTTCAGATCCGGAACCTGATTCTGCCAGAACGCATTGAGTCGGACCATCAGCACTTCACGGATGTATTTTGAAACCATTGAGGCGAGAGCGACAGGCAGGACCGCTTCTGCTTTTGTGCGGAAGCAGAACTGCATTGAGCCCAGCCGGTAGCGCGACGAATGCATTGACTCCTCCTGACGAAAGACCAGCCGATCATCGAAGAGCTCCGAGATGAGCTGATCGTAGCGATTTCGTCCGCCATGCTTGTCGCAGTAGATTTCCGCACCACCGGCAAACTCAGGACCACCGAACAGACTTCCGGCCCCGGGCGTTCTCTCAGGATCATCCGGAGACTGCGTTTCGGACGGCAGAAATTCCTCGCACAATCTTCGCACTAGTCCCATCGTTTCCTGCGACAGAATGACGCCCTTTGATTCGGCCTTCGTGACCAGATCATTGAATTCCGGCGGGTAGATAATACGACTGACGACCTGAAGCAGTCGTATTCCGGATTTTGCAAACTGCTGCCGGAGCTGCAGACTGAAGTCGTTGATTTCATCAGCATTTGCGGCCAGCGGTAGATCAGTCTCAGACAGCTGACCTTCAGGCTGCTCCCGACAGACATCAGCAAACTCTGAGGCAGCCAGCGCCGATCCCAGTTCAATGTCGGTCTGAGGATGGATCGCGAGCGTCGCGAGGCAGCTGAGGACTCCGGTTTCCAGATCGAGAAGTCCGCCTGCCGGAGAATAGACCTTCTTGGAATCAGCCAGAAACAGACGCTTGTCATTTCTGACCGGTTCACAGGTCAGTACATCTGACAGTTCCGTCCAGAGCGATTCCCAGGACATGTCTCGCGGAACTTCCCAGGCCGTGGCTGAAATCACGAGCGGTCCCAGGTTCGGGCCGTACCCCGCTTCATCAGTCCCGATCAGAAGTTTCGACCCCATATCTGCCATCCGTTTCAGATTTTCGGAAGGACAACTGCTGAAGCCGATCGGGGAACAGGGCTATCGCAGATGCCGGATGATCCATTCTGTTGCCGTGGGAACATAGTCGACCGGCAGTCGATGTCCAGCGTCAAGGAACACAAGATTCTTTTCCCGGCTCGGTTCACCCGGAATGAGCCCGTAAAGGCGTTCTGCGGATTCCGTCGTACACATCGTATCCGTACGTCCCATGATCATGAGAAAAGGGCGATGATCAATGGCAGCTGCTGCGTTCTGAGGAGCAATGGGCGAAAGCGGGGAGGGATCCGCCGGTGTGCAGCAGGCGACAGCCGCACGCACTCGGGGTTCGAATCCGGTCAGAAGAAACGCCTGAGCGCCCCCCATGCTGTATCCGATCACTCCGATTTTTCCAGAATCGATGTCTGCTCGCGTTTCCAGATAATCGATCGCACGACGATAGTCACGGACTGTCTGGATGTAGATCTCCTGCTGAGTGAAGTAGCCCTTTCGCTGCAGACCTTCAATCGCCGGATCGCGATAGTGGTTCACCGGAGCGTAATCGTTGACCGCAATCCGATCACCATGGCACTGAGCGTCAAGCGCAAGAACTGCAAGGCCCGCCTGCAGGATGGCTTTCCGAATCTCGCCGCCGCTGATGTAACCTCCGTCGCGCCAGAAATGTTCCCGAGACCCCGACCAGCCATGAAGCAGCAGTACACAGCCACATCGCCCGGTGACTGTCGCAGATCGTTCCAGATAACCGGGTACCAGAAATCCCTGAGCTCCGCGAAAGATCAGCTTCTCGCGAATGGTTCCGTCCTTCTCGATTTTCTCAACAACTCTGTCCTCCAGCGGAATCGTTCGATCATTGTCATATAGCTGACGAATGATCTGACGCGATTCTTCGGAGGCCACCTCAGGCAGCGACGAGTCTTCCGCGTACGCCGATGAGACGACCGCAGTCATCCATAACTGGATTGTTAAACTGACGATCCTTGCGGTCGGTAGACGTGCGATGATCGTTGTGGAGCGGAACCATCGGGGCGCCTTGTACATCAGCGGAACTCCACTTCTATTCCTCTGCAGGTTCAATGAAATTTGCTCGCACCGGATTCCGTTCGACCTGACTCGTCTCCCTCTGCGAATGGCAATTGTTCTGAATCAGAAACGCTGATGCAATTCCAGGTGACTAGCGCCGTTAGCCGTTGCCTTCCAGATGATTCGTGACATTCGAGCTATTCGTGGTCGTCTATTCAACCACGAATGGCTCGAATCACAAGAATCAAAGAAGCGTCGGCAGCGCAGGCTGAACCTGCTGATACACCACAATTCGATGTAATTGAAGAGCAATAATGCTTGTCACCATCCCGGCTGTTCAATCCCTCATGCTCACACTGTGCTGACGCTAAGGGGCTGAAAGAAAACGGTGCACTCTTTTCCGGACCAGAAAGTAGAATGTCCCCGTTTTTGGCGCCCTTTTTTGGCGCACGGTCAATCGCAGTAGCTCGGTCAGGAGACCGGCTTAGTTGTCCGTGGGTCTCCTGACCTCGCACCCCGCGTGGATTCGAAGAATGCGGCAGGCTTCATTGAATCCGAATATCACATATAACACCGTGCGGCGTGCATTCTGTGGAGCGTGCACTACGATTGCGGGGATCGCGTGCAATGGATTTGCAACCAGCTCGGGTGGGTTGTCTGCGCCGGGATGGTCCTGGGTGTGCTGGCGGAAAGGTGATTCGATGCTGTGTGGCCGGACGTTCGTTCAACTGCTGGTGCTTTCTCTGTTGCCTGTTGTCTGCATCGAACGATCGGATGCTGGCGAATGGATTGATCTCCGGCAGGCTGAAATCGCAGCCCCGGATGCAGGCAGGATTTTCAATACGGCTCAGCGGGTGCTCACGGAGGAAATCGCGAGGCGAACGGGAATCACATTGCCGTCAGCGGAGGATCCGTTTCAGGGACAGAAACCCAGTATTCTGCTCTGTCTCGCAGGGCAGGCACCGGCGCATCTGAGTCCATTCATTGACGGGATGAATGTGCCGAAAGAGGCCGAGAGTTTTTCCGTTGCGATCTACAGCAAGGCCACGAAGCCGGTTGTTGTACTGGCGGGGCGGGATGATCGGGGAGTTCTCTATGCGGTTGGCTGGCTTCTTCTGCAGCTGAAGATGAAGAAGCAGATTCTTGAGCTGCCCGCAGACACTCACATTTCGACAGCACCGCGCTACCCGCATCGTGGCCATCAGATTGGCTATCGGTCCCTGGCACACTGCTATGACGCGTGGACACCTGCGATGTATGAGCAGTACATGCGGGAACTGGCCGTTTTCGGCGCCAATGGATTCGAAACAACCGGGTTCGACGGTGGCCCACTGGCGAGAGTCACCGGGCCTGAAATGGCAGCAGCCTGGGCTCGAATCTGCAGTGACTACGGTTTCGATTTCTGGTTGTTCTCGACGGCGATTGGTGGTGAGGGAAAGTCTGCCAGAGAGGAAGACGAAGCGATCGCCGAGGGAATGGAAATGATTCGTGAAATTCCACAACTGGATCACATCTACCTGACTGGCGGGGACGGCGGGACGTCACACGCTCGCCCCGATCTGATGTTCGAGACCACTCGCCGCTTTGCCGTGGAGGCTCGCAAAATCAACCCTGACCTTGGAATCTGGGTTTCCAACCAGGGATTCGGGCCGGAACAGAACAACTGGTTTTTTGACTATCTTCAGCGCGAACAGCCGGAATGGGTCACAGGTGTGGTCTATGGTGCCTGGTCACGGATTCTGCCGGACGAACAGCGAGCGCGGGTGCCGGCGAAATATCCGATTCGACTCTACCCGGATATCGGTCACTGTATCCGTTCGCAGTACCCCGTGCCCGGTTGGGACCGAGCTTTGGCACAGACGCTTGGACGCGAACCGTATGCTCCACGCCCGAGAGGACATGCCAATATTCACAATCTGTATGACCAGTATGCAGATGGGTTTCTGACTTATTCAGACGGCGTTGGTGACGACGTCAATAAGTTTGTCTGGACGGCGCTTGGCTGGAACCCGGATCGAGATCTCAACCAGATCATGCTCGACTATGCCCGATTCTTCTTCGGCTGGGATATTGCCGAAAGAGTGCGCGAAGGGCTGTTCGGTCTGGAGGATGCCTTCACCGGTCCGCTCGCAGCAAACACAGGGGTCGAAAAGAATTTTGCGATCTGGAAATCTCTGGAGGACGAAGCAGATGACACGTTGCTCTCAAACTGGCGGTTCCAGGAATGTCTGCTGCGTGCCTACTACGATCACTACACGCGGCTGCGACTGATTCGGGCGAGTTCCATCGAGGAGCGGGCTATCGCAGCGCTCGAACAGGCGTCTCTTGTTGGAGTGGAAAAGGCGATCGCCTCGGCCCGAACCATTCTCGCGGAGTCTGACCAGGATGAGACGACTGCTGCGCTCCGAGCACGAATCATGGAACTCGGTAAAGAGCTGTTTGACAGTATTGGTGCACAGCTTGATGTGGCGAACTACAAGGCCAAAAACCCCGAACGAGGTGCCGTCCTCGATTTTCTGGACACGCCTCTCAACAACAGGCTGTGGATCGAGGATGAACTTGACGCAATTCTGACCGGAAGATTCACCGCGACGATGCCTGAAAGCGTTTCGTCGGAGAACGACGTACGTCTTGCCAGACTTTCTCGTGTCGTGAAATGGGAGAATCCAGGTCCCGGAAGCTTCTACGATGACCTGGGTTGTGCCTGGAAACAGCCCCGTCTCGTAAAGCCCAGGACGTTGTGGGAAGACCCCGCAGGGATCACCACGCCGCGCGAAGGACATACACAGGTGAATCTTTCCTATGGTGCGGCTCGGCTTTCCTGGCTCGATCACTCCGAAGCCCTGAACGCCACACCATTGGTGATGCATTATGAAGGGCTTGATCCGGAAGCCTCTTATCGTGTCCGTGTCACTTATCTGGGACGCTATCTTTCAACGATCCGACTTGTTGCTGACGAGAAGTTTGAGATTCACGGTGCTTACGGCCACACAGTCCGGAATGTGCGCTTTGCCCGCGGTCCCAGCGATCGAGCCGCTGACATCACGTCGAGGGCCGCAGAAGTCACTTCGGAAGATGCCGATTCAGTTCAGATCGTGACACCGCTTGAATTCGTGATTCCTCGCGAAGCAACCACGGATGGGATCCTGGATCTGCAATGGCAGCGGCTGACCGGACGGGGAGCGGAAGTCGCTGAAGTGTGGCTGATCAAACAGCCATCATAATGGACACGCCTACAAAACATCGCAAAGAGAGACGCTCTGCTTTTCATTCACGGTACAGAGTCCGTTAAGGTCTGCACAGTGTGAGCCAGGGTGATCGACCAGCCGGCACGGTGACAAATAGTGTTGATCTTTAACCACATCGCATCGTGGATGGCGCATTGAACTCCCCGCCAGCCCTGCCGATTCTCCTTTCCTCGATTCGTTTCATTCGAGCTACTCGTGATTGAACAGACAACCACGAATCATACGAATTGCACGAATGACAAATGGGAAGAACAAACGGAAACATTCTACGTTAAGCCAAAAGCAAAATGTCCCCTGATACGTGGCCCTGATGGCTTAAAATGTTCCTTCCGGGTTCTCTGTGGGTGGACCGCTCATTGCAGCTTCACCAACAAAGGCAGTTCTGCCGTTCGTCTGCACCAGTCATCAGTCGCCAGCTCTGCTGAGCGACTGATGGCTGGCCCCGACGAAGGCAGAAAAACTCACCCTTTGGCAACAATCAGACTTCGGTCTCCAAAGAAGAATGCCATATGCCATTCCAGAATGTTCCCATATTGCGATTTCCCTAATGACCAGGTTCCAGCGATGGCTGCTTGTATGTTCCGAGCCGCATCTGTTCAAACACTTCTCGGGAACTTGAATGCAATCGGCCTTCTTCCAGTGAGATCAATTCGGCCTGAAACAGCTTCAGCAGCGATTCTTCAAAAATCGACGAGCGTGACAAGCCCTGTTGCATCCCGGTGCGAATTCCGACCGTATCCCCCGCCAGAATGCAGTCGTTCAGATGTTTAGTGTCGTTGAACAGAAACTCCAGTGCTGGTATCCGCCCTCCTCCGACTCGGGGCAGGAGACGCTGACAGATCACACACTTCATGGCGTCTCGCAGCTGCAGGCGAATCAGGTCGCGTTCAACCGGATCGAAAAAGCTGACGATGCGATTCACGACTTCAGCCGATGTGTTTGAATGCAGAGTACTGATTACCAGATGTCCGGTCGATGCTGCGCTGATGGCTGCACGGATCGTGTCCTGATCCCTCATTTCTCCGATGAAAATCACGTCCGGGTCGTGTCTCAGCGCTCCACGCACCGCTTCTGCAAAACTGGGAACGTCCACTCCCACATCGCGCTGAGAAACAATCGACTTTCGATTCTGGTGTACATACTCCACCGGCTCCTCAATCGTAATGATGTGCAGCTGTTCGTTTTCGTTCAGCCACTCCAGCAGTGACGCTACAGTGGTCGATTTGCCACTGCCCGTCATTCCGGTGACCAGAATTAATCCATAGTCCAGCGAGCCCAGAGTTTCCATAATGTCACGGGGAATATGCAGGTCTTCAAACGACGGGATCGTTTCCGGAAGAAAACGAATCGTGCAGTGAGGCACCGTTGCTTTAATGAAGGCCGAGATTCGGGAATATCCCAGGCCAATTTGATGGAAGTTAAAACTGCACTGTTGCCGAGTGTGAAATTCATCCCAGTCATGGTCATGTGCGACCTCACGAATCATCGTCAGAATTTGTTCGGCTGACAGTGGCTCCCCGACATCTGTTGTACGAATCTGATTGTCAACTCGCAGCAGCGGTCGAGCCCCGGGCGACAGATGCAGATCACTCGCATGATTCTGAACCATCAGCCGGAACATTCCCTCCATGCTCAGATGACCGTGCCGATAATCTTCCCCGTGGACTCGCCAGACTTCCGGAAGGTGCAGGTGAGCGGATAGTTCGTCCAGAACGCCATCCATGGCCAAAAGTTCCGCAGCCGACCTGTGACATCGAAACTCATTTCCGCCCTCGACTTCGACCGTTGAACATACACCAGGATGCCGAGCAGCCAGATCCTGCAGGAAGGTTTGCGCTCGGCTTCGGTCAGAATTCAGTCGCACGGCGAACGATTCGAAGGGACCGTTGAAGCCATGACGCGTCGCCGAGATTTCAATGCCTGCCCCGCGGACAATGAGCCTGCGGGCAGCTCCCTGAGACTTCTGCAGCTCGGCTTCTGCAATCTGCACGATGCTCTGAATGCTCTTCTGACGCCCGGCCCCCAGAATGATTTCTGCCATGCTGCGACTCGCTTTCCGATTCTGTTCCGACTGCCACTGTTGGCTGCGCCGTGGAAAAAAAAATCTCTGACGTTCCGCTCAGAAGTTCCCCGTCGGCCACGCCTCGGGAAAACCAGTTCGTCGACTATGACGACGTTGCCGGCGTCTCCTCCTCTGTCTTTTTCAATGAACAAACCGATCATCAATGAGCGAACATGCTTATCATGGAGCAAGCATATCATGGGCTCGGAGGAAACTCACGAATTGCCGAATACCGTTTGTAGGTTTCCCACACTTTCGGCTGAGCACCAATTCGGGAATCATGTGTCTGAGTCAGATAATCCGTCAGTGCAGTCCGAAGTGTGCTCGGCGTTGTTTGTTGTTCGCCGACTGTTGCCAGATTCTTCAGGCAGCTGGGATCTGTGCGAATCTCATAGAGTTCTTCCATCGGTCGCTTCGCCACGGCCAGTTTCAGGATTTCAGAGTATGGTGCCTGATCGGCA
This sequence comes from Planctomyces sp., assembly GCA_046345315.1. Classification (GTDB taxonomy): domain Bacteria; phylum Planctomycetota; class Planctomycetia; order Planctomycetales; family Planctomycetaceae; genus F1-80-MAGs062. The sequence continues at coordinate 8,522 of JBKDKA010000255.1, forward strand.
TGGCTGGTCAACAGTTTCAGTGTCGGTCCGGCGTCGATATCTCGGTAGTCTCCATGCAGCGGTCCGAGCGTTCCCGGAGATCGATAGTCCTGCGAAACCGCGTAACAGCGAACGTTCCACTTATCTGTGAAAAGTAGAATGTCCCCTTTGTGAACCATCCATGTTCGGGATGGTTATCATACCGCTGAGTCATCAGATCGATTATCCTGCGGTCCGGGACCCATAAGGCACTTTTCGTCAAGGCCTTCAGTGAGTTGTCGTGATGGCTATTTCATTTCAGTGTGTGAAGTGTCATTCGAAGATTCGCATCAGTACAGCGCATGCTGGACGAACCGGGAAATGCCCGGCGTGCGGTGTGAAGCTCCGGGTGCCTGACATGGAGACCTCTCCTTTGTCGGAGACATTGCCCCGCAGGCGGCGGCAGCCGGAAACACCACCGGAAACGCAGACGACACTGCCGCCAGAACTGGAGTTCGGGGTTTCTCTCGACGACCTGCGGTCTGAAGGCGAAGCGATCCCGGATCCTTCGAAACGACGTCGAATCCCTCGAGCGATCTCGCAGTCGCAGAGGCCTGATTCCATGCAGGAAGTCGGTCGCAGTCTCTGGGCGAGAAAGAAGGGCCTTCGTGAGCAGGTAATGGCGGGATTCAGGGGAGTAATTGAGCCTGTGCATACACCTGTTCTGTATCGGGTCGGTATTGTCGTCGCGAGTGCGTTTGTGGTCATTCTTCCTGTGCTGTATTTGGCGTTGATTGCACTGGCTGCATATGGAGTTTACTGGCACGCCACACAGAATCAGGTGCTTCTTTCGATGGGGGCCGGACGATCGAAGCTTCTCTTTCTGATGATTTATGCAGCACCACTGATCGCTGGGACCGTCACTGTTCTGTTCATGCTGAAACCACTGTTTGCAAGATCCGTGGTCCATTCGAGGCAGATCTCCCTGAACCGCAGTGCCGAACCGCTGCTTTTTGAGTTTGTTGAGAAGGTCTGCGATACCGTCCACGCGCCATATCCGTCACGCATTGATGTGGCTTTTGACATCAATGCATCCGCAAGTTACGGCAGTGGGATTACAAGCCTTATCCGTTCAGATCTCGTGCTGACGATCGGACTTCCGCTGGTTGCCGGAACATCACTGCAGCAGTTTGCCGGCATTCTGGCTCACGAATTCGGACACTTCAGTCAGGGGGCTGGTATGCGTGTCACCTGGATCGTTCGGAGCGTAAATTTCTGGTTTGCGAAAGTGGTTTATGTTCGGGATCAACTGGATGAATGGCTGGTAGAAACGTCGGAAGAGATGGACTTTCGTGTTGGATGGATTTTCTGGTTTGCTCGCCTGGCAGTTTTTCTGAGTCGCGGCATTCTCTGGATCTTTATGACGCTGAGCTGCGCCGCGAGCGGCTGGCTCCTGCGGCAGATGGAGTTTGATGCAGATCGCCACGAAGCTCGCCTTGCAGGGAGTGCTTCATTTGAGGGGACCTGCCTGCGGCTTCACTGGCTAACTTATGGCCTGAACGATTTCCTGAAGAGCAGGATGGTTCGAGCATCAGCGGGAACCGACACCGGAAATCCGATTCGCGACTTCATTCAGCACTGTTCGACTCTGAATGAGCATGATGGCAAGAGAATTCATCGACGGATTCAGAAAGCAAAAACCGGATGGCTGTATACTCACCCGGCAGATCGGGAACGTATCGAGAATGCGGCGCGAGAAAATGCACCGGGTGTCTTCAGCAGCAAACTACCGGCGGAAGCCGTCTTCTCGAGCTTTGATCGACTGTGCCTCTCGATGATCCTGACTTCCCGTCACTGACTTGAATCGGAAAGGCGTCTCGATTCAAGTCGCGATGAAGGCTTTCAAGGCAGTGCACAGGAATCGCTTTTCTCTGGCTCATTCGCCGGCGAGGGAGCGACACCGTCGTTTGCAGAATTCCGCTGCAAACGAATAATCGATTCGGAAGTAGCAGAAACGGGCGGAATCAGCGCGATAAAAAGGGGACATTCTACTTATCTGTTAAAAGTAGAATGTCCCCTTTGTCAGCCGCCGCTCCGTCGGCGACATCCGACGAGCACGTAACCCGGAATCAAGGCTTGCCAAAACACGAGTCACCAGAATCAGGTCTGGCGACGGCCGGAATAGTCGGATCCGCTGCATGAGCAGAAGCAGTCACCCACGGATCCAGTCGCAGAGCAAGTCGTCTCCAGTGATGATGCGGCACCGCTGGATACAAATGGTGTTCGAGATGGTACAGGTGGTCCAGAGATATGATTCGATACCACAATCCGCGAAACAACCGAGTCTGCGTCAGCGGCGAATCTCCATCCGCAGAATGCGGGAGGTATACGGTCACCAGCGGAAAGAACCAGCTGCCTCCGATCGTCAGGACCGCATAGACTGCAAGCTCGGGGCAGGATTCTCGAAATATGGCCGCAGTCAGAACAAGGGCCAGAATTCCGACAGCTTCCGCCAGAAGTCTGTTTCTTTGTTCTGGATAGCGTTGCGATGCCCAGTACCGGAGACGAATCTGCATCGTGGGGCCCGAAAACAATGTTTCGAACAGAGAAAGCCGAACTGCAGAACCTTCGATATCGCTGGAATCAAGAAGATTGCGATGATGGTGCAGGTGTGAAAGTCGATATGCAGTACCGCTTCGGAAACACATGATCTCGATCAGGCTGAGCCAGAAATGATTCCAGAACTTTGACAGTCCGAGGGTCTGATGCACGAGGTCGTGAGATGAAGAGCCATATGTGAGCATGCTGAGCAGAACGACAGAGCCGAAGGCTGGCAGCCAGAAGTTAAGATTCGCGAAAATGAAATACAGCAGGATCAGGAGAAACGGGAGACCGATCGTCCAGAGACGCTGAGCAGGACTGACCTGAAGCAGGTCTCGCCCAAGCACGTCAAGGCTCGGCAGTCGAACACTTTCGTTGGTCTGCGGCGGCATCATTCAGTCGTTACTCCTGGTTCAACGACATCAGACCTTGACGGACGCGTCAGAAACAGTCCAATCATGAACAGTGTTGTTCCACCGACTGCGGGTGCCAGATGGAAGAGATCGGTATACCCGATAGCGGGGTGGACGAAGACCGCTGTGGTCCAGCCGAAGAGGCCACCAGTTATGAGTGCCTGCCGGAGCGAACGGGAAGGGCGAGCACACCAGACGGTGATGAGCGTCATGAGTTCGACCGTTGTCACCGCACCACCGAATCCGGCACGATCGTCAGCGATGAGCGGAATGAGTCTCGGATTGATCAGATTCAGCTCCTGCCGACTGATTCCCATAAATTCAAAATCGTGTAAAAGGGGACATTCTAGAATGGCATTCAGTTAACGCATAAGTGCTTAATGTGTAGGCGTTTAGAACAGCAATGCGATCAGTCTTTACTCAAGTAAGAGACCTCCTGTAAGAAGTGGCTGCTTAGGTCCGCGTTCCTACAGGAGGCCAAGGATGGCATTTACTGTTACAGAAGTCGTCAGGCAGTTCAAGACCGACTGGACGAAGTGCCTTGAGCCCGAGGTGATTCTGGATGCGTGTCGTGCGGAGAAGCATGTCTGGAGAGACCGGATCCTGAATCCTGTTGTCCTTGTGCAGGTGTTTCTGCTGCAGGTTCTGCACGGCAACACAGCCTGTCAACACTTGAGGCACCTGGCGGGAATCACGTTTTCGGCTGGAGCATATTGTCTGGCAAGAATGGCACTTCCGCTGGCCGTATTCCAAAGATTGCTCCGGAACGTTTCCGAGCGAATCAACGGAGGGCAGATCGATGCGATGTGGCATGGTCATCGGACTTTGTATCTC
>JBKDKA010000256.1:0-1062 GCA_046345315.1 Planctomyces sp.
GGACGCCATTCTCGCAGAGTGGTCAAAAGTCTTTTCAAGCGTTGATCTGAACGATCCCACAGTTGATCTGACACAAATCTGGAATGACACACTCCGAAACCTCTACGGAGCTGAGTTGCCATATGACGATCAGACCGTTACCGAAGATGGCGGTGTGCTGTCAGAAGACATCACTCAGGTTGATGAGACTGTCGTCGATGCTTCTGTCGTGGAAGAAGTCACGACTTCGGGGTCTGATGCAGAAGTCCTGAGCTACACCAGCCTGCGTCCGGTTTTCTATGTGTACAATGAAACTCCGGCAGATGGAAGTTATGGTGGCGTGGCATCGGAGCTGATTGAAATTTCATCGGCAGTTTACGGTGAGGCTGGTGAACTGATTTCTGCACCTGTGCTGGAAGATCGTCTGACCGGTATGCAGTACCTGCTCCCGTCGACACTGACGCTTCGGTCGGATGGTGATCTGACTCAGCTGCTTGAGTTCGCTGGTGTCAGCGATTATCGCATCGATGAGCAGGGGCAGTGGGTCATTCCGGTGAATCCATACGAGGGAATTGGATTCCTGAATCGGGCTCTCTCCCTGACTTACTACGCGAACATCCAGTCCTGGGGATCCGGCGATGAGCCTGCCATTGAGGTATCTTTCCCGACCGATTACACCGTCGAAGTTGTTCTGCTCGCCGCCGATCCTTCAATCGGCACTGACCTGACACTGTCTCTGCCGGACACGAAGGCTGGAATCTACTACGAGACTGTCACGATCAGTTCAGATGGAAGTGTAACTGCTGTTCCGCCGAGCGTCGTTGAAGAACGGCCGACTGTTGAAGAGCCGGTGGCTGAGGATGCAGGCCTGGACTTCACGGATGTATCCGATACGACCGTGACGTTCACGAGTGAGTTTGATCAGTGGTACTACACGAATCAGGACGCCATTCTCGCAGAGTGGTCAAAAGTCTTTTCAAGCGTTGATCTGAACGATCCCACAGTTGATCTGACACAAATCTGGAATGACACACTCCGAAACCTCTACGGAGCTGAGTTGCCATATGACGATCAGACCGTTAC
>JBKDKA010000257.1:0-10107 GCA_046345315.1 Planctomyces sp.
TTCCAGGACTGCCTGATCGAATTCCTTCGGAACCGAAGTCAGTATTTCGCCGCCCGTCGCGGTAATCAGCACGTCGTCCTCGATCCTGACTCCGAATTTCCCCGGCAGGTAGATTCCCGGTTCCACGGTGATCACCATTCCTGGCCGCAGGATCTGGTCGGAGGTCGGACTGACTCGAGGTGACTCGTGAATATCCAGCCCGATTCCATGACCCAGACTGTGTCCGAAGTACTCGCCAAAGCCGGCCTCAGTGATCACTTCCCGAGCCACAGCATCCAGCATTCGGCCGGTCATGCCCGGCCGGACCGCCGCTATCGCCGCCTGCTGTGCTTCCAGTACGACTTCGTAAACCTGCTGAACCTGACGCGTGGGCTTCGAGGTTACCAGCACTCGCGTCAGATCACTTCGGTAACCTGTGAACGTCTGAGCGCCCCAGTCAATCAGAAGTGCTGGATGTTCTGCCACTGTCCGGTCTCCCGCGTGAGCGTGTGGCATCGCGGCCGTGGGACCAACTCCGACGATCGGCTCAAACGCGGTTCCACAGGCTCCAAAGTCGCGCATGGCTTCCTCGAGTCGATATCGAAGCTGGCGTTCCGTCAGTTCCGAACGAATGAGACTCCTCAGAACGCCGAATCCTCTTTCCGCAATTCGGACAGCACTGCGAATCTGATCAATTTCCCAGCGATCCTTGATCATCCGCAGTTCTTCCACAAGCCCGGATTTGCCGACAGCTGGAATGTCTCCCAGCTGCTGCTGAAGTGCCTGATGCTGACTGACCGTCAGATGTTCCGCCTCAAAACCAATCCTCTGAAATCGCCCCGCTCGAATGATGTCGGCAACACAGACATTCATGGACTGACTGGCTGTTCGAATGACAGCGTCGAGGTCCGGGCACTCGTTCTTCAGCTGAACTTCAAAACGAGTATCACTGAGCAGGAGACACTCTTTTGGAGTGACGAGCAGCCAGGTGGAGTCGCCGGTGAAACCGGTCAGATAACGAACATTTGTCTGACTCGACACCAGCAGACAGTCAATCTGTTCTGTTCGCAGTTGTCTGATGAGTCGGTTTCGTCTGGCAGCGTGGTTTGGTGCGGACATAGGTCAGGGAATTCCGAGCAGAGGTCGAATGATGAGAAACGTTCCGATCGTGAGAATCGGGATACCGACAAGATTCAGCGTGAGTCCATAAAGAGCCATCTGACGGGTGCTGACTCGCCCCGTACTGAAGACGATGGCGTTCGGTGGCGTTCCGATCGGAAGCATGAATCCGCAGCTGGCCGCGAGTGTGACTGGCAGAAAGATCATTCGAGGATCCATGCCAAGCGGTTCGGCCATTGCCAGCAGAGTCGGCATCACGGTATTGACAGTGGCGACATTACTGGTGAATTCCGTCAGGAAGATCATGATGCCGGTGAGCACTGCGATCACAAGCCAGGGCGACCGACCTCGAAGAGGTTCCTGCAGAGCCTGCCCAAGCCAGCCGGAAAGATCGGTCTGTCGAAATGCGTCGGCAAGAGCAAAGCCGCCACCGAACAGAAGAATCATGTCCCAGGGCATTTTTTCAGCCGTCTTCCAGTCCATCAGTGGCTGAGACTGCCCCCTTTCGTCTTTCGTTCCTGACGGCAGAAGAAACAGAAGAACAGCGACGCCCATCGAGACGGTTGCATCGCTGAGCAACTCCCCTTTCGAGGCAACTCCCGGGATCTCCGGAAACCACGGGCCGAGGCTTCGAAAAAGCGAAGTGCAGGCATCCAGCCATCCCGGCAGTAGTGTCCACTCACCGACAATCAGGGGCTTTCGACAGATCCAGAGCAGCCCGGTAAATGCGAACACCAGAAACATCCGCACTTCCGCAACTCCCGGTCTTCCAAGAGACCTTAGTTTTTCTCGGAGGTCCACCTGAAGAAGGCGGTCAGCCTGAGTCGATCCGGGGAGTCCGCGAGTCAGCACGAACCAGGTTACGGCAAGGTAAACGGCACCGATGGGTCCGCAGACGAGCAGCCAAGCGGCCATGCTGATTTCAGGAGCATTCGGCAGCTGATCCCGGTAGATTCCGGCGGCACTGCTGTTGGTCGGAGTACCCACCAGAGTCGTCATGCCTCCCAGGCTCGACGAGTAAGCGATCGCAAGCAGCAGCGGAACGGCCAGCTGATCGGTCCTGCCCGAAATGCCTTTATACTCGTGATTCTGAGGGGCTTGCACCGCGTCTGCCGCTCTGAGCGAAACTGCAGTGGCTTCTGTGCGACCGGATTCCGACGCGGCCTCATCCATCGTCCGAAGCATGGCCAGTACGATCGGCAGCATGAGCAGTGTGCATGCGGTGTTGCTGATCCACATGGACAGAAACCCGGTCGCGAGGAGAAATCCAAGGACCAGTCGTTTCGGACTGATGCCAACCAGATTCACAAGGTGAAGTGCAATTCGGCGATGAAGCTGCCACCGTTCGATGCCCAGAGCGATGATCATCCCGCCGACGTACAGAAAGAGCGTATCGCTCATGTACGACTTGCTGACATCATCCGGTTTCATGATCCCCAGCAGTGGAAAGAGCACCAGTGGCATCAGACTCGTCGCTGCCAGCGGTATGACGTTGGTCACCCAGAGCCCTGACATCAGGAACGTAACCGCGATCAGGCGATGTGCTTCAGGCTTCATGCCCTCCGGGATTGGCGTCACGAGCAATACGATCGCGATGGCGAACAGTGCTGGTATGAGTAATCGTTTCATCGCCTCTTCTCCGGCCAGTCACCAGACGTCGCGTGGCGTTCTCCCGAGCCGCACAGCCGGAGTTCGTCATCACAGATGCCGAATTCACAGTTGATCCCCTGGTGCTGTCGGACGGCTGCTGATGTCATGCGGGTTCGGATTGCGTCCAGTCATGAACAGTCAGCCATTCGAGCAGACATCGAACCATGCACGCTGTCGCGCCGGAATCTCTGAAGCTGTTGCCTGATGAAGCAAACGACGGGCCGGCGATATCCAGATGAACCCACGGAACACGACGGACAAAACGTTCCAGAAACTTTGCTGCCGTGATCGACCCACCCCATCGTCCGCCAATATTCCGAACATCAGCCACATCACTTCGAAGCAGGTCGTCGTAGCAGCGAAACATCGGCATCGCCCACATCAGTTCTCCGGCTTTCGCTGCGGCATCCAGCACGGAATCGGAATGTCTGCGGTCGTTCGAAAACAGACCGGTGACGTCTTCGCCAAGCGCAATGACACAGGATCCCGTCAGGGTGGCAACATCAATGATTCGAGCCAGTGGTTCATCCGTTACGAAGTCCAGAAGATCCGCGAGGACCAGTCGCCCCTCCGCATCGGTATTCTGGATTTCAATCGTCGTCCCTTCTCTGGATGTCAGAACATCGCCGGGCTTGAAAGCTCGCCCGCTCACCAGATTTTCAACGAGTCCCACGCAGGCCACCAGATTGACGGGGAGTCGGAGTCTCGCGGCGGCGAGCGTTACCGCAACGACTGTCGCAGCCCCCGCCATGTCCGACTTCATGGTGAGCATTCCATCGGCAGTCTTCATCGAATAACCACCGCTGTCGAAGGTGACGCCTTTCCCGACAAGAGCGACCACGGGATCTTCTGCGTGACCTCCTGTGTATCGAAGCCTGACGACACGAGGAGCCCGCTCGCTGCCTCGCGCCACAGCCAGCAGTGCCCCCATCCGTTCCCGTGTCAGATCCGCTTCGGTCAGAATTTCGCAGGTGAGACCGGAAGCAATGGACAACTCAGAGATGCGTTCAGCGAGCGATTCCGGATGAATGTCTTCACTGCAGCGGTTCACCAGATCCCGCACGAGATTCACGGCATCACCGGTGACAACGCCCCGGCTGATGGCATATCGACCTGTAACGGGCAGAGCCCTTTGTACGGGATCTTCGTCTGTATTCCGTCCGGCATCCGTACGGAGCGTCTCGGATGCGTTGTTTCGCGATCCATCAGCAGCGGAGTTTTCACAGCCACGAGTCCAGAGCAGCCCGGCGTCAATCATCGAATCCGACACGCTCAGAGAGTCGGGCACACGCATAACGCTGAGTGAAGCCAGAGGAAAACGTCTTCGCTCTCGCTGATAAACACCCACATCGATCGGAGCCGTGACTGCACATTCGATGCAGCATGAAAGCACCGCCGAGGCGTCCGGCATCAATGGCCCTGAATCTTCAACGGCGCCATCACCGATCTCAGATTCGCTGAGATGCTGCAGGGCTGGAAAAATGATCGTCACGCTCTGCCCCGGCTGCTGACAGATCCGGCGAAATGCTGCGAGCAGTGATCGACGAAGCGTACCAATCTCAAACTGCGACGCCCTGCCGAGTCCGCACAGAAGCACGTTGACAGAACATTCGCTGCCGTGATTTTCGAGATCGCTCAGGAACTCACGACAACGATAAAGCGGAAGAAGCTCCTGTTCGGAGATTCGGAAATCGCGAGTCTCCGTGAGTTTTCGGACAAGCGCCACGAAGTCGTCCGGAAGTCCCGTCATCTGATGGGAAAGCTCACCGTCATCCAGAATGGGAACGATCATCCAGTGAGTCGATTCGCTGGCATCGGGAGACGCTGCGGAATGCGAGAAGTGCACTGCAGATCCCGGAACAATCTGAATTTTCAAGATTCACTCCATGGAACCATTCGGCTGATCTGCGCTCGACCGGTTCTCCGAAACGTTGTCGCCTGACTGGCCGCCGGCTGCCCGTTCACCAGAACCGGAACCACCGCGTCGCCGGCGACGATTGCGACTGCGTTTTCTTTCGCCGGATCCAGGTTCTCCTGACGCGTCGCCGAGCGGACCGACGGTTTCGCCTGAGACGTCACGAACCGAGCGATCGTGCTTCTGCGGGACGCGTCTCTCCGGATTCTGATTCTCGACCTGACGGTCATCGGACTCACGGTGACTTGATGTGTCAGAAGTGCCACCCTCTGAGGTATCGCTCGTCGAAACGCCGGGGTCGCGGCCGCCGACCGAATCTCGATTTCCCCGGCCTCGCCGTCGTGCATTTCGACTTCGACGGCGGGGCCCCGTGCCGGATTCATTCGTCGAAGGTGACTGTGCTGAAGACGATGACTGTGCTGACGGATCCTCGTTCCCTGTTGAGGACAGAAGTGAATCCGACTGATCGTGGACTGCCGACGGATCATCTGCCAATGGCGAACCGGAAGCAGAGTGACCAGTCCCCGCACCAGCTCCCGAAGCTGGATTTCTTCTCGGATTCTGCTGGCGTCCATGGTTCTGATTTCGTCCACGCCCCTGCTGTCGCCCATCACCCTGCTGTCGCCCATCACCCTGTTGGCGACCCTCACCCTGTTGGCGTCCATCACCCTGTGGACGACCCTGTCCGGCCTGACGCGATGAGTTGTCACTGCGGTGAGACTCGGAACGAGCCCCTGCGTTGAAGCGTCCTGCGGAACCGCCGGAAGAAGGATTGCCTGGGCCGCGTCCGCGATCCGAAGTGCGGCGTTCGTTCTGACGATTCGATGAACTGCTGCCTCGGAAACCGCGGTCTTCCGATCCGGATCTCGGGCCGGTGGATTCGGAACGGAGTCCCGTATCCGACGGTGACTCGTTTTCGGGGAATACGATGTCGTCTTCTGAAGACTCGGACTGGCTGCCTTCGGGTGATTCCCCATCGGCTGGTTCCGAATGATAACGCTTGTCAGGACGGCGAGCTTCTGCCGCAGCTTCAGCGCGGGCCTTGAGTGCTTCGATCACGGCCGCCGTGGCCTCTTCGAGACCATCGGGACCGTCGTCTTCCATGTCCAGTGACGGATCGTCTGCGATGTGGAACGCGGAGGAATCAAACTCCTTTCGTCGCGGTTCTTCGACCAGCTTCATCAGCAGCCATTGTCCGGTACAATTGCACCGATGTGAGGTTTCGCGCCCGCTGGTCCTGATTGTGCGGCCGCACTGCGCACAGTTCCACGTTCGCAGTATCTGCTGCTCAAGTCGTGATGAAGGACCTCTCACGCTGGTTGACCTCACTGAGTGCCACTGTCGACAACTCCCCTTCTGTCCCGGGAAAACTGTTCCCTGAATATCAAAAAGGAATCTCGCTGCCGATGTCTCCGGAAACGCTGCTTCAGAACTATATCGCCGGACCTCAGCAACTCAAAGCGGCGCTGATGAATGTCCGCGAAGAACAACTCGACCTGCACCCGATCGCCGGAAAATGGTCGATTCGGGAAGTTGTCTGCCACCTCGCAGATTTTGAGCTGGTTTACGCTGACAGAATCAAGCGGGTTCTGGCGGAAGACAATCCCACGCTTTTCAGCGGCGATCCGAACTGCTTTGCCTCGGCGCTGGCTTATCGCCATCGTCAGATTTCTGACGAGTTGCAGATGATCGAATCGATTCGCAGGCAGGTCGCCGTGATTCTTCAGAAGACGGATGTCGAAAACTGGCAGCGAACCGGAGTTCACTCAGAGGCCGGTCCGCTCACCCTTGAAACACTTCTGGAACGAGTCACACACCATATTCATCACCACATTCCATTCATCGAAGAGAAGCTCCGTGCAATGGGCTGACCCTGCATGCAATGGCCGGAAATAAAAAACACCACGACGAGTGAATCGTCGTGGTGCGGTGGGAGTCAGGATAGATTTCTTTTCTGGCGGCGATCAATCCAGTCAGTTGTCATAGTCGATAATGACCATCCCATTCTTTGACTTGAGATCAACCTGATAGTGCCCGAAATCCATACGAATTCGGGTTCTGCAGGGAGAGACCACCAGGCTCTGAAGCGGACAGGGAGGAACACAGACTTCCACAAAGACGACTCCCTCACTGCACCCGGCATGCCATGGTGGCAGCGATGGGTCTCGAACGGCAACGACCACAGGAACAGCATTCGGTGCGATATTGCATTCATCTTCGACCCGAACGCAGGATGCCAACGGCACCGGGCAATCGACGATCTGACCCACTTCATAGATGACCGGAGCTGGCTGAGGAATGACCGGGTACTGAGGAATCACCGGCTCCTGGTAGACAGGGACCACTGGGTAGCCAGGATTTCCATAATTCAGAGGACCACCGGCACTGATGTGAAAACTCACCCGACTTCGGTCTCGCCCGCGACCAACCCGTACTGGATGCTGTGGTCCACCGTGTCGAAGGTCGACTCGGCGGTCGCGATCAAAATCTCGGTCTGCGAAGCGGTGGCGGTCATTCAACTGCTGATGGAACTTGTGGACATCGCGACTGCTGGGGCCGAATCCGTGCTGCGGAGCAAAGTTGGGATGCATCCCCGAATACGGGTGCCCGGGATGACCGGCACCGCGGGATCGATGATGCCCGACAGGCACGATCACCTGAGATGTTTCCGGATTCCGATGAGAATCCGAACGAAGGGCTCGGAAGAAATCTTCAATATCATTCGCCATTCCGTTGACCGAGTTCAAAAGAATGACACTGACAACACTCACAGTTCTCAGCAGGTTTCGGTTCACGGCAGTAGTCCTTAACGTCATTGTTTTTTGTCACACTGTTCAGCTTCGAGTCTTCGAAGCTGAACAATAGATAAACAAATGCCGTGCCACGACTTTCGAAATGTGGGACCACGAGCCTCATGTTGAGATTTCGAGCATTTTCGTGGGATTTTCGAGAATCTACTGCAGATCAAGGAAACTCATTCGATTCGGCGATTCTGAATCACCCACATCACTTGTGTTCAATGCGACAATGCAATAAATCCACATGATGGCGCCCGAGAGAGAAGCTCGGCGTACGCGCGACGGGATCATTTGTACATATTGTTTACTGGAAATTATTCCTTCAGCGGCCTTAAAAGTGTGGGCACCAGGGGGGCTGGGAAGGGAATAATCGCCAGTTTATTGAAATTCCAGAAACTTGGGTCCGGTTGCGCCGATTTTGCGATCTGCCGGCGGATTCAGGTGTTCACCGGTTTATTCTGATTCGGATCGTTCCCGGGTTTCAATAGGCCTGAGTGTCCGGTTTTCGTCGAATTTCCGGACCCTGCCAGCGTGCGATTTCAAAATTCCAGGGGCTGTACTGCGGTCGCGTGACCGAGTGAATTCATCACTTCGGCGCGGCGGCACGATCGTTTTGCGGAAAACAACTATGCTGATCTCTTCGTGGCTGACATCGGTTCGCAATCGCCTTCAGTCAGGTTCTCGGCTGACGAAACGACGGTATTCTCACAAGCCTCAGCGTCGAAGTGCTGAGGAGCTCGAGATTCGTTCTCTCCTGACGACACTGGTTGGTGTTCGGCCGAATGTCGGCACATTCCTGACCGAAGGTGAGATTCGGAACGTTGCGCCTCAGGAGCTCACGCTGCAGTTCAGCCTTGGGGAAGATCTGGATGCGGCGACCGTTTCGAGCCAGTCGATCAGTGTAGTTCGATCCGGCACAGACGGGCTCTTCGGAAATGTAACGACGTTCCGATCACAATCGGGTATGTGGGCCTCGGAAATGTCACTAACGAGGTCATTGTTCGATTCGGTGAAAACCTTCCTGATGATAAGTATCGGATTCTGGTGCGAGGTTCCGGCGGATCACCACTTCGAACGGTCGGCGGAGCAGCCTTCAATAGTGGTATCGACAAAACCTTCGACTTTGAGCTGGATTTGGGAGCTCAGGTTGTTGCGGTGGTCCCACAACCGGTCACGACGAATTCGAACGGAACGGTGACACAGGCGCGCAATCAGATCGTCGTGTATTTCAATAATGACGACCTGAATCCGGCCGAGGCTCAGAATCCTGCTTTCTAACAACTGATCTTCACCAACGAATCGGTTTCGAATACGGACGATGAAGTAACGCTTCCGACATCGGTTGTTTACAGCTCCGTCACGGACACCGCCGTGTTGACCTTCTCGACCGATCTGGATCTGCTCCCGAGGGGTGGTGTTGGTACCTACCGCCTGCGGATCGGCAGTTCCGGCAGCCTGCCTGAAGTACCCTTGAACCGAGATGTGATTGCAGACCCGGGAGACAGCTTCGACACCGCGAACACGGTTCTCGGGACTCTGAGCACCACAGGCAGGACCAGCCAGATCATCAGTTCAGCAATTGACCCGAAGGTTTATTCATTCATTTTTCCTGGCGGCGATACAGATCCCGGCAATCGCCAGATTGAGATTGAACAGCATCTGCATGCTGCTCGGGACCAGTTCGCCGGCATCTCGCAACTCTCGTACAACTTTCAGAGAAACTACGGTAGCGATCCTTTCGGAAATCAGCTCACCAACCTGATTACGGAAGCGCAAAAGGAACGCGCTCGAGAAGTCTTCGAACTTTACTCGCATTATCTTGGAATCGACTTTGTCGAAACCGATTCCTCAGGATTCACGATCGTCACGGGGGACCTTCGCGCCCTGGATCCGAACATTCTGACAGGGGTTGGTGGTGTAGCCGGACTCGCCGGCGGAGCCACCGCAATCATGGATCAGGCGGAGAACTGGAATGACGTGGCCGGTGGGTCGTGGTTCCAGGTCGCGATGCACGAAATCGGTCATCTTCTCGGTCTCGGTCACACATACGATCTTCCGCCGCTCACGATCATGGGACGCGGTGAAGACGGGTCCACTGCCACCGGGGTTGAGCCGGATTTTCCGGGAGATGCTGACATCGTGCACGGTCAGTATCTCTATCGTCCTGAAAGCATCGATATCGACCTGTATCGTTTCGAAATCGGAGCCGGCAAAACAGGACGTCTCTCGGCCGAAGTCATCGCCGAACGTCAGGCGAATGCAAGTCGACTTGATTCCGTGATCCGCCTGTATCGCCAGGAAGGAAACACACGTCGTCTGATAGCACAGAACGACGACTACTTCAGTGATGATTCGTTTCTGAGTCTTGATCTGACGGCAGGCACTTATTTCATCGGGGTATCATCCAAAGGGAACGATGCCTATGACCCGACGATTACCGGAACGGGATTCGGCGGAACTTCCCAGGGAAGCTATCAGCTGCGAATGGATTTCCGTCCGGTGGAAACCACAACTCTGGTGGATGCAACGGGAGTTCGATTTGACGGCGACAATGATGGGCAGGCTGGTGGAAACTACAACTTCTGGTTTCGAGCAGCTCCGGCGTCGCAGACTTTGTTCGTCAACAAGGCCGCTGCAGCGGGCGGA
>JBKDKA010000258.1:0-25333 GCA_046345315.1 Planctomyces sp.
CCGCGTCCCGACGGAACTCCTCCGTATATTTCTTATAAACCTTACCAGCGTTACCAACCGCCTTCTTCGTCATCGCTTGCGCTCCTTGTGGCCTCTACTCTACCACACTTTTCAAGCGCCTACTTCCTTTGGGGAATTCCATACGACATCTTCGGCCGACAGGTCCGCAAGATGACTCGCAGTACCGGCTTCCAGCCGACCAGTGCCGCAGACTTCGAAAACGACTTCCGGTACTCGTACGACGTACAGGGACGTCTGATCACAGACGGCAAAAGGTGTCAGGAACCGTTTGTTGACAATCGCAAATAATCTGGGTGTTCTTTGAGGCATGGGAAGACCGAAGCGGTCAGCTCTGGGCGGTTGGTTTCATCAGGTGTTGAACCGGTCGAACGCGCGGATGCCGATTTTCAGAAAGGACGAAGACTTCATCGCGTTTGCGGTATGGAATCAAACCAAAATCGTTCACCTCGAAACGGCGGCAGGTCGTGTGATGTGGGTGTCGATAAACGATCGGCTGGGGCCGTTTCACGGCCCCGATCTGGTGTCGACGCAAACCCCAGGCTGAAGCCTGGGGCTACGTGCTTTCGCCGCATCCGCGGCGGGGTGCATCGTCAGGCTGGGGAATGTCAGGGCGAATGTCAGCACCATCCGCCATAACGAAGCATTCGACACCATCAACTCCGGAACTTCCTGACGACCAACTGCCAACTTCCGACTTGTGTGGTACGATGAGGCCGTGACGGCCCGGCAGAGGATTTGTCGGCTCTCCGGGCCTGAGGACAAACCTGGCTGGAATCCCCTGAAAACAAATTGCTTACAGCAAACTTGGTCACAAAGAATGACTCAAGACATGAGGTCGCAAAAGGTGTCAGGAACCGTTTGTTGACAATCGCAAATAATCTGGGTGTTCTTTGAGGCATGGGAGGACCGAAGCGGTCAGCTTTGGGCGGTTGGGTTCATCATGTGTTGAACCGGGCGAACTCGCGGATGCCGATCTTCACGAAGGACGAAGACTTCATCGCGTTTGAGGTATGGAATCAAACCAAAATCGTTCACCTCGAAACGGCGGCAGGTCGTGTGATGTGGGTGTCGATAAGCGATCGGCTGGGGCCGTTTCACGGCCCCGATCTGGTGTCGACGCAAACCCCAGGCTCAAGCCTGGGGCTACGTGCTTTCGCCGCATCCGCGGCGGGGTGCATCGTCAGGCTGGGGAATATCAGGGGGAATGTCAGCACCATCCGCCATAACGAAGCATTCGACACCATCAACTCCGGCACTTCCTCACGACCACCTGCCAACCTCCGACTTGTGTGGTACGATGGGGCGGTGACGGCCCGGCAGAGGATTTGTCGGCTCTCCGGGCCTGAGGACAAACCTGGCTGGAATCCCCTGAAAACAAGTTGCTTACAGCAAACTTGGTCACAAAGAACGACTCAAGACATGGTGCTGTCCGGCTAACGTCCGTGTTGAGCTTCACTGCGGAGTGAGCGTCCGCGCTGAATGACGTCATTCGAAACATCATTGCGTTTCGGTGTCAGCTGAAAATTGAACTGACGATGGTCTGAAGTGTGGGTACCCAGAAAGTTGTCGCTGAAAAAATCCAGCGGGAAAACCTGGTACCATGGGGCCGGGATACTGGTCAGCTCCGTTCGTGTTTCGTACCCATCTTTCAGAAGCTGAATTTCACGCGTTCCGTACCAGGTGAAATCAACCGAAGCCGGGGAGTACCCGATATCTTTCCCGTCGACGCGCACGAGGGCTCCCGGTGGATTCGTATTCACCGTGAAGCGACGATGAACGCACCCGGTCTGGCTGACAACCAGAATCAGCAGCACCAGCAAGTGGAAACGCTTGATCAGCATGACCGGCAAACCGAAATCGGGCAGAAATCCTGAATTATTCAACGTGAGCAGCACAGGCAGCTCACACAGATCCCCCACGAGGATTTATGGAGCAGGAATGACTGAAAGCTTGTGAATCGTCTGACAGTCGGGAATGATACTCGGACACCGTAAACTCAGCCAAGGTCAGTTCCGGCTGAGTTTTCCCTGCAAAATGCATGTGATTTCCGTTTTCGTCAGGCAGTGACAATGTCTCTTTCAGTTCGCAGGTTCCCCGGGCAGATGATGCTTCATCTGCTGGCGACCATGATTTCAACGAGCTCCGGGACCGTCTCTGCAGATTCGCTGCAGCGGATTGAATCAGGAAAACTCGAAGCGGTACGCCAGTCCGTGCTCGAATTGAAAGAGAAACGTCGGGTGATGGAACGGACTGGTCCTTTTCAGGAGTATCGCGCAAATCTTCATGTGCATTCGAAGTGGTCGCACGACAGCCGTGGCGAAATCTCCGATATTGTCAGCGCCGCCAGAGCTGCGGGAACTCGAATTCTGATGTTCACCGAACACCCGGCAGATCATTACGACTTTTTTAAGGATGGTCATCGCGGAATTGTTGATGACGTTCTTCTCATACCGGGCGCAGAAATGCGAGGTTTTCTTGTGTATCCCACGATCAGTCTGAAAGGGCTTGATCCGGAAACTCCTCAGGAACTCTCCGATCTTGTGACGGGGCGTGATGGTCATACGTTTGTGTCTCATCTGGAAGAGCGAATGGACTGGGAGATTCAGGGAGTCACCGGGACAGAGATCTACAACACACATGCGGACTTCAAAGACGAAAAGGGGATGATTGCCGCGCTGAAGAATCCATTCCGAATGATGCAGCTTGCTGGCATGATTCAGGTGTACCCGCAGGAATGCTTTTCAGCTCTCCAGGATTACCCTGCGGATTACCTGAAGCGCTGGGACGAACTGTGCCTGAAGTCTCCCCACATGGGGGTTTCTGCCAACGATTCTCATCAGAACGTCGGTCTGGCGATTCGCTGGAAGGACGGCGACGCTGGTCTGATCGAGGATGCACTTGGTGAAACATCTCTCCCTGTCAGTCTTGCCGCGATCCCCAACAGCAGTGAGTGGAAAGAAGGAAAGAAGCCCGGCGATATCATCTATCGCATCCAGCTTGATCCCTACGAGAACAGCCTCCGTCATGTCGGGACTCATCTGCTGCTGACCGAGTTCTCGGAGAAGGGCGTGCGTGAGGCACTCAGCTCTCGACGCGCGTTCGTTGCCTTCGATTGGATGGCGGATTCCACCGGATTTGATTTTGCTGCAGTGACTGCCGACACTCGATTCGAAATGGGTTCTGAACTGGAAGCAGGCAGTGGCCTCCGCCTGGAAGCTCGAGCGCCGCACACCGTTCACTGGCGACTGGTGTGCAACGGGACCGTTGTTCAGGAACACGATGGGACAGACTGGGAAATCGATGCGTCCGCATCCGGTCCCGGTGTCTATCGTGTTGAAGCATTTCTGGAGATTGCCGGTGAGCAGATGTTGTGGATTCTTTCGAACCCGGTGTATGTCACTGGTCTGGCAGCTTCAGCCCCTGACGCTGCGAAGTGAATTTTTCTGGTGCATCGGGAGTTGAGATGTCCGTCTGGCTCCGAACCATTTCCTTTTCAGGTCGATTTCATTTCCTGGTCGATACGGAGTGCAATTGAAATGTTGGCACAAAAAGTCAGAAGAGATTTGAACCGATCCGTTCGAAGTCGGATGAGCTTTCAACTGTTCGCGCTGGTGTTCTGGGGGATCCTCACGAATCTGTGCATCCTCTCCGACAGCGGGCAGGCCGAATCCGACGATCCCGTCGTTGTTGAATATGACGTTGTCCCTGACTGGCCGAAACGACCGGATCATGTGAGCGGCAAAGGTTGGGTTTCCGGAATCGCCGTGGATGCAAAGGATCAGGTCTGGTTTTTTCGCAAGGGACCGGATCCCGTTCAGGTTTATACGGCCGCCGGGGACTTTGTTCGAACCTGGGGGCGTGACCTGTTTGTCAATCCGCACCAGATGCGAATCGATCCGGAAGGAAACATCTGGGTTGCAGATTTTGGTCTGCATATCGTTCAGAAGTTTACTCCGGAGGGACAGCTACTTCTGACTCTCGGTGTGAAAGGCGAGAAGGGCGAGAATGAGAAACACTTCAATATGCCGACGGATATGGCAATCACTCCCGCTGGCGATATCTTCATTACGGATGGATACGGGAATCGACGGATCGTTCACCTGAAGTCCGATGGAACTTTCGTGAAGACCTTTGGCACGGCTGGTCCCGGTCCAGGTCAGTTTATTCTGCCTCACGCGATAATCGTGAATTCAGAAGGACTGCTTTATGTGGCTGATCGAAACAGTGGTCGAGTCCAGATCTTTCGACAGGATGGTACCTTCGTTGATCAATGGTCGAATATTCTGATGCCATGGGGGCTCTCTGTGAACTCCGCTGATGAAATCTGGCTCTGCGGATCGTCTCCGCACTGGTGGTTTCGGCACGGAGTTTATCCCGAATACAAGGACCAGCTGTTCATGAAATTTACGTCGTCGGGGCGTCCGCTTCAGACGTGGATGCTGCGACTCGGAGACATCGGCACGGACAAAGACCATCCGGATACTTCACGACTGATGCCCGGTGAAACCGTCGGCGTTCACTGTATCGCGACGGATTCACAGCAGAACGTTTATGTCGGTGACATTTATGGTGAACGAGCTCAGAAATTCGTTCCCATTTCAAAACGCTGAAGACACTTCCGGGGTGAGACAGGGAGCGATCAGGATGCTTTGCCACACCTTGATTTTTGGGTCGTCATTCCTGGGCAGGCGGGAATGCCGGCCCCTGTCTTAAGCTCTGACAAAGCACGACGGACTCAATCTGAGAATGCCGATGTGGCGAGGCCGTCGCCTGGATTTTGAACTGCGGTATCCCCGCATGAGTATTCGGCCAATGCTGAATGGAATGAGGGTGTTGATTCTGAGGATGGTTACGATCCTGCCGGATCCGTGACCTCTGCTCGCGTGAAATGTTGCTGAGAAACAACGACATCTGAAACCAGCCAGAGTCTGGTGAGCCAGGATACTTTCAGCTGTTATCTCAGACGGATTCGCGTTCAGAGGGGTTTTGCCGTGCCGGTGACGATTGAAAAAATTCTTGCCAGTGAGCGACTTCCCAGTCTATCTGAAGTGGCGATGAAGGTTGTGGAGATCGCAAAGCGTCCGGAGCCGGACTACGCTGACCTCGTGGAAGCCATTCGTCTTGACCCGGCGATCGCTGGTCGAGTACTGAAAACCGCGAATTCGGCCCTGATGGGGATGCGAAATCGCGCAACATCCATTGAAACAGCCGTGCCGAGGCTCGGTACGACGATGGTGCGGGCTTTGGTGCTGGGATTCTCTCTGGCAGAATATCAGAATCGAAACTCTCTGGTTCTGCGTCCCTGGTATCAGCGCATCTGGCGTGAGTCGCTCATTCAGGCTGCTGCCGCAGAAGCCCTGGCGGAACGTCAGAGCGGTCGAGTTGACCCGGGCACCTGGTTTCTGGCGGGATTACTGCAGGATATTGGCCGGCTGGCGATGCTCAGTACCTGCCACGAAGAATACGTTGAGCACGTACTTGAGAAATATGATCCTCAGAAACCACTGGAAGCGGAAAAGAATTTCTACGGGTTCACCCATGTCGACGTCAGTGTGGCTCTGTGTCGCCGCTGGAACATCGACGAAGAGATGATTCAGGCGATCAGTATTCATCATTCTGCTGCACATCGTGTCGTGCCACTGCGATTCGTTTCCAGTGCATCTCTGTCGGTGGGGCTGATTACCGCATCGCATTTTGCGGAATATCTGGAAGAAGTCGGCAACAATCCCGGCTGCAGTCGTGATCAGATTGAGCGACTTCTGATGCAGGTCTTCGCGCTTCGTCCGCAGGACGTGTTTCGCCTGCTGACTGATGTCGACCAGCGTGTGGGAGAAGTGGCCGCTGCGTTCTCCGTGGATATCGGCCCTGGCGGATCACTCGAATCGATTCTGTCGGATGCTCAGGAACAGCTCGCTCAGATCGCCATGAACAGTCAGCTTCGACTCGTTTCAAGCTCGGCTTCTACGGCGAAGGCTTCCAGCGCCGGTGTGCAGGGGACGGCTGACTCCGCAGCTCAGGCTGACCGAAACTGGCATGATCCGCTCACCAGCGCCTACAACCGCAGGTATCTCGATCAGGCATTGTCAGTCACAGTTCAGCATGTTCATCAGAAGAATGTGTCGATGGGACTGCTGCTGGTGGATATCGACGGATTCGGTGAACTGAATGAGCGAGCTGGACGCGAATTCGGCGACGAAACCCTTCGGCAGACAGCCGAGATTCTTCGCGATTGTGTGCGAATGTCGGACACCATTGTTCGCTACGGCGGTGATGAGTTTCTGATTGTGCTTTCCGATGTGAACGTGGATCTGCTGACACTGCTGGCTGATCAGATCTGCCGAAGAATCACAAGAGACCTGCGACCGGCACCCGAACCGGGAACTCCGCAGACGTGCAGCGTCGGAGCGATCTTCTACGAACCGAAGGGAGTGAAACCTTTCGCTGCCGGAATCCTTCTGAAAGAGGTTGAGAAAGCCGGAGCGGACGCGAGAAAGCAGAGAGGGCGCCCCATCAGCCTTTATTCAATGGAAGAACGGGGCGCTGTCAGACTCGATGTCTCCAGCCCGGTGATCACAGCTCACCATCATCCGGAACCAGCGTTTGCATCCGTCTGATCGGATTCTGAATCGACGATGACATCAGGTCATTGACAGGTGATCGCGATGCTGACGTCGGCGTTCCCGACGGAAGCGTCGCGAAAACCATCGCCTGCGGAACCTTTCTCCTCAATACGGTCAGCCAGCGTTTCTGAAGAGATATACTCGCTCCACTCATTCACCATCTCACGAACGATCGACTCCTGCGAGTGGAAGTGAATGATGATTCGATCCTGAATATTCAGGTTCTGATCTTTTCGCAGCTGCTGAATCTGCCTTACGAAGTCTCGCGACATCCCTTCTTTAACGAGAGCCGGTGTCAGGACTGTGCTGATCGCGATCTGAATTCCGGAATCATCGGAACAGACCCACTCTGCAGCTCGTTCTGTGCTGACGAGAACGTCTTCCGGGGAGAGCTCAACCGCCTGCGAATCCAGTTCCACCGTAACGTTCTGACCGCGTCTCAGAGGCGAAAGCACGGAGTCGCCGAGTTCGGGGAGCCGCGTGCGAAGTGTGTTCAGCAGTTTCCCGTACTTCGGGCCGAGCGTTTTCAGATTCGGCTTGTAGGAGTATTTGACGAGAGCATCGAGATTGTCCTGTCGAATCACTCGGTGAATATTCAGTTCCTCCCGAATGACTTCCGAAAGTCGCTCAATCGCGTCTGCAGTTTCACTCGATGCTGAAGCGAACTGGAGCTCAGACAGAGGCTGCCTGACTCTCAGATTGGATTCTTCTCGCAGTTTGTGTCCGAGTCGAACCACTTTCTGTGCTGCTGCCATTCGCAGATTCAGATCGGCGTCGAGAAGTTCTGAGTTCGGCGTCGGGTAGCTGCAGAGATGGACGGAAGAGGGAAGCGATATGTCCTGCTGCTGACTGCGAGAGCTTTCCGTTCTGACGCCGTCGTCATCATTGAAATCACGTCCCAGAACCAGATTCTGGTACATTCTTTCGGTCAGAAAAGGAATGCACGGCGCCAGCAGGCGTGTCAGCGTCACGAGCACTTCGTAGAGCGTTTCGTAGGCTGCTGTCTTGTCTGCATCACCCGCATCACGGGAACGCCAGAATCGTCGGCGATTGCGTCGGATGTACCAGTTGCTCAGATCATCGATGAACTCAGCTGCCGACGAGCAGAATCCGAGAACATTGAAGTCCCGAAATTCACGATTTGCAGTCTGAATGAGGGACTGAAGATTGGAAAGAATCCAGCGATCGATTTCGGGACGATCTTCAGTGCGAGTCACTGTCCCTGATGCAGCCGATGACTGACCACCGGTGACTCTCTGAATCAGCGCGAGAGACGGCTCAAAACCGTCGGCTGCTGCATAATCCACGAAGAATTTGTAGCAGTTCCAGAGCGGTATCAGAATCTGACGACGCGTTTCGTCGGCCGGTCCGCTCGTCACCTTCGCCGTCGTCACACCTTCCTTCGTCTTCGAGACCGGACCTTCCGGCGTCTGCAGAGTGACGGGGTCATCGGGGTGTCTTGTTCCGAACCGCAGATCAGCTGCGGGATTCTGAGCGAGATACATCCATCGCATCGTATCGACGCCCAGTTGTTCAGCAGCCTCTTCGAACCAGATTGCCGTGCCGTCTGATTTGTGCATCGGTTTTCCCTGTTCGTTCTGAACAAGGCGATGTCCGAGCAGCGTTCGAAACGGTTTCTTCTCATCCGCATCCTGCGTCTCGTCGTATCGCATCATCGTCGACAGCGAGAGCATCGAATAGAACCAGTTCCTGAACTGCCCCGGAAAGCACTCGGTGACAAGATCCGCCGGGTACCAGCGTCGCCATTCTTCGCGATTGTGGTTGTAGCCCATGGTACTGAACGGGACGATGCCTGCATCCAGCCATGGGTTTCCGACGTCCGGAATTCTGGTCATCAGATTGCCGGTTTTCGGGTTCTGGATCCGGACCTTATCAATCCAGGGACGGTGCGGTGTATGGCCTTCGAACTCATCCCAGCCTTCGACGGCGCGTTCTTTCAGTTCCGCAAGTGAACCGATCACTTCAAAGTCACCGGTTTCCTGATCGACCCAGATCGGAAGCGCGAGTCCCCAGAATCGTTTTTTGCTGATCATCCAGTCGCCCATATTGGACAACCATTCCAGCTCGCGTTCCTGTCCGTCGATGCTGTCGGGCAGCCAGCGGATTTTTCGTGTCACATCCCGGATTTCTTCTCGCCAGTCCATGTTGATGAACCATTCATCAACGAGGCGAAAAACGAGTTCATCTCCGGTTCGCCAGCAATGAGGGTAAATGTGGGGATAGACTTCCACGGCGACGAGGAGACCCTTCGCTTTCAGCCTGTCGATCACAAGGTCGGCAGTTTTTGAGCTGATCGCTTCGAGACCGGCAAACTCACCGAATTCTTCCGAATATGTCCCGTCGTCCTTCAGAGGAGCGATGACCGGGAGCCCAAGGGCCACTCCAATCCGATGGTCGATATCACCGCATCCTGTTGCGGTATGGACAATCCCCGTCCCTTCACCGGCCACGACCGTCGCATTTCCGCGGGAATCTCTTCCTCCATCGATGACTCGATGGCTGTTCACACCGGTGCGATCCAGTTGTGATTCATCCTGCGGAACACCTCCCGGCTGCTGCTGTGCGGGCAGTTCATCGAACGGTCCGTCGTATTCCCAGCCAATCATGTCAGAGCCGCGAACTGTTTCGAGTTCCTCGAAACCACCCTGTTCCTTAAAGATCTGAGCGATCGTTTTCAGTTTGGGAACATATTCCGGCCACTTCCATTCGGGGCGACCGAAGCCGTCCCGAAACTCTGTGGCCAGTCGCTGAAAATTCAGGTTCTCTTTCGCGAAGTAGTAGATGGCCCCGTCACGTTTTGCTTTGATCCGCAGGTATTCAAGATCCGGATTGATCGCTGCCGCAACATTGCTTGTCAGCGTCCATGGAGTCGTCGTCCAGATCAGCAGATACTCGTTGTCACGCTGACGAATCGGAAAGCGCACAAAGACGGACCGATGCGTTGTGAGCTTGCGGCCTTCAGCAATTTCCATCTGGGAATAGGCGCTGCCTCCACGACCTGACCAGGGCATGACATCATGGCCCTGATAAATTTTTCCGCGTTCAAAGCACTTCTTCAGAAAGGTCCAGATCGTTTCGTTGTTTTCCGTGCTGAAAGTGAAATAGCTGCCGCCCCATTCGGGCTGTCCGAGTCGCTCCACCAGCTGGTCCGTTTTTCCGGTGACCTTTCCGCCAGAAGGCGTTTCCAGCGTGACAGTGCTGTCAGTACCAACAGCATCCGCGAGCATTCTCAGCTGATCGGGGTTGTCCCAGTCCATCCAGTATCCGAGTCTGACGGACTGTTCTGTCTGACGCGCGGCAAATCGCAGAACTCGGCGTTTGCATTCATTGACGAACTGATCGATTCCGAATTCATGGACGGCAGTCTTTGTGCCGAGTCCGAGCTGTTTCTCGACTTCAACTTCGACCCAGAGGCCCTGACAGTCAAAGCCGTTCTGATAACGGAGTTCGTGTCCGGTCATTGCAAAGAAACGCTGGTAGGTATCCTTGTAGGTTCTGCCCCACGCGTGATGCACTCCCATCGGATTGTTCGCCGTGATCGGACCATCAAGAAAGCTCCAGCGAGGTTTACCGGCGTTCCTGCGGCGCAGCTGTCCGAAGGTATTCTGTTTCTGCCAGAATTTCAGAACAGAATGTTCAGCGAGAACAAAATTACTGTCAGTAACGGGCTGGAACATGAAGTTTTGAGACCGAAAAATACGAACAATTCAGGTGGTGAATGACACGGCGTCGGAATTCTAAACGGAATCATTTCCCTGCGACAGGCAGAAACACCGCGATCAAAGATTCTCTGCTGACTGACCATCGACGCTCGCTGATTCTGAATACACCGAATTCCGGTTACTCTCTTCCCGGGATGCAGATCGGTTCTCAGATTTCTGTTCGAGGTGGTTTCCGCCGAATTGGCATCAGAAATCGATTCGACTGGAGATCAGGCGAATGCACCGATATCCTTCGGGGGTTGTGACATTCAGGATGCGAAATGTATTCAGGATGCAGCAGGACACGAGGTGAATGCAGACCATTAATCGGTACTGATGGTCATTGTTGACCAGATTCAGTACCGGTCGCCGTGCAGGTTCAGAAAACAACGCAGACAGCGCCGCGGAATGCTTAAAAAAGATATCCCGGCCGGGGTGGTACAGGCCCTCAATGATCATTGAAGGTATCGTGACGAGCCGAAATTCCGGCGGACTCCTGAACATTGCCCCGATGGGGCCGATCGTTGATGGAGATTTCGATCGGCTGATTCTTCGTCCATTTCAGACTTCAACAACTTTTCAGAATCTCTCCGTGAATCGATGTGGTGTTTTCCATGTCGTTGATTCGGTGGACATTATTGCGCTTTCTGCGATCGGTCAGCTGGAGACTCTTCCTGAGACGTTCCCCGCCAGAGAGGTTGCTGGTGAGATTCTGAAAGACTGTTGTCGGTGGTTCGAGTTCCGTGTGGAGCACATCGACGATTCTGACCAGCGGTCAGTCATGAACGCGATCGTTGTCAGCCGTGGCAATCAGCGACCGTTTCGCGGTTTCAACCGAGCTCGTCATGCCATTCTGGAAGTAACCATCGCTGCGACGCGGATTCATATCCTGCCACAGGATGAGATTCTCCGGACGTTTGATTTTTTCCGACCGGCAGTGGAAAAAACAGGTGATCCTTCAGATATCCTCCTGTTTCAGAAGCTGGATCAGTTTGTCAGAAGATCAGGACCAGAAGCCTCGTGAACAGTTTTCACTTCGTTGACGTGATCACAGGAACGCGGCTGCACTTCGGGCTGATCTGCGGGACTCCCGAAACCGGCTGGGTCTTCGGCGGAATCGGACTGATGGTTCGTCAACCCGGCTGGCATCTCCGACTGATGTCAGGAAGTGCTGACTGCGTTCAATTCCGTCAGACCTCGTTCACCGAGCCCGACAGCACTTTGGTTCAGCCGACCGTGATTCAGGAACAGGCTGTTTCAGAGCGCATTCAGAAGCTCATCGCAACGCTTCGAAACGAACAGTGGATCACCTCCGATGCTGTGCACGTCGAGGTTCGCGGAGAGATTCCGTTTCATTCCGGGTTTGGTGCAGGAACTCAGCTTGCGCTGGCCGTAGCCTCCGGGCTTAGGCTGCTCTGCGGTCACAGCAGAGACTCTCGGGTTGACAGGCTCGCTGCACGACTTGGCCGTGCCGGAAGATCAGAAATCGGAACTCGAGGCTTTCAGTCCGGCGGATTTCTTGTTGATCGCGGTCAGCTGATCCGTGATGAGTGTTCATCAGATTCGCCGTCAGATCGAGTTTTGAAAATTCGGATCCCGGAGCCGTGGAGATTTGTTCTCATTCGACCACGGTTCTCGGAAGGACTTTCCGGGACTGGCGAGGCTGATTATTTTGAACGACAGAAACGTATGTCTTTCTCGCAGGTGAATCGTCTTGCGGCTTTGATTGAGGGCGATATTGTACCGGCCATCGAGCGTGCAGATTTTCCGGTTTATGCCCGAGGGATTCAGACCTACGGAAAACTGGTCGGTGAGTTTTATGCGACAGAGCAGGGCGGAGTGTTCTCGAATGCACTCATGCAGCGAGTCGCTGATGATCTGACAAACGAAGGGTTTCCGGGAGCAGCTCAGTCTTCCTGGGGACCATGCATCTGTGTTCCGGCATCTGATCAGACGGTTGCCGAGGTGATTCGATTACGGGTTCTCACGCAGTTCCCGGACGACGATCTTGATGTCACGTTGACAGAGGCGATGTCTTCGGGCGCGATCATCCGCACTCCGGCAGTCCCCGCTGCGCCGGAATACCACTGACTATCGAGTATTCAGAAGTCAGGTGGAACGCACTTCAGAACGTGGACCGACATCCTTACGGCCGCAGAATTCGGTTGAAAAATCGCGTCCGGCGAAAGCCAGTCCCGATTCAAAAACGACGTCTATCGGATCCGATGAAAATCTCTGACTTTTGTTTTTTGACGGTCTTCAGAGAAACAGCGACGACGCCGAGTTATTCATTGAGAGTTCCTGCCTGTCGTTGTAGTTTCACGTCGAACAGAAAAGGCGATGGAGTTCTTGCAGACTCCTCAATCGTGCCTTCGGAAGAAGATTACATTCTCAGCTCAGTCTGCTCGTGGCGACATGAATCTGCTCATGTTTTTTTGGATGATTCTCGATCGATTCGCCGTTTTCATGCCTCAGTCATCTCCTGCGAAGCGAAATCGTCGGCGAAGCACTGCGGACAGGAGCGCGGCATGCGAATCCCTCGAATCCAGAGCTCTTCTCACTCCGGCTTTCTCTTTCAACTATACAACCATTGCGAGTGATCTGTCACCGACGCTTCGATTCTTCGGAAGCCCGAATGCGACTGATGCTCCTTTCACTGTGATTCGTTATGGTGAGGGACGGGTCACTCAGCTGACCGAACTGGGAACCGGGTATCTGACGGCTTCGAACCTGACGTTTCGATTCGGTTCGAACAATCCGTCTGCGCCAGTTACTGTGGCGACTTTGTCCGAGTTCGACGATGGATTGGCCGATGGGATTGCGAATCAGATCTTTGTTCCTGATGCGAACGACGTGCCACGTGTGCAGGTTCTTAACAGTGGAGTCCCGATTGCTGAAGGACGTGTTCAGCAGATCGCTCTGGCGATAGTTTCATCGGGGTTTGTGACTTCGTCTCGAAGCGTGTTTGTTGTCGAACGACCTGTGGGGACTGACCGACGGCTTTTTGACGAACTGATCGCTGCAAGTGCCGGTACGGGGGAGATCCCATTCAGCCTGACAGCATTCAGCCTGACTGGGCCATGGGCCGGCGTTGGTGATGCCGAGGTCTTCACGTCCACTGGTACGAGTCTGTTTCCGCCGAGCGCTCCCAATCGTGCCCCCACCGGTCTGAGTCTTTCGGCCAGCAGCGTTGCTGAAAACATGCCGGGTGGAACTGTTGTTGGAAACCTCTCGACGACAGACCCTGACGGTCCGGGCAACTTCAGCTACTCGCTGGTGACCGGGGCAGGAAGCACTGATAATGCAGCGTTCTCCATCGTCGGGAATCAGCTCAGAACGGTGTCTTCGTTCGATTTCGAGGCGAAGTCCAGTTACTCCGTTCGAATTCAGACGACTGATTCCCGAGGTCTGTCGTTTTCTCGTTCGCTTATTGTCAGCGTGACGAATGTGAACGATACGGGGAACGCACCGACGGATCTGACGCTCACGGGAAGCAGCGTGTCCGAGAATCAGCCTTCAGGAACACTGGTCGGCACACTCTCGACCACAGACCCTGATGGTCCGGGTACATTTCAGTATGCATTGGTGACAGGAGCTGGAAGTACGGACAATTCGCAGTTCACAATTTCCGGAAACCAGCTGAGAACGGCCGCTTCGTTCGACTTCGAGTCGAAAGCGTCGTACAGCGTCCGGATCCAGACGACAGATTCCACCGGCCTGACGTTCGCTCGACAATTCACCGTCACTGTGACGGATGTGAACGATACCGGAAGTCCGCCGACATCATTGACGCTCGTCGGGAACACTGTCGCGGAGAATCGCCCGGTGGGTACATTCGTCGGAACTTTCGGGACGACAGACCCTGATGGTCCGGGAAGCTTCAATTATTCTCTGGTGCCCGGCGCGGGATCCACAGATAACTCCAGTTTCACGATTGTCGGAAGTCAGCTTCGCACGGCGAAGCCGCTGAATTTTGAAGTGAAGAGACTTCTGAGCATTCGTGTGCAGACGAAGGATGCTGCCGGGCTGACTCTGGTTCGTATCTTCACCGTGACTGTGACAGATGTTGCTGAGCCGAATCTGGCTCCTGTCAACATCCTTCTGACACCCGGAGCGATCGCGGAGAATCGCCCGGTGGGGACGGTAGTCGGAACTCTGAAGTCGGATGATCCGAATGGTCCCGGTGCGTTCACCTACACGCTCGTGGCTGGTGCAGGCAGCACAGACAATGCTCGCTTTCGAATCGTGAATGATCAGCTGCGAACGAACGCAGTGTTCAATTACGAGTTGAAACGAAGCTATTCCATACGCGTGCAGTCAAAGGACGCCACCGGGCTGTCCTTACAGAGAATAATGATTGTCTCTGTCGTGGACGTGAATGAAACGCCGACGCAGCTGAAACTGTCGCGAACAAACGTCGCTGAGAATCGCCCAGCCGGCACGGTCGTCGGGCTTTTCACGACGACGGATCCGGATTCCCGGAACACGTTCACTTATTCTCTCGTCACGGGAACTGGCAGCACCGACAACGCTCGATTTCGAATCGTCGGCAATCAGCTTCGTACGGCTGCAGCCTTTGATTTTGAAAAGAAGCGAACTTATTCGATTCGTGTCAGAACTCGCGACCAGAATGGGCTGATCCTGGACAGAATCTTCAACATCCTCGTCAACAATGTCGCGAATGCGTAATCGCTGCGTGCAGCCGCGTTTGCAGCATCGGAATTGAGAGTCATTCCGTTCAGTCGAATTTGACCTGAAAGCCGGAGATCATCATTCCGGCGTCCACCGTGAGTGTCTGCCCGGTGACGAGTCGGCTTCCGGTGATCAGACTGATGATGCCGTCTGCAATGTCTTCCGGCTGGCAGACGCGTCGCAGTGGCAGAGTCTTCTCGTATGACTGCCTGATGGAATCGTAGCGGTCACCGAGGCCACCTCGCGTCCATCGACCGTCGATAAATCCGGGAGCGATGCCGTTCACGCGAATCGCTGGTGCCAGCGTCCGAGCCAGAGAGACGGTCAGATTATCGAGAGCCGCTTTCGTGCAGCAGTAGGGGATTGAACTTCCCTGACCGAGCTGCGCCGCGACACTGGAGACATTAATGATGATTCCGTCGCCGGATTGTTCCAGCAGCGAGCGTGCTGCTCGAGCACAGTGAAACGCTCCCATGACATTCACACGGTAAAGGCGTTCCCAGGAATCATCCGTGACAGCCTCAAGATTCTGAAACGGAATAAAGTCGGTCGTCCCGGCACAATTCACAAGCACATCGAGTCGACCAAATGCTTCCTTTGTGGCATCGACCATTCGGCGGCAGGCAGCATCGTCCGCAACATCAGCCTGAAATGAGATCGCATTGCCTCCGGACTCGCGGATTCGGCGCACTGTTTCTTCCGCATCCGAAGCGGACCTTGAATAATTGACGACGACCGAATATCCAAGCTTCGAAAGACCGACAGAGGTTGCCTGTCCGACTCCTGTGCCGCCACCGGTGATGATTGCCGCTTTACCAACGGGATTCGTCATTCTCAGGTTTTCCTTCTGCCGGAAGATTTCTCAGGTTCGTCTGAATCCAGAGACTCTGACAGGGCTTTCAGAAGCTCTGTGAATTCGTCGGACTCGTTCATCCCCGGCTTCGGTTCGGTGCTGGACTGTGAACTGGCTTTTGCCGGATCAAGGCGTTTGTCCGCGGCGCCTGCGGGACTGGCTGATTCCGCTGGAAGCTCTTTGTTCCGGCGAGTGACTTTCGGCGAAGATCCATCAGAGCGAACCGGTTGCGGCTCCGACTGAAGCTGCTGCTCCAGATTCTCCTGTCGGATGATCTCCGTTTCTGCCGATCTGCCGCTGCGAAGATCTCTGGCGGAAACATGAACTCTGGCCTGATGGTCATAGCTGATCGTGACTTCAATCTCGCTTCCTTCAGGCAGCTCCGGTGGAAGATCAGAAATATTGCAGTGTCCGAGGATTGTGTACTCAGCGTCGTCACCGGCACCGCTTTCCACGATCTGGACATGCACTTTCACCTGACGCTCGACCACCGTTCCGAAGACGTGAGTCTGTGCGGCCGGAAGAGGTGAATTTGCAGGAATCAGATAATGCGGCACGCGTTCGCCGCTGGCTTCGTCTCGAATCAGAATTCCAAGAGCTCTGGCGCTTACACTCTGCTGTCGAACTTTTGAAAGACGCGAAGACGCTTCACTGCTGAAAATGGTTCGGGTGTAGTCGCGGTTCGAAAGCAGCATGCCCGCATACAGTGCAGCGCCGTGGGCGATTGACTGGTCGGGCGAAAGTGAGGTGTTCAGCGTCCTGCCGCTGAGTTTCTTGATGGACTCTCGAACCATCGGCATTCGAGACGCCCCACCAGTTGTCAGCACCGCGTCAATATGAGCCCAGCCCAGCCTGTTGTTCTTCAGGAGCCGCTTTGTCACTTCCTCGCAGCGGGCTACCAGGGACCGGCATTCACGTTCGAAGTCAGTCAGTTCAATCTGATAAGTTCTGCGATGTTCTTCGTGCTGGACAGTCATCGCGGCTCGAGGACGCACCGAAAGGCTTCGCTTTGCCTGCTCCGCTTCCAGAAACAGGAACTGCAGGCTCTGAAGATCCTTTCTCGGGTCTGAATCAAAATCAGCCATGAATCGTTCTGCAGCGAGTCTGACCAGGACCTCCGTCCAGTCGAGACCTCCGAGATGCAGATCACCGTCTGATGCAACGACGCGGACATGGTCCGGGGAATACTGCACGACGGCAAGGTCGAGCGTACCACCACCGAGATCGAAAACGAGAATGCGCTGATTAACCGCGAGCTCAGTGAATGCAAGTCCTTCGTTTCCCAGCACATGGCACAGTGCCGCAGCCACTGGCTCATTGATCATTTCAACGCGCTCAAGACCAGCCGCATGAGCTGCCAGCATGGTGGCATGCCGCTGAGCATCACTGAACTGTGCCGGAACTGTGACCACGGCTTCCCGGATGAGGCCGATGCGTTCCTGAGCAGCTGCGACCAGCTTGCGCATGATCATGCCGGCGATGTGAACGGGAGTGTAACGATTGCCGTCGATCTTCCAGTACTTCGACGAATCTCCCATGGATCGTTTCGAATTCGAAACGACTCGATCCGGAAATGCGATGGAGTTTCGAAGTGCTTCAGTCCCGATAATCGACTCACCCTGGTCGAAAAAAACGACCGAGGGAGTGCCCAGTTCACCTTCCTGATTCGGCAGCGTGACCGGCTGGCCATGCTCGTTCAGGCATGCGATGCAGGAGTATGTTGTTCCGAGGTCAATGCCGACGGCCTGAGTTTTTTTCATCGAAGAAATCCTGAGGCGGTCCGGGTCACTTTGCTGCCGGAGCCAGCTGCGAATGCAGCTCGCTGACAGTTCGGACAATATGTTCTTCAACTTCGGTCGACCATGAAGTCGGCAGTCCGTAGTAGATCATCGCAGTCGCGCCTTCATATCCACCTTCCATCAGCACTCGAGCGGACGGGATGTAGGCCATGACATCATTGGAATAACCTGCGACCCAGACGGAGCCCGGGATCTCATGCCTGAGTCGGAGACTATAGTCGACAACCACTTCCCCCCCGAGAATCACCATGCTGATCTCATTTCCAATGGACCAGACCTGAACCGGGTAAGGGTATGTCTGAGAAAGCTTTCCTTCGGATTCAATGGTTCTGAGAAGCTGCTTTGCACGTCCTGCCAGGTAGCGATCACTTCCTGCGGCATCTTTCTCAAATTGTTCCTTCGAGGGAAGTTCTCCGAAAGCCAGGTCAATCTCTCGATACTCAGACTTCAGTCCCCCCTGAATGTCCTTCAATGAGGACTTCATTGTGGCGTCTGCAGCCACCGCGAGCTGTTTGCCGTATTCCTCCGCCAGCTCCACAGTCCGTCGCGGAAGTGGATTCTGATCAGCACCGCAGCCGGCCCAGAACATCGCGGTTGCTCCCGGATACATCTTCTCGAGCTCGATCTGTGCAAAACCAGGCCAGTCACCGCTCCACTGATTGAAACTCAGAACGGTCGCATGACAGGCATACCCGGTCACGATGACTTTCACTGCACCGTCCATATCTTTCACGACGAGCACCGGGACAGCATGGTCTACCGGCCCCTTCAGCTCACCGGCGGCTCGAAGCATCGGCACATCAGCTTCCCGGTTGGTCCTTCGATTGACGGCAAACCCGGCGGTACCTTCCCCCGTACTGATGACTGCCGGCGCAATCGCTTCGAATGCGTCATCCGCAGTCTTCAGAATCGTTTCGACGAGTGTCGAAGTGTACTCCGCAATCATCTGAAGCTGTTTCTCGTCCAGAGAATACATAGCCATCAGATTTCGGCCGACCACAGGTCCCGTATGCGTGTGGGACATGCAGAGTGCAATCTGTGATCGCTTCAGATGATGAGTTTTCTGAAGATGATCGCAGATTTCCTGAGACGTCTTTCGGTCGATGCCGACAAGATCGAGCGTGATCAGGAGGACTCGCTCTCCCTGAGGGTCTTCCAGAACCAGAGCTTTTGCCCAGAGGTCATGGAGCTTTCCTTCGGCTGGTTTGTCTCGAGAACCATATCCCGACATCCAGATCAGTTCTGCGGGAGTGATGATCGACTTCGCAGTACCTGCACGCCATGTCCCAATGCCGGCAGTCGTTCTCGATGATGCGGCCAGTGGGTTCTGAAAAACAATGATCGCCATGGCGATCAGCAGAAGACGCAGCATGAAAGATCTTTCCGGCAGTTGAATCGTGGACACAGTTCGTTGATCGTCGTGGCCGGCGAGATCTCTGATTTCGTGTCAGAGCGATCGTCCGCTGCCATCGCCGACCGATTAACTGATCTGAGCGGGAATTGGTGCCGGTGAGTTTATACTCTGCGTGGTTCCGTTCAGCTACCGAAATGCTTCATCGCGACATCGCGAATCCCGCGGAGATCCAGTTTTCCGGTACCGAGCACGGGAATCGATTCCACTTCGAGAAAGCTGTCGTTTCCCGGAATCCAGAGATTCGGAAGTCCCGCCTGCTGCAGCCGATCTGTGACTTCCCGAATGGATTTCTTCATTGGTTTGTGCAGCACAATCAGTCGTTCGCCGCGAGTTGGATCCGGGACGGAAGTGACCGCGCACAGTATCTCCGGCTCATCATTCGGCTCTTCATCAATGATCTTCGCAAGTTCATTTTCGATTCGGATATGAGGCACCATTTCACCGCCGATTTTTGAGAACCTGCTCTGACGTCCGGTGATCTGAATGAAACCATCGTCATCGATGATGGCAATATCCCCGGTTGTGTACCATCCGTCCTGAATCAGTTCTGCAGTTTTCTCCGGGTGATTGAGATAGCCCAGCATGACGTTGGGGCCTTTGATCTTCAGCATGCCTTCCTGATTCGTTCCGAGCTTTTCACCGGTTTCCGGATGGAACACGGCCGCTGCCGTGCCGGTAATTGCGCGACCGACAGTGCCATACCTGGTACAGACCTGGCCCGCGCGTTCCTTCGGGGCTCTGGATTCCGGAATATTGATCGAAACAACAGGAGACAGTTCCGTGGTTCCGTAGCCCTCGGAGGGGCTGACGCCGAATTTGTCCAGACAGGCCAGTCGCAGATCTTCCGGAAGTTTTTCGGCGCCGACGATGATCAGATTCAGCGATCCGAATTCTTCAGCGGTGCACCGTTTGAGGTACGAACGCAGAAATGTCGGGGTCGCCGCGAGGATCGTCGTACGGAATTTCTCAACAAGTTTCCCGACAACGCGGGCGTCCAGCGGATTGAAGTGATACACCGCAGAGGGTTCTGCGCAGAGCGGAAGCCACATGGTCACGGTGTAGCCAAACGAATGAAAGAACGGCAGGACTCCCAGCAGGCCGTCGCTCGGCTTCAGGTTGAGCAACTGACGGGCCGCTTCGACGTTTGAACCGATGTTGTTCTGGGACAACATGACACCCTTCGGTTCTCCCGTTGAACCAGATGTGAAAATGATGGTCATCAGATCGTCAGGACGGATTCGATGAAGCCCGAGAATACGTCCGAGCAACCGGACTGGGACGAGCCTTGCTTTCAGGAATGCACGGAGCTTGTCGATCCCGGAGATCTGCTCTTTCAGATCTTCCAGAAAAATCAGTTCGGCATCCAGCTTCATCGGTCGTTTCTCGAGAAACTTCCGGCTGGTCAGCACCTGACGAATACCTGCTTCACGGATGCAGTAATTCACAACATCGTCAGTGAGTGTGTAATTGAGATTGACTGCCACTTTGCCGGCCAGTGTGACGGCCGCGTTGGCGAGAACCCCTCCGACAGAAGGTGGCAGCAGCAGGCCGACCATCTTCACCTCAGGATAAAGAACCGATGTTGTGAGGAGTCTGTGAAATGCAAGGGAGCCTGTCAGCAGTCTGCCGCCGGTGAGCTCTGTTCCCGCTGAATCGGCGACTTTGGTTCGTCCCCATGCAAGCCGACACTGTCGTATGAAGCGAAGTGCAGGGATCATCATGCGTTCCTTTCGTCGTTCAAACGATTGCGCTCCGAGTTCCAGAACCGCGTGGCGGACCTGATCCACGTCATCCACAACTTTGACGGCGGGACCAAAAGAAATCGAGACCGGATATGGCCAGTTGCGAGGTTTTTTCCAGAAGAAGCGTCCACCTTCGTGACTGAAGATGCTGCCCCAGAGTTCGTCCAGATAAACGGGAATCACGGGGGCATCAGTCCCCTTCAGGATCTTCAGCATTCCCCGCTCGAATTTCTGAAGCTGGCCGGTCCGCGTAATCTGACCTTCAGCAAAAATACAGACCAGTTCTCCATTCAGCAGTGCATCACGAGCTGTATTCAGCGACTGAAGCAGCGATCGTGGACCATCTCCGCTTCGAATCCGAATAATGCCGAAGAGGTCTGCGACTCGCCCGATCAGTGGCCCCTGAACGTAATCTGCGTAGGCCACCATTCGGATGGGACGGCTGCTGGCGAGAAGGATCATGATTCCGTCGATCCAGGAAACATGATTCGCGACGAGCAATGCAGGACCTTTCTCCGGGATCCTCTCGACGTGGTAAGTTCTGACGGAGTAAACAAACCGGCTCAACAACCAGACGAAGAATCGAATCGTGATCTGCGGCATGACACAGATCACATAAATCACAATCGGAACAATCGCGAGGCCGCTGATGAGAAAAATCTGCGACGGCGACAGAGAGAGAGGGCCGCCCAGAAGCCAGAACAGCCCTGAGACGCTCACCATCCCCAGTGCCGTCAGCTGATTTCCCGCCGCCAGAATTGCACCAAGGAACTGATGAGGACTCCGTTCCTGAAGATACGCATTCAACGGCACGCTGAAAAGTCCGCCGCCCAGCCCCATCACGACCAGAAGGAGACCGGCCGATGTGCTGGAATCTCCGCTGAATGCAAGAAAGAAGCATGCTCCCGACATCAGGAGTGCTCCCAGTGGAACCATTCCCAGTTCCACTCGACCGCCTGACCAGAGACCAGCCAGCAGACTGCCGATGCCCACACCGATCGCCATCATGGCGAGAAAGAATCCCACTTCGGGCTGACCAAGGTTCAGCTCGCGGATAACAAATGTGTCAATATTCAGCTGAGCCATCGACGCCAGTCCCCAGAAGAATGTGATCCCCAGTGTCACTCGGAGAATCGCATTGTCGGACAGCACCAGCTTCAGGTCTCGCCACGAAGACCGGAACGGGTCCCAGGGGAACGGTACATTGACGTCAGCCGGCGGAACTCGGGCAATCCAGAGGCTTCCGATCAGTCCGAGCACTGCGACTGCAATCAGTGCGATGGCCGGCATGGTGAGCTTCACAACGGGCCCCGAAAGTGCGATGGCGGCCAGTTCATTTCCCGCGATTGTTCCGGCAATCATTGCAACGAGCGTCACCAGACCGACATATCCGTTTGCAGCGGAAATCAGGTGGCGCGGTACCAGTTCGGGAATGATGGCAAACTTGGCTGTGCTAAGCAGAGCACTGTGGGTTCCCAGCAGAAAAAGAACAGTAAACATGAACGGAAGGCTGGCCAGATGAATTGACCAGAGCCCCATGATCACGAGAATCACTTCAGCGATTTTCAGCCAGATGGTGGTTGTTCTCTTGCTGAAGCGGTCCGCGAACCAGCCTGACCAGGGTGCGAAAAGCCCCAGCGGAAGCACGAGTGAGGCAAGTCCCAGAGAAAGAATCAGCGATTCGCGAGCTTCGAGGGCGGATGGCTCCAGCGGACCAGCGAGCGTGAGATTTTTCTTGGCGATCGGTATGATCAGCCAGCGAAACATGTTGTCATTGACCGCTGTCAGAAAACTCATCAGCAAGTAACCGATGAATGACAGTGATCTCAACCGACACTTCGTATGACCTGAAGGCGCAGTCTCGTCAGGAATGGTCATCTGTGGCGTGTCCATTCCAGTGAGTATCAGGCGGTATTCGATCGGATTGCCAGAGTGTCATTCGGACGTAATTCTGTCGATTGGTGAAAATCCTCAGCATGAGATTTCGAACGAAGCACTTCTCCATCATGTTTCAGATGACAACGCGACTCAGGTCACTTGTTATCGTCTGCCCACGGATTCGGTTCTGATCATGCCTTGATGCATTTTGACGCAACGATTGAGTTTGAGGATTGTTTATGGCATTTTTGCCGGATTCGACAGGAAATCATGACACTCACGAAAAATTCCGACCTGAAACAAATGTCAGAACGACCAACTGCCTTTGGGATAGGCGGTTCTGAACAAGTTTCCATCGTGTTTTTTGACGGAATCTGTGGTTTCTGCAACCAGTCTGTGAATTTTCTCCTGAAGCGAGATTCCCACCGTCGACTTCGATTTGCGCCACTTCAGGGCCAGACGGCAGAGAAACTCCTCCCCGAGAAGCTGCGAAAAGACCCTGACACTCTTGTTTTTCTTCAGGGAGAGGAGCTTTTCCTTCGCTCTTCTGCAGTTGTTCGGATTCTGATGACTGTCGGGGGATTCTGGAAAATCGCCGGTGTGCTGTTGTGGCTTGTTCCAGGGCCAGTCAGAGATTTCGGCTACAGAATGGTGGCTCGAATCCGATACCGGATTTTTGGGAGGTATGAAACCTGCCGAATACCATCGGCGGAAGAACGTGAGCTATTTTACGACTGACTCGCCACTCGGCAGCACTTCTTTTCGCATTCTCCGAGCGCCACCGCCCAGAAAAAGAACGTCAACACCGGCGACGACGAGAGAATAGCCCTGTTCGATGTACGGCTTCACTGCATCGGAGGTGATTCCAAAGTATCCGAGAGGCATTCCGGCTTTTCGGCAGGTCGTCGTGACGCGGGAGATTCCTGCAAGCACTTCCGGATCCTGAATCTGTCCCATTTTTCCGTAACTGGCAGAGAGGTCGTAAGGTCCGAGCAGAACCGCGTCAACCCCCTCGACGCGACAGAATGCCTCGATGTCTTCGACTGCATCGCGATGTTCCGCCTGAACGACAACAACGATCTGGTCGTTGGCGGAAGCAACATATTCCGCAAAGCGAAATCCATATCCGTGAGCTCGAGCAAGACCGACGCCCCGAGTTCCGGCCGGAGCGTACCTTGCGAACCGGACCACGTCTGCAGCCTGTGCTGCAGAGTTCACCTGGGGGACGATGATGCCGTGAGCGCCGAGATCGAGGACTTTCTTGATTGCCGTTTCGTCGCAGGATGCAACTCGGACAAGACACGGAATCCGATGACTGACTGCCTGAAGAATTCCAAGAATATCGGTGGTTTCGAGTGCTCCATGTTCGCCATCGATGAACAGCCAGTCAAAGCCTGCATCGGCAAGAATCTCAGCGGTTGATGCCGTCGGCAGAGTGACCATTGTTCCGAGAAGAAGTTCCCGATTCCGGACTCGACTTCGAAAATCAGATGACATGAATGATCCCGATTCAGAATCTTGTCCTGAGAAATCTTCAGGACGGCTGAAGGTGCGTTAACCTCAGTTCCAGGTGTCGGCGTGTCGCGACTTTGCCTCGGTTCGGACTCTAATGCTTTCTTATATCTCCGGCCACCGAACGGCCATCCGCCGAATGACTGGCTGCGGGATTCAGAGTCAACCTGATGAGTTGCCGTCTTTCGCTGATTCGAATTTCTGTCGAGCCTGTCGCTTCCGGAGTCATTCGCTTGGAGCGGGCTGCTGCTGAATCTACAGTTCCCGGTTGTCTGATGTCGCGATCTGAGTTCCGGAGATCTCCGGCTTCGGAGATTTCAGGCCCGGAATTATCTGACTCTCTCTTACCGACCAGTCAACGGATCAGAAATCAGAAAAGAGTGCCATGGCGCTGAAAGAAGTGCGTCTGAATGTCGGTGAAGGGCGGCTGCCATCGTCGGTCGCGGACTTTCTGCAGGAAGCCGAGTCCAGAATCGATGCCTGGACGCGAAGTCAGACTGTTCGCATCAATGCCTTCGTGCCCAGCGATTTTGTCGCTGTTTATCATGCTCTTCAGGCCATTGTGGATGCAGATCTTTCGCCGGGTGATCTGTTCTGTGAATGGGGAAGCGGTTTCGGAATCTCCGCAATGCTCGCATCAATGATGGATTTTCAGGCGTACGGAATCGAAATCGAGAGCAGTCTGGTTGAGGCGGCTCGAAGTCTTGCGAACGATTTCGATCTCTCAACAGAATTTGTTCAGGGCAGTTTCGTTCCGTCAGGAGCGGAAATTCTGGCTGAGCATACTCGGACGGATGAAAACGTCTGGCTGGTGACGGACGTCGACGACGCTTACCCGGAACTCGGACTCGTCATTCGTGATTTTGATCTGATCTACGCGTTTCCATGGCCCGGCGAAGAAGACGTCATGGCGTCGATTTTTGATGACTATTCTTCGGCAGGAGCTCTGCTGCTGACCTACACACAGCTCAATGGGATTCGCCTGCGAAGAAAAGTTCTTCGCTGAGGCGGGCTCAGAGGCATCCGATTTTTTTCGCAGTCAGTTTTGTAGGGTGTGACCAGCGGAGCGCAGGCACACCA
>JBKDKA010000259.1:0-8365 GCA_046345315.1 Planctomyces sp.
GTGTTGTTGTGTGCTGTCGCAAAGCTTTCCGGGCTCGTAGCGACAAGAAACCTGAATCCCGTGTCATCAGTTCCCGCTGTTGGCGCGGGATTTTTTCATTTCAAAACGCTACCGCAGTAGCGAAACGCTCAAAATCATGCGTTTTTGAATGCTCGCCCGATGGCCTGAATCAGTGTCGCTGCGAGCACTGCCAGTATTGCTGTGTGCTCCATCACAGCACCTCGTTCAGATTGTCAGCAGCCCACAGGTCGCAGTCGTCGGCCGCAGGTTCGCCGTCCGGAGTTTGTTTCCATGCTGGTTCACCGAGCAGCGTTGCCAGATCTTCGGGATTGATTCCGATTCGACTGGCGAGCACTTGCAAGGAATCTCCCTGGCGTCGTCGGTCTCTGGCTTCTTCAATGATGTCCGCAGGAACGTAGGGAAGACTCATGCCGCACCTCCGTTCTGTTCGTCACCGAGGAAACCAACACCTGCAAACAGATCCGGCTCGCTGGCCTCGTCCGGGATCGGTCGCAGTGCGGGCAGGTCAATGGCTCGCCTGCAGTCGTCAACCGTCATGTTCATGTGCTGCGCAATCGCTGGCCATGGAATCCACAGGCTGCGAGCGGTTCGGATCTTTGCTACGATGTCGCTGGGATAAGGTTGGGAACTACACATAGTTTCCCGCCTTCTCAGCTGCCTTGACTCGCCGCCGAGCTTCGGTCATTCGATTCTTCGCAGCACGCCGCTTGTCAAACTCCGCAAGGTCGTTTTCATCCATGCGGTACCGTTTGCGGGTTGCAGTCGATCTGCTGCAGTCGGTCGCGGGCATGAGTCCAGACTTGATCCAGTCCAGGACAGTAACGGCATTCACGCCGTACCTCGCGCCGACTTGTTTCGGTGTCAGCTTTGTCATTTTCTTCCCCTCTGTTTTCGTTCTGAAAACACCGCATCAGTGCGGTACTGAGGGGAAGATATAAGCCAGATGCAAAGCCGAAAGATGCTAGGTATATAGTTCCGGTTTCGTTCGGATTTTCCGATTTCAATTCGGATTATCCACCGTTCAAAATCTCTTTTGCGGCCTGCTGATGTCTTGATAGCTTTGATTTATCCAGAAACGCAACGCAGATTTTTTTAACCTCGTCAGGCGAGTATGGCTTATCTCTTTCACCTACACCTCGAGGTGTGAGTTTTGCGTGTTCAACAGCATAGGTCGACAAAGTTCCTGAATCGCAGCCAATTCTTCGTGCTAGTTTTCCAGGGTAATAGGATTTACAAAGAACCTCGCTTTCGAATCTCTCCACCGTTTGAGTGGGAACAGTGTTTTGTTTTGGTTTATCGCTTTCGCAGAGAACACCAGCTCGAAGTTCAGCCGCAATCCGATCTTTCCACGATTGAATATCGTTCGGGATTCTGCCGAGATGCAACGGCAGCCGTTGAACACATACCTCAGAATCTGAGCCTGACAGCTCACGACTCAATCCGTTGTGAAGATTCCAGGCTGCGTTGAGCACTGACGAACACCACGCGACGTCATCCGCTGGCCTGTTTAGATTCAAACGTCCGGCAGCAGAAGCCACCGAAACCCCGAGAGCTTTCCAGTGCGTTTCGGCTTCCCTTGTCATGAATGCAAGCGTTGCAACTTCCTCTTTCACCTGTTCCCGAATGTAGGTGACGTCGGAGTTTTCGGACGTCAATTCACCACATTCCGTCAGCATCGTCTGCATGTCAGCCAGATGCTCAATCAACCGTCTGAATGCTCCAAACGTTCGATTCCATTCGTCGGGCAAGAATCCCTCTGATATGGCCTGCATTGTTTCGACTCCTGAAAAGTCGCATCCTGAAAACAGAAAACAACAGGCCAGGCGGTTTCAGGTCCGCTTTTCGGTCGGGTAGCTACTCCCGAGCCTATGCCTGATGTGAACTCAGTTTACCGCCCGAACAGCCAATTTCGGACGAATTGAGAAACGGAAATCAGTCGTGCATCAGCGATGCCGTGCCTGTAGTAGTCGCTGATTCCGCTGTCAGCGTGTCCCATTGTCAAAAGGATTGCTGGCTGGTCTCCCGCCTCATCAACGACAGTGCGGTAAGTGTGTCGGAAGTTTTTGAACCCGCTCGCATCGCGTTGATACTTGATTCGCCGTTTCATATTGGCAAAGCGGTTTGCAACGGCATCAATTCGCTCTTCACCCTTCGTCTCTGTGATCAGCGGTTTGTTTCGGCTCGTTAGAAAAACGTTCCGATGAAGTTTTGGATTCGTGGCAACCGCAGCAATTGCTTCTCTCGTTTCAGGCCACAGCCAGCATCGTCTGCAGATGCCCGTTTTCGTTCGTGCGTATTCCAGAAACTCACCTTCAATGTGGCGATGCATGAGTCCGCTCAGGTCAACGGCATACAGACCACAATTGATTCCGAGAAGGATCCACGCTTTCAGCTGATCATCTGCGCCGCGAAGGTGAATGTCTGGTGAGTCAGGATCCTGCCGGCCGTTCAGAAACTCCAGAATCTCATTGGCAGAGAACGTCGGTTTCTGTTGCTTTGCTCGATGCTTTCGCAGATCGGATTTTTCTGGAAGGGCGAAGGCGCTTCCGAAGTCGACTGGCCTGTCAATCAGACGATTGTCAGAAGCGTATTTGAACACGCTTCGAACTCGGATCATTCGATTCTTCAAAACGATCGGTGACTTCGTGGCGATCTTCGCACGGTATCGCTCGAAGTCCATCGGCTGCAAAGTAAATACGGCTCGCTCACCAAAGTGTGCCGCCAGTTGTTTGCATGTCGTGAGCAGCTCTGTGAACGTCCTTTCGCTCATCTCGCCAGAAATGCGCCGTGCGTCTTTCGCTTCCAGAAAACGGTTGCATAGTTGCCTGACCGTCAGTGAGGTTCCATCAGGAATCGGAACACCAGCGATGTGGTAGTCCTTCTCTCGAAGGTACCTTTCAATTGCCGTGTTCGCGTCACTGCCGAAGTAGCAAAACTTGCCGTGAAATTTCTTGTACCACTGGCCCGCTCCTTTGTGCCACGAGAGCGGAAAACCGTCTGCAACTTTCGGCTTCGGAAAATCAATCTTTGCCATCGGAAACACGTCCTGCGGTGTAGTGGGGTGTAGTAAACACTCGCCACATGGTAAAACCGCAGCGTTTTTAGTCAATCACACTACGCTCGAAAACCGGTGTGTCCGCAAGGGCACCGAGGGTTCGAATCCCTCCCTCTCCGTTTTCAGGATCGCCTGAAAACGCAGCGATTGTCGCAGAAACCCCGAGTTATCTCGGCGTTTCTTTGCGTTGATGGACCCGGGATTTCGCCAAATTCCTGCCTGTCACGATTTGCACTCTGCAGTGCAAATCTATGCAGTCTGATGCAAATTCCAGCGAATCGTCCGGCACCAATACCGGCACCTCGGCACCACTGACGGCACCTCAAGTTGGACCAATTCCAGGCGAAAGGTTCATCGCTGACCTCGCCGTGGGCCTGAACTGTAACTCGCGAGCGGGCAGGCTTCTGGAAAAAACGTCCATATTCGATTCGTCGATAATCAATTGACGGTCTTTGGTCTCGGAGACACTTTGGATGCCTACTGCAAAGGCCGCTGGCAAAGTCCACAACGATTTCGCGCAATTTTGAATCCCTCCGACTTCTTTGCGTGAGATAGACATCATCGTTCAAGGACGAACATGTTCCGATACCGCGAACCTTTCGTGACGAGTTAGTTGCCGTTAGGATTGCGTGTTGGCACGTTTTTTAATGATCGATCTGACGAAACTCTACTCGCATATCCGTAATCACCCAAATGGATTCAGCTCAACTTAACTGGCTCACCAACTTCATCTGGAATATTGCGGACGATGTGCTGCGGGATGTGTACGTCCGTGGCAAATACCGTGATGTCATTCTGCCGATGACCGTTCTGCGCCGCCTTGATGCGGTGCTGGAGCCCACCAAACAGGCGGTGCTGGAGATGAAGGCGGCCCTCGACAAGGAGGGCGTCACCAACCAGGATGACGCACTTCGGGCAGCTTCCCGTCAGGCATTCTACAACACGTCGCCATTTCTTCTTCGCGACCTCAAATCTCGAGCAACGCAGCAAAAGCTCAAAGATGACTTCGAAGCGTACCTCGACGGCTTCTCGCCCAAC
Organism: Planctomyces sp.; assembly: GCA_046345315.1. Classification (GTDB taxonomy): domain Bacteria; phylum Planctomycetota; class Planctomycetia; order Planctomycetales; family Planctomycetaceae; genus F1-80-MAGs062. The sequence continues at coordinate 4,115 of JBKDKA010000259.1, forward strand.
GTGCAGGACATTCTGACCAACTTTGAGTTCCGCAATCAGATTCCACGTCTTTCCAAGGCCGACGCCCTCGGCCAGCTCATCGAAAAGTTTCTCGACAAGGACATCAATCTTAGTCCACAACCTGTGGGCGACATGCCCGGCCTCGACAACCACTCGATGGGCACGATGTTTGAGGAACTCGTCCGCCGATTCAACGAGGACAACAACGAAGAAGCCGGTGAGCACTGGACACCACGCGATGCTGTCCGCCTTATGGCTAACCTCATGTTTCTGCCTGTGGCTGATAAGATCGAGAGCGGCACATATTTGCTCTACGACTGTGCCTGCGGTACCGGTGGTATGCTGACCGTCGCTGAAGAAACGCTGCAGCAGATTGCTCAAGCGCACGGCAAACAGGTGGCGACCCATCTGTATGGCCAGGAAATCAACGGCGAGACCTATGCGATCTGCAAAGCAGACCTGCTGCTGAAGGGCGACGGTGACGCGGCGGACAACATTGTCGGCGGACCAGAACACTCGACGATTTCCAACGATGCGTTTCGATCCCGTGAGTTCGACTTCATGCTGGCGAATCCGCCCTACGGCAAGAGCTGGAAGAGCGACCTCGAACGCATGGGCGGAAAGAGAGATCTCAAAGATCCTCGATTCATCATCAACCATGCCGGTGACTCAGAGTACTCGCTGGTCACTCGGAGCAGCGACGGTCAGATGTTGTTTCTTGTGAACATGCTCAGCAAGATGAAGCACGACACACCGCTCGGCAGTCGCATCGCCGAGGTCCATAACGGTTCGTCGCTCTTCACTGGGGACGCCGGTCAGGGCGAGAGCAACATCCGCCGCTGGATCATTGAAAATGACTGGCTCGAAGCAATTGTCGCTCTGCCACTCAACCTGTTCTACAACACCGGCATCGCCACGTATGTCTGGGTCCTGACCAACCGCAAAGCAGAACATCGCACAGGAAAGGTTCAACTGATCGACGCGACGCAGTGGTTTCGACCGTTACGAAAAAACATGGGGAAGAAGAACTGTGAACTTTCGGCGGAAGATATTCAGCGGATCTGCGACACGTTTCTGGCCTTCGAGGAAACGCCGCAGTCAAAGATCTTTCCCAATGAAGCCTTCGGTTACCGGAAGGTGAAGGTTGAGCGTCCGCTGCGTCTTCGCAGCCAGCTGACCCGCTCAAGCATTGATACGCTGCGGTACGCCAGCGGGGACGAAGACATTCGTGCCGCTCTGCATGATGAACTCGGCGACGACCTGTTCGAGAACCAGGCTACTGTTCGTGAATCGCTCACTGAGCTCGTCAACAACTGGGGCACCGACGAAGCGGCCGATGACGAAGAAGACGGCGAGGGCACCGCGAAGAAGGGGCTTTCCGAGAAGGTCAAGAAAAAACTGCTGGACATGACCACATGGAAGCGCGACGCCGGACTGGTGAATATGGCCAATCAACTCCGCGAAGAACTCGGGGACGACGTCTTTGATGACCACAACGTATTTCTGGAACAGGTCAAGGACGTGATCGAACGACGGAATCTGAGACCGAACGCCGCGGATCTGAAGCTCATCATCTCGGCGGTCAGTTGGCGTGACGAAGCGGCAGCACCGGTCATCAAGAAGGTCCACAAGCCCGGCAAGGCCAAAGCAGCCCCGTTGATTGGGCTGTATGAAACCCAGATCGGGAGCAAGACCTGCGTGGTTGAATATGAACCTGATAGCGAACTACGCGACTTCGAGCAAATCCCCCTTTTGGAAGAAGGCGGCATCGAAGCCTTCATCCGCCGCGAGGTGCTGCCCTACACGCCCGCTGCCTGGATCGTCGAGGCGGACACGAAGATCGGCTACGAAGTCAGTTTCACTCGCCATTTCTACCAGCCGCCACAACTCCGCACGCTGGCGGAGATCAGTGCCGACATTCTCGCACTGGAACAGGAAACAGAGGGCTTGCTCACGGAAATCACAAAGGGAGCATCGGCATGAAGCGAATTGACGGGAAAGGGCGGTCCATCCGAGAATTGCTCGGAGGGGCTAAGTACTCCATCGACTACTATCAGCGTGAGTATCGTTGGCAGTCGAAGCAGATGACGGAATTGGTGGATGACCTGACATCAAAGTTTCTGGAGAGCTACGAGGTCGGCGACGATCGAAGTGCTGTCGAAAACTATGGACACTACTTTCTTGGCTCCGTCATCATCAGTGACCGCGACGGCCAAAAGTTCATCATCGATGGACAGCAGCGACTGACTTCCATCACGCTGATGCTCATCTATCTGCACCGGCATTTGGAAGAAGAAGAGGAAAAGAAACAGCTCGCCGACCTCATCTTCTCGCAGAAGTTCGGGAAGCGATCCTTCAATCTCGACGTGCCCGATCGTACGCCATGCATGGAATCGCTCTACACCGGACAGACCTTCGAATCTGGTGATCAGCCTGAATCTGTCGTCAATATCCTTGCGAGGTTCGATGATATTGATGAACAGTTTCCCGACGAAACCAAAGGAGCAGCGCTCCCGTACTTCGCTGATTGGCTCATAGAAAACGTCCACTTGGTGGAGATCACGGCTTACTCGGACGAAGACGCCTACACCATCTTTGAGACGATGAATGACCGTGGTCTTTCGCTGACACCCACGGACATGCTCAAAGGTTATTTGCTCGCAAACATTACGGATGCTGCTACTCGGAACCAATCCAGCGTAATTTGGCGAGAACGCGTGGCGGAGTGCCAGCAGTGGGGCAAGGAAGAGGATGCCGATGCCATCAAGGCGTGGCTGCGCAGCCAGCACGCCCGCAAGATTCGCGAACGCAAACGCGACGCCAGGCCGGAGGACTTCGATCTCATCGGGACAGAGTTTCACCGCTGGATTCGGGATCAGGAGGAACTGCTTGGCCTCAGCAATCACTCTGAGTTCGCCCGTTTCATCCAACGTGACTTTAAGTTCTACACTGGCCAATACCTTCGCGCTCGCAAGGCTGGGGCTGAGCTCCTGACTGGGCTCGAAGCCATCCACTTCAACGCCCAGCACAGGTTTACGCTCCAATATCCCGTGCTCCTTGCGCCGCTGCATCCGGATGACTCGGATACAGAGATCCTTCGGAAGCTCCGGGTCGTCAGTGCTTTCATCGACATTCTCCTCACACGCCGCATCTGGAACTGGCGCAGCATCGATTACTCCACGCTGCAATATGCCATGTTCATCATCATTCGCGACATCCGCGGTAAGTCGGCAACAGAGACAGCATCGATCCTAACTCAGAAGCTCAGTGAAGATCAGGAGACTTTCGTTAAAAACGAACGCTTTGCTTTGCATGGTATGAATGGACGCCCCATTCACCGCCTCCTGGCACGCATGACGGATTACGTCGAGACGCAATCTGGCATGGCGTCTCGATATGCCGAGTATATGGCTCAGGGGAAGAAGCGTTACGAAATCGAACACATTTGGGCGAACCACCCCGAGCGTCACAAGGACGAGATTCCCCCTCCCAGCGACTTTTCATCCGCGCGCAATCGCATCGGCGGTCTGCTCCTGTTGCCCAAGAGCTTCAATGCCAGTTACGGCGACCTGCGCTACGAAGAAAAGCTACCGCATTATCATGGCCAGAACCTGTTGGCCAGATCGCTACACCCGAATTGCTATGAGAACAACCCCGGCTTCCTCCGCTTCGTGAAGGAGACTGGACTACCCTTCAAGCCGCTGACTTCATTCAAGTCCGCAGAGATGGAGGAACGCAGTCAACTCTACCTCCAACTGGCTGAGTACATCTGGAATCCGAAACGCCTCACGGAGGCTGCAGTATCATGATCGAGGGACTCAAGCCGTATCCGGAATACAAGGAATCAGGGCTGTCGTGGCTGTCCCGAATCCCAATGGGCTGGCGGACCGTTCGCAATGGCAGCTTGTTTTTGCAGAGGAACGAGACAAATTTTCCGCTCCTTCCGATACTTGAGGTGTCGCTGCGAACTGGCGTGCGAATCCGCAACTTTGAGACCTCCAATCGGAAACAGGTCATGTCCGATTTCTCGAAGTACAAGCGAGCTGTCTCAGGTGACCTTGCTTACAACATGATGCGAATGTGGCAAGGAGCCGTTGGCGTGGCACCGGTCGATGGACTCGTGAGCCCAGCCTATGTTGTTGCTCGCCCTTTTCCAACGACAAATGCACAGTATTATCGCACGCAGTTTCGGATGGATCTCTATCTTGGCGAAATCGACGGCGTCTCCAGGGGAATTGTGAAGGACAGGAA
>JBKDKA010000260.1:0-4838 GCA_046345315.1 Planctomyces sp.
AGTCCGCGTTCAAACCAACCATTCGATGATAATGCTGCGATAGAGATTCCATAACCGGCACTCTCAAAAAACACCGATTGTCGCACGCCGAAATTCCCCGTCAATTCCGGCCCTTCCCACGAAATTCCCAGAAGAACCAACCCGAAAGCAGCACGCGTAGTTGTCATTGCTGCTAGCGACGCCGAATCAAGAGCTCCCATCGATTGGCGTTTGATCTGTTCGCGAAGAGATTCTTCTTCTGCTCTCCATTTTGCAAAATCTTCGGTATCTGTTTTTAGCGGGACATTTGCTTGGAGTTCAGCCAGTTGATTTACGAGGGAGTCATTGGTGACGGGTAGTAGGTGTTCGCGACCAACATAGTTGCTGGCAATAAACCGCTGTCCGATACGCTTGCACCTCTCTCGCAGTGATATTCGAGCGCCTTTGGCAGCACCGACATCTTCCAGTGCACGGTCAACGGCAACGAGAAGCTGATCTGTTGCAGCATTTGTCGTTGACATCACGAGGAATCTCGGAGACTGGTAGTGGAGGAGAACTTCTGGAAGCCTATCTGAGCAAACCAAGGGTAAGCGTGGCCGAGGGCGCTTTGCCGCGAGTCATCACGATTGAAGATCAAAAGGCGAAGACAGGCGTGTGGTAGAAGTTCAGGGTTCAGGCGGCCCCCGGATCTTTGGTGGAATTTGAGACAAGCAATCTTTCTCCGTCGATCGCATCGGGAATGATGCTCTCACTCCGTTTCGAGGAGGGTTGACCCCCACCGGCTTCATTCAGCAGTTTCCGATTTTCCGAATCGCGTTTTGGAGTAATGCGACCCTGCGGTTTATGCCATATGTCTGGGGCATCTGACGGAGAAGCCGGTCGAACTGGCCGCTCGAGCCATGCAGTACTCATCGCACATCGGAGAAAAAGTGCTGGACCTGTTCAGCGGCTTCGGCAGCACTCTGATGGGTGCCGTGCAGACACTTCGCCACGCCTTTCTACTGGAACTGCGCCCATTGTATTTGGATGTGATCGTCCAGAGGTGGAAGAAATCCACAGGGCGACAGGTGGAAAGTGTCACTTCTGATCAGGGAGTAACGGCGTGAGTCCGGAGGAACTCACAAATCTGTGCCTTGTCGATCTGCCCCTGAGCAACTCCGAGAACAAGTTCAACGAGTTGCTCATCGTTCGCTTCACGTTGAGTTCCAGAAAGACCAAGGCCGCTTCCAAACCAATTCGTTTGTTGCCGTCAACGAAGGGATGGTTCTGGACAAGATGGAACAGGTAGGCTGCGGCCATATGGAAGATGTTATGATGCAGGAACTGTCCGCCAAATGTTACCCTTGGCTGGGCGATGGCAGACTGCAGCAGTTCGCTGCTTCGCAGTCCTTCACTGCCGCCATAGTTCCTGATTTGGCCGGTATGCAACTCAAGTATATCCTCCAAAGTCAGAAATTCAGGCACGTCGGCCTACTCCGCGAGCTTTTGAAAGGCCTTCTTGTGACGAGCATTGACTTTTTTGCTCGCGTTCCGCAGTTTTTCTTTCCGAGTGCCACCTTCAGCCGCGGTAATCCGGATGGAGGTACCATCCGTGGTCAACTCCACCGGGCACTCAGGATCAATCTTCAGAAGGTCGAGAATCGGCCGATCGACGACAATTGCCCAACTGTTGCCATGTTTGACGAAATTTTTGAGCATCTTCAGGACTCCAGCAGTGTTATTACAATGGTAATACATTGTATCACCAAGCATGGTTCCTGTCAAAAAGAATCAACAATCGTGGAGGAGCACAGTGGCCCGCTTAGCATCGCTGTCGGGCGTTGTCTTTGTTTCCGTAGTTTTTGATCTGCTTCGTGCAGGCCGTCTGTTCGCTACGGCGGGTATCGGGCTACAAATGGACCGAAACGTTCCGCTTTCCCGGAGCCTTTTCTCACCGGTACCTGACTGGGACATCGCAATATTTCTGGCTGGTTGTCGACGTAAACGTTTGAAACATATCGTTTAACGGCGAGCCGAATGCGTAGCCGTTCCCATTCGGCTTGCCGTTAAACGAAGCTGCGAACATTTTACGGACATTCCGCACGACGAACATGGCGCTGTCCAGCTAAAAGAGCCAGTTCTTCAGTCTGACACGTCGAACGAACAATCTTTCGTTTCGAGGCGTTCAGTCGGAAGATGTTCTCATTGAAGGTACTCGCGGAAGTCGTCGGGGCATCGGTGACTGCGAGATCACATTTGAGTTTGCCGCGTCCCCCAAAGTGACCGGCATCTGCATCATTCTCACAGGAGAAATGAAACACGCAGGGATGCATATGTGTCATGTTATAGATTCAATTTCGGAAATATTCTGTGAACCTTTTGCTTCCGGTGAGCGTCTTAAGCAGCAGTCCGTGGCCGATGCCAGTCCGGAAAATCAGATGTTGGGAGTTTTCTTTCCATGTGTTCCTTACGGTCAAGTTTCATACGCAAATCCCTGAGTACAGGGAGCTATGTCGATCCATCGACCCGTTCCAATAAAGGAACGGAGCTCTCCACCTGCATTCTGCGCACGTGACGCCTGGCCGTATTCGGAGACCAACTCCAGAGCCCGGTGTCACCTCGACATCGGGCTTTTTTCATTCCGGACGAGATGTCTTCCCCGATCATGGGGCGGGCATTGAAATTGCAGATTTTCGATTGCCGATTTGCGATTGATATGGGGAGGTGCGACCGTTCAATCTTCAATCTTCGCAGCCCGGTCGTCCAACGGTTCAGGACGCCGCTCTGATAAGGCGGAAACAAAGGTTCGACTCCTTTTCGGGCTACTTACTTGAGAGTGATGCGGTGGGTCCTATGCTGGTACGGGAAGGCGACTGTTAATCGCCCAGACGCAGGTTCGATTCCTGCCACCGCAGCTGCATAGAAATGGAAGTCATCCGGCTGGATGAGGAGCCTGTCTTGAAAACAGGTAGCGAGTGATGCTCGCTTGTGGGTTCGAGTCCCACGGCTTCCGCATTGTTTAGAAGTGTTCATGGTCCAAAAAGAACATGACGGTTTCGGGTTCCACCCGAAACATTTTTCAGATTAACACGTCCTCGCGGAGCAGCCCGGAGTGCTCGCCACCCTGTCAAGGTGGAGATCAGGGGTTCAAATCCCCTCGGGGACGCTTTTCGCAAGACCAAAGAAATTCATTCGCGTTGGCTGAGCATTGGCGAGCTCAAGTGGCCGTAACCCACCCGCCTTCGGGCTTTGGCGGTTCAACTCCGTCCCGACGCATTCACAAACAATATCGCCCGTTCGTCCAGCGGCTCAGGATGCTGACCCCTCAAGCTGGCGAGGCGGGTTCGACGCCCATCAGATCCACTGATTCGGAAGGTAGCCGGATACGGTTTGCCGGGCCGCACTGCTAACGCGGCTCTCCTGCAAAGGAGATGAGGGTTCGAATCCCTTGCCTTCCGCTTATTGAATGGCCTGATGGTGAAACGGAAATCACAGCCGGCTTCTATCCGGCCTGGTTAAAGATTTAGAAGGGCCAGGTTCGAATCCTGGTTGGGCCAATGATCGTGTACGGAAGGGCCACCCGATTGGCGACGGGAACCGGTTGGAAGCCGGTCGAGCATTGTGAAAATGCCTTGTGGGTTCAACTCCCGCTCCTTCCGCTGTGGCCGGATCCGGTGCTGGTTTCCGGAGACAGACTGTGAATCTGTTTGGCAGCGGTTCGATTCCGCTCGGTCACCCTTGATCAAATCTTTACAAGCGTCGTCCTGGGAGAGCAGTCAGCCTCCAAAACTGACGCATGGTGTTCGAATCCTCACGCTTGTGCTGCAGCGATCGCTGCGAAATGCCGACGTGGCTCGACTGAGAAAGGCGCCTGTCTTGTAAACAGGTTGATGCTGGTGCGAATCCAGTCGTCGGCTCTTTGATGAAATGCCCTGCGAGTGTGGAGGATGCATGAAGGCCTTCGAACGGTTTCATTGCGACCGCGTGCAGGCTTTCTCCTCTCACCGGCGTCTATTCACGACCAACTGTCAGTTCGGATTACATCATGTTAAGGATTGTCCGAACCAATCCCTCTTTGGCCGTGTCCTTCTCAAGCCTCAACTGCCAGTCGGGACTCCATCCACACCCTGTTAAGGTGTGCCTCACGGCACGATGTCTCGGCAATCCTTCGTTTAGGCCCTTCATGGATACAAAAAGCCATCACCTCGCTGGATCCTGAATTTACTGAAAACTTCCGCCGCAGGGCGAAGTCGGATTGACTGCCGGTTCGGAGTACATGCATTAGGCGCCGTGGGTCGTGGGTTCGAATCCCACCAGTCTCCCTTTTGCGATGGAGGCTGTAGCTCAGCCAGGTAGAGCAACGAAAAAACTCTGGCCACAACTTCGTCAATCTTTTTTGAACTGATTCTGAAAACACACTCGAGGTGGTTTCTAAACCGGGACTGGCTCCCTACGGACGCAGTGTGTTCCTGCAAACTCCGCAGCTACAAGGGTGCCTGTCCCGGTTTTGAAATGCGATCTCGACTGCCGGATCGGAGTCCATGGTTTAGCGGGTTCGATTCCCGCCCGGCCCACAGATCACAGCGCGGGCCGGACCTCTGTCCACAAATTCGTCGAGTGATTTCATTGTGAAATAACGATCCCACTGCCGTGTTGGAGTCCATCCACCAACCGTGCTGGCGTTCAGCCCTGCGGTAGCCACGAAAAGCGGAAGCTTTCCTGTGCTGATGGGACTGGCAATTCCGACCAACCTTCGCTGGCTCAGCCTGCTGCCAGCAGGAGTCAGGAAGATAGCCGGGATCAGATTGTGAATTGTCGTCTCTGAAGTTAGCATCACACTCGGCTCGACTGCCGGTTTGGAGTACATCCATGATTCGTAG
>JBKDKA010000261.1:0-14343 GCA_046345315.1 Planctomyces sp.
AAATTCGGCTGATGTTCCCGTATCAGGCTGACCAGTTCACTGGCGTGCGACAGACCGCCTTCGGCAGCGCGAAATTCTGTCTGTCCGACAGGTGGATCTCCCCGGAGTGCCATGATGTTGTGAATACCGGCTGCCGCTGCATCCCTGAGCCACTGAATCATTTCCTCACGACTTGATCCGACGCAGGTGTAATGCGACATCGCCGTTCGGAAGAGCTGATCCTGAATGGTTCGACACCAAAGCATGGTGCGGTCTCGAGTCGATCCACCCGCTCCGTATGTGCACGAAATGAATGCCGGGTCGTGCAGGAGAAGCGACTTCAGGTGACGCTCCAGAGACGCATCCCCCTCAGATGTCTTCGGCGGAAAAATCTCGATCGAAAGAACAAAGCGACGAATCGCAAACAACTGTGACAATCGCATGAAGCAGAACCTGAAAGTTGAATGCCGGACAGATTAACGGCAGCAGCGTCTTGGAAACTGCCACTGACAGTGACGGGTATTGGGCCGTGTCAGACGTTCAGATCTCCTGACCTGTGAGTCGTGCCACTTCGTTGACGTCTTTATCGCCTCGTCCTGACAGGCACACAACAATGATTTCTGAGGAACTCCGTTTTGCGGCGGATTTCATCGCCTGAGCAATCGCATGAGAGGTCTCGATCGCCGGAAGAATCCCTTCCGTGCGAGCCATCACTGAAAATGCTTTCAGTGCTTCGTCATCAAGAATGCTGACATAATTCACTCGCCCGGTGTCCTTCCAGTAACTGTGCTCCGGTCCCACTCCCGGATAATCCAGCCCGGCGGAAATCGAGTGCACATCGCAGGTCTGGCCATCGTGATCCTGAAGGACATAGCTGTAACTTCCGTGCAGAATCCCCGGTCGACCATGGCTCAGAGTGCTGGCGTGATCCCCGGGACGACTGCCACGACCGCCCGCTTCCACGCCCGTCAGCGCGACGGATGAATCATCAACGAACGGATGGAACATTCCGGCAGAATTCGATCCGCCTCCGACACAGGCAATGACTTCGTCGGGCAGTTGTCCGGTCTGAGTCAGACACTGCTCTCTGGCTTCGCGCCCAATGACAGCCTGGAAATCACGAACCATCATCGGAAAAGGATGAGGTCCAACAACGCTGCCGATGATGTAGTGGGTATCGCGAACCGACGCCATCCAGTCTCTCATGGCATCATTGATGGCATCCCGCAGAGTCCTTGATCCGGTCGTCACCGGGCGAACTTCCGCCCCCATCGTCTTCATGATGAAGACGTTCAGCTTCTGCCGACGAACATCCTCTTCACCCATGTAAACAACACAGGGAAGCCCGAAGCGAGCACATGCGGTGGCTGTGGCAACACCATGCTGTCCGGCACCTGTTTCCGCAATCACGCGAGTCTTGCCCATCCGCTTTGTGAGCAGAACCTGGCCCATGGTGTTATTGATTTTGTGAGCACCGGTGTGATTCAGGTCTTCGCGTTTGAAATAGATCCGGGCTCCGCCGCAAAGCTCAGTCAGTCGTTCCGCGAAATACAATGGATTCGGGCGACCGACAAAGTTCGTCAGAAGGTCTCGCAGCTGAGCTCCGAATGCCGGATCTTTTCGAGCGTCTTCATAAGCTTCCGTGAGCTGTTCGAGAGCCGGAATGAGAGTCTCCGGGACATATCGACGTCCGAATTGCCCGAACCGACCCCGATCATCAGGAACCGCGCTGACCGCCTTATCCACTGTCACAGACATCTTCAGTTTTCCACGCTCAGAAAAGCAGATTGATCACACCAGAGCGCATTTCAAAACCGCGACAGACACGATTGCAGCTAAGGAATTTGCAGGAAAACCCCGCGTCCCTCGGGAGCCAGTCTCGGTTTTGAAACCACCCGTATTCATTCTTGTCAGCAGGATGACGAAACAAACAGGAAAAATCGAGTTTGGGCGTCTCTTTCCGGATGAAAACAACCAGCCTGGTGGAATTTCAGGCAGTTTTACGCGATCCTTTCACTTCCACGATCTTCCGGCCTGAGATTGGTTCCATTGACAGAAATCTCACTTCTACGGCCGAAATCCAGAAAGCTGAAGGACCTTATGTCATTTCGAAGCAGATCCTGGCTCCGTTTTCGATTCCGGCGTCTCGCCGCGTTCCTGTTTGTGCCTTCACTTCTGACGGTACTCGTCCCCCTGCCAGTGAGTGTGTTCATGGAACACGCATCGGCATTCGAAGCGACTCAACCTCAAAGTACGGAGACTCCATCCGCCGCTCCGTCCGCCTTCGATCCATCGAAACGCTACCTGATCATTCATTCCGATGATGCTGGTATGTCGCATTCGGTGAACAGCGGAACCATCGAAGGGATGACCACTGGCTTCGTTTCTTCGTGCAGCATCATGGTTCCGTGCCCATGGTTTCCGGAGTTCGCTGAGTTCGCTCGTCAGAACCCGGAAAAAGATTACGGCATCCATCTGACGCTGAATTCAGAATTTGAAAAGTATCGCTGGGCACCAGTGGCCGGAAGGGACAAGGTTCCAAGCCTCTGTGACGAACAGGGATATCTGCACCGAGGAAAAGAGGCTGTCCAGAAGAACGCAGTTCCGTCAGAAGTGGAAACAGAACTGCGAGCTCAGATCGACCGAGCACTTCAGTTCGGCATTCGATTGAGCCATCTCGATACGCATATGGGGACGGTGATTTCTACCGCCGATATGCTGGACATCTACGTACGGCTGGGACTGGAATACGACCTTCCGGTGATGATCATCCGAAATCTGAATCCAGAGATCAGTCGGGCTTATCCGGATCTTGCTCGAAAGAATGCTGAGTACATCCAGTCACTGGGATCACGCGGTCTGCCTGCCATCGATACGCTCTTTCAGTTCTATGACGGTAAAGATCATGCGTCGCGACAGAAACGATATCTGGACACGTTCCGAAACCTGAAGCCCGGCGTGACACAGATGATCATTCACTGCGGACGGGATGACGAGGAGCTTCAGAACATCACCAGCAGCCATTTTCTTCGAGGTGACGATACGCGAATCTTCAGCGATCCCGAGGTTCTGAAGGAGATCCAGGCGATGGGGGTTGAGATCATTTCGTGGAAACAGCTGAAAGAAATGCGATTTCCGTCGTCCGGTCCGGCGGTCCCCGGGAAATAATCTTCTGAGCTTTTCCATTTCGATCACGTTCGACCTCAAGCCCCCTGGAAGCCCTCGTTTTTTGACGAGAAAGTTGATTTCATGATTCGCCGCGTTGCAGTGATTGCTGCTGCTTCTCTGTTATTGACGATCTCGACGCTTCAGTCGACTGCTGATTCTTTACTCATGGCAGCGGAACCTGGATTTGATCCAGACACAAAGTATCTGATCATCCACGCTGATGATGCCGGAATGAGCCACTCCGTGAACATGGCAACGATTGAAGCGATGGAGAAGGGAATCGTCTCTTCCTGCAGTATCATGGTGCCGTGTCCATGGTTCCCTGAGTTCGCTGCATGGGCGAAAGCCAATCCGGATAAAGACTGCGGTCTTCATCTCACCATGAATTCTGAGTGGAAGCACTACAAATGGCGCCCGGTTGCTCCCGTAACCCAGGTTCCCAGTCTTGTGGATAAAGACGGCTATCTCTGGTCTGACGTACCGGAAACCGCAATCAACGGAAAAGCCAGCGAAGTGGAGATTGAACTTCGAGCTCAGATCGAACGTGCGAAACAGTTCGAGATTCCGATCACCCATCTCGACAGCCACATGGGAACCCTGTTCAGCCGTGCGGATTTCCTCGACGTGTACGTTCGACTTGGAATTGAGTATCAGCTGCCGGTGCTGTTTCCCCGGACGATCGATCCGAAGACAGCTGCCACGCTGCCTCATCTGAAGGATAAAGCGCCGGAGTTCATTCGCCTTCTCGAACACGAACGCTATCCGCTTCTGGACTCCCTGCTGCGGTTCAACGACGGGAATGATTTTGTTGCCAGAAAGGCCAGCTATCTGAATGATCTCCGAAATCTGAAGCCCGGTTTCAATGAGATTCTCATTCACTGCGGGATCGCCAATGACGAACTGAAGGCAATCACCGGAACGGCAGTCAAGCGTGACGCAGATCGTGAGACGTTCATGGATCCCGAAGTCATCGCGGAAATTCAGCGTCTGAACATCAAAGTGATCACGTGGAAACAGGCTCTTGAAATGCGCCGGTCTCAGAAATGACCCGAAGCGAATTCGAGACTGTTCTACGGCATAACACGTCGATAAAGCCATCAGGAGAAATCGGAGTGACGGCCGCATCTCAGATCGCAGAGATGCAGTCCATCACTCGGAGAGTGATGACTGCTTTCTCGCTCGCTGTTCCCTGTTGACCGTTTCCTGCACCCTGTGTTTACCGTTTCCTGCACTCTCAGCCGCCGAAGAGCGACTCCTTCGGCGCCAGATACGCGATGTTCAGTTCCGGAGTTTCAATCCGGATGTTTCCGGAGACCTTTGAATCGAGACATCGATCAAGAACTGCGCTCGCCGTCTGAGTTCGCTGAACCGGATACGGTGCGACACCCGTGACGAGCATGCGTTCTATCTGAGCCACCAGGCACGCGGAATAAGTGACATTGGGAGTTGGTGGAAGGAAGAACTGCGTTGAGAGAAGTTCACCGTTCTTCATGCGAGCGGCAAAGGTGTAGTCCTGTACGGCTCCATTGAGCATCAGCAGTGTGGTCTTCAGCCCATCGTTTCTCTCAATCAGATATGCGGCCGGGTCGGTGACCAGCTTCGGAAGTTCTCCGTTGTGAGCCAGGTCCTGAGGACGCGAATCGAGGTCTGACAGACCCTGCATGGAATCACTGCGAGCCAATGCGGCTTCCAGAAGTCGTCGTGACCAGACTCCTTCATCACCGGCCTTCCAGACCGCGTCGCCCTGAATCAGCTGAACGGATCGAATGCCGGTCTCTCCACCTTTTCGCCGCTCCACCATGCACTGCATCGCTTCCAGAGCGTGGTAATCCATCGCATCAGAACCGCCAACTCCCACCATCAGCGCTTCGTCCAGTTCGGCGCCCCACGGAATCTCCACCGCAGGAAGTCGCCACGTCACCGGCAGCGATGAACCAGCCAGAAACGGGAACTTCAGGCGCTGAGAATCCTCCACCATCTTCTTTGCCTTCTGCCAGCTCCATGACAGATGCTTGTCGTTGAAGACGGGAACCGAACGGCCATCCTTCTCGAAGACTCGAACCGCCTCCTGAAAGAACTCATATCGGGGATACTGAATCTGTCCCTTGGCGTTGGACGGATAGTTTCCGTGTTCCGCAATGATCACGACACCGTCCACGGCCAGCTGGCTGCCGCCGCGGCGGAGAGCTTCTGCAATTGTCGGGTAAACGGTAAACCCGTGGTCTTTCGCTCGCTGTGCGCTCAGATCGCCTTCCGGCTTCTGGTCAACGTAAAGCGACACAACCTGAATCGGTGGACGATGCCATCGGCCATGACGCGGGTATCCGACGAGAAACCGGTCACCCATGTGCTGAGCATGAGACTGATACGTCCAGACCGTCGTTACGATGGCAATCTTTCGGATCGGCTCCGTGTGTTTCGATTGTTCGGTACCGAACGCTTTCGACAACGCACTCTCATGAACCCAGGGCGTTCCGACAGATGCCGCTGCAGCACCGAGAGTGGTACCAAGGAAAGTTCTGCGCGTGGTCATCAGGATCTCCGGAACGTGGATTCGGGGGTGGGCTGATACTGAACTTTGGCCAGGTGCGGCGTTTCAAGCCGTTTCTGTTCCTGAAACAGCGACTCAATACCTGCGGCTGTCATGCCGGTGGTGAGCAGAGTGCGTTCAATCGGGTACGGTGATTTCCCGGTTCGAAACAGTGTTTCAATGTGATGCACCTGAGGACTGAAGAAGTTCCTCATGGAGTAATACGGCAGATAGAATTGTACGGAAAAGATTTCATCGCCTTTGAGTCTGGCTGCCATATTGCAGTCGCCGACTACACCGATTTCATCTTTGCCGGAGGCTGCCTGAAACTGAATGATCGTCACCTTCAGGCCGTCTGCGTACTCAAAGCGGTACGCATAGGAATCACTGGCCATCGTCTTCAGCTCATCATTCGTCGGCATGACGTTGCTGTAGGTCGGCCGCGGAGACTTCAGCTGATTGCTTCGGGATAATGCGGCTTCCATCAGTTTCGGATCCCAGCCACCGGCGTCCCACGATCCTGCATTCAGTGCCTTCCAGAATCGATCACCGCGGAATGCTTCAACGGCCACAATGCCGGTTTCCCCGCCGCGTCGTCGTTCGACAATGCACTGCAGAGCTTCGATGACGTGAATATCACCGCCGTCGATCCCGCCTCCCCAGATCCCGACAGCTTCTTCCATTTCAGCACCCAGCGGAAGATCGACCGACGGCTGACGCCAGGTGACCGGCAGAGATGAACCCGCCATGAAACCGAAGTTCATTGCTTTCGATGTGTCATACATTTCTTTCGCATAATCCCAGTTCCATGACAGATGCTTGTCATTGAACAGTGGAGCAGTCTTTCCCGATTTTCGATAAACGTCAACGACCTGCTTGAAGTACTCGTAACGCGGATAGAGGTGCTGTCCCTTTTCGTTGTGCGGATACTCCCCGTGTTCTCCGATCAGCAGAACACCGTCGACTGACAGATCACTGCCTCCCTGTGTGAGCGCTTCCGCGATGGTCGGATAGATCTTCATCTTCGGATGCCGTGATGCTCGTTCCCGGCTGAGATCGTTCTTTCCCACCTGCTCCACATAGAGCGACACGACGTCCATCTCCGGCCGATGATGGCCATTCTCCCAGCCATACCCTTCCAGAAAACGGTCGATGATGTGCTCGGAATGGGAGTACTTATGGTAGATCGTCGTCAGAGCGGCAATCCGAAGTCGGCGTCCGGAAGGCGCCTGAGAAATCAGTGGCGCCGCCGTGGTTGATGGCAGGCTGCCTGCACCCGCTGCAGTCAGCATGGCTGCCGTCGTGCCGGCGAGGAACTCGCGACGTGTACGCGTCATCGCTCAGTCTTTCCGATGAGTTCGAGAATGGAAGAGGACCGGATGGCGAAACAACGGACCTGTTTCGCGATGGAGAGTTTCAGGGGCTCGGATTCGGTGGGTCGTCGACGTACCTGAACGGAATCGATTCCGGTTGTCAAGGATTTCAGATTGTCAAGGATTTCAGAAGGCCTGCCTTTCCGGCACGGCTCTGATTCCCTGACTCATCACCTTCATCACAGGAACCTCAGAAAGCCGCGATCCGAAGTGTTCTGCGCGAATTCTGAGTCAGTCTCTGTCGGCAGCGACACTCTGCGTTCAGCATATCCCTGACGAGTTCAATCGACACGGTTCTCAGATCCACATTGGCCTGGATCAGTGCGTCGTATACGGCCTGACCGGCATCGGATTCCATGAGCTGCTGTTCGAGTGCCAAATTGCTGATCGAAACCATATAGAAGTCTCGCTGACTGAGTGTTTTCATTCCACATGATGCTGAAACGACGTTCGAGGTTCGGGATGAACTCTGTTGTTCCCACGTGAATGCTCTTCCTGTCGGAATGCAGATCTTGCGCCGTCGGCACGATCTGCCGCCAAGGATTGATCATTCGAAACCTAACTCCTTGCTGATTCGGCAGAAACGGCAGCCTGTTCTTCGGCAGCGTTCACTCGGTAACGTTGCCAGAGACGCAGCTTTCGTCTTCAGAGTGACCGCGATGTGTCATCAGGGAGATGTCACAGGAACGATGTGGCCGAGTTTTTTCGGCAGGTTCTTGACGATACGTTTCTCATCGATGACATTCCGGGTATGAATCGGGGACCCGGCCTCCAGGACAGATGACGGCAGATGAGGAACCCTCGTGGCGGACAGGAAGTGATCAAACGAAGAAGATCCAGCATCACCCGGAAGCAGGCTGACTGATGTGGAACTTTGCTGAACTCTTTGTTTCACTGACGCTTCAGTGCACGATTCTTCTGACCGTGACCCTGTTCATGACTCGGTGGCAGAAGAATCATCAGACCAGAGATCTGCTCTGGAGCAGCTGCCATGCGATGATTCTGCTGCTGTGCGCGATCGGATTACTTCTGCCCCATCTGCGACTTTGGGTAATCAATGGTCGCCTGACACAGATTCTGACAGCCGCCTCCGGATGGTCTGCCCTGATCATGGTCATCTGGTCTGTTGGGGCCCTGCTGATGACCGCTGGCATCACCATGGCACTCATTCAGTCATCTCGACTGGTGATGTCGTCTGAGCCGGTGGAACGCAGTCTTCGGGAGCGGATCGGGGCTGTGGTTCCTGCTGAATTCACAATCGCTGTGCATCCCGATATCCAGACACCTTTCTGCTGGCAGTTTCATCGTCCTGCGATCGTGCTTCCGGAGTATGTGCTGGAGTTTCCGGAAGATGAACTTTCGGCCATCCTTCGCCATGAGGCGGGTCACCTTCGATTCGGCCACCCGTTCCGGCTGTTTCTTCAGAGGTTGGTGGAGGTCATCTTCTGGTTCCATCCACTGGTCTGGGCGATGTCCCGTCGAGCCGCTCTGCAGCGTGAAATTGTGAGTGACGAGGCCGCGGCAGGTAATCGTGAAGAGGCAACGGTTCTGCTTCGAAGCCTCTGGCGGAATGCGGAAACGCAGGAACGTCGAGGTGCCAGATCACTTGCGCTTCCTGCCGGACTGGCATTTGCCGAACGCGGGCAGATGCTGCAGATTCGGATCAATGAACTGGTCGGTCGATCGACCAGTCAGAGCGCTGTCGCCGGGTATTCTCCGTATCCGCCCATGATGCTTGTCGCCTGTGGTGTGGTCTGCACGAGCCTGTGGGTTCCTCTCACCCCCGGTGCAACGCCTCGTTCGTGGTTTTCACCCTGGCCTGAAAACTCCGCTTCGCTCCTGCGTGTTTTCGGAATCTCCGTGCGAGACTACGAAATCGATGCCACTTTACTGCGGGAACAGAATCATGGTGGAATGCCACCGGCAGATGAGCCACAATGAGTTGACCTCTGGATTCAGCAGCCAGCCTGTCTACAACAGCAGAGCAGGACCGTCCTGGAGCGCATTTCAAAACCGGGACAGGCACCCTTGCAGTTGCTGGATTTGCAGGAAAATACCGCGTGCGTCGGGAGCCAGTCCCGGTTTTGAAACCAGCTGTAGTGAATTCAGGCTCTGATCGTCTGGTCAGACTTCAGAAAGTCTCAAGGTGTCACTCAGGGCGTTTCACCCGATCGTTCAACAATGGTTTCAGGCCCGCTTTGGTGTGCCGACGGAACCGCAGGAACGCGGATGGCCTCTGATTCAGAATGGAAGTGATCTGCTCATCGCTGCCCCGACCGGCAGCGGTAAAACGCTCACCGCCTTTCTCGCCGCCATTGATCAACTGTTTCGGCAGGCAGTCAACGGAGAACTCTCCGACGAGATTCAGGTCGTTTACGTTTCGCCACTGCGAGCGCTTTCCGGAGACATGCAGCGGAATCTCGAAATACCGCTGCACGAAATTCAGGAGCTTGCTTTTCAAAGCGGACTTTCCGTCCCGCCGATCAGAACGGCTCTTCGAACAGGCGATACGCGAGCTTCGGCACGCAGTGCCATCCTGCGACGTCCGCCTCACATTCTGATCACCACACCCGAATCACTCTATCTGATGCTGACCAGCTCTCGTGCTCGGGAGACACTCCGGTCCACGCGGACGGTCATCGTTGACGAAATCCATGCTCTCGTTCGGGACAAACGAGGCTCACATCTATCGCTGACACTGGCTCGACTCGATGCACTGTGCCCTCGGCAGATTCAGAAGATCGGTCTTTCTGCCACACAGCGCCCCATGGATGAGATCGCTCGGTTCCTGACCAGTGTCAGCAACCCGGCCATTCTGGATATCGGTCATCAGAGACAGCTGAAGCTGCAGATTGAGATCCCCTCCAGTGAACTGGGTGCGGTATGCATGCATGAGCAATGGGCAGAAGTGAATGCTCGAATCGCGGAACTGGTCACCAGTCATCGCTCCACGATGATCTTCGTCAATACACGCCGCCTCGCAGAACGCCTGACTCATCAGCTGAGCGAACTGCTTGGGGAAGATGCGGTCTGCAGTCATCATGGTTCCCTGGCATACAGTCATCGTCATCAGACAGAACAGCGGCTCAAATCGGGGGAACTTCGAGCTGTTGTCGCGACGGCATCTCTCGAAATGGGGATCGACGTCGGCTCGATCGATCTTGTCATCCAGATCGGATCGCCACGAAGTATCTCCGGCTTTCTGCAGCGTATCGGAAGATCCGGTCATGCACTGGGGCTGATTCCTGAAGGAAGACTTTTTGCACTGACACGCGATGAGCTGATCGAATGCATGGCGCTGATGAGAGGCATTCGTCACGGAAACCTGGATCGCGTTCAGATTCCTCAGGCGCCGCTTGATGTGCTGGCTCAGCAGATCGTGGCAGAAGTAGCCTGTCGTGAATGGCCGACGGACGAGCTGTATGAATGCTTTCGAAGTGCCGGTCCATATCGGAACCTGAAGAGAGGAGACTTCGACAGCATTGCCAGTCTGCTTTCGGAAGGGATGTCCGTGAACCAGGGACGCAGCCGAGTCCTGCTGCACCATGATCAGGTCAGGCGAATACTTAAACCTCGTCCCGGTGCCAGACTGGCGGCGATCGCGAATGCGGGAGCGATTCCGGATCTCTTTGCGATTCGAGTTCTTGCTGATGACGACGAAACCGTGGTGGGTTCTGTCGACGAGGAGTTTGCGACTGAAAGCCAGTCCGGTGATGTGTTTCTGCTCGGCAACAATTCCTGGCAGATTCGATACCTGCGTGGTGGCGATCTGTATGTGCGCGACGCCCATGGCGCGGCACCAACCGTGCCGTTCTGGCGAGGAGAAGCACCGGGACGAACGCGAGAATTGTCAGATGAAGTGTCTCGTCTGCGTGAAGACATCGAACCGCTTCTTGACACTCCGGATATCGCAGCGGAATGGCTCGCCTCGGAGACGTATTCTCCGGCCGCTGCCGTGAACCAGGCTGTTGAGTATCTGCGAGCACAGAAAGCGGCGATCGGTCTGCTCCCGACCATGAAGCGAGTGGTGTTCGAACGCTTCTTTGACGAAAGTGGAGGAATGCAGCTGGTGATTCATGCTCCTTTCGGAACACGAATCACTCGAGCGTGGGGGCTGGCCATGCGGAAACGGTTCTGTCGCTCATTCGACTTTGAACTGCAGGCCAGTGCCGATGATGACGGCATCGTTCTCTCGCTTGGGCCACAGCACAGCTTTCCGATCGAGAGTCTGTTCAGCATGCTCACGTCTGACAACGTTCAGCCGATGTTCGAACAGGCAGTTCTCGTGGTGCCGATCTTTACGAATCGATGGCGATGGAATGCCACACGTGCACTGCTGGTTTCAAGAGCTCGCAACGGTCGCCGTGTTCCGCCGGCAATCCAGAGGTTTCGCAGTGAAGATCTGCTGACGGCGATCTTTCCGAAACTTACAGGGTGTCAGGAAAATGTCGTCGGTGATATCGAACTCCCCGATCACCCGCTCATCAATCAGACCATGGAAGACTGCCTGAGCGAAGCGCATGACATGGCAGCGCTGCAGAAGATTCTTTCCGACCGGGAGGACGGCCAGATCACGTTTCTGGCGCGTGACACTCGCGAACCGTCTCCGTTCAGTTACGAACTGCTCAATGCGAATCCTTACGCGTTTCTTGACGGCGGTGAGGTGGCTGAACGACGAGCTCGCGCTGTGTCAACACGACGGACTCTGACCGTGGATTCTGTTGAGGACCTTGGTCGACTGGACGAGGATGCGATCCGTGATGTCATCCTGGAATCACAGCCGCTGGTTCGCAGTGTGGATGAGCTTCACGATGTGCTGCTGAGTCGGATTCTGCTGCCGGAGAGCGAAGCGTTCGAAGGCACGACGTCTGTTGATGCGGATCTCTGGCTGAAATGGTTTCGTGAACTGCAGAAGGATGGAAGGGCACTGGTCGCAACAATTGCAACGGCCAGCGACATCCGTCAACTTTCTGATGGCGGAGATCCCGGCGTTCCCGGTTCTGAAGGCACGACAGTCCGCCGTTACTGGGTGGCAACGGAACGTCGTCCAGCCGTGCTGGCGGCATTTCCGGACGCGGAGTGTTGTCCTGACGTCGTTGTTCCTTCTGAGGTACGCCACGACTGGGAGATGACGGAAGTTCGAGTGGCTCTTGTTCGCGGACTGCTGGAAATCTGCGGACCGATTACTTCTGCCTCAGCGGCCGCTCAGATCGGTCTCACGCAGGCACAGACCGACGCTGCTCTCGAAGCTCTTGAAGGTGAGGGCGTCGTACTTCGCGGACGATTCACTCCACAATCACCTGAGTCAGACGGTGATTCGTCGACGGAATGGTGCCACCGGCGCATTCTGGCTCGCATTCACCGCCGCACGATGGAGGGGCTACGAAAACAGATTCAGCCGGTGACTGCGGAATCGTATCAGCAGTTTCTGTTTCACCATCACGGCATGCTTTCGGAGAATCGTCGCAGCGGCACGAATGGATTGTATGAAGTGATCGGGCAACTGCAGGGAATCGAGATCCCGGCGATTTCCTGGGAGCGTGATATTCTGCCACTGCGTCTTGCGGACTACCGGACCGACTGGCTCGACGAACTTTGCCTGTCCGGTGACATTTCCTGGAGCCGCTTGTTTCCGGCACCACGAAAAGCCGATGCCGGGAAGAATGATCGCGGTCGGCCGATGATGAGTCTCACGCGAGTGGCTCCGGTGGCAATTCACCTTCGCGAAGATTCACCATGGCTGACTGCCGGAATTCCCGCGCGAGATGATGTCGGCATCAGCAGTCCTGCGATGCATGTCGTGGAAATCCTGACCGCAAAAGGAGCCATGTTCACTTCCGACCTGCTGACAGCCACCGGAATGCTGCGGGATCATCTGGACGATGCGCTCGGGGAACTCGTATCGCGTGGACGACTCACGTCAGATGGTTTTGCCGGGCTGCGGCTGCTGATTCGGGAGCGAGTACAGTCTTCACGTCGGGAGAATCATCGGCGAGCAGGCATTCGACGGACTGCGGGGCTCGCAACGTCAGGAGTTGCGGCCGGACGCTGGTCGCTGGTGAATTCTGCGGATGACCCTCGCGGTCATTCGCCGGAGTCCGCCGTGGAATGGGCGTGGCAGCTGCTTCGCCGCTGGGGCGTTGTCTTCCGTGATCTTCTGCAAATGGAAGCTGGCACACCGAGCTGGTTCGAGTTGCTGCAGGTGTACCGGCGGCTGGAGGCTCGAGGGGAAATCCGCGGAGGTCGCTTTGTGACCGGAGTTGCGGGGGAACAATTTGCCAGTGCAGAATCCGTTCAGCGGCTTCGCCAGACGAGAGACACTGTTGCCGGCGACGACATTCTGATCATCAGCGCTGCAGATCCCGTCAATCTGGTCGGCATCATCACACAGCAGGATCGAGTCCCGCGGACGGCTTCCAATCGTGTCGCGTTCTCCGGCGGACGGGCGCTCTGCTGTCTTCAGGGGGGTGAAATCCGCATCCTGATTCAGTCAGACGATCCTGCAATTCAGGAGTTGCTGGAAAAGGCAATCAGCAGGCTCCGCAGCAGCGAGCTTTGCGGAAGTGATGAGTCCGGTTGCCTACATGCTGAGTCGGCGGCATGCTCCGCGGGAACATTGCCCGGGACAACATCGGAGGACTCCACATGATTGATGGGAATGACTCCTCAGCTTCGGCGATGCACATCACGTCTCCGATGCAACTCACGTCGGGGGTGCAGAACACGTTGGCGGTGCAGCTGAAGAACGTTCAGTTTCACAACGGAGGTTACTGTTTTCAGAACGAATACTTCACGGGCACCGGAACGTTTCGACAGAGGCAGTTTCAGGCGGTCTTTGTCACGTTCGACCATCCGGTTCACGGAACGTGCATGATTGACACGGGGTACGGTCCGGCATTCCTGAACGCAACAGCTCGACTTCCAGGCTGGGTGATGCGGCATCTGCTGTACACGCCGTCCGACCAGCCTGTGTTTCATCGCCAGACACTTCCGTCGGCTCAGCCGCCAGTTGTTACTGCACCAACAATCTTTCTATCTCATTATCATGCAGATCATATCGGAGGTGTCACCAACCATCCGGCATCACGATTCATCTGCCGTCCCGAACCGCTGGCTCTTCTTCGACAATTTTCATCGTGGAAACAGCTGCATCACGGCTTTCTTCCGGGCCTTCTTCCGGACGATTTCGATCAGCGTGTGGACGCGATCGACAATTCCCGATTCACGTCGAATCCTGCATTCTTTGATGATCTGCTGATACTCGACTACTGGAATGATGGAAGTTTGATCCTG
>JBKDKA010000262.1:0-122151 GCA_046345315.1 Planctomyces sp.
GTAGCCGTCCATTTCCCATCAGAAACTGGGGTTTTTGAAATTTGCGTTGTCTGATAGACAGCGTATATGGAAGAGCAGAGTCAACAACCGAGCTACGCTGAACTGGCTGCACTGGTGGTGCAGTTGCAGGCAGAGATTGTCAGACTGAATAAGCGGATCGAAGAACTGGAAAAGAAGAATCCGACGAAACGGCTGGACAAATCGTATTCTTTGACAGCTGATGAAAAACGTCGTCGGGAGGCAGAGAACCAGAAATCCGGAACACCGAAGAAACATGGCTCCAGCGGTGACCAGCAGAACTCTGTGCGTCGTGGACGAATTCCGAATCAGGACAAGATTGATCGAGCTGATCATCATGAGCTGATTCTTCCGGAAGGCTTCGATGTGACTCAGTGTCATCCGGGCATCGATCGTCCGGTTTGGCGGATCCGTGATGGCAAAGCAACGCTGGTCGTGTACGAAATCTGGCGTGGCCCGCACGGAGAGACGGGAAGCATTGACGGCGTGCTGCCGCTTTCTGAGTTTGGCATCGAAATTCACACGGCTGTCGCATTTCTTGTGTCGATGGTTGGGCTGTCGATGGTTGGGCTGTCGATGGACAAGGTGTGCGACCAACTGAAATTCTTCTGGGAACTGGACCTGTCGAAATCGCAGGCGGATGCCCTGCTGAATCAGTTATCAGGTCAGTGGGAGAATGAATTTGAATCGTTGTGCATGCTGCTGTCTGTCAGTGCTGTGGTGCATGCCGATGAAACAAGCTGGAGTCTGAATTCGGTGTGGGCATTTCTTTCAGAGAAGGCTCGTGTGCTGATCTTTGGCTGCCGCAAAGATGCGACGACTCTGGCTCAGATTCTTCCGAAGGAGTCGTTTTCGGGAATCCTGGTGAGTGATGATGCAGCCGTGTATCAGGGATTTTCAAAGGCTCAGAAATGCTGGGCTCATCTGATTCGCAAGGCGATTCGATTCACCCTGCTGCAGCCGGAGAATGAAGAATACCGGATATTTCTGAACGGGCTTGTGGACGTGTATCACAAAGCGAAACGAGCGTCAGCTGACGAGCGATTGAAAGACGCAGGGCGTGCATCACGAGTCTCTGACCTTGTCGATGACCTGTCAGGCTTGTGTGTGTCTCGATGCAATGCAGACGACTGCAGCATCCGTGCGAATGATGCCACCGATCATGAGTATGACAACCTTGTTCAGGAGATCGTTCGCCTGATGGGCGACAACGAACTGTTTACGTTCGTGCTGCACCCCGAAGCTGATGGGACAAATAACGAGGCTGAACAAACACTTCGTGGTCCAGCTCAGGACCGCCGGACTGGTCGCACAAGCAAGACACTTCGCGGTGCTCAGCGGCGAACGATTATGGTGAGCGTCCTGGAATCCCTGAAACTTCATCTGCCGAAGTTCACGCTCTCCAGTGTTCAGGCTGAAGTTCAGGAATGGTGGCTTCGTGGCGAAAGCCTTTTTGCTCGCCTGCTGAAAGACTGTGGTCTCGACCCACCCAATGAATCTCGGCTCAAAAACCTCGTGCCGGTCCCAAAACTCGCCTGAGACCATGATCGCGTTGTCACTTTGCGCGGAAATGGACAGCTACGTTGTCCGGGAGCCAGTCCCGGTTTGGTTAGTCAGTCGTTCGCAATCAGATTCTGCGCGAAATTAAGCTTGACCTGGAAGGCTGGGCGATTTTGTGCGATTGCGAATTTTAATCGCCCCGTTCTGATGAGTAGTGTCTTTGAACCACACTCTAAAGGAAGATCTGCGTCAGATCTGTGGGCAGTCGAGCAAAGCCCACGCCGCCCGGTTTCCGGCAGACGGGTGTGGCCGAGTTCTTGCATCCGGAATCAAGGTCCTGATCACCATAGCAAATGCGCTGGAAGGCCATCGAACCGGAATTCTGAACTGGTACGAGTATCGGATCTCTACCAGTCCACTTGAGGGAGTCAACAACAATACCGTAGCTCTCCAGCGAATGGCCTGTGGCGACAAAGATAAGGACTACAGGTGGCTTCAAAATCGGGACTGGCTCCCGACGGAAGCTGTGTTTGCCCGCAAATTGTGAAACTGCCAGGGTGGCTGTCCCGGTTGTGAAATGCGATCTACTTCATCGCCGAACTCGACGTGATCCACTTGGGCAGGTTCGCACTCATCGGACAACAACGACACAGCACGGCGCACTTCATTTTGCGCAGAACCGATTTCTTTCCCTAACGTGACTTTTCGAACTTCGCAGGATCTCCGGAAAAATTTAAGAAATTCGGGGTGAATGGTCCTCCCTGCTTCGTTCCTGAAGTCAGAATCATCGCCGACCATTGAAAAATCGAATATATTCGCAGCCGGCGTTTCACTCTCAGAACATGAAGGAGTCAGGAAATGGTTTTCAGCAGGATTTCAACAGGTACCCTGATCCTGGTGGCGGCATTGGCAGCGGCGGTGAACTGCGAAGAAGCGGCAGCGGGAGGACCTCGGCAGTATTATTCTGAGTGGGTGAAGCGACCGAACCAGAGTTATCACTACCGGCACTACTACTTCAAGCCGTCGGCCAGTTACAGTGGATACAGACACCACTACGTCGTTTACCATCCCCAGAAGCCGAAGCATTTATATTTTTACAATCCGTACACGAAAACATACTGGGGACGATGTCCGCTCGGAACAAACGGAGCACCGAAGTACTCGCAGCTGGCAGAGAAAGACCGACGAAGTGTGATTCGTCAGATCCCGGAAACAGCTTTCCCGGAACCCTCTGAGCCGCCCGTGATTCCGGAGGCCACCGACAACGAGAAACTTGATCTTCCGCCGGATGATCTTCCATCCGATGTTTTCCCGAGCAGCACCACACCGGGCATCGCCGCCCCGACGGCAGCACCTGCTCCACCTGCCAGTGAGTGATCGGCGAGGTCGGCAATATGAAACCTGATCAGAACTCATTCAGATTCTGAACGTGTTTGGTTGAAATTCGTTCTGTGTCCTTCTCGATGGATGGCAAGACACATGTACCACGTTCCTGCAAACTTACCTGCTGCTCGCCATGACAGGAAATCTGGTGTTTCGGTGATAGTAGCCCGTCTCCTGAGATCCGCCTTGTTTCTTGGTGTGATCGTAACGGGCCATGGTACCGAAGCGGCTCAGACGGACGATCCGGCGGGCCTCGCTGTTCGAGCGGCAGAGATTCTGAAATCCCGCTGTTACGGATGCCACGGCGAGAAATTCAATGGCAGCGCGCGTTTTAACGTGATGGATTCAGCTGGGTTGCTCGAACAGGGATACATCGTTCGGGACCACCTCGCTGATTCAAAGATGTGGCAGCGAATCGAATCGGGAGAAATGCCACCCGAAGACTCCGGCATTCCCCTTCTGAATGACGAAGAAAAATCTGTCATTCAGAAGTGGATTGTCGCCGGAGGTCCGCAGGTGGCTCGCGAACAGCGTCCGTTTCGTTCATGGGGCGACGTGATTCGTGATATTCACACAGACCTGACGAACGCAAGTCGCGATGATCGTCCATGGTATCGCTATTTCACCCTGACGCACCTGAGCAACAACTATGCTCAGGTGACTGATCTCGACATGCGCCTTTATCGGGCCGCGTTCTGCAAAACTATCAACAGTCTGAGCTACGAGCCGGAAATCTGCCTGCCTGTGTCTGTAGATCCTCAGGAATCTGTTTTCCGCGTGGATCTGCGGAAGCTGGGATGGGATCCGGAGCTCTGGAAATGGCTCGTCAGTCAGTATCCGTATGGAATCAGTCTTCAGAACGGCGATGACGAGACACTGGCTGACATGGATATTCAGATTGATGAAATGACAGGAACGACTCTTTGCTGGATGCGGGCCGACTGGTTTATCAACACCGCTACGCGTCCGACGATCTATGATCGGTTTCTGAAGATTCCGGAAAACGTGTCTCAGCTGGAACACCGGATCAATGTGGATTTCGAAAAGAATTATCTTGCGAATCGACTGGCTCGAGCAGGTTTCGCGACGAGCGGTGTGTCAGTCGGAAATCGACTGGTGGAACGTCATTCAGCCCTTCATGGCTATTACTGGAAGAGCTACGACTTCAGGGAAAAAGGGAACAGCGGAAATCTGTTTCGCCTGCCGCTGGGACCAGCGTTTCCGTCAAACGACTACCCTGACCTTGCGTTTGAACACGACGGCGGAGAGATGATTTTCAGTCTGCCAAATGGTCTGCAGGCTTACATGCTGACCGACGCGAAAGGAAATCGAATCGACAAGGGGCCTATCGAGGTTGTCCGTGACTCAAAGGAAACTGGAGGCACGCCCGAGGTACTGAACGGGCTCAGTTGTCTTCACTGCCACCGTCATGGAATGATTGAGTTTCGCGATACCGTTCGCGACGGAAGTGCGTTGTCCGGAGATGCTCGGCGGAAGCTTCGCAATATTTATCCGGCAGCCGACAGTATGGACCTGATGGTCAGGAAGGATCGTGAGCAGTTCCTTCGAGCTCTTGAACAGTGTATCGGCCCCTATTTGAAGGTGGGTGAAGATGCTGCTCGACCTGTTGAGGAGTTTGCCGAACCGGTTGGCGCAATCGCCCGATTCTATCAGCGTGATCTTACGGTGGAGTCCGCCGCCTTTGAACTGGGAATGGGGACCCCGACTGATCTGCAGGGCCTGATTCGCACGAATCGAGAATTGATCCAGCTGGGACTGGGGCCTCTGGTCAATGGCCAGTCGATCAAGCGAGGCGTCTGGGAAAGTCGAGAAGCGTTTGTGTCGCCGTTTCAGGAAACCGTCCGGAGTCTTGGAATTGCGACGCCAGTGAACTGATCAGAAGTCAATGTTGCCAGTTGACGGGCTCAATGATTTCAGGAAGAAGCAACCATGATTGGGTATCATTTCAAAATCCATGTGATCGCAACGAGCTTCGTTGCATCAGCTGTGGCACTGGCGAGTGCTGAGGTGTATGCCGGTTCGCTGGATGAAGAGATCGGCGACATGACGAAGAAACTGGCGCTGTATCTGAAATCCAAAGGCGAAACACAGATTGCCATTGGACAGTTTGTGGGGCCTCCCCAGCTCGCAGCATCGTCCGGCCCCGGAATCGTTCAGTCATTTCAGGATCATTTTGGGCGTCTCGAGATTCGTGTGGCTACACGTGCGAATATCGGGCTCAAGGGCGAATACACACTGGCGAAGGTTCCGAGTACCGACGAGGGAATCGGCGTCAGGATTCAGGGAAGTCTGGTGGATTCCTTCGGCGAAGTTCTGACAGATTTTTCTTTTCAGGCATCAGAAAAATCCACACCAGGAAAAATCGAAAAGATTGTGGATAAGCACGAAGATGTCGTGCGGATTCTGGGTGCCACGACGGATCTGCACCCCGAAGACGCTGATGCTGACCGAAATCGTGACCTGAAGGATCGGATCATCAATCCATCACTCCATCTGGACGGCACCCGATGTGCCGCGTCGGCTACAAGTCCCTATCAGATCGAAATCTGTATCGATGGAAATCCGTTGCCGGTCGATGTTCGGGATGGTCTGGGATTCGTGGACATTCAGCGGAACCAGATCTATTCAATCCGAATGCATAATCAATCGGAATATGATGCTGCCGTTCGGCTGTCGATCGACGGCCTCAGCATTTTTCGATTCAGTGAGCTTCGGAATCCCGATGGGCAGCCACGATATCAGTTCTACGTCATTCCGAAAGGACAGTCGATCGAACTGAAGGGTTGGCACAAAACCAATGAAAAGGTCAGTTCATTCCGAGTGACCTCGTATGCCGAAAGCGCTGCAGCCTCGATTCAGCATGAACAGAACATCGGGACCATTACGGCAACTTTCAGCGCGGCATGGCCCAAAGACGGGCCTCGACCACAAGATGAAGATACGATCGCGAAAGGATCAGGCAATGCAACCGGATTCGGTCCGGTGGTCACGCAACTGGCAAAGGAAGTGGAACGACAGGAAGGAAAACTGCGAGCTTCGATCAGTCTCCGATATACTCGATGAAGCTGTCAGGAATACATCAGAATGAAAACGATTTCAGTCCCGAAGGTCAGTCAAAGATCAGTTCAGTGGATTATGACTGCGGCGGTACTGCTGCTACTGCTGCTGCTGCTGAGCGGTGATCTGAAAGCGCAGCCAGTTCATGAATCGGTGGCAGCCAGTCCCGAACTGATCATTGATGCGGGTGGGTTTCTCGGACCAGTCGGGGATCTCGCCGTGAGCCCCGACAGTCGCACAATTGCTGCTACGGGCGATAAAGTAGTCCGCATTATCGATGTCTCGTCCGGAACAGTAATTCGGACATTGCGAGGGGATCGATTGCGGACGGCCTACGGAAACACAAACGCAGTTGCATTTTCACCGGATGGTCAGTTTCTGATTGTGGGAGTGCACGATTACGGCGCTCACGGTTCAATCCGAGTTTACCGAACATCGGCTCTGGATGAGATCGATCAGCTGATTCCGGGGCACAATTCGCCGTGTCTTCACGCCGAGTTTTCCCGGGACGGTCGTCACCTGGTAACAGTGGATGGCGATGGTCACCAGATTCTCTGGGACTGGCCGAGCCGAAAAATCGTAAAGCGAATACGGGCACGCAACCCGGAGAAACCGATCATCGATTCGCTGCAGATGCCGGTTGCCGAACCGATGGTGCTTTCTGTTCAGCACGACGGACCGCATCTTTACGGAATTCCTGATGGCCGAAAGCTGTCCGCCAGCGATCCGATGCCTGCGAATCTACTGGGCTGGATGTTTGATGTGAAATCGAAACTCGTCGACTGGCCATTTGGAACAACGCTTCCTGCCCGCGTTTACGAAATGCGTCTCGAACAGGGATTCTGGCTGGCTGCTGGCATGGGAACAGAAAACGGTGCCAGTCGTCCCTGGGTGGCTAAGTTTCCGGCTCGCGAGTTTTCTCGTCAGGCACCAACTTCCCCTGCCCGCCTGAAACCGACAGTTGTCTATTCCGGCCATCAGTGGGAAGTTTATGCGATTGCTGCCAGCCCGGATCGACAATTCATCGTCAGCGGTGACAAGTTTGGTGAAGTTCACATCTGGAACGCACAGACCGGTCAGCGAATCCACAGAATTTCCGGACAGGGAAAACCTGTTTACGAAGCACGGTTTTCAGAGGGAAATGACCGGATCGTCTTTGGCACAGATGCTGACCTTCGCAACTGGAATTTCAACCGCTACGGCCGGGTATCAGGTGTCCTGGACCTGAAACAGCGAACCATTCGAAAAGAAGAATCGGCCAGAGGAACCATTGACGAATCTCCGATACTGGATGGCCGGACAGTCTCCATCCAGTCACCGGCAGCCGGAGAGCAGAGCTATCTGGTGAAGCTGGGTGGCAGTGGTGCTGGTACGAACTATCGGATTCCGAGCGGGCGCATTCCCAGTTGTTATACGTTGCTTGCCGGTGAGAAACTGGGAGTCAGGAATCCCGTACTGTTTTCCGACAATCTGGGATTCCTCGCGATGTGGGATTCATCGGGTGATGAGCTGCGTCGCGTTTTCGGCGGACATGAGTCGATGATCACGTCGATCAGTCCGTCCTCCAGTGGGCAGATTTTCGTGACCGGATCCACTGACCGAACAATTCGGATCTGGAGCCTGCTCAATCACCGAAAGTCGGGCATCTTTGATTTCAAATACGAAAACTCGTCCGTCATTCGCGTCATCCCGGGCAGCTCCTCCGAGGAAGCAGGGGTCCGTGTTGGTGATCGAATCGTCTCGGTTGACGGGCATACGCTTGACGAAATCTATGAAATGATGCTTTATGGACGGTACACATATCAACCCGATCAGCTTGTCCCGGTGATCATGGGACGGGGCGAACAGACGCTGTCGTACCAGATGAAACTTGTGGAAGGATTTGACTATATCGATCCGCTGCTGAATGTCTTCGTCGGAGATCAGGGACAGTGGATCATCTGGACTCCGCGCGGTTATTTCGACTGCAGTCCCGGGGCCGATCAGCTGATCGGATGGCATGTCAATCGGGGGCCTGCGAAAAGTGCGGAATTCTTCCGCGTCCAGCAGTTTCGAAAGAGTCTTTATCGTCCGGACATCATTGACCGAATTATTGAACTGGGCGACGTCGATGCGGCGGAACACCAGGCGGATTCCGCACGAAAACTCGGGAAGGTCGTGAATCTTCCTGACCAAAAAGAGTTTCAGGCACATCGACCGCCGGTTGTACGCATCGAAAGTCCTGCTCCAGATTCATCACCCAAAGATGCACGCATTACAGTTGTCGCGAAGGCATCGTCTGAAAACGAGCTGCCGATCTCGCGGGTCACATTGCTGCATAACGGGACACCGGCGCGAGTCTTCCGGCCCGCGAATCCGGCCGAAGGAAAATCACTGAACATCTCGCATCGCCTGACACTGTTTCCTGGAAAAAATGAAATCTCTCTGATTGCTGAAAACTCATCGGCGACTTCGTCGGCAGACGATTGTCGGATCGTGCTCCAGTCGCAGGCGACAGCAGAGAAATCCCGTGTTTTTGTCCTGTCAATCGGAATCAGCAGTTATCTGCAGCACGGAAAGGGTCTCGAGAATCTGAGGTTCGCGGCAGACGACGCCAGAGCATTTGCGGCTGCGGTCGAACAACAGAGTCATGGTCGCATTTATGAAGCTGTGCAGACAAAACTGCTGCTGGACGATGCGGCGAGAAGAACAGATTTTCTCGAAGGACTCCAGTGGCTTGTCGACCAGGTGAAGCCGGGGGATGTCGTCATGCTGTTTTTCTCAGGTCATGGATTTCTGGACGACGGAAGTAACTTCTATTTCTCCACGCATGAAGTAGAACCTGAGAAACTGCGATCGACAGGCGTGTCATGGCGGGAAGTGATCGGAATTCTCCATGAAGAACTTCCTGCCTGTAAGCGATTAGTGTTTCTGGATGCCTGTCATGCAGACGGAATTGCGGTAT
This sequence comes from Planctomyces sp., assembly GCA_046345315.1. Taxonomy (GTDB): domain Bacteria; phylum Planctomycetota; class Planctomycetia; order Planctomycetales; family Planctomycetaceae; genus F1-80-MAGs062. The sequence continues at coordinate 8,924 of JBKDKA010000262.1, forward strand.
CAGGGACTCAGAGCCCCCTGCATGACATGGCTGCGCCGGAAATGGGAACAATCTTCTATGCATCCTGCACATTGCAGCAGAAAAGCTTCGAACGCGAAGAATGGCGACATGGTGCATTTACGAAGGCCATTCTGGATGTCCTTGGCGATACTGCAGCTGACGTGTTTCCTCGGACCGGCGATGGTCTGATCAGTACGACAGAACTGTCACTGGGTGTAACAGATCGTGTCAGTACAATGACCGGAAACCAGCAGAATCCCGTTGTCTATTCACCCGATCGTCTGAAACTGTTGAATATCCTGGAACTGAAGAATTAAAACAATTAAGGAGACTGACATGCGAACGGTTCTTGTTTTCTCATTGTGTCTGATCGGTTTTTTGAATCCACTTCAGGCGCAGGAGTCCTGGGACAGCGAAGGGGATACGAGTGGTTTCGATGGCGAAAATCCGACTTTCAGTGCGCCCAATCATTACGAGCCTAACTCTTCCGGAAATCAGAACCAGGGCGGGTTTCAAGATGACGGTTTCTTTCGCCCCGGGAACAACAGTTACCCAGGATCGATCTCGACACCGGGCAACTTTCAGTATCCAGGCTACAACCAGTACAACGGCCAAATCCAGCCGTACAATTCCTACCCAAATAACTCGCAGTACATCAACGGTTCACAGTACCAGATGGATGCGTACGGTAACTGGGGTCTCAGAGGCGGGACCCCGACTGGAAACGTCATTTCCCAGCCAGTGGCCAGCGGGCTGCCTATCCAGATTTCCTGCAATGATCAGTCCGGCGCAACCTTGCCGTATCAACTGATTACTGGATCCGGAAACAGCTATCCGTACGAGATCATGGGTGGTCAGAAACAGAACTTCAAAGAAACACAGCAATGGGAAATTTCTTATGCCCCCAGTCCTGGGGCACAGACCGTTCAATATCGACTTCGTGGTGGAAAACGATACGAATTCCGATCACTGAATGGGCAGTGGCAGCTGTTCACTGCCAGATAAAGAAAGCAAAAGGGACCCGAAGTGCTACTACGAGTGAATCATAGTTCCTGAGAGTGCGCGTGATCTGCCCCCAATTTCTGTTCAGGTGTTATGCGAGTAATGGTTAGGGAAGTAGTAGGGAGTCGTTGTCCTGCTGAAGGGAAGGCGCAGCCGAACCGGAAGCAGCACAGCGACTCGCGAATTCCGATGGGGTAAATCCAGCCTACTGGTACCCCCTGAAGCTGGAATTGGAACAGCTTCGCTTCATGCGCAGAAGGAGCGATCATCGCTGAATGCAATCAGCACGCGAGAAACATGCCGACGAAATGGGGTACCCCGGGTTGCTTGCAACCCGAGGGCAGGTACGGCCAGGGAGGTGATTTACTTTAGTGTCAGGAGTCACTATACCGTACTGTGTCTGAACTGCCGATGTGGATGGGTCGGCCGAAAAAGTGACGAACGCTGCTGTCAGAACCTCAGTGCTATCTGCCAGAACCCACAGCGACCGTTGCCACCCCGCCGTGCTACTGCTTCCTCGCATGAAGAATAAGTGAATATCCTGTTGAAGAAGTGGTATTCAATATGTGGAAGACGATTGAAACAGCTCTTCTTGCAACGCTTATCGCTGGCTGCTCTCAAGGCGGCGTCCTTCCGGTTGACAGTCCAGTTTATTCAAGTTTTCCTGGACTGCGGCTGTTTGATTCAAGGACAGGACAGGCGCGACAAATCACTATTTACTATGACCGTGGCGATGGCGCGACAAACGAGACCTCTTATTGCCAATGCATCGTACTGATTGACGACAGGTCAACAGTCGTGCCGACACGGATCCTCTACGACACGATTGGATATCAAGGCTGGCTGGGCACCAGCCGAACCACAGGTGGCCAGATCGGATTGGGTGCCTATGGGAATGGAGACACCCTGTTTGTTCCAGTACTTGCTGATAAGGAAGAGGTTCGTGTCGTATTCCGTCTGGTTTGTGAAGTACGTGGCGAAGACTACTATATTCGACACAAATACGGTCAGTGGATGACTCAAGCCATTTCCCCGAACGAAACAAAAGTCCGTTTGTCGACAACTCAAGAGGCTGTATCGGTGAACTCAGTGCCACGTCTGCTGGAGACATTGATCAAGTAGCCGTACTGGAAGGAAATAGAATCAGAGACTCAAGCTGTCCTGGACAAAGAATCGCAGTGGCAGCAGAAGTGATTTCAAAACAGGAACTGGCTCCCGTCAGGCAGGACTCTTCCCGAAGATTCTGCGGAAGATACCGGGCTGCTCGCAACCCGGGGGCCGTCACGGCTCATCGTACCATCGTACCACACAAGTCCGAAAATGAGAGTTTGCACAAAGTGCGGATACCGCAATCTTCGCAATCACAAACCCCAGTTCGCCCTGCTTAACGAAAACCGAGATGTTAGTCAGGATGAGGCCGATACGGCCCGGGAGGAGATTCACTCTGGTGGCAGTATATACTATTCTGTTCTGGATCCGAACTGCTGAGTTGGATGGGTCGGCCCGCAAAGTCAAAGACGCTGCTATCAGAACCTCAGCCCTATCCACCATAACCTCTTAGGCCTCCGGCCCACCGGTTGCACAGCAACCGGTGCCACCCTGTGATGAAGCTTACGATATGCTCACTGGCTGGGGATTCAGGTATCAAGGGAACATTGATCAGTGGGTCAGCCGTTGTGACGGACGCATTCTTCAGTGCGACTGCATTTTTGAAAGACCTCAGAACCTCGATCCAGATATCGCCAGAACACCTCCTGCTGGGAACTGATTAGCTCCCCCCTCGTATTTTTTTTGTGAGACGTGCATCCACTCATGATGAATGCTTCCATACCTGAATCAGTACTGATTACTGGTTCCAGTGGCCTGATCGGCTCTGAGGCTGTCCAGAGATTTGATGCCATGGGAGCTCGCGTCCATGGTGCCGATAACAATATGCGGGCTGATTTCTTCGGCCCGGCAGGTGATACCTCGTGGAATCTCGCACGACTCAAGGAATCATGTCCAAACTTTGTACACCACAATCTGGATATTCGCGATCGTTCCGGCGTTCTGAAACTGATGGCGGATGTGCGACCCGATATGATCGTCCACGCGGCGGCGCAGCCGTCCCATGATCTGGCGGCCGATCGTCCGTTCGATGATTTTGACGTCAATGCTGTCGGAACGCTGAACCTTCTGGAAGCAACTCGACAGCATGTTCCGAATGCCATCTTCATTCAGATGAGCACCAACAAAGTTTACGGCGACCGTCCGAATACTCTGCCACTGGTGGAACTCGAGAAACGCTGGGAGTATGCAGATGCCGATAACTACGACGGCATTGACGAATCCATGAGCATTGATCAGTCGATGCATAGCCTGTTCGGTGCCAGCAAAGTCGCCGCCGATGTTCTGGCTCAGGAATACGGACGCTACTTCGGCATCAGAACGTGTATCTTTCGCGGCGGTTGCCTCACGGGCTCGTCTCATTCCGGAGCTCAGCAGCACGGGTTTCTCAACTATCTGTTCAAGGTCGCATCGGAAGGCCGCAAGTACACCATTTTCGGTTACAAGGGAAAACAAGTCCGCGATCAGATTCACAGCGAGGATGTTGTTCGAGCCATGCTGGCGTACTGTGAGAATCCTCGTCCAGGTGAGGTTTACAATCTGGGCGGTGGCCGAAGCAATTCCGCAAGCGTTCTTGAATGCATCGACATCATCGAACAGATCTCCGGACATCGACTGTCCTTCACCTACGATGACACGGCTCGAAAAGGAGACCATATCTGCTACATCAGTAACCTCAGCAAACTGACAGATCACTTTCCGGGCTGGGGGATCACGCGATCTCTGGATAGCATCTGTGAGGAAATGTGGGAATCGATGCGAAACAAGCGACACTGAGTTCGACGCATCAACTGCCGCTGGCAGGTTTGTGTCAGAGTGCATTTCGAAACCGGGACAGGCACCCTTGCAGTTGATGAACTTTCAGGAAAGTACCGCGTCAGTCGGGAACCAGTCCCGGTTTTGAAACCACCTGTACTACGTGGCGCTGTCCGACTAATTGAGATCCTTCAGTTCCTTCTCGAAACCGCCGGAGAGAATCGGGAAGCGGCACCAGGTCTTTGGATCAAGGTTCTTGTCATCCACATGAAAGGATGGAGCATACCGCTCGCGCTTCCACTGGTTCCGTGACCAGAGCCGAAAGAAACGTCGGATCCATTCAATCAGCTGAGTGCGTGACCACGGCGAACCGTCTCGGACCAGTGTTTCGAGAACCTCCGCCGGGTTCAGTTTGTCACGAATCGCGAGCCGCTCAATCTGATCCAGCAGCGGATATGGCATCAGATCTTTTTCGTCGGTCTGATGAAACTCTGCCGGACGCAGCTCAGCAGTCGGCTGCTGGCTGTTCACCAGCTTCAGTTCCGGGATCGGAGTACATCCCCCTGCTCCGTCTGTTTCCATGACAGACAGCCATTCGCGCAGGAAGGCTTTGTCGATCCCGGCGATCGGACTCAGTCCTCCCGACGTATCGCCATCCATCGTTGCGTAACCCACTGCTGCCTCAGAACGATTGCTCGTCGCCAGCAGAAGTGCGTTGCGAAGATTCGCCAGCATCCAGACGCTCGGTGATCGAGTTCTTGCCTGAATGTTCTGAAGCGTGACATCATCCTGAGTCCACGTCAGCTGCCGACCGATCGCGGTCTCGATCAGCGATGTGTACTGCTGCACCAGCGAATCCACATCGAGCAGGTAGAACGTACCGCCAACTGCGCGAGTCACTCCTTCAGCGGCATTCAGTGTCACTTCACCACTGTTTCGTGTGGACTGATAAACTCCTGTGAACAGCTGCTTCATGATTCCGTCGATATTCGATTCGTTCTGAATCTGAAGGAAGTAATCCAGCTGACGAAGAAATCCGGTGACTCCCAGTTCGGAAATTCCTCGCTCAACCATGCAGCGAATCAGGCAGGCGAGCGCAGATGAATCCGCACCACCACTCATGGAAACAACGAACCCACAGGATCGGCTCTTTCGCATGTAGTCGAACAGTGCGAGAGCCATCGCTTGAGTGAACTCATCGGGACGAGATTCAAGCACAGTGGCCAGAAAAGTTTCCGTGAGCTGTTCCGGCGGGGTGAGTCGGTTACGGAGACTGACGACTCGATCCTGAAGCTTATCCGTCACATCGGAACGCATGGAATGAATGGAGGCTCGACGAGTCCGAGTCAGATCGACGTTCACATCCGCAACAGTCAACTGCGTCTGATGAAATCCGAATCGTGGGCCGGACGCAATCATCTGGCCACTGCTGGCAATCAGAGCTCCACCATCGTAGATCGCTCGCCCGGCTTCATTACCTACCAGATTGGCATAAACATAACTGACCCCGAAGGAACGAGAGCCCTCCAGTACGAAGCGTCGTCGGATTTCATGTTTCCCGAAAGCGAAGTGACTGGCACTGGGATTCAGAATGACATCGACACCGCGTTCTGCCATCCGATTTCCCGGCCGGCTTGCCACCCATGCGTCTTCACAGATTTCGAACCCAATCCGAACATCATCGATGTCAAAGATCAGGTCACCGACAGGCCACGAACTTCCGTCCCGATGATATTCGCTCACAGTGTCTGACGGCCAGGCTCGAAACCAGCGAGGTTCATAATGCAGGCCATCGCCGGCCAGATGCTGCTTGAGCGCAAAGCCCGCGATGGCACCATCGCAAATCAGACATGCCGCATTATAAACTCCGTTGGTGATGTAAAGCGGCAAGCCGACACTGACAACGAGTCCCCGAGTCGCAGGAGCAATCTGGTTGAGTATTTGCCAGCTGAGATTCCAGACTGACGGCGAAAGAAACATGTCTTCGCAGCCGTAGCCGGTGATGCAGAGTTCCGGCAGACAGAGGATGTTCACCTGCCGTTGGCGAGCCTCTTCGATTGCGGTCAGGATCCGTGACAGATTTCCATCCCAGTCGAGCGGAGTCTGGTTCAGGATGGCGGCAGCCAGTCGAATACGTTTCATGCAGATGTCTTGTCCGGCGAAAAACTTGCGAATCCTCAGAAATCATACACTGCATCATCGAACCGGCAGAGCGCAGATACTCGATTTTGCAGCAATCCGGATGTTCCTGAAGTTACCGCGCGACCGTCGCTGCCGTTTTTCAACTTTCGCCCACGGAACGCATCCATTCGCGAATATCGGAGTGCCTGGTGGTTTATCACCCCTTGATTTCTGGGTCATCATTCCCGCGCAGGCGGGAATCCATTGCCCCAGTGTGGATTACCGCCTGCGCGGGAATGACAGATGACCACAGTTTTAAGCACTGACAGAGCACCAGGCGTCTGAATCGTGGAATGATGTTCGACGTGAACTCGAGATCCACTAGACTTCGGCTTTCGCATTTCAAAATCGGAACAGGCGCCCTTATGGCTTCCAAATTCGCAGGTAGCGTCCTGTGCAACGGGAGCCAGTCCCGATCTTGAAACCATCTCTCAACAGTCAGGTCATTCAAATGCAGGATGTTCTGGAAAAACTGAAATCGGAGCAGGCAAAGTCTCTGGATCAGCTTTTTGATTTTCTTCGGATACCCAGCGTCAGTGCTGATAGCGCATTCAAGCCAGACGTGGAGCGATGTGCGAAGTTCGTTATGGAAGCGATGCAGCGTGCCGGTCTCGATGCGCAGATAATTCCGACTCCCGGTCATCCGATCGTGTACGGAGAACGGATTGAAGACCCGGCCCTGCCGACCGTGCTGGTCTACGGACACTACGATGTACAACCTCCGGATCCGCTTGAGCTGTGGACGAGTCCGCCGTTTGAACCACAGATTCGAGACGGAAAGATTTTTGCTCGAGGCGCTACCGACGACAAAGGTCAGGTGTTTACTCATCTGAAGTCGCTGGAAGCATGGATTGCGACTCGCGGTCGCCTGCCCGTCAATATCCGCTTCGTCATTGAAGGAGAAGAAGAGGTCGGCAGCGATCATCTCGATCATTTTCTCAATGAATGGCGGGAACGCCTGAAAGCCGACGTGGCGGTGATCAGTGACACAAGCCAGTACGGCGACGGGATTCCGGCAATCACCTATGGTCTTCGAGGCATCGTGGCTGCGGAAGTGCGGATCACTGGTCCGTCACGCGACCTCCACAGCGGAATCTATGGAGGCAGCATTGCCAATGCCGCAAACGCACTGGCTCGTCTGGTCGGTCAGCTGATTGGTGAAGACGGGCGAGTTCAGATCCCGGGATTCTATGATGACGTGCTGCCATTGACCGATACGGAACGAAAGCAGTTTGCCGCGCTGCCTTTCAACGAGCCCGGATTCCTGGCCGAAACAGGAAGTGTGTCTGCATTCGGCGAAACCGGGATGACCACGCTGGAACGTCGCTGGGCACGACCGACCTGTGATATCAACGGTATGGTCAGCGGCTACACCGGTCAGGGCCCGAAGACAATCATTCCGTCGCAGGCGATGGCCAAAATCACCTGCCGACTCGTTCCCGGACAGCAGCCCGATCGTGTCCTGAACTCGCTCGAACAATTCCTTCGGGATCGTTGCCCGAAGGGAGTTCGGATGGAATTCCAGCGTTTTCACGGCTGCGAAGCATTCGTTTTTGATCCGACAAGTCGCTGGATCGACGCCGCGTCACGGGCACTGCAGACGGCATTCGGAAGACCCCCGGTTTTTATTCGTGAGGGTGGATCAATTCCGGTCGTACTCAGCTTCAAACGAATTCTGGGAATCGATACTCTGCTGCTCGGCTGGGGCAGAAATACTGACAATCTCCACAGCCCGGACGAACACTTTTACGTTAATGATTTTCATCGCGGCACTCTGGCCAGCGCCTGTCTCTGGAAGCAGCTCAGCGAGCTGTCGCCGAACACCTGATTCGTCAGGTGTCCTGTTCACTGAGAATTCAGATCAGAAGGAAATGGACCCATGCTGGATCTGCAGTTTATCTGCGACCATCACGAAGAAGTTCGGAAGAACTGTGAAAACCGAGGCGTTCAGGTTGACGTGGATGCAGTCATCCGACTGCGTGACGAACGAAATCGGCTGATAGTCACAGGCGATGAACTGCGTCGCCAGCAGAAGGAGATCTCCGCACAGATTCCGAAAGCGACTGCCGACCAGCGACCTCAGCTGATCGAACAGGGAAAGCAGCTTCGAGAACAGATAGCGACAGCTGAAGAAAAACTGAAGGTGATTGAGGAGCAGCTTCGGAACGAGCAGTCACGGATTCCGAACATGACTCATCCGGCCGCACCGATCGGCGGAGAGAGTGACGCTGCGGAACTGCGAGTCTGGGGAACGAAACCGAAATTCACCTTCAAACCACTCGACCATGTCGAGATTGCCGCGAAGCTGGATCTGATCGACTTCGAAGCCGGAGCCCGAGTGGCCGGCCACGGCTTTTATTTCCTGAAGAACGATGCCGTCATGCTGGAAATGGCGCTCGTTCAGTTTGCGCTCACCAAGCTGCGAAGCAAGGGTTTTATCCTTTATACAACGCCGGATCTTGCACGTGACTCTGTGCTCGAAGGCATCGGTTTCAATCCTCGCGGTGCGGAAACGCAGATTTATTCCGTCGCGGAGACTGACCTCAGCCTCGTGGCCACTGCAGAAATCACGCTGGGTGGAGCTCTGAAGGATCAGACTCTGGATGCATCCAGCCTTCCGATTCGATGCTGTGGATTGTCTCACTGTTTTCGAACGGAAGCCGGGGCACACGGTCGTGCGACACGAGGTATCTATCGCGTCCATCAGTTTACCAAAGTCGAAATGTTCGGATTCACAGCCGGCGATGTCGCCGCTTCTGATGCTCTGCATCAGGAAATCCTGAGCATTGAGGAAGAGATCTTTCAGGAACTTGGAATTCCTTACCGTCTGATTGATACAGCATCCGGAGATCTCGGCGGCCCCGCGTATCGCAAATTCGATCTGGAAGCGTGGATGCCCGGTCGTGGTGAAGCCGGTGAGTACGGCGAAGTCACATCCGCATCCAACTGCACTGACTACCAGTCTCGACGGCTGGGAATTCGCTGTCGCAGCAACGACAAAAAGGGAACTCAGTTCGTTCACACGCTGAACGGAACAGCGATTTCCTGTGCTCGTGCCATCATTGCTGTTCTCGAAAACTATCAGCAGGAAGACGGCAGCGTTGTCGTTCCGGAAGTGCTGCGGAAATGGGTTGGTAAAGATGTGATCACTGCCGGTGCGTGATCAACGACTCTGAGCACGGAATCAGAGATGCAGATGCTGAAGGTTCGCCACTTCGGAGAGTACCTGATCTTTCAGGCGCTGCTTTTTGTGATTCGATGCCTGCCTCGCCGGAATGCAGTTCAGCTCGCCGAGACACTGGCGGCTGTGATCACGTTGCGCCCGCTGCGCAAGTTAAGTCGTCATGCTGTTGCGTCGGAGAATCTTCGCCACGCGTTTAACGGCGCGATGACGGACGCGGAGATCGAACGTACGATCGGAGCCATGTGGCGACATCTGTTCCTGATGATCTGTGAAATCATTCAGCTACCGCGTCGACTTCGGCTCGACAACTGCAGTGATGTTCTGGAGTTCTATCAGCGCGACGAGTGCGTGAAGGCGATCTCTGCCGGCCGGCCAGTGATTTTTCTCGGAGGTCACTTCGGCAACTGGGAGATCAGCGTCACAACGTTCGGAACGTTCGGTTTTCCTCTGGGAGTCGTCGCACGCGAGCTCGATAACCCATGGCTGCACGACTGGTTTCGACGGTTTCGAGAATCCACCGGGAACTCGCTGATTGTGAAACAGGGCGCCGGTTCTGAGCTGAACGAGATCATGGATCGTGGCGGTATGGTGTCGCTGCTTTGTGATCAGGATGCCGGCCGTTCCGGAGTCTTCGTGGATTTCTTCGGTCGCCCTGCATCCACATTCAAATCCATCGGACTGCTCGCATTGCATTACGATGCTCTGATTGTCGTTGGCGGCGCGTATCGACTGCCGCCGAGTGATCAAAGTTTTTGTCGATGGACTCGGTTCTGTCTCGCAACCGAAGAAATCATCGACAGCCGTGACTATCAGGGACCAGACGGACTCACAGAACTCACGCAGACGTTCACCACCGCTCTGGAGCAGCTGATCAGAAAGGCCCCGGAACAGTATTTCTGGGTGCACCGACGCTGGAAAACGCCTCCCGGACTTCGTCGAAAAGCAAAAGCGTCTGCGGCATGAACCTGACGAGGGAGATATGATCCTGAAACATCATGATTATCGAACATCATGATTTCTGATCAGAAAGATTCGCGAGCGGCCGATCGGGCCAGCTGAGGAACACAGAAGGTCGAGGCGTCGTTGGATCGGTTGAAAGGTAATTCTGATCTTCAGAGACAACTCGTTGCAGCCGCAGAGTATCTGCGGCGCGGTCAGCTCGTCGCCTTCCCCACGGAGACAGTTTACGGCCTCGGAGCCGACGCCACGAACACTCAGGCTGTTGCCGCCATATTCGAGGCAAAACAACGCCCTGAGTTTGATCCATTGATCGTGCATCTTCCGAATACCGATCGTGTCCGAGAGATCGTGACTGAGTTTCCGGAAATGGCAGAGCGACTGGCAGAACGATTCTGGCCAGGCCCGCTCACGATGGTTCTGCCTCGAAAAGAAATCATCCCGGATCTCGTCACCTCCGGACTTCCGGGTGTGGGAGTTCGCGTTCCGAATCATCCTGTTGCACTGGCTCTGCTGGAACTCGCCGGCGTGCCGGTGGCAGCCCCCAGTGCGAATCCGTTTGGTCGGATCAGCCCGACAACTGCCGACCATGTTCGGGCGGGACTTGGTAATCGCGTGCAGCACATACTCGATGGCGGCCCCTGTCAGGTTGGACTCGAATCTACCGTGATTTCACTGATGGAAGGTCGTCCGGTTATCCTTCGTCCCGGAGGCTGTTCCCTCGAAGCGATTCAGGAAGTCATCGGTCCCGTCGAATCCGCTGCGCCGATTTCCGGGCTTGAAGATCGCGCACAACCCGCTCCGGGAATGCTCAGTCGACACTATGCACCAGAGATACCGCTGGAGATCTGTTCTTTTGATCAGATTGCCGTCGCACGCCCGGGGTTACGATGCGGGCTGCTGACTGATGGCGGCCGATCCTGGAAAGGTGATTTCCAACAGATTGAAATGTTGTCTGCGGGATTGGATCTGACGCGTTGCGCTGCGAACTTCTTTGCCTCCCTGAGAAATCTCGACTCGAGCGATCTGGATCTGATAATCGCCCATGAATTCCCGAATCATGGGCTCGGGGTCGCACTGAATGACCGGCTGAAACGTGCTGCTGCCGGAAGTGTTCACAGTTGACTCCTGAAATGTCCTGATTTTTTCCGATGACAGAATTTCAGAACGTTCTGACGGATCCGATCGCAGCGTCGGCATCGCAGGATCGTGATCGAACAGACGCAAAAAGTCTGTAAACTTCTGTTCGTCTTCGTTAAAGTCACCGGCTTGATACTCTCGATCAACGCATCACTGGTCAAAAACATGAAACACGCTACCACTTTCGTGATCGCAATCTGCTGTGCAGTCGCAGTGTTCCCTCGGCTTCTGCAGACACCGTTGCCGTGGAATTTCTCTGCTCTGGCAGGACTCGCACTCCTGTGCGGCTCAGTGATTCGTCGCCCATGGCTGGCAGTTCTGATTCCGCTTGGTTGCCGCATCGCCACGGATCTTGTGATTGAAGGTCGTACGGGCTACGGTCTCTATCCCAGCATTGCATTCGATTACGCAGCGTATGGATTAATCGTCGGGCTCGGCCGAATGGTTCAGCCTCGAAAATGGTGGTCGGTGCTCGGCAGCGGAATCGCTTCGGCCGTAATTTTCTTCCTCGTCAGCAACTTCGGTGTCTGGGCGGTGACGGGCGAACAGGTGCTTCACGGTTACAGCAATGATTTCCGGGGACTCATGGAATGCTATCTCAAGGGCATCCCATTCGCCCGAGGAACTTTCGCTGGTGATGTGATCTTTTCCTGTGCCTTCTTCGGTGTCTGGGCGCTGGCAGCAAATCAAGTTGCGACTCAGCAACTGGCCGCCTCAGATCGAGCATAGAGGGTCAGGAGTGGCTTCAAAAGGGACAGGCTCCCGTCGCACAGGCATATTCCTGCAGCATCTGCAGCCTCAAGTGTGCCTGTCCCGGCTTTGAAATGCGATTTACGACAGATTGAACTTGTCGGAGATATCGCGTCGGCACCAGCCACCCTGCCATTGGATTCGATCCACCGCGGCATACGCGGTCGCCTTGGCATCGGAAATCGTATCGCCCAGGGCTGTCACGCCGAGAACTCGACCGCCAGTGTTGAGGACTTCGCCGTTCTTCAGTGTGGTTCCTGCGTGGAATACTTTGACATCGGGAACCTGGTCGGCTTCTTCAAGGCCGGTGATGACACGTCCCTTTTCGAAGTTCCCGGGATAGCCTTCTGAAGCCATGACGACGCAGACGGCTGGACGCGGATCCCATTCGAGTCCGTCGAGTTCGGCGAGTCGCCCCTGAGCTGCCAGAAGCAGAACTTTTGCCAGATCAGTCTTCAGACGCATCAGTACCGGCTGAGTTTCAGGATCGCCGAAGCGAACATTGAATTCCAGCACGCGCGGACCGTTATTCGTGAGCATCACGCCGGCATAAAGAACTCCCGAGAATGGGCAGCCGTCAATCTTCATCGCGTGGATCGTCGGAATCAGAATTCGACTGATGACTTCGTCCATCACACGGTCCGTGACAAGTGGCGCAGGGCAGTAAGCTCCCATGCCTCCGGTGTTCGGACCGAGGTCTCCGTCAAAGGCTCGTTTATGATCCTGAGCGGCATCGAGGGGGATAATGATATCTCCATCGACGATCGCCAGGATGCTGGCTTCCTGGCCTTCCATGCATTCTTCGATGACGATCTGTTTTCCGGCTTCTCCAAAGACACGATCCTGCAGGATCGTTTTCGCAGCTGCACGAGCCTCGGCGCGGTTCTTACAGACAAAGACACCCTTTCCTGAAGCCAGTCCGTCAGCTTTGACAACAAGCGGGCCTTCTTCGTTCTGATCGATGTATTCCACGGCCTCGGCGAATCGTGAGAACACGTGAAAATCAGCCGTCGGAACGGCAGCTTTCTTCATCAGTTTCTTTGCGAAAACTTTGCTGCCTTCGAGTCGAGCTGCGGCAGCCGACGGACCAAAAACGGCGATTCCGGATCGACGGAGTTCGTCTGCAAGTCCAAGCACCAGTGGGGCCTCAGGACCGATGACGCAGAGATCAATATTCTGTTCTTTCGCGAAGTGCAGCAGGCGCGAAATATCGTCGGCAGCGACATTCACGTTTTCGGCCAGCTGAGCCGTTCCGGCGTTTCCCGGCGCGCAGAAGATCTTCTGAACATCAGGGGACTGACTGAGCTTCCAGACCAGAGCATGCTCGCGGCCACCAGATCCCACAACCAGTATTTTCATTGCCGAACACTTTCACAGCCGGACTGATCAAAAAAAAGACTCGCGGCAGGTTACCGCGAGTCTCTCGCCGATTCGATTCTCAGGTGAGCCTCGATCAGAATTCTCGAAAAACGAACTCAGGCGATCGATGACGGAAGCGGTTCCGGACGCAGAACAAACGGAAAGACTCGAACAGCGGAACCTGGCGGATGCTGAGTTTTGTAGGCCAGCTGAGCAGCACGGTCGGCAGCGAACTGCAGGCGAATGAACTGAAGCCCGCAGAAGGAATCCACGTCGGCCTCAGCAGCTACATCAGCAAACATTTCTCCGGCGGACGCTGCATGGCGTCGCACACCGTGAATGCTTCTTTCTCGAACCTTCACACCTGCCGCAGCCAGTTTGATCAATCCCTTGAGGAAACGGCCCACTGTCGTGTCTGCACCGGAGACCCGCCAAAGCCGCTCCCACTCTTCGTGTGCTTCCCAGTAATACCCGAGGTTGAAGAAATCAACTCCCAGCAGATAGTTCCGGTTCGATGACCAGGTTTCGGGATTCAGAGCTCGCGGCCCCTGACCGGCCAAATGCTTTCGGCCATAACTATGACCTTTGGGGTCACGAATCGGGTGAGGCATTCCCGAACCAGGAAAATAGGTATACTCCGGCAGTGGAATTGCGGGAAGCAAACGCTGGATATCGGCTTCAGCCGTGATCATAAGCAGTCGACTCCTGTTTATCAGGGTTTTGGTGGCTCTGCGCGATACGAGCCGAATCACCATCTGTCACATCGTGGATTCACCCTGCATTCTGCCGGGAAAACCATTCAGGAAGCATTCAGCACGATGCCCGCAGAACTCGCATCGGCGGATCTTCCCGACCTGGAAAATGATGAACAGACGCACACATTGCGTGCGATATGAAATTCGGTTGCGCCGACTTTACACCTTTTTCCGCTAACTTCGAGCACTTCTTCCTGCATTTCCGCAGATTCGCGGGAGCTGCCGACTGGGCGCGAAACTGTCCGAACAGTCGAAACAGAACCGCTCGTTTACCTAAACTGAAGTGTGCCAATGCGTTGAGCTCGCTCCGGTTGGTGAATCAGCGAATTCGGGTAAGATTTGCGGGAAAAGAATTGACGAGCGATCGGAGCGGAGATGCAAGCTTCGTTCGCAGTCGATATCGTTCTCTTCCCAGTGAAGCACCTGATGTGAATGATCTATTTTGAGCAAAGAAGCCATGACTGATATCCATGACCTGACTCGTCGTCTGCAGAAACCAGCTGATTCAAAAATCGTCCTTTACGTCGGTGACGGACTTGGCGGATTACCTCTGCAACCGGGCGGAAAAACGGAACTGGAGACAGCGAAGACTCCCCATCTGGATGCACTCGCGCAACGCGGAGTTCTGGGGATGAGCATTCCTGTTCTGCCGGGAATTGCCCCGGGCAGCGGACCAGGACATCTCGGGCTGTTCGGCTACGATCCGTTGAAATATGAAATCGGCCGCGGCGTTCTGGAAGCGCTCGGAATTGATTTTGCGCTCACAGATCGTGATGTCGCCGTGCGAGGCAATTTTGTCACGGTCGACAGTCAGGGGATCATCACCGATCGACGAGCTGGTCGCGTATCAAGTGAGATTGCCGCAAAGCTCTGTGAGAAGCTGAATCAGATTCGTGTTCCGGGTGTCGAAATCTTCGTTCGGCACGTGAAAGAGTATCGCCTTGTGATTGTGATCCGAGGTGACGGGCTGGGCGGAAATGTCAATGACACGGACCCGCAGCGAACCGGCGTGGCTCCATTGACGCCGCGAGGTGCCGATCCTGCGTCGCAGAAGACGGCTGCGATTCTCGAAGAATTCATGAAGCAGGCCGCTGTCATCCTGAAAGATGACTCTCCGGCAAATCTGCTCACGATGCGCGGGATCGCAAAAATGCCTCCGATTCCGACGTTCCAGGAGGTCTATGGTACTCGAGCCGCTGCCATTGCCGTGTATCCGATGTACCGCGGTCTCGCTCGTCTGGTTCACATGGACGTTCTGGATGCCGGAAGCACACTTGAGGATCAGATGAAATGCCTCGAGCAGAACTGGTCGAAGTACGATTTCTTCTTCATTCACTTCAAATATACCGACAGCACCGGGGAAGACGGTAATTTTGAAGCGAAGGTGAAACGCACTGAAGAGTTTGATTCAGCGATTCCGAAAATCATGGCTCTGAAGCCTGACGTAGTGCTTGTCACCGGCGATCACAGCACACCCGCAAAAATGAAATCGCACAGTGGTCATCCGGTTCCGACAATGCTTGTCTCTGACATCTGTCGGTTTGATGGTTCGAAGTCGTTCGGTGAATCGGCGTGCCGTGTTGGGGAACTCGGCATGTTTGAAGCCAAGTATCTGATGCTGCAGGCTCTGTCGCATGCAGGACGGCTCGAAAAGTTCGGCGCCTGATCATCGCAGACTTGAATCAGGTGATGTCGTGAACGGTGAACTCCGGGCCTGTGGCTTCAATACCGCGACTATCTCGCGACAAACGCGAGTCCGCGAGCGAAATCTGCATCAGGAGGATACACCTGCACCGGTTTTGAAATGCGCACGACTCGTATTCGAGTGATCTTTCATGATTCTGGGACTTGGGACGGACATTGTTGAGATCGACCGCATCCGAAAGATGATCGAGCGTCATGGCGATCATTTTCTGCAGCGATGTTTCACGTCTGCGGAAATCGAGTACGCCGTGAAATATCGCGACTCGGCGGCTCGATTTTCAGGTCGCTGGGCGGCCAAAGAAGCGATCGTGAAGATGATCGGTACTGGTTTTGTGAAAGGAATCACGTTTCACGACATCGAAGTCCTGCCGCTTCCGTCGGGGCAGCCGAATGTTCATTTATCAGGGGGAGCGGCAGAAACGGCTGCAAAGCTGGGTATCTCGCGAATTCTCCTGACAATTTCTCATGCCCGAGACTATGCGACGGCAACGGCCGTGGGTGTCGGAGCCGAATAAGCATCCGCATTGCGTTGAATTCGCTCATCGCAGGATTCGCGGTTTGACCGGAAGACCGCCGAGCGTTATCATCTGCGGCTTGCGAAATTTCGGCGTCAAAATGGCGTCCGGCGGGATTTCTGCTGCCTCCCGAATCTGTAAAAGGCAGCGTGCTGTTTGTCGGAATTCGATCTGATCGTCCTTCGACATTCACACAATTGTTCTGTGCAGCGTCGTGATGATTCCTGAAGAGGAAATTCTCGGCGTCGCCGCGGGTTGAAAGAAACAATCCGCAGACACAGGAGATCGGCAATGGCTGAGATTGTGGTGAAAGACATTCTGGACGCTGGTGTGCATTACGGACACCGATCCAGTCGCTGGAACCCCAAAATGCGACCGTATATTTACGGTCGTCGTAACAAGATCCATATCATTGACATCAAGGAGACCATCCGCGGTCTCATTCGCGCGAAGAAGTATCTTCTCCGCGTGGCGGCTCAGGGCAGTCTTGTACTGTTCGTGGGAACGAAGCGACAGGCTTCAGCCGCGATTGAAGAACTGGCAGCGGAATGCCGCATGCCCTACGTCACCGAGCGATGGCTGGGTGGAACACTCACCAACTTTCGAACCGTCCGCAGTCGGCTGAAGCGTCTGGAAGAACTCGAACAGCTCCGCGAAACCGGAGAAATTCGTAACTACTCCAAGAAGATGCAGTCTCAGCTGACTCGCGAATACGAAAAGATTCACCGCAATCTGAACGGTATTCGCGACATGAATCGTCTGCCGGAATGTCTGGTGGTTGTGGATCCGAGCAAAGAAAAGAACGCCATCCACGAAGCTCGCCTGCTGGGTATCAAAGTTGTCGCTCTGATCGACACAGACTCCGATCCGGACGTCTGTGACCTTCCGATTCCGGGCAACGATGACAGCCTGCGTTCCATTCGTCTGATCATGCAGCATGTTTCAGACGCAATCAAACAGGGACGCAGCCTGCGGCCGGAAGAGCCGAAGAAGTCGGATCCGACCAACGAACACAAGGCCGTTCCGAATATCCGCTGATCCGCAGCTGCGAGAGTGTCTGCTCCTGAGATGCAGACAATCGCAGCGTGTCTTCAGTCCATGGATGCCACACGAGAGTGAAATACCCTCGTGTGGCATCGTCCGTATCAGCCATCTGCGTGCACTGCGGAGTTGTCTGATTTCTCGAGTTCATCCGGCGGCCGTGGATTCCGGAAGTGCTGTGGCTTCCGTTCGTTCGGCCCCAGTGTGTGAGGAAAACTGAAAATGGCAGAAATTACAGCGGCAGCCGTGAAAGCGCTGCGTGAAAAAACAGACCTTCCGATGATGGAATGCAAGAAAGCCCTCACCGAAGCCGGTGGCGACGAGGAGAAGGCCATTGCTATTCTGAAGGAACAGTTCAAAAAGATTCAGATCAAGCGTGCCGACAACCTGACTCTGGAAGGCCGAATCTTCATCGCATCGAATGATGCCGGCAGTGAAGCCGCTATGGTGGAGATTCAGTGCGAGTCTGCTCCCGTGGGGACAGGCGAAGTGCTGAGAGACTTCGGTCAGGCACTCGCCGATCATCTGCTCAATGGTCCCGGCGCTGCCACTCCGGATGCCCTTCTCGACCAGAAGGCTCCAGGTGCAGCGAGGTCATTCCGCGAGACTTACGAGGAAATCGTCAACAAGATCCGCGAGAAGATCGTGATCAACCGAATCGCTCGAGTGAAGGGCCCTGTTGGTGGTTACGTCCACCACAACTTCAAGACGGGCGTTCTGGTCTGTGCCACCGGAAAAACCGGGCACTCGGATCTGCTGCGTGATGTCGCTATGCATGTGGCAGCTCTTCGTCCTGTTGTGACTAAAGCAGAAGAGCTCGATGCATCGATTGTCAAAGCAGAACGAGAGCGACTCACTGCAGAAGCTCGAGCCAGCGGCAAGCCGGAAAACATTCTGGAGAAAATGGTCGATGGTCGGATGAAGGTCTTTTACGCCGATCAGGGCGTGCTGGTCTTTCAGCCGTTCGCAAAAGATGACAGCAAAACTGTGGCTCAGGCGCTGAGCGAAGCGGGACTGGAAGCAGTCAGCTTCCTCCGCTGGCAGGTTGGAAACTGATTCAGGCGAAACCTGAAAAATACCCTGAGAAAGCCCGACGCGCTCAACTGCGTCGGGCTTTTGCCTTTTCTCTGGTACTGTATGATTCTTCGAACACGGAACGATCCGGTTCACCCGGTCTTCTGACGTCGATTCAGACAACATCAGACCCGGAAATGATCGCGTTCCGGTTCAACCGCTTTCCCGTGGAGACACATTGATGCCTGCTACTGATTACACCATTCGCCCCGTCTACAAACGCGTACTGCTCAAAATCAGCGGCGAAAGCTTTTGTCGTGAGGGCGAATCCGGAATCAGTATGTCTGAAGTCGCAACAATCACGCAGCAGGTGCGTGATGTCGTCGCTGCCGGTGTTCAGCTGGCGATCGTCTGCGGCGGTGGCAACATACTGCGAGGAAAACAGTTTGCAGAGATCAGTGAAACCATCGTCCCGTCAACGGCCCACTACATGGGAATGCTGGCCACCGTCGTCAACGGGCTGGCTCTTCAGGATGCACTCGAAAGTATCGGCGTTCCGACTCGCCTCCAGAGCGCCATCCGAATGGAAGGGGTTGCAGAACCCTTTATTCGACGTCGATGCCTGCGACATCTCGAAAAGGGGCGCGTGGTCATACTGGCAGCAGGCACTGGAAGTCCATTCGTGACGACCGATACGGCAGCGGCTCTCCGAGCACGTGAGATTGATGCCGACGTGGTCATGAAAGCAACCAAGGTCGACGGAGTCTACTCAGAAGACCCCGTGAAAAACCCTCACGCAATTCGATACACTGACATTTCATTCCGAGAAGTGCTTGAACAGAATCTGCAGGTGATGGATGCTCAGGCGATGCATCACTGCATGGAGCATCGGATCCCGATCGTTGTGTTCAATTATCGCAAGATCGGAAACATTGCCCGAGTCATCTCAGGGGAACGCATCGGTACCCGAGTCACCTCGGAAGGGCGTCCTGGATCGACCGAGTAATCGGGGCTCGAGAACCCACAGTGATAACCTGAGATTCTGAGCCGGAATCACGATCAGACATTCTGCCGCTCGATTTCAGAACAACGTCTTCAGTGTATGCTCGACCGACTACGCCGGCTGCACAAAGGGACTTCGGGCCGCAGATCTGTCCAGAGGATCAGAGGTTGCTGTTTCCGGCATTTTTTCGATCGCGAGATCAAGCGACCTGCGGAAATGCTCCGTAATGCGCCGGTCATAATCCGCCGTGGCGACATCCCGAGCCATATTGTGTTTTGCGCCTGAGACCGTCCATAGCTCGGCATGTGATCCACAGGTGGACTGAAGCTGCCGTGCGATGGGTTCGATCACGTAGGAGTCTTTGTCGCCGGAAATCAGCAGTACAGGAGTTGAAGCCAGTCCAAATGCCTCAGATTCCAGATGCACATAACGGCAGTGACGCCGCTTCTCGCTGTACTGAATTCCCTGGCGGAGCGTCATGCGGACGTGCCATTCCGGAAGCATCTGATAAAGAAACGAGGGAATCACATAGTGCGCAAAACGATTCACGTAATGATGAATCATCGGCATCGTACCGAATGCGCTGTCTGCGATGACACCACGTATACGAGGATATCGTCCAGCAGCCACCAGAGCAGCGACTCCTCCACGGCTGACACCGAATGCAAGAAGCGGCAGTGTGTTGAGGTGAGGGTCGGATTCGATGAACTCCATCACACCCGAAACGTCATTCATTTCGAAATCGGTAATCCAGTGTATTGGCTGGTAACTGGAAACCTGATCGCTATCACCCTGATTCCGAAAATCAAAAGCCAGAATGGCAAAGCCATCAGCAAGCAGTGCTTCGCAGTACCGCCGGGCCATCCAGTGATTGCCGTTCAGTTCCGGAAAGAAAATCACCAGCCCCTGCACCGAGCCACCGGAAGGCATATGAACACTTCCGGTCAGTTTAACTCCGTCCGATGCAGAAATACTTATTACTCGTGCATCGGGATACGCTGATTCCGTGCGCACATTGAATGGCGGAACGTTCTCAAAGATATCAGCGATCTTTCGCCTCGCGTAGATCCTCAGCACTCGATCGAAGACGAGGAGTAACGCGATGATGGCAGGAATTAACAGGCTGAAATGCACTGACTGATATCCCGACGAGCACAGGAAATCTTTCTTCAGAACCCACAGGCCGATTCCGGTATCAGCCGCTGAATTCAGAAATTATGAGTGCAACGTTCTGTCCGCCAAAGCCAAAACTGTTCGAGAGTGCGGCTTTGATCCGAGTTTCCCTCGCCTGATTCGGGATATAATCAAGATCACAGTCAGGGTCGGGTGTTTCGTAATTGATGGTTGGTGGCAGAACGCCATCACGGATCGCGAGAAGACAGGTGATCGCCTCGACACTCCCTGCAGCTGCGATCAGGTGTCCCATCATGCTCTTGATGCTCGAAACAGGCGTTTTCCACGCATGTTCACCGAGACCACCCTTGATGGCCATGGTTTCCACGCGGTCGTTCACGCTGGTGCTCGTGCCGTGAGCATTCACATAACCGATTTCTTCGGGCCGAATTTCCGCGTCGTTCAGCGCCATTTTGATGCAGGCAATGGCACCTCGACCTTCGGGATGAATATCCGTGATCCGGTACGCATCGGCCGTTGAACCGTAGCCACGAATTTCGCCGTAAATTTTTGCACCACGGGCCTTTGCGTGTTCAAGTTCCTCAAGAACAAGCATACCGGCACCCTCACCGAGCACAAATCCGTCTCGGTTCAGATCGAAAGGACGTGATGCCGTCTGCGGAGAATCATTTCGCTCCGAAAGTGCAGTCAGAAGGTTAAATCCGGTCAGTCCGAATGGGTGGATCATGCTGTGCGCTCCGCCGGACAGCATGACGTCCGCGTCGTTACGGCGAATGATCTCGGCGGCCTCGCCGATCGCCTGACTGCTGGCAGCACAGGCGGTCAGGCAGTTCAGATTCGGGCCCTGAGCATTGAAGAGGCTTGAAAGGTGGGCAGCCGGCATGTTCGGCTCAAGCTCGAGCTCGAACTGAGGATTCATGGATTCCATGAAATCATGAGTGAATCGACGAGCGTCAATCTCTCCACCCTTCTGGGACGAGGAAACAAGAGTCATGAACTGCATGAAGTCCTGCTGTCCTTCACCTGCCCCCAGGTAAACTCCAAACCTCGCCGGGTTCAGTGTTCGACAGTCGTTGATCCCGGAATCCGAAACCGCCTGAGTCGCTGCTCCGATGGCAAATCGAATGTTGCGACCTGCGTCCGCGAAACGAGAAGGATCTTCCACCAGTGAGTCGAAATCAAAACCTCGAACTTCCCCTGCAAACTTTGTGGGAAACCGCGAGGCATCAAAGTGTGTGATCGGCCCCACACCATTCCGAGACTCCTGAAGCGATTTCCACATCGACTCCACGGAATTTCCAACCGGTGTAATGCATCCAATTCCCGTAACGACAACTCGACGTTTCATTTTTTCGATTCCCTGATCTCTGCAGATTTGCTCTCTGCAATTTCCGGTATTCCGCGTTCGGACTGCAGCCCGAGTTTCGGCTTCTGATTCTCAGCCACTGACTGCGGCCGAATCACCTGATCCGGCCTTGCCCACAGTCAGAATGTCCAGAAGATTCATTCGGAACACAAAATTCTTCTGATCGATCCGGCTGAGCTGCGGATCCTCGGAAGACAGATGGACAAAGACGATCTCCGCTTCGGCGACCAGACGATCTCCCACGGTCGCTGTCACAGTCACACTGCCCCCTTCTTCGCGCGCGTCAAGAAGGTCTGCCGTGTAGATCAGCTGATCCCCGGGACAGGCCCACGTATGAAAGGTGACCTTCGGAACCTTCGCCAGAATCACGTTGTAGGCAAACTGGAATTTTTCGCCGAGCAGAATCCCGCCCGTCTGGGCCATCCCTTCAATCATCAGCGAGGCCGGCATGACCGGAAAACCCGGAAAATGATCGTGGAGATGCTCCTCCGCCAGCGAAACATTCTTGACGGACTTCGCCCGCTTTCCCGATTCAAACTCGATGAATTTATCTACCCAGTACCAGCGCATGAAATCATCTTCCGATGGAACAGCCAGCGCCCCCGCATGGCGGTTGAATGATGACCGACTCGTCAAATCGCAGAACCCCTCGCAGGCAAATCAGCGAGGGATTCCGCTCTGTTGAAATCAACAGACCTACTTCATGCGAGCTGCAACAAACCTGCAGATCATGTCAACTGTGAAGAGATCCTGAATTTTGCTGACCTGCGGATCCTTCGCGAAACTGTCGATGTCCGCATGCTTCATCTTCTCTCGAAGTTGAGCGATGCCTTCCGGAGTTACTTTGCCGTTGACGACAAAACCGGAATCGGCCGAAGCAATATTCTCAGGAAACAGCTCGCCGCGCTGAATCTTGATATCAAAGTTCTTTTCAAGCCGAAACACAATGTCGAGGAAGTCGATCGATTCAGCCCCCAGATCCCCAATCAATGTCGCTGTGGGAGTCACCTCATCATCGTCGACTCCCAGTGCATCGACGAGGGTTTCCTGAACCTTGCTGAAAATTTCGTCCGAAGAAGGCATTGAGCAATATCTCCCGGATTCACCGCATCTGCTGCAATGAAACTTTGGCTGCCAGATTCCCAGCGATCTGCTTTCGGCTGGCAACCGGCCCCGAAAACAGAAGAAAACAGCCGGCCGCGAACCCATTTTCACAGCCGACTGACGCAGAATTTTACCCATACTATTGTGAACACCGGACTTCAAAACTTCCAGTGCCTCATCGATTTCCCGCTTTCATCCAGCCACAATTTCCGCCCGAGACAGTATCCGAAACCGCATTTTCTGAGGACGCCGAAGATTAAGAGTGACCACATGATCACGCATTAACCGGCACTCACAGAACCCCTGCAACCAGTGAGTGCGTGACCTTGAATCAACGCGAGAGCCAATGGTGGATTAAGCCATGACTTTGGCCATCGCGAAGCCCGAAAATACGATGGCCTTCAGTTGCAACTGATCACTTGTGCAGAAATGGCGACTTTTGTCGCAAACGCCATGGCGCAAGCGGTGCGGTTCCGGTGCGGACTTCAGCGACGATCGCCGCACATCGTTTAAGCGTCCGCCTTCAACGACAGGAGCCATTGGCTCATCGCCAATGGCTCCGGATTCTGAGGTCCCGACAGATCAATCAGGAGGCTTCAGCCTCGTCAGGAAACGATCCTCACTGAAGAATGATGTCGTGAATGGTCTTTCCGCCGGGAATCATCGGAAGCACATGTTCCTGATACGGACAAATCACGTCCAGCAGGTAAGGCCCATCATGATTCAGCATCTCAGCAAGAGCCGCCGGATACGCGGCCTTACTGCGAACCTGATTGGCAGTGACTCCATATCCCCGAGCAATCTGGACGAAGTTCGGGAATGTTTCATCAGGCATCGCACCGTCGCCATCACCGAGAGCTTCCGGGTGGTCAATCGGTCCGAGATAAGTATTTGCACGACTGCCCTTGTGGAATCGGTCTTCCCACTGAACCACCATTCCAAGGTGCTGATTGTTCAGAAGCAGAACCTTGACCGGAAGTTTCTCGCAGAACAGAGTTGCCAGTTCCTGAATGTTCATCTGGAACGAACCGTCGCCGTCGATGTCAACAACCAGAGCATCCGGGAACGCCGTCTGCACTCCCATCGCGGCCGGAAGGCCGAAGCCCATCGTCCCGAGACCGGAACTGCTCAGCCAGCGTCGCGGCTTGTCAAACTTATAGAACTGAGCGGCCCACATCTGGTGCTGACCGACACCTACGGTCACGTAAGTTTCACGTTTCTGAGTCTGACGACACAGCTCGTCGATGGCGTATTGCTGCAGAATCGCATCGCCGGCGTCTGCGTACTTCAGCGGGAACTTCTCTTTCCAGACACTGATCTGATGATTCCACTCGGTCAGATCAGGAACGTCGGCGTCTGTGAATGCGGCGTTCAGAGCACACAAGGCTTCACGAACATCCGCAACGATCGGAATATGAGCTTCTTTGTTCTTATGAATCTCCGAAGGATCGATGTCGATGTGCACGATCTTTCCGTGCTTTGCGAACTCAGCCAGCTTCCCCGTGACTCGATCATCAAACCGCACACCGAACGCGAGGAGCAGGTCTGCCTGATCAACTGCGTAGTTCGCATAAACGGTTCCGTGCATCCCCAGCATATGCAGCGACTGCGGATGGCTGCCCGGAAATACTCCCAGCCCCATCACGGTCATCGCAACCGGAATTCCGGTTCGGATCGCGAACTTTGTCAGCTCTTCTGAGGCTCCGCTCTGAATACAGCCCCCACCGACATACAACACCGGTCTGCGAGACCGACGAATGGCCGCGATCACCTGAGAAATTTTTTCCGGCGGTGCTTTGGGAACTTCGGGGCGATAACCGGGAAGTCGCATCGCGGGATCGAAATCGACATCCTCAAGCGGAATCTCCGCGAGCTGAACGTCTTTCGGTACGTCAATCAAAACCGGACCTGGACGGCCGGTTGATGCGATGTAATACGCTTCCTTCACGATGCGAGCGATATCGCGAACGTTGGTGATCATGTAATGATGTTTCGTGATCGCGCGACAGACTTCCACCATCGGCGTTTCCTGAAACGCATCTGTCCCGATCACCGTCTGCGGAACCTGTCCCGTGATCGCAATCAACGGGATGCTGTCAAGCTTTGCGTCAGCGATCGCTGTCACAAGATTCGTGGCACCCGGGCCGCTCGTCGCCATGCAGACACCGACCTCACCGGTCGATCGCGCAATTCCCTGAGCAGCAAAACAGCCGCCCTGCTCATGCCTTGGAAGAATCGTGCGAATATCGTCTCGCTGCTCGCGCAGAGCCTGATGCAGCGGCATACTGCACCCACCTGGATAGGCATAGATATACTTCGTGCCGTGCCGCACGAGCATCCGAATCAGGATCTGAGCCCCATTGATCGTCTGAACTGCGTTTTCAACAATCGACACCGTCATCACCTCTGTTCTGAATTGCAATCCTTCCCGAAACTTCAGTCAGTTGTCGGATCTCATACCGGCGCAGGTGCAGACCGATTCGCAGAAGGAGTTGCTGCACAGTTTACGACGCTCTCAGCCGAGGTTCGACCCCTGATTCTGTCAGATTCCATCAATTCAGCAATTTTCGCCCGAACAGCCCGACGGGCAGCTGAATTACTCGCTCAGGATCGTCGCCTTCTTTACAAAGTCAAGATTGGGAAAACTGCCGTTGAGATACTCGTTACCCCGACTGGTAATGGCCCCCTGATCCGGACGTTCCCCATAACCGGAATAAATCGCATCCACGTTCTGCATCCCCTCGATCACCTCACCGAATGGCGCAAAGCCGTCACTGTCCAGCTGAGAATTATCTCCGAAATTGATGAACACCTGTGTGGTTCTTGAATTTGGCTGACCGGTTTTTGCAAACGTCATGAATCCACGCTGATTGCTCTTCCGCACCGGATCATCCTGAATCTCACGTTTCCACCGAGCGTTCAGATCCGGATCTCCGTTCATTCCAAACTGCACCATGAATCCGGGAACAACACGGAAGAAACGACATTCGTCGTAGAACCCGCTTTTGACAAGTTCATAAAACTGCTGTGCTCCGATGGGAGCCCAGTCTCGGTGAACCTCAACAGTAAATTGACCCGCGGATGTCTCGAATCGCACCCGATATACGCCTTCTTTCGGGACATCTGAATCCGAACGGACCGTGCCCTCATTCTCCCCGGCAACCTCTGCTGCCTTTTTCACGGGAGGAGAACTATCTCCGAGATTGGCTCCGGAACAACCAGCGGCCAGTATGCTGATGATCGCAAGAGTCGGAAACCGAATGGGTACAGATACGGCCCTCAACATATTCGATCGTCTCTCTGATGTGACAATGATCTGAGTTCGCCGGGAAAATTCAGTCGCTGATTGACCACCTGATGCAGACCGTCCCATTTGAGCGTACTCTGCCTGAAACTCGCGTGAAGTCACCTGCAAGGCTGTCGACAAAAGCCCGCAGAATGGTAACCTCGAAGCCCATAAGGACAGCGCCAGGCAGCCTGATCCTGCAGAATTGTCGTCAAGGGACAGTAAAGTGCCAATGGCGAAAACGCAAGTTCCCGGTAATCGTCTCGTGACCGAAAAAAACAGACCCCGAAGGGCGACAGCGCCACCTTCCGGGGTCTGAGACTCAAACCTGCCGAACGTCGCAGACGTCACTGACGACGAACTCGGCGAGCATCACGACGGCTCCTGATCCGAAGGTTTCGTCAGGAATCCGCTTTTGTTCGGATTGAGATCTTTTTCGACTGAGTCTGCTGCGCTTTCGGCACAGTGATCTTCAGTACTCCGTTGATGTATTCCGCATCAATCCCATCCGACTGAACCTCTCCGGCCAGCTGAATCCGACGGACGACTTTCGCGTAATGCCGCTCGTCGACGAGCAGGCTCTGATTCTCGGCGCACTCCGGCTTCTTCCGCTCAGCAGAAATCGCCAACACTCCCTCCTCGAATTCGACCTCAATCTCTGCCGGCGTCCTGCCCGGAAGGTCGCATTCGATCTGAAAACGATCTTCCTGTTCGTTCACTGCCACTGGAGGAAATCCAGCAACGACCTGAACCGGCCGAAACGCCTGACGCACGATTCGATTGAGCCCACGATCCAGATCACAAAACAACCCGTTCCGATAGTTTCCCGTTTCGCAGTTCATGTTCACTCTCCATCAAGAATTTGAAGACCTCAAACCAACTCCCGAAACGACCGCGGACCAACCTTCAGAAGACCCTTCAGCCATCTGCGGCCATTCCTGCGGCTTCGCAATTCCCGAAATGCACACTCCGTGCCAAACCAGAATGAACAATCACAAAACTATTCCATAAAAAGACTTACGTCACACACGGAAAACAACAGCCATATTGACACATCTTAATCCACCCAAAAAATGCCATTTTGGCACCAAAAGGCATCCTCTTCGCGACTGCGTTTCAATAAGTGCCATTATGGCACTTTATATCTGGCACTGAATTCGCCGCGAACCATCTCCGATGATTTCTGTCTGTTTTTTCCGCACGAATATCGAACATGGCATAGGCTTTGCGTTCAACTCCCTCTGAACGATGGCCACAGACAGATCGGGAGTCTCGAATGTTGCAGGAAAACAAAGAAATATTGGCGAACAGCCCTGCAATAGACCCGCGAGGCCCTGTCGCTGATCGAGTCATGCCATGGGTTCCGATGCCTTCACGTAACGCAGAACACGCTGCATTCCTCAGCACTGAGAGCCTCGATCAGTGCGTCGGCGGCCTGCCGGATCAGGGATCAGCCGCAGAATCGGCCCATCCGCGCTGGAGTTCATTGACTCTGAGTGAACCGGTTTCAGGTCCCGCAGCTGAATTCGTTGCTCATTGCGACAACTCACCGTCAAAGATTGATGTTCAGCATCACTGGAGCCTCCTCCGTTCGGGTCTTGAGCAGAGATTCGAAGCCGTCAACAGATTCCTGACGGATGTGCTGACAGACGGCCATATCCCGGAGTTCGTTCTCCGTCACTCGTCCGCGATGAAGTTCCTCCGATCACAGCCTCGATCACTCCAGGGACTCCGACCGGGAATTGGAAAATGGACCTGGCTTGCGTCGACCGATATCTACGTCAGCGGTGACGGCGAATTTCTTATTCTCGACCATAACTTTTCCTGTCCCACCGGATTTGAAAAGCTGGCCGGATTGTTACGAACCCGCAGCGACGGATTGCTTCGAGATGGTCACGATCCAGTCGCGTCATGGCTCGAAGGTCGTATGCAGTTCGGCTGGTGCGGGCTCGAAGGAAACTCCGATCGACTTCGCACGGCAGTTCTGACCACGGGTTCATTTCACCCGGAGCAGTCTGAACACAACTATCTGACAAGCCATCTGGGAGCTGCAGCAGTCAGAAATCGAGATGTGATCCTGAGACCGGATGGCCTGTATCTGAACCAGTCAGGTCATCCTGAACGGATTGATATTCTTGTTCGCCGAGTCGATGACGATCTGCTCGACCCCAACTGCTATCGCCCGGATTCGCTGATCGGCGTGCCCGGAATGGTCAAGGCATGCCGAGAGTCTTCACTCTGCGTGCTGAACAGCCCCGGCACAGGCATCATGAATAACCGCGCAATCGGTGTGCTGATCCCTGAGATGATTCGGCACTATCTGAAGGAATCGCCGATTCTCGATTCCGCAACCACACTGATCTGTGCAGACGAAGCAGATCGAGGGATGGTGCTGAGCCATCTCGATCGGTACAGCGTCCGCACGATTGATCCGCAGCATCCAAGACGTCCGTTTTTCGGATCGTCCTCCGGAAAAGCGGAAACGGCGGAACTGACTTCCAGCCTGCTCAGGAATCCGCATCATTACGTTGCAAGACCGCTCATCGAAGACTGGAGTCGAGCAGTCGAAGGGTGCGCTGCGGGTTACAATCTTCGAGTATTTGCCGGCATCTCAGAGAAATTTGACATGCTGCCGGCGGGTATCGGGCGAGCGTGCCAGCCAGACGGTGGTGCCACACTGGCGATCGCTAATGATTCGACGGCGTTCCTGGTGAACATGTCGGGCGAAGGCTAATCAATCGCATTGGCTTCTGAGACAGACTTCGTTGCCTTTCGAGACAGCTGAAGCATGCGAACTCAGGTTCCATTACTCTGCGATCTTCCGGAAACCAGGGGCTTCTCCTGTCCCCTCCAGATTCGAACGATGTTGGATCGGTGCCTCCAGATAATCAGCGCCGGGATCAGGATCGAGAACGCAGTGAGCGAAAGAGCTGGCTTTGTGAATGCTCGGTCTCCCAGCATCCCGAGCTGAATCACGCAGAACGCCAGTGATGCGGCAATGGATCCGGCCGCTACAATTCTGCTGAATCCGAAGATGAGAGCAAAAACAACGACGGATCCAAGGGACGGCATCGGAGCCATGACGAGCACGACTCCAAGCGCTGTAGCAACACCTTTCCCGCCGCGGAAGCGAAGGTACACCGGCAACATATGGCCTACGATCGCAGCAACCCCCGTCGCAACCACAAGATGCCCCGCCAGTTCAGGTGACTTATCAATCACTGAATAAAATGGCTTCAGGAACGAAAAGGCTTCTCCTGACCTCAGCACGCTGCTCCGCGAGGCGGAGACGACGGCGACGGGGACCATACCTTTCAGAGCGTCGAGAATCAGAACAAGGACGCCCCATCGCCACCCCAGAACCCGCCAGACATTCGTCGCCCCGGTATTTCCACTGCCGTGATTTCGAATATCGTCGTTCAGAACGGCGCGAGCAATCAGGTAACCGAACGGGATACCACCGATCAGAAACGCAGCAACGACAGAGATGAGAAAAACGGAAGTCATTCGGCCGAATCTTAACAGAGCTCCGCGATTCTGAAATTCATCCCGCGATTCGGATCTGCCTCGAATCCCGAATCATCGCTTCCTGAAAATTCCGAATCAGCAGGTCCACTGAACCGGAACCGTCGACAATCAGATCCGAGCAGGCCCGAACGTTCTTCTGCTGCCACTCCGCGAGCTCCCGTGCCACACTCAGATAGCCGTCACAGAATTCCGTGATCCAGCCAAGCCGTTCGGTGGATGTCATTCTGACTTCCGGGGCCTGAAGTTCCAGGCTCCACTTCCGAAGCTTTCGAATGACACCGATGTCTTCGGGCACATCAATCCAGACCTGAAGATCGATCTCGTCGGCCAGTCGTGCATCGCAGCGTCCCACCTGAGTCTCGAGGAGGACGACGGCACTGCTGGCTCGCGCCTCCTGGAGGCGTCGCACTGCTGCATCACGCCGTCGACGCTGAATCTCAAGGATCAGCCCCTGAATCTCAGGTCCGGTGCTCAACATTCCATCCTGCAGCAGTTGACGAAGTCGGTCCGGTGAAGCGTCGGGGGTGACGGGACAGGGTTCGTGACCGACTGGACGATCACATCCCCACGCACCACTGAGAAAATTAGCCAGAGTGGATTTTCCCGCTCCGAGTACTCCGGTGATGGCGATCAGCATAAATCTGAAGTTCCGGGTTCAAAGGTGCATCTGTCGATGCGAGAGCAGTTCTGCTGAGACGACCGAGCAACACGTCACGTTGAGCCTGTCGCTGGCCTTTCAGAGATCTGATCGACAACTGACCTCCTTCGAATCGGCAGATTCTGCCTGTCAGCCGGCGTCTTCCTCAGGATCACATTGACGTTTTCTGGTCCTGAGGATCGCGTTGTCCTGCCTGAGGATTCCCTGAAACGCACCAGCTCAGGCCTATTCCACAGGCAGCGGAACAATCGGAATGACCGATTCTGGCAGAGCGATCCTTAAAATCGGAATATTTTCACAAGTTCCCGGGCCGGACTGATCGATACCCATTTCAGGCATTCAGTATCCAGTAGTTTTCAGGCCACTGATGCTCAGAGAATTGCGAACATTCAAGTCCGGGGTTTGCGGAGATTCATCAGAAACTCCATGACTCCCGGCAAACGCCCGAACCCTCTATCAGGAATGAAGACAATGCAGACGTTTGGCAGGCAAATACGACGAAGGGTCGTGCTGACGGCGATCTGCCTGATGTTATTCTCCAGCAGCGGCTGTACGCTGACAACCGGCTTTGCGGGAGTGCTCTGGCAGTACATGGTCTTCTGGAAAACTCTGCCTCCCGTTCCTGTGCCGGCTTATCTGAGCCAGCGTATGGAAGACAAGCTCTGGGAAGATGAGCGATACAATCGCGTGCCGGTCCTCGACCCGGTGGAAGGCGAGAACGCTCCGATCTTCTGCGTTGACTATCCCAGCGAGGACCAGGTCATTCGGGCCATGCCGGAAACGGGTGCCGGAGGATTTGCTTTCTTCCAGGAAACGTCCATGAACAATGTCAAGATTGTCGTGGAACCTCTCGTGGATCGTCTCGACGAATGCAAAGTCTATCCGCTCGTCGGTCCCTGCCGACTGCATCACTGTCACTACAAGTGCACGATCTATTACGACAAGACGATTCGAGCTTACTGGCCCATTCCATTCACACACGTCGACCAGTCGGTGGAAGTTGTCTACATCGATAAAGACCACCTGATTCGCTGTGCGGGCCCAACGGTTCCACAGTAGGCTCTGTTCAACGAACAGTGCAATCTGAATCATGAAAACCCGTTCGGCTTTCCGAACGGGTTTTTTTTCGTTCCCAACAGAGCGTAACTCATTCTGAGGAAGAGACCCACATGAAGGTTCACGTCTCAGACCCCAGAGCTTTATTCCGAACCTCTGTCTTTCTGACGCTGATTACTGTCCTGATGGCTGCGATCCTCTCCCGAATGGGTCGAGTCCTGGGATGCCTTTGCGGCAGCTGGATTCCGTGGTCATGGGACATCTGGTCTCGGCATAACTCACAGCATCTCATTGACCCCTATTCGCTGACTCATGTTCTTCATGGAGTCATCCTCTGGGGAATTCTGAGCCTGAGTCTGTCTCGGCAGCGCCCCCAGGTTCTTTTCTGCCTTGCCATGGCGATTGAGGCTCTCTGGGAGATTGTCGAAAATTCTCCGATCGTGATCGACCGTTACCGAACCGTAACAATTTCGCTCGATTATACCGGAGATTCGATTGTCAACTCGCTCGGCGATCTGGCCTCCTGTGCCATCGGATATCTCATTGCGGTTCGCCTGCAAATTGTCCGGTCCACATTGCTCTTCGCCGCCTGCGAACTGTTACTGCTGGTCACGATTCGCGACTGCCTTGTGCTCAACGTGGTCATGCTTCTTTTCCCGGTGGAAGCCATTCGACAATGGCAGTCCGCTCTTCGATAACCCGCTTTCTGATCTCTTTACTGAGACACATTCTGCGACGGGATTCTGAGGTATCGGAGTGCGTCAGCGGCAATTCTGACTGAGAAGTTTTCGACGGCGCTGAGACAGTTCAACGAGACGCCACCGGTCGCTACACTTCGCGAGGCCTCGGCTTCGGAGTCCAGACTGAATCAGCAGTGAACTGGAAGCTTTCTCCGGGACGAACACGTCTGTTGCGGAATCCGGTTCCATGTGTGATCTCTCGGTAACTCTTGGTCGACTCAAACTCCGAAATCCGATACTTGTGGCCTCCGGCACCTTTGGTTATGCCAAAGAGATGACGGCATATGTCGATTTCCCGACCATTGGCGGAATCATTCCCAAGACGGTCACACCACAGCCTCGTCCGGGAAATCCTCCACCGAGAACCGTTGAAACAGCAAGCGGACTGCTGAATTCCATCGGGCTCGACAATGACGGCTTCGATCAGTTTCTGTCGGAGAAACTTCCCTGGCTGGCTTCGCTCGACACATCGCTCATCGTCAACATCGCGGCAAAGACTCGCGACGAGTTTCGTGCGATGGCTGAGCGTCTGGAAGGGCAACCTGGCGTTTCCGGAATTGAGCTGAATATTTCCTGCCCGAATGTTTCCGGAGGTGTCGATTTCGGCACAGACCCTGCCCTCGCCGCCGAAGTTGTGAAGACTGTCCGAGAAGCCTGCAGTCTCCCAGTGATTGCCAAGTTGACACCCAATGTCACCAGCGTAATTCCGATCGCACAGGCCGTGGCCGACGCTGGCTGTGACGCGGTTTCCCTGGTGAACACATTTCAGGGAATGGCAATCAACTGGAAGAAACAGATCCCGATTCTCGGAAACACTCTCGGAGGACTCAGCGGGCCAGCCATCAAACCACTGGCACTTCGAATCGTCTGGCAGGTCGCCCGCAGTGTCCGAATCCCGATCATCGGCATCGGTGGAATTCAGTCCATCGACGATGTCATGGAGTTTCTGGTCGCAGGAGCTTCAGCAGTTCAGGTCGGCACAGCCAGTTTTTATAATCCCGGGATCGCCTGTCAGCTGGTCTCCGAACTCCCGGATGCTCTCCGTGTCCTGAACGCAGACGCCGTCAGCAGTATTGTCGGATCCATCAGGACGAAAACCGGCTGAACCGAATCACAGAATCGCCATTTCTACTTCCCATTTCACGAATCGAATCCGTTTAGAGGCTCTGACAAAACCGGGACAGGCACCCTTCTCCGCCAAAACGTGTGAAAATTTTCAGAGTTGCCCGGGAGTCCGTCCCCGTTTTGTCAGGCGTTCTTAGAATCGTATCTGTTTATGCGAGTCCTTTCCGGCATTCAGCCTACGGGCCGTTTTCACTGGGGCAACTATTTCGGGGCCATCCGCCAGTATATTGCTCTGCAGGGAAACGCTCAGTCGTTCTACTTCATTGCCGATCTTCACGCACTGACAACCGTCCGTGATGCTGACACACTTCGAAAGAACGTTGCGGACTCAGCACTCGATCTGCTTGCCCTGGGACTTGAACCTGACAAGGCAACCCTCTTTCGTCAGTCTGATATTCCTGAAGTGACGGAGCTGACCTGGCTGCTGATGACCATTACTCAGATGCATCTGCTCGAAAAATGCCACGCCTTCAAGGACAAGAAAGCGAAGGGGATTGCTGCTGATGCCGGGCTCTTCACTTACCCCGTGCTCATGGCAGCCGACATCCTGATTTACGACAGCGACATCGTTCCGGTCGGCGCTGATCAGATTCAGCATGTCGAAGTCACCAGAGACCTCGCGCAGCGGTTCAACGTGACGTGGAAGGAGGCTCTTCATCTGCCGGAAGCTTATGTGCTCGACGCTTCCGCCAAAGTCCCCGGAACTGATGGCGAAAAAATGTCGAAGAGCTACAACAACACGATTCCGATTTTCGATACCCCGAAAGCCCTGCGAAAAAAGATCATGTCGATCAGGACCGATTCGGCCGCCGTCGAGGATGTGAAGGATCCGGATCAGTGTGCTGTCTTTAATCTGTTCTGTCTGTTCGCGGATGAAGCACAGAAGGCAGAACTTGCATCTCGATATCGCGCTGGCGGCATGGGTTATGGCGAAGCAAAGCAGGCGCTCTGCGATGCGGCGATGAAGCATTTCGAAAAAGCATTCGAGCGTCGATCCGATCTGGAGAAGCGACCGGATGATGTGGAAGACATCCTGCGATCCGGAGCCCATCGTGCCCGAAAGAAGGCTCAGGAGGTTCTCGAACGAGTTCGCTCAGCGTGTGGTCTGTCAGCCAGACCTGCCTGATCGAGACACTGCTTCCGGCGGCCTCGCAGTTCTCGGCAGCCCCAACAGCACCGATCTGCCGATCCCTCAGAATTCAGACAGTGTTGATAACTGTCCCCGAACGAGCCGGCCCTGAACGACCGTTGCCAAAGGGATGAATGTCGAAACCGGCGGCTCCACACTGCTGCCCGGGTTCCCGGTTATTCGGTCCTTGCCATCCTGTTCTTCGATTCGGAAGAGAGTCAGCGTCGCTTCACAGCCTTTCTGCAGAGCACACGAAGGCAGTCCGAACATCGCCGTCGGGCGTTCTGACGCGAGATCCCAGGCATCTGCCAGATTCATCTGACATGCTGACATCATCTGCAGGACACAGTCACCCGTTGTTGACGCCGAACCTGCAAGATACTGACGCTGTCCGGCCACAACGATCCGACGGTCCTCAAGAACTTCCACAGAAACGCCACCGGCAGAATAGGTGCCGGGTTCACATCCACCAAAGCCGGAAATGTCGGATGTGATGATCACTCGTTCTGCGCCTTTGCATCGGAGGATGCAGTTCATCAGATCTGCAGGAACATGCCACCCATCGCTGATGATGCTGGCCGTCAGACGATCGTCGGCCAGCTGCGGCCAGAAAACGTTCTGGTGGCGATTGATCGTCGAAGAACATCCGTTTCCGAGATGTGTCGTCATCCGAGCTCCACTGGCAGCGGCTTCATGCAGGCATTCCGGTGAGGCTCCGGTGTGGCCCAGCGCCACAACGACACCTCGGCTGCTGAGCTCCCTGATCATCGCCATAGCATTCGGTGTCTCTGGAGCCAGTGTGACGAGGCGAACAAGACCACCGGATGCCTCCTGCCAGCGATCAAACTGTTCCGCATTCGGAGACCGAACATGCTCGCGAGGGTGAGCACCACGCGGACCATCTTCCGGAGAAATCCATGGTCCTTCCAGGTGGATTCCGCGCACAACGGACCGGACCAGTTCACTGGATTCCGCAGCCCGGACAATCGTCTGAATCCCATGAAGCATCGATTCGAACGACGATGTGATCAGCGTCGGAAAACAGCGAGCAATCCCGACGTTGACATAGGAGTGAATGATCCGTTCGACAGCTTCAACGGTGAGGTCATCACTGCAGAACCAGTCGCCGGCATAGCCATTCAGTTGAATATCGAAGAGCCCCGGCGCGACATACGGAAGCGTCCGCAGTGACTCCGGGTTGACACCGGCATCTTCAACACTGGCAATGATACCGCCTTCCATCCGAAGTCGAACGGCTCTGCCATCTCGATAATGTCTTGCGACCAGCTCGGCCATCACTCAACTCCGATACGTCCGGCAGACTGCCTGTAATAAGAAAACGGCCGAGACCCCACGGAGGGATCACGGCCGTCAATCGTTCAGAGAAATCGCATTGAAACACCAGAACAGGCACTCTGACCGCAGAGAGAGTGCCGAGACTTCAGTTCAGGATCTTGCCGGTATCGCTGATGATCTTGCTCACGGTGTCTGCATTCAGCTCACCAGCACTCAAGGCGTAGTTGACCTTCACATCGGAATCAACCCACATCATGATCGTGATGTCGGCTTTCTCGTCAATGTTGTATTTTGCAGGGCCAACATTGTTTTCGAAAACTGTCAGCGGAGTTTTCGTGATCTTCTGCTCGTCAGCAACCTTCTTGAGTGTTGGTTCGACGGCATCCGGGTCATTCGTCAGAACAGTGACGAACGCCGCCATCTTCTTCTCATCGGCATTCTTCGCAACGACAGCGTCCAGTTCCTTGACGAGCTTCACGACATTCTCGTCAACTGAGCGAGTGAAGATGCTGACTACCGGTCGGCTTCCGTACTGACAGCGATAGCAGAGTTTCTGACCTGCAGATGGACCGGTGATGTCTGTGACATTGAACGCGCCAGGATAATCGCCAACCTGCAGTCCGGATTTCAGATCCGCAGCGTAACCAGCACTGACTGCTACCAGAGCCAGAGCAAACATTGGAACCGAAATGAGCTTCCTCATTCTACCATACTCCCTGATGACCGTTTCTAAACCCGTGCGTGACCGCACAATTGCGGACGCACCACAAATCAAAGATTCACTTGAATTCCCGAAAGGCCAGCCTGACTGCCGGTTCTTCGGCCACTCGATGAATCTCACAGCCCCATCTTAGCTAGCCGGCAGCCGCAGACAAGAGGCCCACGGCTTTCAAAACACTCTTACTGTCAGCGGCAGCATCAACACTGGTGTTTTTGTACAAAATACGACCGTCGAGCCCGATTACGTAGGTCCATCGGGATGCCGTGACTCCGCGAGTCAGGGATTTCTCCACTCCATCGATGGTTCGCATGATCGTTGCTCCTTCCCGAACCGGTACCCCGAAAGCTCGGGCCACCTGACCATCCTGATCTGCCAGAAGAGTGAAGTTCAGGGAATGGATCTTCCGGAACAGCTGATGATTCTCCGGTGAATCTCCGCTCACACCCACGACGTTGATTCCAGCCTTCTCGAGCTCAGCACTGTCATCCCGGAAGCCACAGGCCTGCTTTGTACATCCGCCAGTCAGATCGGCCGGGTAAAAATAGACAACGAGAATCTTTCGACCAATATGGTCTTCTGATTTCCATTTCATCCCATTATCGTCGATCGCCTCAAACTGAGGTGCCTGATCTCCAACTCCGATGACAACTTCGTTTTTCTCTTCGCCGAAGCTGTTCTCTTCGCCGAAAAAGTTCACTGCCCCTGCGGCACACAGGAGACAGGAAAATGAAATCAGAGAGTCAATCAGTCGCATCGAAATACTCCGACACCAGCGTCGAATCAATTCGACAGACAGCGCTATTCCTTTAACGCAGACATGGAAAACTGTTGAGCCATTTCAGATGGAAGGCGCCCCGGAAGCCAGCAAAGCAGCCAGGGTAAACAGCCGAGCGAGACATCAGTGTGATCGCGACACCAGATGATGTCAGTCCCGACAGGTCAGAGCCACCATCTGCAGGGTAATTCAGGGGATATTCAGGATTGAGTTCAGGCAGGAAATTCGAGGAGTCAATTCGTGTTCACAGCGCGGATTTCAGCATACGAACCCTTTGTCATGACGTCAATTACTGACCCGGAGGGAAATGCGATTTTTCCTGTCGATTTCGGATCAAGGTATCCAAAAAATGCTGGCGGCAGAGTACCGATAAGCCGGGTTTTGTCGAGGACGTTCATTTCTCTACGATGCTGATTACTCAGCACCTGCAGCAGCCTACCCGAAAGTCAGACGGCACGAACAGCGCCGGAGTTTTCCGAAGAAAACTGTCCTTTCTGCATGGCCTTGCTCCCGATGGGGTTTACCCAGCCGGCACAGTCACCTGCACCGCTGGTGCGCTCTTACCGCACCGTTTCACCCTTACCTCCTGAGAACTGGAAGACCAGCTCTCCGATCGGCGGTTTGCTTTCTGTTGCACTTTCCCGGTCCTTGCGGACGGTGGGTGTTACCCACCATCGTGTTCTACGGAGCCCGGACTTTCCTCCCAACGAATATTCGTTCAGCGAACGTCTGGTCTTCTGCCGCCAGCGTCATCAGTGTAGCCAAAATATGCATCCAGAGTGACTTCTTCGCGCAAAATCATCCATTTCAATGAGTCCGCCCCTGTGTTGATTCAGAATCTCGGAACGATCTGGCATGAAAGGCCTGCTCACAAAGCCACAGAAAGCAGCAGCTTCATTCAATCCGGAATCTATTTGACGACCTTCAGTCTGTCAGATACGCTCAGAAAATGGACAAGAAGAGACATCTGGAAAGACAAACTCCGGTTATCCTCAGAACTCCCGGGCTTTGGTACAGAATGTGCAAAACCCGTTTGTGTCCGAACTTGCTTCGGTAATTGTCCTTTCTCCCCGACGAACAAAGTCACAATGTTCTCTTTTCCTTTTTTCCTTTTGAAGACGCAGGCGACATTGTTCAGGGGCCACTCATGAATCTGAGGAGAAATATTTCGGAATGTTGGGAGTTCTGAATCCCTGTGGTGGGGGAGACCCGATTCCACTGATTCGTACGAAGTTACTTGTCGGCCGTCGGCCGTCGTGTGACATCGTCCTTCCGTTTGCGAACGTGTCGTCTCACCATTGTGAACTCGAACTGAAAGGCGGATATTGGCACATCCGTGACCTTGGAAGCAGTAACGGTATCAAGGTCAATGGCGAACGTTGTCTCTCCCGTTGTATTTGTCCGGGGGACGAAGTTCAGATTTCAAAACACGCCTTTCATATCCAGTACGACATTGCGGCCGATGCAGAAGCTCCGGAAGAAGAAAACCCCATGGCGATGGGGCTTCTGGAGAAGGCTGGACTCGAAGTCGACCGAGCCGCCGCAAGACGTCAGGCCAGCGAAGCCGGAAATGGTGCAGGCGCATCTCACCGGAATCGACGACCTGTCACAGAAGACGATTTCCTGATGGAATGGCTGAAGGAATAAACTCAGCCTGATGTCAGATGGTACTTGAAAAGCCTCACGAGACAGCACGTCCCGTGAGGCTTTCTTTTTGCGCTGAGTGCCCTCGCAGCGACGACTTCACGAACTCATCTGTCGATCGGATAGAACCGCCTCAGCCTACAGTAGCCCGAAAATCGGCGTTCCATGGTACACTGGATGAGGACGACGCACTTCGTCGTACCAGACTGCCGTCTCCGGGATTCCCAGCGCATGATAGATCGTGGCGGCCATGTTCTCGGGCCGCTGAGGATCCTCAACCGGGTAAGCTCCGATGGCATCAGACTTACCAATCACTCTTCCCCCCTGAATCCCACCACCGGCCAACAGCACACTCTGCACTGCACCCCAGTGATCTCGCCCGGCTGCTGGAAATGACTCACTCAGAGTGGATAACTTCGGTGTCCTGCCGAATTCACTCGCCACAACAATCAGCGTTGATTCAAGCAGCCCTGACTCCTGAAGATCGTCCAGAAGAGCACAGAGCGCACGATCCGTTGGTGGCAGAAGTTTCTCTTTCATTCTGTAAAAAATGTCACCATGCGTGTCCCATGTTTCGTTGTTCCCCAGATTGACCTGGATCATGTTGACACCCGCTTCGACCAGACGCCGTGCCATCAGCAGTGACCAGCCAAAACTGTTTCGACCGTATCGCTCCTGCGTTTTCAGATCAGCGCTGGTGACATCAAACGCATACTGCACAGTTGGATCAGAAAGCAGAGATACTGCAGACTCTCGAAATCGGTCGTACGGTAATGGCTGTGATCGTGCAGAATTCTGTTCCGGATTGTTGTGGTTGCGATCAAGGTGGCTGAGCAGCTCTCGCCGACTCCGAAGCCTGGAGTGCGAGACTCCTGCGGCAGGACTGAGATTCGGTGCCTGATAAACACGATCATCCGGAGACTGGGGCGGCTTTCGCGTTTCGTTCGGAAAGGTGTATTCAGGATAAGCCCCGCGCCAGAAAGGGTTGCCGTACGGCGACGCCTCAACGAAAAACGGATCTCGGTGAGCCCCCATCTCACCACCAAAAGCTCCGGGAATCGTACCGCCGGACCAATGCACAAGCTTCTCGGGCAGTACAACCGACGGAGGCAGCGAACTGCGAGCAGGCAGCGCATCGCCAACGGTGGAGGCGATTGACGGCCAGTCCGTGGAACGCGGATGACGATCGCCTCGAAACAGCGGCGACTTCGTGCCACGCCCGGTCAGCATGAAGTAATGCCCCAGAGTATGATCGTTGGTCGAATGAGTCAGTGATCGAACAACGGACCAAAGCGAACTTCGCTGAGCCAGTCCGGGAAGATGCTCACAGATCTGAAGTCCGCTGACCTGAGTTGCGATACTGCTGAACTCACCACGCACCTCCGCAGGTGCCTCGGGTTTGGGGTCAAAGCTCTCATGCTGAGATAACCCGCCAGAAAGAAAAATGTAGATGCACGATCGGGCTTTCCCGATCCCTGAACCACTGACCGACGGATTCTCGCCGGCTCGCAGCGTTCTCAGATTTTCCGAGGTCAGACCAAGCAGACTGACGGCGCCCGCCTGAACGGCTGTCCGACGAGATACAAACGGATGTCGCAGCCCGCTGCTGAATGTGTGTCGTGCAGAACAGCGATTGTTTTTGCCGGCCAAAGCATCCATCACTGCCACTCCCCCGGTACGCGGAACATCTCGTCTGCCGGGGCTCAGGTCGTCGACCTGCATCCGACAGCCGTCCCGTCAGATCAATTCTCGAACCACGTCACGATGATCGAGCAGAAAAGTTGGTCTGCCCGCCTGATCCGTGATGGTCGCCGTCGCCACATCAATTCCGAGCTGTCGATACAGCGTCGCGAAGACTTCCTGATAATGAATCGGTCGATCCTGTGGGACTTCTCCGAGCCGATTGGTTGACCCGATGACCTGCCCCATGCGCATTCCGCCGCCGGCAAGCAGAGCACAAGATGCCTGAGGCCAGTGGTCACGTCCGCCTCCCGGATTGATTCTCGGCGTACGGCCGAATTCTCCCCACGCAACCACACTGACGTCCTGATCCAGACCTCGATCATGAAGGTCCTGAACAAGAGCCGTGATTCCCTGATCCAGCTTGCTGAGCTGTTCCGGCAATCGTTCAAAATTGGCACCGTGACGGTCCCAGCTCCCGAAGGAAAGCGTTACGCAGCGCACTCCCGCCTCAACCAACCTTCGCGCCACGAGGAACTGATCCATCCAGTGTGGTCCGGCATCCTCCCCGAAGGCCGGCGATGAACTTCCTCGACCATAGCGATCTCGCAGTGCCGGATCTTCACGCTCAATGTCGAGTGCTTCCACCAGTCCACTCGAAGTCAGTACGTCAAACGCCCGGGACTTGAATGAATCAAGCCCACGCATCTGTGTACTGGCCTCAGCTTCGCGTCGAAAATCATCCAGGCTGGTCAGAAGAGTCTTTCTGTCACGCAGTCGGTCAAGCGTGATGTGGTTCAGCCGCATGTTGGCCATGCCTTCGCTTTCCGGCTGAAAAGGAGCATGTGCGAGCCCGAGAAATCCCGGAAGGCCTGGGTTGGAATAAGGAGCATGTCCGGTCTTTGTGGTCAGCCCGACAAAAGGCGGAATCGCTCGATCGACCGGTCCCTGCAGACGAGATACCGCAGAACCCAGCGATGGTCTGTTGTCCTGACGCCCCTTGCCAGTGATCGGGAATCCGCTCATGCAGACGTCTGACGCGTGCTGATCCGGACCACCATAAAGTGATCGAATGATGGCGAATTTATCCATCATGGCAGCCAGACGCGGCATGTGCTCGCAGATTTCGATCCCCGGTACATTCGTATGGATCGGACGAAATGATCCGCGAATCTCCAGGGGAGCATCCATCTTCAGGTCATACATGTCCTGATGCGATGGCCCGCCAGAAAGATAAATCATGATGATCGCTTTGTGGTTCAACCGCTGCGGGCGTCGAACTGCTGCCGGCGAATCACTCAAAGCCTGGGCCGATGATGTTGTGGATTCCGCTTCGAGTATCTGAGGAAGCGACAGTCCACCGAGCGCCAGTCCGCCAATCTGGAGAAACTTGCGGCGACTGTGTCCATCACAAAACTGTTCAGGCTTCGGGCCGAGAATCGAAAGCATGTGAACTGTGTTCCCGGGGATTCATGGATGAGGAAGGAAGTCAGGCGGGAAAATCAAGAGACACTGCCAGTCAGCTGGATCAGGTGTCGATGAGGTCGATCTCAATTCGTCACGATTCTAACCGCGCGGTGTCACCAGAAACAACGTTCCGCTGGACGGATCGATCTCGGGCCATTAGCCTTTCCATCGCAGACCCGCGAATCTCCGTGATATCCGCTCGCAATGCATGCTGCGTCCTTGCGGCAACCGCCCGCAGTTCACAATCGCCCCTTCGCTGCAGGAAAACCCATCATCATGCCATCACGTCGTCAGTTTCTCACCGTGGCCGGACTCGCCGGAACCGCTTCTCTGGCAAACCAGGCCTTCGAGAACTCCTTTAGTGGTCTGCTTACCGGATCACTCGCCGCAAGCGAAAACGGGACTGCGAAAAAGCATCGGCTGGCTGTCATCACAACGGAATGGCGGTATGGCTCCCATGCGTGGCACATGGCCGAGCGGTTCCTCGTCGGGTATCCGATGAACGGCCGCTGGCATCATTCGCCATTCGAAGTTGTCTCTGCTTATGTCGATCAGTATCCGGAAAATGACCTGGCACGAGGTCGTTCAGCAGAATTCGGTTTTCCACTCTATCCGTCCATCTCCGAAACACTTCGCTGCGGCGGACGTGAAATGGCCGTCGATGCCGTTCTGATTATCGGAGAACACGGAAAGTATGAAGTCAACAGCTATCACCAGACCAAGTATCCTCGTTACGCATTCTTCAAACAGGTCACGGATATCTTTCGAAAGGAAGGACGAGTTCTTCCTGTTTTCAACGACAAGCATCTCTCATGGAACTGGGAATGCGCGAAGGAGATGGTTGAGATCACTCACGAGCTGAAGGTTCCCTTCACAGCCGGATCTTCTCTTCCCGTGACGTGGCGAATGCCGTCAATCGATCTGCCGCATGGATGTGAACCGGAAGAACTGATGAGCGTCGCGATCGGGGGCGTGGACAGTTACGACTTTCATGCACTGGAAGTCATTCAGTGCATGGCCGAACGAAGAAAGGGTGGCGAAACCGGTGTTTCCACGATGCATGCCATCCGTGGCGACGCATTCTGGGCGGCGATGGAAAAAGGCTCATGGAGTGCCGGTGGCTGGGATCCACAGCTATTCGAGGCCTGCCTGTCACGAAGCCATACTCTTGTCCAGCCGGAGACGTTCAGTCATCGTTATCCGACACTCGAACAGATGAAGCAGTGGGTGAAGGATCCCATCGCTTATCGATTCGAATATCGAGACGGCACAAAAGCCTCGATGCTGCTGATGAACGGACTCGTGGGAGACTTCACCTTTGCCGCTCGCCTGAAGGGTCAGTCCGAACCACTCTCAACGCTCTTCCAGCTCCCACCGAACCCGAACGTCGTTTACTCAGCAGCTCTGATGGCAAAAGCCGAGGAAACCTTCCTGACCGGACGCAGCCCATGGCCGATCGAACGGACTCTGCTGACTTCGGGACTTGTAGAAGCGGGAGCTCGGTCTCTCGGCGAAGGAGGGGTTCGTCTCGAAACTCCGCACCTTGATGTGAAGTATTCCGTCGGCCCGGAATCTACGTTCTGGCAGGCATGACGCAAACTGGCATTTTGCGTTCGCGCCGGAAACTGAGTTCTTCCACACGCATGATTTTTTCCAGCCGCGTGCCAGATCTGACATTTTTCTTTGATCCGATGAACGTCATCCTGCGTTCAGAGCTTCCGGAACTGAACCTTCCGTTGAAGCCACTTTTGTGCAGGGAAACGTGTCATGATCATCAACCAATCCGATCGAATGGCTCGCGAGGCAGAAGTATCTGAAACCGCAGAATCTGAACTGATCGCTGCCCTTCACCACTCAGATGTCGCAATCCGAATTCATGCTGCGCGAGAACTGCATCAATTCGAGAGTCCGGCCTCCGCCGACGCATTGATTCAGTCATCCAAGGACGTTGACGCAGATGTTCGCGCTGAATGCCTGCGAAGTCTCGGCTGGATCCGATCTGTCGAGAGTCTCCCGTTGATTCGGGAAGGATTGCGAGATGAATGTTCCGTCGTTCGGGAAGCTGCAGCTTCGGCGATCTGGTACCTCGGGAGCAATTCACCCGGCAGTACCGTGATCCGTACTCTGCAGTCAGCGGTTCCGGAACTCATTGCTGCATTGACTGACAGGAATGAGGGAGTTCGTGTGCAGGCTGCGGGGGCTCTTGGGTGTACTCGC
The DNA here is from genome assembly GCA_046345315.1 of Planctomyces sp. GTDB lineage: Bacteria > Planctomycetota > Planctomycetia > Planctomycetales > Planctomycetaceae > F1-80-MAGs062. The sequence continues at coordinate 53,317 of JBKDKA010000262.1, forward strand.
AGTACAGAAAGTCTCCTCGCTCTGTTTCGGGCAGCAGGCGATCGAAGTGACGAAGTCAGGCGTTACGCCGTCTGGGCAATCGGAAGAATCGGTGACGTGTCTTCCGTGACAAAGCTTCTCGAAGTGCTCCATGGGGATTCTGCACCGATCGTTCGTCGCAATGCCGCAGTGGCTCTGAGCGAACTGGCTGCAGCCGGACTGCTGACATCTCAATCCGACATCAGAAATGTCACATCCTGCATGATGATCGCAACCAGAGATGAGCACCACAAAGTTCGTCAGAACGCAGTCCATTGCCTGGCAAGTCTGCCTTCCCAGCAGGCCGTGACTGAGATCGTTCGATGCCTTTCCGACAATCACCCGGATGTGCGAAAGTATGCATCGTGGGCACTCGGCGAAATGTCGGCACAGGATCTTTTGACCGGGCTTCCCATCGAGTTTGCCGCAGCCGTGAATCAACTCGTTGGCCTGCTGTCCGATTCCGCTGACGACGTTCGTCGGTTCGCCGTCTGGGCGATCGGCACACTCGCCCGCAAAACACAGACTGCGCTTGCCCGAACGTCCCTGGAGTTAAGTTTGATGAAGGTCCTTACCCGGCTTGAGGATGAAGATCCGAGTGTCCGAAAGAACGCCGCATGGACGCTCAGTACAGTGAATTCGGAGCTCGTGGTGCCGGGTCTGATCATGGCACTCCGCGATAGTGACCCGGAGGTTCGATCAAACTCCGCATTTGCACTGGGATGCACAGGGAGTGTTCATGCGATCGCCGCCCTGAGTCATTCTCTTGCGGATCCGGATGTCTTCGTCAGAAGATCCGCTGCGGAAAACCTGCGATTCCTCGCCACACTGTCGCACCGAAGGAACGCTGCGTTTCAGGTCGCTCTGCGAGCCGCCGTTCAAACAGCCATTCAGGCATTGAACGATCGGTTCTCGGAAGTGCGGGTGCGGCTCGTTCAGTTTCTGGGCGAAGTCAGACTGAAGGCCGCCCTGCCAAAGCTCACGGAGGCACTCGGAGATTCGTCTCCGGAGGTCCGACGGGAAGCAGTGATTGCGATGAAACTCATCGGAGCGAAGGAGGCCGTCCCCAGCCTGATCTCGGCGCTCCGCGATGTATCGGCGGGGGTCCGACGGGAGGCATTAATCAGTCTGTCTGAGGTCGGTGACGCCGCATGCATTCCCGCACTCCGCTCGCGTCTGAACGATAAAGACGAAGAGGTTCGCCACTGTGCGAGAATTGCTATCCTGCGGATCCCGCAGAACAGGTCCCACGAAACCTGATCCACACGACCTGAAATGAAAGGTCAGTCGCAGAAACATACTGAAGATTTCAGTAACACTATGGAATTACAGAATGTACGATCATCCGTACAGGAATCGCAGTGCAGGCACTCTCATTCGTCCCCGGGACGAAGATCATATTCATCAGTGCTGAAGGGACTTTCTGATGCCATCACCATTTCCCGGCATGGACCCATTTCTGGAATCACAGGAATGGGAAGATTTTCACACACGTCTGATTACCGCTTTTTCCGATCGACTGAGTCCGACAATTGAACCGAACTATCTCGTTCGAGTCGAACGTCGTGTCTACCTGGAATCCGTCGGTGGCGAACCGGAATCGATGCGTCGCGCGGATATTGCCGTAGTCACCGTTGACGCAGGGCCAGCCGGTGGCGGCTCAGCTGTAGGAGTGTGCTCGCCACAGGTCGCAGGCATGACGGCCGAGTGTGAGCTGCCCATGCCGATTGAACGACAGGAGACGTACCTGGTCATTCGCGACCGTGAGACCATGCGAGTGGTGACCGTGATTGAACTTCTGTCTCCCGCGAACAAACGCAGTAAGGGCGATGGCCGACATGAATACATGATGAAACGTCAGGAGATTCTGTCCAGTCCCACCCATCTGGTGGAACTCGATCTGCTGCGAGGTGGTATGCGACTGCCGGTTGTCGGAACGCTGCCGTCAGGAGATTATTATGCGATTATCAGCCGAGCCAAACGTCGACCGAAGTGTGAAGTTTACGCATGGAAGCTGAGCGACTCGCTGCCCGTGATTCCGATTCCGCTGAAAGTCGGTGACCCGGATGCTTCCGTATCGCTTCAGGAGGTCTTCGATACAGTCTATCAGCGAGCTCGCTATGACTTGTCGGTCAACTACAACGCTCCGCTTGACCCACCGCTCGCTCCGGATGAACTACGATGGGTTCAGTCGCCGTCAAAGCATTCATAGCGACCGAGCAGAGCGCACTGTTCTGAATCCCGAACAGCACTTCTCACGGAACTTCTGGTGCAATGCGATCCGGTTCTCACACCGCAGAGCGCATATCAAAGCTGGGACAGGCACCCTTGCTGTTGCAGAATCTGTTGGAAACAATCGCGTTAGTCGGGAGCCAGTCCCGGTTTTGAAACCACTTGTAGATTCTTCCGAGACCTGTCTTTTTCCGGAAGCACACGTGAGCCCAACGCGAAGTGAGTCTCGAAATCCGGTGACTCAACGAAGAACGCGCTCGAGAACAATCCGGCGACAGACATTGGCATGGTTTCTCAGTCTTACAGCATCGTCGTTCGTTTTCCTGTTAAGCCCACGGTGCTGTGGAACAGAACCGGTCATCAGAACCGGAGTCGCAGCGGCGACTCAGGATAAGCCGCAGTGCAAACTGTGGTTTGCTCATGCACAATGGTGGGCGTGGCTGCCCGATCCGGATGGCTCTGCGGTTTACGCAAGAACCCCTTCCGGCTGGAAACGCCTCACTCATCTGGATGATCATTTAAAAGATCTGCCGATACGAGCCGATGTCTGGCCTGGCTCCGATTCAGTGCGAGCCGTCCTGGTGGGCGATGATCGGCTTGCCACTGTCGATCTGGTCTATAGTGCTGTTGACCTGACGTACCGACCTGGCAGGCTGCGTCATGAGTTCCGTTGGACGACGACAGTCCATCGCAATATCAACGCAATCCGTGATGAATCGGTCGAAACTGCCACGATTTGTCAGGATGGATCCGGACGCTGGTGGATCGCCTTTGACCGGGGACGATCCATTTTCGTGACCTCGACCGTAGACTCGGCAGGCCTCAGCTGGAATCCACCAGTAGCGTTGGCAACCGACGTCATGCCGGACGACATCGGCAGTCTGTATTCATTGCCTGACCGAACGGGAGTCATCTGGAGCAATCAGCAACGGGACTCCGTCGTGGCTCGTGAACATCTCAACGGTTCGGCTCCGGAGGAATGGTCGGACCCGATCTGCATTCAACAGGGAGGTCGCACAGCGGATGACCATCTGCACTGCGCGGTCGCCGGAAACGGAACCCTGTTCGTCGCCTCAAAGAACTCGGTGGATCAGATCAACCAGCCTCAGCAGATTCTGCGGATTCGCCATCCCGGCGGCATGTGGACCAATCACAGCTACGCGGCACTCACGGCGGACAGTTCACCCACGCGTCCCATTGCAATCACCGGCGGTACACCTGAGCAATTATTCCTGCTGCACACCAGCAGCCGAAAAAACGCCACCGGATTGACAAGCATTATCGCCGGGATCACGACATCGATCGAGCAGCCCGTTCTGACGGGACGTCCGATTGACCTGATTGTAGCCGACCAACCCGTAAACAACGTCACCGGCCCGCGCCATGCCTTTCCGAAAAACGCCCCCTGGATCGTTCTTGCATCAGATCTGAGCGGCAACGTCTATGAAGCCGATCTGCGTGATGTTCTGAGCCACCAGACGACTCAGCCCGCAGCCGAATAGTTGACCTGCGGAAAGGCAATCGCAAAAGCGGTGTCGAGCCACCGCACTCCAGAAGAAAACACTTTAGAGTGCTCCGGCTCGAACGAGCTTTCCCCCGTCGCCAAGGGGGCCATAACGGGGCCACCCACAATGCGTGCACCCGAGCGTGGTCCTTCTTAGATAGAGTTGCTTATCAAGGGTCCAAATGCCCCCGATGGACGAACCCGGCGCGGCCACAACTGACAGCTACCAACCATTTCTCGCGACACTCGGCCGATTGATCAGGTTTCCGCCGGCCTCGTGCCGGCGGGACCACACCTGACAGCTACAGCGACCAGCCAAATCGAAATCATTCTCCGGGGTCTCCGCCTGGCTCGCCCAGGCGGAACCAGGGAATGTAACCCTCACAATGACAACACGCTCTATTCGCTGCGACTGCAGGGATGAACCAGACTCACAGCGCGGGTGCCATGCGGCTATTTGCTGACAACGATGGCCACGGCAATGTCCGGTTCATGGAGACACAACTCCTGAACAATACAACCTCTTCGATCGTCTTGTGTTTTGCGGTGCCATCCACGCGCGTGACGTCAGAATTCACGATTCCGCGGTGTGTGTATGTGTACCACCGACGTGAATAAATGGAGCCGGAAAGTCACAGAGCATCTGTCAGATTCTCTGTCTTATCCGACAGAACCTCTCGGATCTCCGACTGGTTGCAAAGCAGGCGGCACCACTCGGAGCTGCTCATCACTCGAAGAGTAATGACTACTTTGACTTTTCGAGATACGGCACTCCGGTCAGCTCAGCTTCCAGCCGCTGCGATATTGTCGGCGGAGGTACTGTTCTGCTTCCGGGGCGTTGGTGGCTTTCATCGTCTGGTAATCCCATTCCAGCTTCCTGCCCGTGCGATAGGCCACGTTGCCGAGATGATTGGCTTCGGTCAGCCATCCGGCATATTCAAAGTTGCAGGTTGTGGGCGCACCGGTCTGACAGGCGTGAATCCATTCTTCGTGATGGCCGAGCGATTTCGGGATGAATGGTTCCGGGGGTTTGAAGTCCTTGAATCTGTCTTCAGGAAGCAGAACATACTTTCCGTAATCGGCCAGCAACATGCCCTGCTCTCCGACAAACAGAACTCCGCTGCCCCATTGCGGGATCTCGCCCTTTGTCCACACGTCCGGCTTGTAGGTGCCCTGATACCACCAGAGTGTCAGTTCGGGCTGTTCTCCCATCTCCCGATATTCATAACGAACCTTCATGGATGCAGGAGCCAACTCCGGATGCGGCTTCGGGCCAAAGGCTTCAATCGTGGCAGGGGCTTTCAGGCGCAGAGCCCAGAACGCAAGATCGACCCAGTGGCTTCCGAGATCGCTCATCGTACCGTTCGCAAAGTCCCACCATCGGTACCACTTCGGTCCCGGAAAATAAACACTGTGAAATGGTCTCTTCGGAGCCGGTCCGAGCCAGAGATCCCAGTCAAGACCTTCTGGAACCGGATCCTCCGTTTCAGGTCGATTCTGCACAAAGACAATGTCTCCATGCTTACGAGACTCTTCCTCTGACTCATGCAAACCCCAGGCCCGATCTACCCAGACGTGACACTCCTTCACGCGGCCAATCGCTCCTGACTGGATCAGTTCGACAACGCGGCGATAATTGTCTCCCGCGTGAATCTGTGTTCCCATCTGAGTCGCCACGTTTGCCTTCGCAGCCGCTTCCCGGATGATTCGAGCTTCTTCCACGTTGTACGACAGTGGCTTCTCACAGTAGACATGCTTTCCCAACTGAAGAGCCGGAAGAGTTGCGAACGCGTGAGTGTGCTCGCAGGTGCTGACGACGACGGCGTCAAACTCCGCGGCATGGTCGAAGATCCGTCGAAAGTCGACTTCGGTGCGAGCTTTCGGGAACTGCGCCGCAGCCTTCTGCAGATTGTTTCGATTCACATCGCACAGGGCAACGATTTCCTGACTGGCAACCGACTGAAGGTTCGATCCACCTCGTCCGCCACATCCGATGACAGCGATCTTCAGTTTCTCCGGAGAGGCTTCAGAAGAAGGTGTCTGAGTCTGAGCGTAAGCTCTTCCGGTCACCATTGCTGATGCAGCAACAGCGGCGGATTTGACAAACTGTCGCCGGTCTGATCGAAAGCCACTTCCCATAATGATCTGTTCCTGAAAGAGCCTGGCGTGGATCTGATCGCAGGTAACCATCCACAATCAACGGTGAACCATCTCAGAATTCTGAGTGAACGGCCGTTGTACAGCAAGCAGGAATGCTTCAATCCGTATCAGTCGATGATCATTCGACTTCCGTGATTCGTCGTTCCAGGATCCGGCAATTTGGTTTTATCCGAGCGATCTGAAGTCTAAGATATCGATTTTCCACTTCTCCTCGATCCGCCTGAACTTCTGCCTGCCGCCTGAACCGGAGCTTTCTGAATGCGTCCTGCCCCATCTCTGATGATCGTCGGCGTTCTGTCTCATCTGCATGTGGTGACACTACTACTCTGTTCTTTCAACGTTCACCCGGCGTCCACGGCAATCTGCGTTGCCGCAGAAGAGAACGCAGCTGCCAGCCATCAGGATCTCACATGGTTTCAGGATCAAGCTGGACAGATCCAGCCAATTCGCACCGAAGCGGACTGGCTGGCACGGCGTCAGAGCATTCTGGAGGGCATGCAGAAGGCGATGGGGAACCTGCCGGCTGCTCAGAAGGAATCAGACTTTAACATTCAGGTCAGATCGGATGAAAAGATTCAGGGAGTTCGCCGACTGAGCCTGACGATCCGAACAGAGCCTGACTCGGCAAAGAACAGCGATCAACTGCCGCTGGATCTCTACATTCCGGAACCGTTCGCAACTCAACTGGATCCAGCAAAACTCCTTGAAATAGATTTCACATCCAAAGCTCCTGCGATGCTGGCACTGCATCCGACAGGGAAGCTGGGAAAACGGATTCTGGCTGGGGAAGGCGACAAGACGAATCGTCAGTATGGTCTTGAGCTCGCACGTCGCGGCTACATCACCGTGTGTCCGGACTATCCATCATTCGGCGATTACACGTACGACTTTTCGACTGACCGATACGATTCCGGAACGATGAAAGGGATCGTCAATCATCGTCGGTGCGTGGACCTTCTTTCGGCCCTTCGCTGCGTCGATGCATCCCGAATCGGTGTCATCGGCCATTCGCTGGGCGGCCACAATTCCATGTTCGCCGCTGTGTTCGATGAACGTCTGAAGATTGTTGTCTCCAGTTGCGGATGGACGCCCTTCACCGATTATTACAAAGGCAACATCCAGGGGTGGACCGGTGATGTTTACATGCCACGACTGAAGACTGAATACAATCTGGATCCGCAGAAGGTGCCGTTTGATTTCCAGGAGGTTGTGGCGGCCATTGCTCCGCGGACCTTCGTCTCCATTTCGCCTCTTCATGATGCGAATTTCGATGTCGAGGGTGTCCGAAAGGCAATCCCGCGAGCTCAACAGATCTACTCTCTTCTGAATGCAAAGAACGAACTGATCCTTGCAACTCCGGACTGTGAACACGACTTTCCTGCGGACATGCGTCAGAAAGCGTATCGAGAAATTGACCGTGTGCTGAAACATCAGCCGGCATCTGAGCCTGAACCAGACTATTCGGGTGAACTGCCGCGAATCGCTCCTCATGAGCCGACCGATGCGATGAAGACGTTTCAGATCGCTCCCGGATTTGAACTTCAGCAGGCGGCGACAGAACCAAACGTTGTTGACCCAGTTGCGATGGCGTTTGACGAGAATGGTCTGCTGTACGTTGTGGAAATGCGTGACTATTCCGAGCAGGCCGAGGAGAAACTGGGGCGGATTCGAGTGCTTGAGGATGCGAACAATGACGGCGTCTTTGAAGACAGCCGAATCTTTGTCGATCAATTGTCCTGGCCAACAGCGGTCACCTGCTTTGACGGAGGCATCTTTGTCGGAGCTGCTCCACATATCTTCTATCTGAAGGACACCGACGGCGACCGAAAAGCAGACATCAATCAGCTGGTTTTCACAGGCTTTGGCCGCAACAACGTTCAGGGCCTCGTGAACTGCCTTCACTGGGGACCGGACAATCGAATCTACGGGCAGACAAGTTCTTCCGGAGGAACGATTCAGACGGTTCCGCACCCGGATCGCCCGGTCGTGGAACTGCGACAGAGAGACTTCTCGTTCAATCCGCGAACTCTGGAGCTGCGTCCGGAAAGCGGCGGTGCTCAGCATGGCATGTGCTTCGATGACTGGGGCAATCGTTACGTCTGCTCCAACAGCGACCATGCTCAGGCCATCGTCTACAACGACCGTTATCTCAATCGGAATCCGCAGGTGTCAGCCGCTCCGCCAAGAATCAGCATCGCGGACGACGGCGGTCAGGCTCCGGTATTCCGAATCAGTCCCGTCGAACCCTGGAGAATTGTGAGAACTCGACTGAGAGCTTCCGGTGTCGTTCCCGGCATCGTTGAAGGCGGCGGAAAGCCAGCCGGTTATTTCACCGGTTCAACCGGGATCAATGTCTATCGCGGTGATGCCTGGCCTAATGAAATGAAGGGCCTGCTGATCATGGCAGACGTTGGAAGCAACATCGTTCACCGCAAGAAATCCGTCCCCAATGGTGTGGGATGGACCGCGTCGCGCATCGACCCCGGCACGGAGTTTGTCGCCTCCAGCGATATCTGGTTCCGGCCCGTTCAGTTCGCCAACGCGCCCGATGGCTGTCTCTACATTCTGGACATGTATCGGGAAGTGATCGAGCATCCAGCCAGTCTGCCGCCGGAAATCAAACAGCATCTGGATCTGACGAGTGGTCGTGACCGCGGTCGGCTCTATCGAATCTGTCCTTCCGGATGGAAATCATGGCGAACCGCGTCGCTCGGAAAACTGTCCACACCTCGACTGGTGGCCACGCTCGAGCACCCGAATGGCTGGCATCGCGACACAGCGTCACGGCTCATCTATGAACGTCAGGATCCCGCCGCAGCGCCACTCCTGAACGTGCTTGTCAGCTCCGGAACATCCGAAGCAAAGACTCACTCCCTGAATGCACTGAACACACTGATCGTCGACGGCAAATCAGCACTCACGTCTGAGACCGTTCTGAAAGGCATTCGAGATTCGCACCCTCGTGTTCGAGAAACGGCGGCGCGACTGGCTGAACAGTTTGGTGATTCAGCGGAGATTGCTGACGGTCTGGCATCACTTGCCGACGACGAAGACGCTCGCGTCCGGCTGCAGGTCGCATTCAGTCTCGGAAGCGTTTCACCGGAAAAGCGAATCGCTCCGCTGCTTCGTCTGATCGTTCGCGATGGTGCCGACCGATGGATCCGAACTGCAGTTCTCACGTCACTGCAGACCGAAACCTTCGCGGCACTTCAGACGTTGTCGAAAGATACGGCATCGGTCAGTACGCCGGCAGTGAGGTCTTCACTTCCGGAACTTGCCGAGCTGGCCACACGTCAGTCACCGCCCGAAGAACTCGACAAAATCGCCGCCACCATTGCCGGTCTTTCCGGGGATCGCGTACTTCAGCTGGAACTGGTCAACCGCGTCTTTCGTGGCCGACCGGAGACAAGATCCAACGCTGCATTTCAGCAGTTGTCGAAATCAATGATCGAAGAATCCCGGATCACGGCTGAGAAAGCCGACTCCGACATCAACGAACGCATTGCTGCAGTTCGAGCACTGTCGTTGTCGGATGCATCCAGTGAATCCGAAAGACTCTTCGGACTCCTCAACGCAATCACACCACCGGAAGTTCAGCTGGCAGCAATTGATGTGCTGGCGAGCTTCTCGGATCGTTCGATCGCTGAACAGCTGATTGAGCGATACAGTGAACTTAGTCCAAAACTGATGGAACGAACCCGCGACGTCATGCTCAACCGCACGGAATGGGCTGTCGACTTTCTGACCGCCATTACAACAGGTCGCATACCAGTCAACGCAGTCTCGGGAGCGGACCTGCAGCGACTTGCCGGACATCCGGATGCCACTCTGAAGGAAAAAGCAGCAACGCTTCTGAAGGCGATGGGAACATCGTCTCGTGATGAAGTCATCAAACGCTATCTGCCGGTCCTGAGCATGGTCGGTAATCCTCAGCGGGGCGCCGTCGTATTCAAACAGCAGTGCTCTGTGTGCCATCAGCTCGGCGGTATGGGACACCAGGTCGGCCCGAATCTTGCAACTGTGACAGCACGAGGCGCCGAAACGCTGCTGGTCAATCTGCTCGATCCGAATCGTGAAGTGAACCCGGCATGGCGAGATTATATCGCTCTAACCACGGCCGGAACGACTCACAATGGTGTGATCATTTCCGAGTCATCAACGAGCATCACACTGCGGCGAGCGGAAGCAAAAGAAGACTCGCTACTGCGATCTGATCTCGAAACAGTCCGGGATACGGGAAAATCACTCATGCCGGAAGGGCTGGAGAAGAACATCGATCCGCAGGCGATGGCGGATCTGATCTCATGGCTTCTGGAACAGAAGTAGAATTTCGGGATCGCAAGGGATTACAGGTGGTTTCAAAACCGGGACTGGCTCCCGACGGACGCAGTGTTTTCCTGAAACTTCTGCAGCTGCCAGGATGCCCGTCCCGATATTGAAATGCGATCTGGATTCTCAGGAATACCACCGGCAATGACAGACTCGATGCGACAAGTCACTGTTCGTTCGAAGGAAACTCCCTACGGACAGTCCATTGAGGCGCGGCAACACAGGCTGACGGCAGACGAACCGGTCTCGCTTGGTGGCCAGGACACAGGTCCGGATCCTTATGAGCTTCTGTTATCTGCGCTGGGTGCCTGCACCTCAATGACAGTTCAGATGTACGCTCGAAGAAAGGGATGGCCCCTGAAGGCGGTGCACGTATCCCTCAGACACGAAAAAGTGACTGCTCCCCCGGATGAAACAAATCCGGCACAAAACAGACTGCTGGATCGAATTGAGAAAACACTGACTCTCGAAGGCGATCTCAGTGATGAGCAGCGACAACGCCTGCGAGAGATCGCGGATCGCTGTCCCGTTCACCAGTCTCTTGCAACCGGCATTCGGTCAGAAACGCTGCTCAGCAGTTCGAACTGAGCTGCTGAGCAGCATTTTTTAAATCAAGGTCGTTGACGAGGGACCTTCACTACAGGTGTTTTCAAAACCGGGACTGGCTCCCGACGGGCGCGGTTTCTTTTCTGCGAATTCAGCAACAGCAAGGGTGCCTGTCCCGGTTTTGAATCGCGCTCCAGCTATTCTGTCTCGGAGTCAGACCGCCTGAAGGAAATCTGCGGGAAGGTTGCCTCTTTGCAACGTCTGCTCTGTGAGAACTCAACAGTCGTATCGACTGCGACATTCGGTGGGGTTGTCCCTGCAGTGACGAATGTCCTCAGGATCTGCGAAATCGCATCTGTTCCGGTCGCACCGGATGGTGCCGAACGGCAACAAAATGAGCACGATCGTCACAGAGCCCTCGATCACCTTCGATCCGCCCTGCCGGGTTTTCGGATTCACCGTACTGACAGAAATCACGTGTTAACCTTCAGAATGCCATCGAGCTCCCGGAAGGTTTTCAACCGAATCGGCTCCAACTCGGTCTCTACAGGTGGTTTCAAAGCCGGGACTGGCTCCCGATGAACGCGATTTGTTCCAGCAAGTTCAGCAACGACAAGGGTGCCTGTCCCGGAAATGCGATCCAAGGCAGTTACCCCTCAAAGAGAGTTCTCAATTATGGATCCCAGTCATCTGCAGGAACTGGTTGCACTCGAAGACAACTACTGGTGGCATATCGCCAAACGTCAGCTGGTCACATCACTGCTGACTCGTTTCTGCCCGCCCCCCGGACAACTGGTTGAAGGCGGAATCGGTTCGGGAAGAAACCTCGTCGAATTCTCCGGGATGGGTTATGACGTCACGGGTTACGACCTGATGCCGGAAGCCGTGGCTCACGTTCGAGACCGTGGCATCGAGGACGTCCGCGTGCATGACCTCGGAGAACCATGGCCACTGGATGCTTCGTCCGTCAGAGCCGTTGTCCTGCTGGACGTCCTGGAACATGTGGAATCACCGATCACCGTGCTGCAGCATGTTCACAGAGTTCTCTCTGATGATGGGGCCGTGATCATCACTGTACCGGCACACCCATGGCTCTACAGCCGATGGGATGAGCAGCTCGGTCACTTCCGACGTTATACAACCCGTGAGCTTCGTCGGCAGGCCGCCGAATCCGGTTTTCGCGTGCAGTGGCTGAATTACTGGAACAGCTTCACGCTGCCGGCTGCAGTTGCTGTTCGAAGCTGGGAGAAGCTGTTTCCTGTTCGGAGCCAGCCGGACTTCCCTGCAGTCTCACCGTTTACAAATCGTGCGCTTCTCAAAGCCGCATCCGCTGAAAGATGGTGTCTGGAACATTTCGGACTGCCAGGCGGACTGTCACTCGTCGGAGTCCTCCGCAAATGAACACCCCCTGTCAGCGACTGGTTCGAGACCGAAGAACATCACGGATCTCGGTCGTACTGCCGGTCTTCAATGAAGCGGCGATTCTGCGAGAACTGACGAGCCAGCTTCAGTCCACACTGAATTACCAGACGACGGACTACGAAATCATCTACGTGAACGATGGGTCTTCGGACGGCAGTCGTGAACTGCTGAACGAACTGTCACACGCGGACGAACGGATTATTGTCGTCCATCTGGCAAGAAATTTCGGACATCAGCCAGCAGTTCACGCGGGACTACAGACCGCATCGGGCGATGCGGTCATTCTGATGGATTCGGATCTTCAGGATGATCCAAAGGCGATCCCCGCCTTTCTGGACGCATGGGAGCACGGATTCGACGTTGTCTATGCTCGTCGGTTCAACCGAAAGGAATCCCTTCCGAAACGCATCCTGTTTCACAGTTTCTATCGCATCCTGAATTCCATCGCATCGATTGCCATCCCGGAAGATGCAGGCAATTTCGGACTGATGGATCGACGAGCCGTTGACGTTCTGAACCAGCTTCCGGAAAACGATCGATATTTTCCCGGACTTCGCAGCTGGGTTGGTTTTCGCCAGACGGGTGTGGATGTCGAAAGAGCCGCACGTCACGACGGAACCCCGCGTGTTTCCATGCACGGACTGTTTCGACTCGCGAAGACCGCCATCTTTTCGTTCTCCACATTCCCGCTGACATTCTTTTTCGTAATTGCAGTGATCTCCGCTGCCGTCTGCATGGCAACGTGCAGCTTTGCTCTGTTCCACAAACTTCTGACCGGGCTCGCGATTCCTGGCTGGGCCTCCATCATCGGAACCGCATCATTCTTCGGATCTCTGAACGCCCTCGGAATCAGCATTCTGGGTGAGTACGTGGTTCGGATTTACGACCAGGTGCGAGGCCGTCCGGTCTATGTTGCTGAAACACTTCAGAACGGTAGAGGCGTTCAAAAACGTACGTTCAGTACTGCGGAACGTTCAGCAATCTCCACAGAAGAGTCCATTCGTGAACTTCTGGAATCTATTCATCGAGATTCACACGTTCTTTCAGGTCTGAATCTGGAATCCGGGGTATCAAACCGAGAAACTGTCAACAGTTGAAACCTGGCCGATTGTGGATCGCCGATGGTAGTTTGAAGACGACAGTCGGTTCTCTGACAACTGATATTCTGCATTCAACGAGTGCCCCGCTCGCCGGGAACTTCAGTGAGAAAATGAAATGAAGATTGCAATGATCGGAACAGGCTATGTTGGCCTGGTCACCGGAACATGCTTCGCAGAGAGTGGTAATGATGTCACCTGTCTGGATGTTGATACAGAGAAAGTCAAACTGCTGAATTCCGGCGGAATCCCGATCTACGAACCAGGCCTTGAAGAACTGGTTCGCAGAAACGCGGCTTCCGGTCGACTGAAATTCTCCACAAACTATCAGGAGGCCGTCTGCGGAGCTCGATGCATCTTCATCTGCGTCGGTACGCCACAGGACGAATCCGGCGCTGCCGATCTGCGTTACGTGCGCAGCGCTGCAGAACAGATGGCCCCCTGGTTGTCTTCCGGCGCCATCGTCATCTGCAAGAGCACCGTTCCTGTCGGGACAAATCGCGCCGTCGCGGAATGGATCCGCGCGCTGACTCAGACGAAGTTCCACTCGTGCTCCAACCCTGAATTCCTCAAGGAAGGCGCCGCGATTGACGACTTCACGAAACCGGATCGCGTCGTCGTTGGTGTCGATGATCCGGACGCGGCCGATGTCCTTCAGGAACTCTATCGCCCGTTTCTTCGAACTGAAAAGCCATTCATCTCTGTGGGCATCGAAAGTGCCGAGATGATCAAGTATGTGGCCAACTGCATGCTGGCAACGAAAATCAGTTTCATCAACGAAATGGCAAACATCTGCGAGCAGGTGGGTGCAGACATCAACGAAGTTCGAAAGGGAATCGGACACGATGCCCGAATCGGCTTCTCGTTCCTGTTTCCCGGAGTCGGCTACGGTGGTTCATGCTTTCCGAAGGATGTGCGAGCACTGGCTGCGGTGGCAGCGAAGAATGGTGTTGACGCCCGAATCCTGAGAACTGTCGATGAAACCAACGATCAGCAGAAGCATGTCCTGTTTCGAAAGCTGAGCGAATATTTTGACGGAAACCTGAAGGGGAAGACGATCGCAGTCTGGGGTTTATCGTTCAAACCTCGAACTGACGATATCCGGGAGGCACCGTCACTTGTTCTGATTCAGAGCCTTCTCGAAGCTGGTGCGACCGTCAAGGTTCACGATCCGGTCTCACAGGATAACGTTCGCCGGATCATGGGAGATCGCATCGAATACAGCGTTCATCATTACGACGCCTGTGAGAATGCCGATGCACTTGCCATCGTCACTGAGTGGAACGAATTCCGAAATCCGGACTTCGATTACATCCGCATCAAGATGAAATCACCAGTCATCTTTGACGGAAGAAATCTCTACGACCGTCAGAAGATGGCAAAACGCGGTTTCCACTACACGGGCATCGGCCTGAGTGCACTGCCCGTTCAGCAGCAGGCGACCAATTCATAGAGCCTGCCTGGGGCAGTTTCTTTGCAGACGGATGTCGGCTTCCTTCAGTTGACAGCTTGACGGCCGAACTGCGGACTCGAGAATACTCAGATTCTTTCTGACCGCAGTTTTGAAATCAGCAGAAGGAGTCGGCTGCCTTGAACTCCGCCCATATTCGTCCTCTCCATGCTTGCTTCGCACAGCGTTTCCCAGCGGCTGTTCTTCTACTGTCCGCATTATTCATCTTGCTGCCGGGTGATTACTGTTCGGCGGACGAAGCTGCGCGACCGAACATCCTGTTCATTTTTACGGACGATCATGCCCCGCATGCCATTGGAGCATACGGTGGTCGCCTGCAGTCGTTGAATCCCACTCCTACCATTGACCGTCTCGCGGCGGAAGGCATGCTCTTTCGCAACAGCTTCTGCACGAACTCTGTCTGCGGGCCGAGTCGAGCTGTCATTCTGACCGGTAAACACAGTCACCTGAATGGCTTCATGAGCAACGGAAATCGTTTCGACGGAGACCAGCAGACGTTTCCGAAGATCCTGCAGAAGGCCGGATACTCCACCGCCATGATCGGGAAATGGCATCTGAATTCCGATCCCCAGGGTTTTGATTTCTGGCAGATTCTTCCCGGTCAGGGTGACTACTACAACCCGGTGATGATCAACGCAGAAAGTCGGGTCGAACTTCAGGGATACTGCACAGATCTCGTAACGGATCTTTCGCTCGAATGGCTGAAAACTCGCGATCAGTCACGACCGTTTGTTCTGATGTGTCAGCACAAAGCTCCACATCGCAACTGGATGCCGCCACTTCGACACCTGAGACTGTATTCCGACATTTCGATTCCGGAACCACCGACGCTGTTCGACGACTGGCAGGATAACGCAAGCCCGGCCAGAAATCAGGAAATGGAAATCGACCGACACCTGAATCTCGTCTACGACTGTTTTGGCCCAATACCGCCGAACTGGGATCCGAACGCGGGTAACCCAAGTGACCGTTCCGGACTCAGCAATCTGAAACGGATGACGCCCGATCAGTTGAGTGAATGGAATGCCGGCTTCCAGGCAGAGAATGACGCATTCCTCCGGAATCCTCCCGTCGGAAAGGAACTCGTTCGCTGGAAGTATAAGCGTTATATGAAGAACTATCTTCGGTGCATCCGTGCGGTCGACGAAAACATCGCGAGGATGCTCGACTACCTGAAAGAGACAGGTCTCGATCGAAACACCATCGTTATCTACGCTTCAGATCAGGGATTTTATCTCGGAGACCACGGCTGGTACGACAAACGCTGGATGTACGAAGAATCTCTGAAAATGCCTCTGATTGTTCGCTGGCCGGGTGTTACTGCCCCCGGAAGTGTCAGTGAACAGCTCGTCCAGAATCTGGATTATGCCGAAACCTTTCTCGACATCGCGGGACAGAAAACGCCTGCTGACATGCAGGGACAATCACTGGTTCCGCTGATGAAAGGTATGAATCCGCCGGACTGGCGCAAGAGCATCTACTACCACTACCACGAGTTTCCCGCTGTCCATAGTGTTGCAAGGCACTACGGAATCCGCACCGATCGTTTCAAACTGATTCATTTTTATCAGTCAGACGAATGGGAATTCTATGATCTCAAGGAAGACCCTGACGAACTGCAGAATCAGTATGGAAACAGTCGCTGGTCAGGACAGATCGCAGAGCTGAAGAAAGACCTCGAAGCCCTGCGGAAGCAATACGCTGATACGACAGACATCTCTCCGTTGCCGGCGAAGGTTCAATAGAAGCGATTTCAAAATCGGGACGGACTCCCGTTGGACAGGAGCTCTCCTGCAGAGAGAGACTCCAACGGCAACGGGAAAGTCCAGGTGTTGGAATGAGCGACAGCGAGCTCAGGAATCATCGCCGCGGAAACCTGAACTCCCTCAGTGCCTGGTCAGTGAACTTCACGCTGTAACCCGGTGCTTCCGGAGGCATATACCGGCCGTTCTTCATAATGACCGGATCGGAAACGTGTTCGTGAAGATGATCGGAGTACTCAGCAACTCGATCCTCCGTTGTTCCCGTCACACAGACGTAGTCGACGATACTGATGTGCTGCACGTACTCACACAGCCCGACACCGCCTGCGTGCGGACAGACCGGGATTCCGAATCGTTTTGCAAGCAGCATGACGGCAAGCACTTCGTTGACGCCACCGAGTCGGCAACTGTCCAGCTGACAGACCTGCATCGCGCCGGACTGCATGAACTGTTTGAACATCACGCGATTATGACACATCTCTCCTGTTGCAACCCGAATCGGTGCAATGGCTCGGGAAATCGCCTGGTGTCCGAGAATATCGTCGGGGCTCGTCGGTTCCTCAACAAACCACGGATTGAACTGCGCCAGCTGCTGAATCCACTCAATCGCCTGCGGAACATCCCAGACCTGATTCGCATCGATCATCATGCGGGCATCTGGTCCCATCTGGTTTCTGAGAACTCGGCAGCGACGGATATCATCCGGAAGGTCACGTCCTACCTTGATCTTGAAATGAGTCCAGCCTCGCGCTTTCAGATCTTCGCATTTACTGATGAGCGCTTCGTCAGAGTACCCAAGCCAGCCGGCGGAGGTCGTATAACTGGGATACCCCTGAGCCCGAAGAAACTCGATTCGTTCCTGACGTCCTGACGCCAGTGGCTGCAGAAGTTCAATTGCCTGAGTCGGAGTCAACGCATCGGAGAGATATCGGAAATCAACGCAGCTGACCATCTGCTCCGGCGTCATGTCACAGATCATCTGCCAGACCGGTTTCTTCAGAATTCTCGCCTGCAGATCCCAGACCGCGTTGATTACAGCTGCTGCCGCAAGATGCACTACTCCTTTTTCGGGCCCGACCCAGCGAATCTGACTGTCACCCGTGAGTTTCCGATAGAGGGTGACAGGCTGCCGCATCAGCTCCGTCACATCCTGTCCGACGAGCAGTCCCGCCAGCAGCTCAATCGCAGCAACGCAGAGTTCGTTTCCGCGACCGATTGTGAACGTCATTCCGTGACCGGAAAACTCCGGTGAATCGGTCCGCAGTACAACGTAGGCAGCAGAGTAGTCCGGATCCGGATTCATCGCATCGGATCCATCCAGATGCTGAGACGTTGGAAATCGGAGATCCGTGGTTTCGAAACCGGTAATTCGGTGTTTCATCGTTTCGGCAGATAATTTCTGAGATAATTGTGGCTCTGAACAAGTGAAGCACGCCGTTCGTTCAGCGTTCCTTCATAGGCTCGGTCTTCAACCTCAACACAAACCGGGCCTCGGTAATTTGAATCTGTCAGCTCGGAAAAGAATTTCCCCCAGTCAACGTCACCCATCCCCGGAAGCTTCGGCGTATGAAACCGTGAGGGATGAGCCATGATGCCGACTCGATCCAGTCGATGACGGTCGATTCGAACATCCTTGGCATGAATATGAAACAGCTTGTCCCGAAACTCCCGAATCGGAGCAAGATAGTCCATATGCTGCCAGATCATGTGCGAGGGATCATAATTCAGTCCGAAATGATCGGAGGGAATGTCACTGAACATTCGTGTCCAGATGTCCGGTGAAGTTGCAAGGTTCTTGCCCCCCGGCCATTCGTCCGCAGAAAACAGCATTGGACAATTTTCGATCCCGATACGAACACCGTGATCTTCCGCATAACCGATGAGCGGACGCCATGTTTCGAGAAATCGCGGCCAGTTATCATCCACCGAACGTGTCCAGTCACGACCGACAAATGTATTCATTCGACCAATGTTCAGTCGCTCAGCTGCAGCAATCACGGCACGAATATGAGCCACTGCAGATGCGGCCTCTTCTGCCCCAGGACTGAGCGGGTTCGGATAATATCCCAATGCACTGATCCGGATTCCATGTCGATCCAGCTGACTTTGAATGGACGTCACCAGTTCGTCAGACAGGTCACCGGCATCGATGTGGGTCACCCCGGCGTAACGACGCTCAGCTTTCCCAACAGGCCAGCAACAGACTTCGACACAGTCGAACCCTGTTTCCGCAGCCGTACGAAGCACCTGTTCGAAGGTCAGATCGGGGAGTATTGCGCTGACAAAACCGAGTTGCATCTGAAAGTCTCCTGCTCCCGTGGATCACCGAATAATTCCTGCACTCAGAAATCTCACCCGAACCGCGCGGATCATAACACACCGAAATTCTGAACAGAAATGAAGAGCTCGCCGGATTAAATCCGCTTGACGACTGACCGGAACACGACAACTGAAGCGTCAAGCAGCCTTCCAGTTTTTTTTCCCCGTGGAATCGCATTCCGCGGCACTACAAACGGATTCTCAGATCGTTCCGTAAAGCCGGAGAACAGGCACAATCATCCGGACAGATTCAAATCATGTTCTCAATACGTACGAAGCCCTTCGGCATCACTTGTTGCGTTTTTTCAACAGCAGATCAAAGTTCCGGTGCTACTGTTGCTTCGGTCGCAGAACTGTCCCCGAAGATTCTGCGTCTGCGCGAGAGCACTCCGGCAATCCGGACCCGCGATCGCTCAAGAATTCGGAATGACCAGCGACAACTCTCTGGCATCCCCTTTGACTGCGTACGCCCCGGTCCCGCATCGAACCTGCAGATCTCTGAACTCTTCTGGATTCCGTCCCGACTCATGATTGACTTCGAACGACTCAAGACTGATCTGCTTGCCCTGGGGCTGCTCGCCCTGGTGGTCTTCGCCGGTCTGAGTTTCGTCAGTTACGATCAGGCTGATCCGCCATCGAGCCTTGTCTTTCCACAACGGCATGAACCTACCAATCTGTGTGGCGGTCCGGGAGCCAGTGTGGCCTTCCATACTCGACAGGCACTCGGTCTCGGTACCTGGGTGCTGCTTGCTGCATTGATCTCGTGGGATCTGAAACTGTTCTCTCGCGAGCCCACGCGAAAAGTCGGAACAACGGTCGCCGGGATACTGCTTCTCGTTCTGGCATCATGCGCGGTGCTCCACATCCTGTCACCAGGCCTGAATTCCGGATCAACCTATGGAAGCGGCGGTAAAATAGGCGCATGGACAGGGATTCTGTTGACGCAGAAGTTTTCTCAGACCGGAATCCTGATTCTCGCAGGCAGCGTGTTCCTGGCCGGATGGTTGCTGACTCCACTTTCGGATCTGACACGACCTGTGCTCCAGACCGCCGGTGCTCCACTGCTGCTTCTGAGCAGCAGTGCCTCTCTCATTCGGCGTCTGGCTCCGGCGATCAGAGTACGTCGGTCTTCGAACAATGTCGCTCCTGAAGCTGTCCAGCAGACAGATTCCGTCACCGCTGTCGATCCGGATCAGGAAACTCCGACGTTTCGAATCCATGCTCCGGAGGCAATTCCTGTTTCCGAAGAGATTCCGGCACAGCTGCCGGATGAGAATGCCGTCGACGACCGAAGCATTCGAATCAATCCACCGGCAACGATCAGTCTGCATCAGCCTGAGATCGCGAATGACGCTGTTGGTCGACGCTATTCTCTGCCGAATCCCGATATGCTGGAACAGGCAGAAGAGTTCCCTTATGAACTCCTGGCGAGGAAAGCACGCATTGCTGCTGCAACACTCGAGAAGTCGTTCGACGAATTCGGCCTGAATATCCGCGTCTCCGAGATCGACACAGGTCCGGTGGTGACTCAGTTTGAACTCGAACTGGAAGCCGGCCTGCGACTCAACAAAGTGACAGCGCTTGAAGATGATCTCGCAATCGCTCTGCGCGTTCCATCCGTGCGTGTGGTTGCACCGATCCCGGGAAAAAACACCGTCGGCGTGGAGGTTCCAAACGACAAACAGATTATGGTGCGACTGCGTGAACTGCTGCAGATTGCTCGAGCAGGTTCTGACGAGATGCGCATCCCGCTGTTCCTTGGCAAGGACGTGAGCGGAAAACCGCTGACTGTCGATATGGCAAAGATGCCTCATCTGCTGATCGCGGGACGAACCGGTACCGGGAAGAGCGTCTGTTTGAACACGCTCATTCTCTCGATTCTCATGACTCGAACTCCGGATGAAGTCCGAATGCTGATGATCGACCCGAAAATGGTCGAGCTCAGCCCGTACAAGAAAATTCCGCACCTCATGCATCCGGTAATCACCGACATGAAGAAGGCGGAAGCTGTGCTCGCATGGGCCGTCGACAAGATGGAAGAACGCTACGATCTGCTTGCACGCGTCGGTGTTCGCCATCTGGACAGCTACAACAAGATGTCGCGTGATGCGGTGCTTTCTCGACTGGGTATCAGTGAGAATGACGACGACGCTCAGAGCATCCCGGAGAAAATGCCGTACATCGTGATCATCGCAGACGAGATGGCTGACCTGATGATGACTTCCGGAAAGGATGTTGAAGCCCACATCATCCGGCTCGCTCAGAAATCTCGAGCTGTCGGCATTCATCTTGTACTTGCCACTCAGAAGCCGACGGTCGATGTCATTACCGGTCTGATTAAATCCAATCTCCCCGCACGAATCTCGTTCCAGGTGGCGAGCCGAATGGACAGCCGCGTTGTTCTCGATGAAGGCGGTGCAGAACGACTGCTCGGCAGCGGGGACATGCTGTATCTTGCACCGGGCACCAGCAGTCTCACGCGAGCTCAGGGAACGTACGTGAGCGACGAAGAGATCAACGCCGTCATCGACTTCTTCCGAGGTGTCGAACCGGAATACAGTGCGGAACTTCAGCAGATTACTTCTGCGGGAGCCGGCAGTGGCTCCGGAGCCGCCGGCGATTCCGGTCCACGTCACCATGATGATCTCTACGATGACGCCATTGATGTCGTCGTTCGGGAAGGTCGCGGCAGTGTTTCCCTCCTGCAGCGTGCTCTGGGGATCGGTTACGGACGTGCAGCTCGAATGATCGACTACATGGCGGAAGACGGCGTCGTCGGGGAATACAATGGAGCTCAGGCTCGAGATGTTCTCTACTCGCCGGAACAGTGGGAACAGCTGAAAGCCCAGCGAGCCTCCGAAGATTCGTGATCCAGAGATCAGGGCTTCAGAACAATCTTTCCAGATAAAGCTCCACTGCCCTGAAGCGTACTTTCTTCCTGCAGCTGATGAGCGGCTGCGGTCTCTGAAAGACTCATTACTCGACTGATTCTCGGCTGAAAGGCTCCCGATGCCAGAAGCTGATTCAGCGCATCCGCGGAGACTCGCTGTTCCTCGGCAGTGGCGTTGAACATCGCGAATCCGATGGCGCGCAGGTCGCGCACATAAAACGGCCCCACTGGAAACTCCGGACGTGAATCTCGCCCGGCCATAAAGATGAAGCGACCACGTCGAGCCATCAGGCTGAAGCTTCGGTCCAGAGTCGGCATTCGCTGCGTCTCGAACCAGACACTGATCGGTCCGGTTTCGGCGAGAATGCTCGCAAATCGTTCATCAATATTCTCACTGCGATACTGAATCACGTGATCTGCGCCGAGCTGCCGGCAGATCGACGCCTTCTCTTCTGTTCCCGCGGTTGTGATGACTTTTGCGCCGTGAGCATGTGCGAGCTGAACGACCGCCGAACCCACACCTCCGGTACCACCGTTCACAAATACGACTTCACCGGGAGTCAGGCCAGCATGCAGAAACAATCCCAGTTGAGCCGTAATTCCAACGAGTGCACCGGCCGCCGCCAACTCAGAGGATACGCCCTTCGGAACGGGATACAGCCACTGTTCATCAATAGCGCAATATTCCGAGAATGTTCCCTGGCGCCCGAAAAGTCCCTGGTTGCTCCCCCAGACGCGATCACCCACTTTGAACCGCTTCGAACCCGGCCCGCACTGCTCAACGACCCCGCAGACATCACAGCCAACGACAAACGGGTTCGGAAGGTCGAATCGCACATTGCCAGCCCGGATATATGTGTCGATCGGATTCACCGAAACAGCCTCTGTCCGAATCAACACCTGCGTCTCTCCCGGCACAGGGTCGGACATCGTTCCGTATTGAATCTGACTCGCAGGTCCCGTCGCCCGGATAAACGCAGCTTTCATAATCTCACCTCGAAAAACATCCCGCACTCAGACAGGCAACAGCATTTCTCTGCCCTGGTCCACTACTCTAAAGATTGTCGCTTCGGAACAGAACTCAGCGAACAGGTTTCTATCTCTCCCGACAGACGATTTGGCCCGTTCTGGCAAAATCTGTTTTCCCAAAGTCATTCGTTCCCGAAAGCATTACCCGCCGGCAATCTGGCTTGACCCTCAGCAGCAGGATCGTCATTCTGGCCCCCCCGGGCCGAAAATCCCAACTGGAACACTGCCCCCCCGCCCCTTTCATGCAGGCCTGCTCCACTTGTTCAACCACAAAGAATCACTTCGCCATCTGCTTCGCCCGGAACACTACTATTCAGAAGACTGGCATCGTCGGGAAATCAACCAGCTGTTCCTCCCGGCATGGCATCTCGTTGCGTCAAAATCACAGTTGCCGAAAGACGGGAGTTTTCTGACGCAGCAGCTATTCGGGAAAGAGATTCTGCTCCGGAACTGCGGTGGCCACTTCCGAGCCTTTGAAAACATCTGTTCCCATCGACACTGCCTGCTGACGAAGGAAACACAGGGGCATGCTCCGACGATTCGCTGCCAGTACCATCACTGGGAATACAACAATGAAGGGCGGATCAAAAACATTCCCGAGGCAAAATGCTTTCGGCCATGGGACCGCGACAATTCCCGCCTGAGAACTTTTCGCCTTGAAGACTGCGGAGATCTTCTTTTTGTGTCATTCAATAATGATGCTCCGCCATTGCGAGAATGGCTGTCACCCTTCTACGACGAAACCGAAAATTCTTTCTCCACTCCAGGATGGCGTCATCGATTCCTGTGGGAGTTTGACTGTGCCTGTAACTGGAAAATACCGGCCGAGAACACACTTGAGTCATATCATCTCATCGCGCTGCATCCGGTCACGTTCGGTGGAAAACTGTCAGATGAAACACTCACTCATCATCAGATGTCCGGGCAGCATACTGCACTGACGTTTTTTGCTCCGGAGACTTCGCGGATTGAACAGGCTCAGGCGAAACTTTCAGAATGGCTCGGAAGAGCTCCGCACCTTGAACATCGGCATCGCCACATTCATCCCAGCACCGTGCTCGTTGGCACCGACACTTTTAACTATGCCCTGACTTATGTACCGACGTCCGCTCAGACAGTGAAAATTCGCGTCTGGATGTACTCTCTGCAGGGGCAGCGTCGAGGCCCATTACGCAGTCTCGCTGCATGGACAGCCTGGCGATTAGCCTGGCATCGAACCACGCGAGTTCTGAATGAAGACCGAACCATCTATGCACAGCAGCAGCGAGGCCTGCAGGGCAGCAGTCATCAGGGCGTCATCGGGTGTCGCGAGGAAAGAATCTACTACTTTCAGAAGTACATCATCGACACTCTGAACGAATCGCAGCCCGAACAGCCTGCCCTCGAAGACAAACCTGTTTCCAGGCCGGAAGCAACTCTTTAAGAACGTCCGAATACCAGTCTGAACGTCAGGTCTCGTCAGATTCCGCTGGATCTTCCGGTATCACCGGTGGAAGACCGGGCGCAGCTGCCGACGCCGCTCGAGCCTGCTCGGCTGCAGCTCGTGCCGTTTCTTCATCAATCACATCACCCGCAATCACCGCACAGGAAACCAGAGTATCGTTCTCATCGAGACGAATGATCCGGACGCCCTGGGTGTTCCGCCCGATGGTACTGATATCGGCAGCTCGGACGCGCTGGATCTTTCCGCGAGATGTGACCATCAACACCTCATCCTGATCGCAGACTGAAAGCACATCAACGACACGACCATTTCGAGCTGTCGTTTTGATGTCACGCAATCCCTTACCGCCACGGCGCTGTCGACGATACTTCATGTTGCTTCCGGGATTTGACTCACCATCACTCTCGGCATCCTCTGCCCCCTCAGGCACAACGGCCTCGGCTGCTGAGACGTCCCCCTCTGTGACTCCTGTTTCTTCGGGCCCGACTTCATCGCTGCCTGTGTCAGCCGGACCGAATGGAGTACGCTTGCCGTAACCAAACTCGCAGATGCTCAGAAGAGTTCGTTCCGGATCAGCCACGACCATTCCAACAACCGTCTCTCCTTTGCTGAGGTTGATTCCCTTCACACCGCGAGTGGCTCGCCCCATCGGCCGAGCATCTTCATGATGAAACCGGATTGCCATTCCTCCGGATGTCGACAGAACCAGATCCTCGTCACCACGAACAATCCGAACGTCTACCAGCGCATCATCATCGTCAAGCCGAATCGCGATAATGCCGCCCTTCATTGGTCGGCCATAGGCAGACAACGCAGTCTTCTTGATAATCCCCTGTCGAGTTGCAATCACAAGGTACTGATCGTCCGGGAAATGCCTGACGTTGAAACAGTTGGCAATGCCTTCGTTCTCGACCAGAGTGATCAGATTCGCCAGAGCCCTGCCCTTCCCGGTTCTCGGCTGAAGCGGCAGGTCGTACACCTTGATCCAGTGGACTCGGCCACGATCTGTGAAGAAGAGCAGATAGTCGTGCGTACTGGAAACGAAAAGGTGACCAATCGGGTCTTCTTCATCAGATGTCGCCCCTTTGATTCCCTTGCCTCCCCGATTCTGTGCTTCATAAACATCAAGTGGCGTTCGTTTGATATAACCACGCTGTGACATGGTCACCACCATCGGCTGCTCTGTGATGAGCGATTCCTTATCGTACTCACCGAGCTCTTCTTCCGAGATGTCAGTTCGACGACGATCACTGAACCGACTTCGAAGCTCTTCCATGTCATCGCGGATCACGGCGCGAATGTTTGCTTCATCAGCCAGCAAACGGAGATATTCCGCGATATTCTCAAGCAGAGTCTGATGTTCTCCGATGAGCTTCTCACGTTCCAGGTTGGCGAGTGATCCGAGCTGCATCGAAACGATGGCTTCCGCCTGATTCGCCGAAAGAAAATACTCTGCGGCTTCGCCGTTTTCGCTGACGAAGGCAGAAAACCCTGTATCGCCGAGAGCCCGAGCCACCATTTCTGAAGGAACAGGAATCTGCTGCAGTGCATCGCGTGCGGCGGCACGACTACTGGACTCTCTGATCGTTCTGATGATCCGGTCAATGTCCAGTTGCGCGAGCAGAAGACCTTCGACCGTATGACGCCGCTTGCGGGCTTCGCGAAGCTGAAACTCCGTGCGACGCCGAATTACGTCCACCCGATGCCGGATGAACGAATCCAGAAGCGCTCGAAGATTCATCAGCTGGGGACGATTCCCGTCCAGAGCCAGCATGATCATGCTGACTGTTGTCTGCAGCGGAGAATACTCAAACAGCTGATTCAGGACGACATCTTTGTCGGCATCGCGTTTGAGCTGAATGTGCAGACGAACCTGCCAGGGCGGAACCGTTCGGTCTGTCAGGTCTGTAATGCGGGAAATGCCCTTGATCCGTTCGTCACGAACCAGAAGTTCCAGCTTTTCCCGAATGCGGTCGCGTGTTTCAAGGTACGGAATCTCGGTCACAACAATCACATCGCTGTTCTTCTCGGTCTCGAAATGAGTCCGAGCACGAAGCGTGATTGTGGAACGTCCCGTCTGGTAGGCCATCCGGATGCCCATTCGACCGCAGATGATCCCGCCTGTCGGAAAGTCAGGGCCCGGAAGGACGTCCATGAGATCATCCAGAAGACAGTCCGGCTCGTCGATAACCCGAATGACCGCAGCGCAGACTTCACTCATGTTGTGCGGCGGGATGCTTGTTGCCATCCCGACGGCGATGCCAGTTGACCCGTTCACCAGCAGATTCGGAAAACGTGACGGCAGCACAACCGGCTCAAGACGATCGTTGTCATACGTCGGCGTGAAGTCGACGGTCTCACGATCAATATCGCGAAGCATCTCCGCGGCTGCGGAAGACATTCGAGCTTCTGTATATCGCATCGCAGCGGGCGGAAGTCCGGCAAGCGAACCGAAATTCCCCTGCTTGTCAATGAGCACTTCCCGCATGACCCAGTCCTGAGCCATGCGTACAAGTGTCGGATAAATTGAGCCTTCACCGTGAGGGTGATAGTTGCCGCTGGTGTCGCCGGCGATCTTGGCGCATTTCTTGCGCCCACCGGAAGGCCCCAGACTCAGATCGTTCATCGCGACCAGAATTCGACGCTGAGATGGTTTCAGACCATCTCGCGCATCCGGCAGCGCTCGACTGATGATGACGCTCATCGCGTAAGTGAGATAACTCGTGCGCATCTCATCCTGAATCTCAGTGTTCAGTACCTGAGGATCGAATGGCGGCAACATCTCAGACTGCGGTTCGTCAGTGGACAACCTGGATACCCCTTTTACTCATCAACCATGTCAGCCAGAATCCGCAGGCTGTTAATTCCCACAATAATGAGAATTGCCATCGCGGAAAGAGCTCGCATCGGAGCCTCTGCGACTTCTCTTTCAGAACCGAACGCAAGTCAATTACCAGAAATCACTTACAACCAAAAATGCAGATGCCGTAATCTTAGCAGAAGCAGGCCCGATTCTCAATTCACGGGCCGCTCCGGATGGTGCCAAAAACCGAACTTGACCCTGATTCGAAAATCGGCGTATAACCCAGAAGGTTTCCTCAGAAGTCCAGCCCTCCACCGGTACTTTTTGCCGGTATCAGTTCACCCTCTGGTTCACTTCCCTCTCTCCTTTTCAAACCCCTCTCCTGACCTGCTGATTCCAGAATTTCGCAGCGATCCCAGACAGCTGTCCAGGACATTCAGATCCTCTCTCACCCTTCCCGCTCGTCCATGCAACTCCACCGGACGACCTCCTCTCTGCACCGGAGTCATCTCATGAAAGATTCAGAACCCGTCCAGAAATCCATCCCATCAGGCAGATCTGTCCGCAGTCGTGGCGGCATCTTTGTCAGCGGCACCCTGGTCATGCTTATCGCGGCCGGGATCGGTATGCAGGTCTGGCGAGCCCAGAACAGCAAAGCTGCTGAGCAGAAGTCCGAAGCCGTAGCGACTCAGGCACGCACTGATGCTCTCAGTCAGCCGGTCGGTAAGGTCAATGGTGAAGCCATCAGCTACGAAGCTCTGGCACGCGAATGTGTTGAACGACACGGACGGGAAGTTCTGGAGAACCTGATCAATCGAACCATCATCCAGCAGGCCTGTGCAGAAAAAGGCATCACCGTTTCTGAAGCAGAAGTCAATGCAGAAGTCGTTGAACTCTCGAAGAAGTTCGGCCTTGCCGTCGATCAGTATTACCAGCTGCTTCAGGCTGAACGCAATCTGACACCGGTTCAGTATCGCCGCGACGTCGTGTGGCCGATGCTGGCCATGAAAAAGCTCGCCGGACGGGGCGTAGAGATCACAAATGACATGATGCGTGACGCGTATGAAGACAACTATGGCGAACGTGTCAAAGCTCGAATGATGGTGCTGGACAACCTCCGACGTGCTCAGGAAGCATGGGAGAAAGCCAGGTCAAGCCCGGATGATTTCGAGTCCATGGCTCGGGAACTTTCGGTTGAACCAAACAGCCGAGCACTCGGTGGTACCGTGCCTCCGATTCGCAAAAACTCCGGAGCTCACGAAGAAATTCGCAAGGCTGCGTTTGAGATGAAAACTCCCGGGGAGATCTCGGGAATCATTCAGGTGGACGTGTCGCAGTACGTCATCCTGAAATATGAAGGACGAACGGAACCGGTCGAACACGACATCAAGGATGTGAAGGCTCAGCTGAACGCTCAGCTCGAAGAACGAGAAGTGGCCAAGCTGCTCGGGGAAACCTTCGAGAAGATTCAGACTGCTGCACGTGTCGACAACTACCTGACTGGTGAGTCTCGCGGCGGAATCCGAAAGGTCTCGGCAACACGAACGTCAGACGACACCGACTCCGATGCCTCTCCTGAAACCGAAACCGCGGACGAGAAGCCACCGACACCCAAAGCGACAAAAGCCGCTGCAGGCAGCCGTGAGAAAGCTTCGACGAAACGCTGAAAGCAAACTCCGGCCTGTAAGCCAATTTGCTTCATGGAGAAAGGGCGACAGATCAAGTCGCCCTTTTTTCACGTCTTCATAGCCGTTGTTTCTGCTCTCTTCAGTTTCGACACTGGTCAGGACTTGAGCGATTTCAGAGCCTCAATCACCTGTTCGTCGTGACCGTCGACGGAGACCTTCTTCCAGACGCGAGCAATCTTTCCTTCGCCATCGATCAGAAACGTGGATCGCTGAACTCCCATCGACTTCTTTCCATACATGTTTTTCTCACGCCAGGCACCATAGCTCTCGGCAACTTCATGCCCGACGTCAGCAAGCAATGGAAAGTTCAGTTCAAACTTCTTCGTAAACGCCACATGACTGGCAACGTCATCGGGGCTCACACCCAGTACGACAGCCCCCAGCTCAGAAATCTCTGGGCTGCGATCACGAAATGCGCAGGCTTCCTTCGTGCAGCCCGGCGTATCGTCTTTCGGATAGAAATAGAGCACCACCGATTTTCCGCGAAACGACGAAAGCTTCACGGTACTGCCATCGGTTGCCTTCAGCGAAAACGCAGGTGCTTTTGAACCTTCTTCTGCCCAGTCTGCCATAAAAAATTCCCTGAACTGATTCTGTATTTCGGAGACATCGACCAGATCGCCACGAACAAGGTTCTATATGCAGAACCTGATTCATCGGCAAGCAGGCGGTTTCAGAAATTCAGATTCAGTTCAGGGAAGATTCAGAGATGCAGATCACGACAGGTTCACCGAAAACAGAACGGAGAAGTCCTCTGCACCGGTGAGAATGGACATGCGTTAAGTCAGAATGCCGGAAGAATCCGGGAGTCAGTTCGAGCGTCAGACGAGAGCCGTACGATTGAGCTGCCCCATGATCCAGTGATCCATGAATCGTGCTTCGGAGCTGACAGGATCGATGACTCGATCATTCAGGCGAACTTCAATTTCTGCTCCCGCAGAGCGAAGCAGACGGACACACTCGACATTGCGAGCCAGGTTCTCGCCTTTTGTTTCCCGACTGACTGTCTGC
This sequence comes from Planctomyces sp., assembly GCA_046345315.1. Taxonomy (GTDB): domain Bacteria; phylum Planctomycetota; class Planctomycetia; order Planctomycetales; family Planctomycetaceae; genus F1-80-MAGs062. Next base: position 83,043 of record JBKDKA010000262.1, read on the forward strand.
AGAATCGGCTTGCCACGGAGCCCCTCGATCCGCTCTGCCTGAAGCATCTCGCGGTCACCGTTCGGATCAAGCAGTATCGCGCCGGCAAACCAGTCAGGTCTCTGAACCAGAGCATGCAGAGCAGCATCTGCACCACTCCCGGAACCTGCCACGAAAATTCGTTCACTGTGAATGTGAAACGCCTGTCGCAGCCGACACGTAGTCACATAAAGCAGATCCTGAAGCGGAACGGATGAAAAACGAGTATCAGCAGTATTCCATCGATAACCACCCGTCTGGCACTCAAAGTGGTTGCCGCGAAGTGCCAGACCGCAGTAATTCTGCGAACTGACTGCTGTCATCACATCTTCCAGCTGATCTTCATCAGTGTCGTCTGAGTGAAACCAGATAATCAGCGGATACGCGTATCGCTCTTCGTAACGCTCAGGAACATAGATCGCCACTGGCCAGTCAGACTCTGCGACACTCCCCGCATTCAGAGCAGCTGCCTGACCGGACTGAGCCCATGAGTCATACAGTTCGCGAAGTTCCGTCGGAAGAAGATCAGCATCAAATTCCGGCACCAGACGATCGAACTCATCAGAAGAATCGGTCTGGTTATGATTGCGAACGCGGTTGAACATAAAAATTGACTTCCATGAGCGAAAAGACAGAAGATTCAGGGCCTCAAAACGCCGGCTGCGTCAAAACCATCGCTTCCTTCGATGCAATTTCCCTGAGTTCCTTCAGGGGAAACAACTTTCCCGGACAACTCGTCGCACGAATCGACGAATGCCCAACAACACGATCACCAGAAATACTGAAACGACCTGCAAGCATCCCGACAAGCTTCCTGACTGCAGCCATCTGCTTCGCCGTGGGAGCCCGCTCCTCAAAGTTACCGATCAGACAAATCCCAATCCCCCGGGCATTGAAAACGGCATGTCCGGAATGAGCTCCATGAATCTGATCTTTCCAGCGAAATGTCCCGACGACGCTGCCGTCAGTCATACCGTTCCCGTTTCCGATCACAAAATGGTAGCCAATACCCAGCCAGTTGTTTCCTGAAGCGTCCCGACGACTTCGATGCTCTCGATGAATTGCCTCAACGCTTCCTGCTGCTGTACCCGAATGATGCAGAACAATGTATTTCCAGTCATTCTCCGCAACATCGGTACTCCACGGCGGCTTCGAACTTTCCGAGCGAAGCCCCCCTGAAGATTCAGACCCTCCTGACTGACCAACCTGAACAAAGCCTGTTGAATCCGGAACAAGAATCAGAGCATTTTCCGAGCGGCACACACCGACGAGAAGGGACCACAAAAGTATTCCCGCCACAACAGACACACGGCATCCCCACAGGCTGTTCTCACCGGACGACACCCTCGATCTGCAACACGAATGTCGAGATCGAACAGAACGACTCTACCTGTGACCCAAAACGGTGTCAACGTGCAGTCTTTCGACGACGCTTTTGACGTGCTCTGACCGGCATTTCAGGCCGTAGACGACGAGGTTTGCGCAGACTTTAACGCCACAGAAACGATCCTGAATCCGACCGTATTCTCTGCTTTCACTGTAATCGCTACAACCTCGGTCATTTCGACAATTTCTGAGCCGGTATTCCTGTTTTGATCAAAGCGGACTCACCCTGGAATTGCGGATCGAATGCTCCTCGGGACACTTGCGATGTTCCGTGATCCGCACAGATAATCCTCGGCTCTGAACACAGCCCCTCAACGGAGAATGAAGTGAGTATAAAAATCCCGACAATCGTCCCAGGCGTTACCCGGATCGGATGGATCGGTACGGGTGTCATGGGTTCAAGCATGTGCGCTCATCTGATTCAGGCGGGCTTCCCGGCAACGGTCTATTCTCGATCAAAACAGAAGGCAGATGCTCTGCTGCAGAAAGGGGCAGCCTGGGCAGATACCCCCAGAGCCGTGGCCGAAGCTTCTGATGTGATTTTCTCCATCGTGGGATTCCCTTCAGACGTCCGCGAAGTCATTCTTGGACCGTCCGGCGCACTTGCAGGTTCCGCTGCAGGTTCCGTCATCGTCGACATGACCACCAGCCAGCCAGCTCTCGCTGTGGAAATTGATCAGGCAGCTCGCGCGAAAGGTGTGCACAGCATAGACGCACCCGTCTCGGGAGGCGACATCGGTGCGAAAAACGCAGCACTGTCGATCATGATTGGTGGCGATTCAGCGGTCGTTGAGGCCCTGCAGCCGCTATGGTCTGCAATGGGAAAAACCATCATCCATCAGGGCCCCGCAGGATCGGGCCAGCACACCAAAATGGTAAATCAGATTCTGATCGCCAGCAACATGATCGGTGTCTGCGAGGCACTGGTTTATGGCTATCGTGCAGGACTGGATCTTGCGACCGTGCTGAAGTCTGTTTCCAGCGGTGCGGCCGGCAGCTGGTCTCTCTCGAATCTTGGCCCACGGATCATCGACAATAACTTCGATCCGGGTTTCTTTGTAGAACACTTTATCAAGGACATGGGAATCGCGCTGGAAGAATCTCGCCGAATGGGCCTCTGCATGCCCGGGCTTGCTCTCAGCAATCAGCTCTATCAGTCCGTTCAGGCACAGGGAAATGGCCGCATGGGAACTCATGCTCTGATGCAGGCACTCTCCCGGATGGCGGGCTTCGACTGGAGCACTCGAACGCACTGAGAAGGCAAACTGATTCGAGCGATTTCGAACCGATCAGAATCGCCCGGAGCCATCCGGGCGCTGATGTTCAATCCAGTGAATTCGGAGCTGTCGCGGTCCGGCGAACCGACTGGCATCCATCGGCTTCGTCGAAACGGAACGTGACGCAAGACGGACAGACGGAATCACCTCTCGCAGCTGACTCGGAATGGTTGCGACGGCTTGCTCAGTCATGTTCTCGCGACCACTTCCGGTCCGAATATCGTCTCCACTCCCATCCGTTCGGTCACTCTGGGGAAGCACACCATCGCCAACTCCCGGTTCCGCGGGCCTGGAATCCCGATCTCCGGGAACGATACCTGGTGTGCGATCCGAATCGACCGGGTTCAGGGTATCAGAGTCAGTGTCTCCGATTCCCGGCCGACCAGCGGGTGGATTGTCATCAAACATATTGCTGCCGCCGTCTGACCTGGGGCGCTCTTCACGATCCGGAAGTGGCCTGTCCCTGTCCCTGAGGCGGTCGTTGTCCAGCGAACGGTCGTCGTTGTTATCCAGCGGACGCAATGGATCACGATCCGGCAGCGGGTCGTCAAGCGGATCCGAATCTCTCAGCGGATCACGACGACGATCGATATCTGCAGGTTCTGGGTCTCGTCGACTACGGTCGCGAAGAGTGTCCGTCTCGCTGTCGCCTTTCGGCGCAGTTCGCCGGCGAAAACCATCCACGGGATCGGATTCGTCTTCATATCCGGACCCTTTATCGCTGCCGTTTCCACCAGGAAATGTCCGAACCTTGTCTGTATCTCGTGGGACGGGAGAATCATCCCGGGCAGGTCGGGATGGACGCGGCACGTCCTCTGACCCGACGCTGCGGCAGCCCGGTGGGCAGCAGCTCGGAGGACAGGGATCACAGCAGGAAACAGAAGCCATAGATTGGCTCAGAGCCGCATATCCGCTGCTGTAACTGACAATCGGAGCAGAGATCCCGCCATACCATGACGGTCGTGCTGCCTGATAATAACCTGGAGTGTAAGCTGACGGCGCGTATGCGGAATATCGATACGCTGCACCATGGCTCCACCACGGAACGAACGGGAAAAAACATCCTGCAGGGCCTGCGACAGTCTCCGTTGATCCAGAAGGACAACCGAAGAGCAAAACCATCGTCCAGACGATCTGATTTCGGAATTTCATAGCGATCGCACCTCCACGCGATTAAGCAACGGGAGCTCGATGACAGTGAATGGCACCACCGGTGACTCTGGTGGCAGTATTGTCGCTGAGATCAATCACTGGCAGCTGACAGACGGTCGCCCCATCCACAGAACCAGTCACAGGCCCGAACTCAGCAACGCCCTACGTTTTCACTGAAGCCCCAACTTCACGTGTTTTACGCAGATCGCCTCCTTGTTGTCAAACGGGTGCGAATCCCGACGATGAGGCACCTCAGAAAATCCTCCATGTCTTTTTCACGTTCTGGTTCACATTGATTTTGCGCAAGAAAAAAGCTGCCGACTGCAGCCCTGAACTGAATCAGGTACTCCAGACGGCAGCAGATTCGGGAATCTCGACGCGGTCAGTTCGCCGAGCGATCGTCCGACGGTTCAGGCCAGCTGTTTACGTCGGTTCACGAGGGTTCTGATTCGTTCGGCGAGCAGAGCTGCGTCGAACGGTTTTCGGAATGTCTCGTTGAATACAGAACGGTCAAAACCGGATGCGTTATCTTCGTCACTCAGAAGACCGATCAGAACTGTTTCCGCATACTCGTTGTTTCTGCGGAGATTCTGGGCGATCATCAGAGCTTCTTCACGCCCCATGACAAAGTCAATCACCACGCAGTCGGGGTGAATTGATTCTGCCTGGATCCCGGCTTCGAAACCACTCGCAGCAGTTTCGATCTTAAAGTCATCGTTGGAAATCATTTCGTTCAGGTTTGAACGAGTCATGACATCGGATCCAACGAGGAGGATCTTGCCCATTGCTTCGTCTTCCAGCTCACCGAGCGGCATTCCGTGTTCCTTGAGGAACCGGATGAGATGTTCTCTCGGAATGCGTCGGTCCTGTGAGCCAGGAATTCGATAGCCTCGAAGTCGTCCGGAATCGAACCACTTCGAAACTGTGCGCGGGGCAACTTTACAGATCTTTGCTACCTGACCAGTAGTGAAGATCGTCTTCATGGGCGGGCTCTCCAATCATTTCTCACTGCACAATTCAGCTTCCCATCCCGAGAAACTGAATCGTCACCCCCTGATCTCTGACGTGGCCTTGGACTCCGAAGAGTCCGAACTGTCGTGTAAACCACTACAGATTACGGGTCCGGGTAGTGACAGGGGTCAATTTGGACTGTGTGCGATACAGTCCTGTGCCTGCACAAGGCACGGCGGAGAACAATTCAGTAAGTTGCCATGCAGAACATGGCTGTCATGCAGCTGCGGACATCCCTGCCACAGTACATGACCCTGCTGAACGGCCCCCCTGGCGATTCAGCTGATTGTGTTTCCTGGCCTCCCCACAATGAACACCGAGGTGTTCACTGCCACAACCAGATGACAATCGCCTGCACAATTGTTCGACGTTTCGCGTGGTTTGACTTTAGGGTGTTTAACAGACCTGCATTCCCTGACGGATGTTTCCGACGAAGAGCCTGCGACAGTCATTGCGCAGACTCCCGCAACAACATCTGCCCAGTTCGCCCAGACATCGGAGTCGCAGCACAACCGTTCATGTCCGGATCGCTGCAGTCAGAGACAGATCACCTGAATTACACATTCCGCCCGACCGGAACAGCGACGGACAGAAAATTCAGCCGACCTCAGGCAGCGCGCGAAACACGCTGAACCGCTTTATTGAAGTTTCCGCGCTCGTCCACGTCTTCGAATCGAAGGGACAGTCGGCGCGAAATCCCGGATTCCTCCATGGTCACGCCGTAAAGCACGTCAGTCACTGCCATCGTGGGCTTTCGATGGGTGATCATGATGAACTGAGTCGACTGCTGAAAATCGCGAAGCACTCCGACAAATCGGCCGATGTTCGCGTCGTCCAGCGCCGCATCCACTTCGTCAAGAATACAGAATGGACTCGGCCGACTGCGGAAGATCGCAAGCAGCAGTGCGACTGCAGTCATCGTTTTCTCCCCACCACTCAGCAGGGAAATACTTCTGAGCTCTTTCCCGGGTGGTCGAGCAACAACATCGATGGCACACTCCAGTGCATCCTCAGGATCTTCCAGCACCAGATCCGCTTCACCGCCGCCGAACAGTCTGCGAAACAATTCACGAAAATGGCCGCGAATGGATTCGAATGATTCAAGAAACATTCGCCGGCTTTCAACGTTGATTCGCCGAACAATGTCGCGAAGCGTGTCGCGGGCTGCCTCGAGGTCCTTCAGCTGTGAGTGAAGCCGTCCGAAACGGACTTCCAGCTCGTTGAGATTGTCAAGACTTTCGGAGCTGACATGGCCGATCTTTCTCAGCTGTCTTCGCAGTCGCTCAACTCGACGTTCAATCTCCGTCCGAATCTCCGGATACTGGTTGCCGTCGTTCAGGATTTTTTCGCATTCTGCATCGAAGACTGGAACTCCGAGGGCTTCCATCGCTGCCGCATTGCCAGCAGACGACCGCACCGGAAGATCTGCATCCGAATCATTCTCTTCATCTGAGTTCGAGTTTAACTTCCCGCGTTTTCTCCAGACGGCAATGGCAGAGTACCCGGCGTCAACAGCAGCCTGAACTTCAATCTGAAACTCGTCGCGAATGCGTTCAGCAGCAGTCTTCAGCTGGTGGTCAATACCGCGAACCTGCAATTGCAGCTCGTGGAAGATCGTTTCACGCTGCCGGCAATAGTCGCGAATGCGAGTTTCTGACCGATTTGCTTCATTCTTATGCTGTCGAAGAATGCTGCGAGATTCTGCACGGGACCTGATACTGTCCTGCAGATGATCGTCTCGAACAGAGAGCTCAAACATCTCAGCTCGTGTATTCAGCTGAGAAATCAGCAGATCCCGCCGACGATCCAGCGAGACCTGCAGTCTTCGTTCTGCCTCACTGCGCTGCTGCTCTCGCTGTGAAAGGTCCTCACTGACGCGATCGATCGCTTCCTGCAGGCTCAGCAGACGTTCCTCGGATCGAGTCAGCTCCATGCTGGCGCTGGTGCGTTCTTTCTCCAGTGACTCCAATTCCTGCTGTCTTGCCGACAATTCCTGTTCAATTTCCTGCATCGCCAGGTGCATCTGATGCAGGATGGCTTCTCCACCGGAATGGCTGATCTTTGCTTCGTCGATTCGACCTTGAAGTACCGTCAGCGATTCCATGAGCTCACTCTGCTGTTCCTGAACATGCAGAGCCTTCTGCTGGAGATCGCTGTGAACTCGCTGATGTTCTGCCAGTACAGAATCCGCATGTCGCACAGCGTCGGCTCGCGTACGGATCTCCTGTCGGGAGGAGTTCAGTTCCCCGTCAGCAGACTGAATCGACTCGCTCAGCTGACGCAGACGCAGTTCTCGCTGAGCGATTTCATGTTCCACACGATGCAGTTCATTCCGGAGCCTCCTCAGCTCACTTTTCCGTGAGAGCACTGCCGATTCGCTGCGAACTGTTCCGGCGAAGAGCGTTCCATCATTCTCGAGAAGCTCCCCCTGCAGCGTTACAAAACGACAGTCCCCGGCGGTCTCCCGATTCAGCCGAAGTGCCGTGTCCAGCGAATCCACAACCCAGGTGTCTGCGAGCAGGTCACAGGCGAGCCATGGCAGCTGCCGGGGTGAACGGGCCAGCGCGTCTGCTCGCCCCACGACACCCGGCCGCCCGAACAATGACTGCTGCGCACCGTTCCTCCGAGAAAACACGGACCGGACTACCGGACTCTGTTCTCGGGAGTCGATCCAGGTGACTCGAAGATCTGCCGCAAAAGCCTGAGACGATGACTCACTCGTGAGCTCATCGAAACGACTCCCCGTTTCCCGACCTCGACGTTCAATAGAATCCGGCAGACCCCACCAGCTCGCTGAGAAATCGTCATCTGAAGGCTCCATCAGGTGAGCATGAGCTGATGACTTCCCGAAGCCTGAGCGTCCTCCCGGAGTGTCTGAATCTGAGACTGCTCCCGGCAGATGAGCTGAGTCAGCCTCTTCGAGCGAAATGAATCCGACTCGACCTGCTATTCGACATCGTCCGGAGTTAATGTAATCGACGAATGGGGCCATCCGACGGACAACAAGCAATTGTGCTCTTCCGGACAACGCAACTTCCAGCAGTGCTGCGTTGTCCATATCCACGTCGAGCAGATCAGCGATGGTCCCGCAGATCAGGCTCCATGGTTCCGAGGCGGATTCATCAGCACGTCTCAGAATTTCACGGACGCCGATTCCGAATCCTTCCTGCCGATCTTCGAGGTCTTCGAGAACCGTACGACGAGCAATCAGCCCGCTTCTGAGTTCGCGGAGATCCCCCAGAGACTGCTGCGATTCGCTCTGTTCGGAGATCAGAGTCTGGCGGCTCTGGAGCAGAAGATCAGCCGCGTGTTCCACAGTCTGCAGCTGATACTCCGCCAGTCGGAGCGTCTGTTCACATTCCGGAATTTCCTGTTCGAGGACCTCAACCTGACGCCTGAGTCCATCAGATCGATTCTCTGCCTCAGCCAGCTGACGCTGCGCTGCATGCATCTCAGCAAGCAGTCCACCAACGGCAGAAGCTTTTTCGGAATTCAGGCGAACGTGTTCCAGAAGCTGCTGACGGCCATGGTCAATATTGCGACGGGAGGTCTGAACAGCGGCCTGCAGACCTGCGACCTGATCGTCACCCGACAGCAACGTCTGTCGACGTTGCTCAAAAGTTGTCTTCTCGTGCTCCAGAAGATGCACCAGATGATGCTGTTCGCCGATCGCTTCACTGACGCGATTATTCATCAGAAGCTGCTGCCTCTGAAGACGCTGCACATCAGAATTCAATTCCACGTCACGGGCAGCCTGATGACGAAGCGTCGTTTCAAGACTTGAAAGTCGACTTCGAAGCTCCGCTCGTTCTCGTTCAGATTCCCTCAGTGCGTCATCCACTTCCGACAGCGCACCATCCGCCATCGCCAGCTGCTCTTCGGCGTTCTGCTGCTGCTGCCGCAGTACTTCCAGCTCACCGGAAATCCCTGAAAGCTGCTGTTCCAGAACAACTTTCAGAACATTTTCCCGGCGATAATCGTCCGCGGCCATCCCCACCCAGAGCTGCTCAAGCTCTGTGGAAACTTCGCGATATCGACTCGCTCGCTCCGCCTGAGTTCTGACATTGCTGACCTGTGATTCCACTTCATCCACAATGTCAGTCAGTCGCACAAGATTCTGTTCGACACGTTCGAGACGTCGGAGAGCATCCGTTCGGCGCGACTTGAATCGGCTGATGCCTGCAGCTTCTTCAAATATGGAGCGGCGATTGGCAGCATTGGACTGCAGAATCTGGTCAACGCGCCCCTGCTCGATGATGCAGTAGGCCGCAGCACCCGCGCCGGTTCCGACGAAGAGATCGCGAACATCCTTCAGACGAGCGGCTGTTCGATTAATCAGGTACTCGGAGTCTCCGGACTGCCAGAGCCTTCGACCGACAGAAACCTCGTCCTGATCCACCGGCAGAAAACGTGATCGATTGTCGAAAACGAGCGTTGCTTCAGCGAACTGTGATCCGGTTCGACTGGTCGATCCGTTGAAAATGACGTCGGTCATTTCCTTGCCGCGCAGACTTTTTGCGCTCTGGTCCCCCAGAATCCATTTGATCGAATCCACGACATTGCTCTTACCACTCCCGTTCGGCCCTACAACACCGGTAATTCCGGCTGAGAATTCGAACACAGTGCGGTCGGCAAAACTCTTGAATCCAAATAGTTCAAGCTGCCTGAGCATCGACTTTCACCCATCAACGCCGAATCATCTCTCGGCAAAATCACTCTCTCGCGTTGCCTCATCGTCGGGATGATTGTGTCCCGACGACCAGTTTGCCCCATCTCCTGCGGAGATATCCAGTCCGATCATTCTTCGTCCGGCTCAGGTTCCGGTTCCGGTTCTGCTGGTTCCGATGATCGACCGAAGAACGAACGAATTCTGTCTCCAAAACTGCGTCCGGAGTCTTCACTGTCGTTTCCTGTTTCAGCCGACTCTTCCGATGTGTCAGCTGAAGACTCATCTCGGGAAGCATCTTCGATGTCCGCTGATTCTTCATTCGATGACTCATCGGCTGCCTGAGAATTCGATGGTTCGGAACCAGGTTCTCCGGACTCACTGAGAATCTCCTGATCCACCGAGCTTTCCGCGGATGCCTCGGGAGAGGATTCCGAATCCGACGTGTCTCCAGCCGAGGACTTCGCACCGGAATCTGCACCCGTCTTCTTTCGCTCCGATGCCGGCTTACTGGTTGACGCCGCGTCGTCCAGAGCACCTTCCGCATCGTTTTCATCACCGTCGGTGACATCCTCGAAGCGGAGAGCATTGAGTTTTTCGTCAGACTCCTGCCGTCGAATCTCTTCTTCATCGAGCCGATCGAACAGGTTCGGAATCATCGCAGGAGTTCCGATTCGCTTCTCCTTCGGTCGGTGACTCGCTTTCGGCTCGCCGGACTCGTCGTCTGACGCCTTTTCATCGTCTGCGTCCTCTGCTGAAGGACTTTCCGAGGAACTGTCCGGCTTCTCAGATGCACTATCACCTTCACCATCGCGTCGAGTGGTCGACTCTGCGATGAAGTCATTTCGCACGAGGACGCGTCCGGCCTGCGGCATTCGGTCGATTCCGAACTGACCTTCGAGGTTATGCTGCTGCTCTGCCTCGATCATCATCTGAACGATGTCCGGATAATTCGCACCGAGATCTCCGCAGGCCGCGATGATCTCAGCAAGCGATGCTGAAACGGTCCGTTGCTCAGGCTCGTCTTTTCCCACTGAGTATTTCGTGATCACCACATGATTATCGCCGGATTCACCAATCACTCTGATAAACCGACCCGCATTCAGAATCGCCGGCAGTCGGAGTTTCTGTGCTGCATTGAACAGCACAACCTCTGCAGTACGCCGACGCGTCACGTGTGACATCGGCTGACCCGCCGAATCAATCAGGTACAGATCGAAACGCTTCTCGAATTCGATACGCCGCAGGGAAGGATCGTTCGGTGCCAGTTCCTGCATGGCCCGCAGAGCTCCGTATCGCGTCTCGAGCTGATCTGCGCTCATCAGTTCGCGAATGGCCATCACTGCCTCCACGTCATCCACCACCGACAGAGCGGCGAGAGCGTAAGCTCGAAGTGCTGGCTTCTTCTCAGTCGCTTCTTTCAATACCGCGACGCCGGACGCGTCACCGAGATATGCCAGTGCCTGAGCCGAGTGAAACCGAACTTCGACATCACTGGATTCCAGAGCACGACGAAGAAACGGGATGCCTGAAGTCCCGATTGCCTCAAGCTGCAATGCAGCGCTCTGCGAATTCTCCGGCTCCGTGATTTCTGTCTCGAGCTTCTCCATTCGAAGCCGTCGAGGAATTTCATCTTCCTTGAACGCAATGTTACGGATGACCTGCTGGTACCTCGGGAAGTTGTTGCGGTAACTCGGATGTACTTTCAGCGTGAGCATCGCGTCAGTTTTTGCGGTTGCCAGAGGAACCCGCTGACCGAATCGATCGTAATGGTTGAAACGCTCTGAGATGACTTCCGAAACTCGCTTTGCGTTTCGAAAGCCTCGCTTATTGTTCATCAGAAATATCGAGAGATCGCGCTCGGTTCCGGAGATTGCTCCCCCGGGAATTGTTCCGCGACGCAGCTCACCCGAGATTCGTGTCGGATCTTTTTCGACCCCGGGCGCGGTCAGCACGGCTCCATATGCGACCCCATACTCCCGACCTTTCATCGACCCGCGACCCTCGACGTTCTGTTCCTCAAAGAGGCGTGTTTCCAGAAGCCATCCCCCCTTGAGACTTCTCGCGTCACTGTTGGGTGGCACTGCGACCGTCACATCGAATTTCTGTCCCTTCCGGACCATCGCCGGAAGATATGCTGTCACCACAACCAGACAGGTGTCCTTCGACTGAAGCAGTTTCTTCTGGTCTTTGGCCTCAACACCTCGGCGAGACATCTCGTGACGAAGAGCCGTGTAGAGCGCAGACGGAGGCGGATCGTCACCTGTGCCGTCAAGACCGACAACGAGGCCGACCGCCCTCAGAACAACGGTGTTGTTGCCCTGAATGCTGACGTATTCCTTCAGAAGCGGAGTGTCCGTCTTGTTGCCGAAGTCGTTGTCCTCTTCGTCTTCCTTCTTGTCCTTTTTCTTCTTGAGGTCCGGAAACTTGCCGAACATTGCTGATCCGGGCATCTTCAGCAGCCCGCTCGCACAACCACAGAACCCAGTCAGCACCAGCAGGCAGATCAGCCAGCGCAGACAGAGGCTGGCATACGGTGAAGTCCCCCGGTGACAGACAACTCCGTCAGAAGGTTCGTCCAGAGACTGTTTGAGCTGTTTCATGACAGGATTCCTGAGTTCCGGCGGGGATGTCGCCGGATCTCACACGACTGTTTTCTTCGCGATGCTGGCCGCCATGCTTTGCCGGAGGGATGTGCCGGCAAACCCGTAATCAGACACAGTCAGTCAGCCGCGAAGAACATGAGAAAGGAGAGCGACAGGAAAATACGCCGCTCCGTCCGCAACCGTCAACACGGTTCATGACCTCAGCTTCATCCGTTCCACGGGATTGGATGATCACCTTCAGGGCACCGGCAGGAACTGCCTTGAAAGCACACCGCCCTGCAGAAAGCGATTCTGCATCAGTATCGAATCTCAGCAATTTCTGCAGATGCTGTGGTAACGCTCTCCCGTCCGGAGCAGTCACTCAAAAGTATTGATCCAGAGGACGAATTCCGCTTTCCCGGTGACTTCGTCAATACTCTGAGGGTCTGAACAAAGACTTCGCAGGGTAGTACAAGCAAGGATTTCGGGCGCCGGTCGGACGCGACTGGAAGTCACAGCATCCTCGGCATTTTTGCCCAGTGCACTCGGCCGCAGCCGGACTCAGCTTCTGACATCAGGGGTCTACGAATCGGAAATGCGACGCCGCTCCAGAAGCAAACCCACCCGCTCCATCCAGTCTCGAATCCCTCGACGGAACACCAAATCAACAAAACTACCCATTCTACTTACATTTTGTAAATTAACATTTGACCTGAGTGTCAACAAATCGAAACAATCCGCATCATCGTTACAACCGGAACCGGACGGTGGTCCGAAATCACAAGACTTTTTGGGAGAATACCGATGCAGAACCTTTCGAAATTGTGGAATGACGAATACGGAATCCTTCTGTCTGCAGAAGCCGTCGTCGTGGGAACCGTCGCTGTGGTGGGAATCACAGCAGGAATGAGCATGGTCGCATCGTCAATCAATGAAGAATTGAAAGACGTCGCGATGTCAATTCGCAGCCTCGATCAGAGCTACTCGATTCCGGCTCAGGATGGTTGCGGCGCCAGAACTGCAGGATCTTCGTTCACTCAGGAACCCGTGGAAACCTCCTTGAAGGAACTTCAGGAAGTTTACCAGAAGGCCGAAAAAGCAGAGAAATCGCAGGCCGATCGCCTGAAAAAGCAGCTGAAGAAGAAAGCAAAGGAACAGACCGGCAATAGTGAGGTCGACGACACAGAGATCGACGCTGACGATGCGATTCAGCAGCTGGACGCTCCGAATCCGGCCTGATGATCGATCCGGCGCTCAGATCTCTCACCGCTGAGCCATCCGAGGTCACAAAGACATCAGACTGAACACGCCCCTCTCTCTTCTCTCTACCACTCTCACGCGAAACTTCTTTGACATCTGCACTCGCCCCACAGCAGATGATTCATGCTTCCAGCCGGTAGAACCTGCGGGCATTTCCATTCCATAGCTTCTCGCGATCGCTTTCAGGTCGCGCCGCAATGATCTCTCGCAGTGCCAGCACCCAGTCGCGATAGGTGCCTCCCAGCAGACAGACCGGCCAGTCTCCTCCAAAGACAACCCGGTCAGGCCCGAACGTGTCGAGGCAGAAGTTCACAATCGGCGCCAGCGATTCCGCGAACGGAATTCCTGCCGGTGCACTCGCAATGACACCGGAAATCTTGCAGATCGCGTTCTGACACTCGGCAAGAGCGACAAGATCCCGCTTCCACTGATCTGCAGTGTGTTCCAGTTTCTTCGAGCGTTTCGATTCCGGCATGAATGCTTCGGGGTCCGCGTTTCCGCAATGATCCAGCACGAATCGCGTTTCGGGACAAGCCTTCGCAAGCTGAACAGCATCAGAAAGCTCTGCGGGACGCATGCAGAGGTCAAAACTGAGCCCCAATTCTCCCAGCAGTTTCATGGACTTCACAAACTGAGGTTGCAGACACAGTCCCCTCACTGCCTCCGCTGCATGAAGGACCTGACGAACTCCTTTGATCTCGGGGTGAACACTATATCCTCGAATATACTTTTCGAATGACTCTTGATTCGGACGACCGGAGATGACAGCCGCCACCGTAGGACTGTTCTTGGCTCGACAAAGCGCAATCAGCGTGTCTGCCTCTTTCCCCTGTTCGGCTTCTGCAATATCAACCTCCATATAAACAGCAGAAGCAATTCCGAGCCCCTCTGTCGCGGCAAGGTACTCCGCGGTCCAGTAGCTCTTTTTCAGGATTTCGGGTGCTCCGCCGAGCCATGACAGGTTCTGCTCTTTCAGATTCCAGAGATGCTGGTGTGTATCAATGATCGGAATCGTTTTCTCCGCAGCTGCCGTCGTCGCTGCACGGACAACGCTCAATGGCATCACGGAAACGGCAGCCGCTGCGGACACGATTGCGCCGGCCCCGGAGCAGATCGCTCTACGGCGTGAGATCGCATGTCCTCGTGAATTGGAATAAGAGTTTCTTTCGAAATAGACCATCAGATCTTCTCCCCCTGCAAAAGGACCATATGAACAGTCGGCGTTCGCCGGTTCAGAAAAGACTCACGGTTTCGACACACTTCCGACCTGCTGAGTTTCACAGGCCTTGATCGCCATCAGCGCCATGGCCGTTCCCGCATGGCTCAGAAAATGCTTACTGTCTCGATTCAGCGATCGTGTATACCAGCGCCCGCTCTGACGCTGATGAGATTTCAGCCACGCCACACTCTTCTTCAGCGGCTCTGAGTCGGAATCGACGCCCGCTCGTCGCAGCACGTAGGTCACGAACGCAGTACCATAACCATCGCTGTTTTCAAGATCCTGGGTTCCACCGTCAGCTCGTTCCCAGTTCCCCAGAGTGGCGACAGCCCAGCCGCCATCTGATTTCTGCAGCTTCAGCAGGTCTGCAATGGTCCCATCCTTCTCTTCAGCAGAAACGAGGTCCGGCAAATAACTCGCAGCCCAGAGCACCATGGCTCGGTGATGCAGTGTCGGCGCTTCATGAGTTTTCAGATAACGGCGAATACCGTCAATCCCCTTCTGAGCTGCCGGAGTCGCCGCATATCCCTCAGGAGCAACGCCCGCTGCGATGGCAGCCAGTGTCACGCCATAGTGATCGTCCGACTCCATCGGAGGCCAGCCACACTTCAGCCAGTCCCAGCCGCCATCTTCCTTCTGAACGGTCCACATCCGGTCGAGCGCAGTTCGCGTTGTCGGATGAAGTTTTCCGGTCGTGGCAGCATCGTTGAACGCAAGTGCCGCAGCCGCCGCGACTACTTCGGCATCCCAGCGAGGCTTATGTTCCGGCCAGCGTTTTTCCACCAGCTCTTCGGCAAATGCCCTGACCTCACGGTGAGCGGCAGTATCAGCAGACACACCAGGACGAGCATAAAGGTAGAGAAAGTTTGTATGACAGCTGAAACACTTCCGGTCCTTCTGCCACGTCAGCGCCGCCCTATCAAGAAACCCTGCGGCCAGAGCGACGGAATGTTCTGCTGCCATGGCTTCATCAGCCACATTCGGCCCCGGATCCGTAGCTGTTTCCAGCGTGACGTCTGACAGCACGGCATCTTCTGCCACGGCTGAGACAGCCATCATTATTCCGACTAACGCAATTCTTGCGGCAGAACGAAATTCGCAGTTCATTTCGAAACTCTCTGAAGGAAAACAGCGCGGCCCGAATTCACTGATGACGCCGGAGACGTCATTTCAATTCTGAACGAGTGTATCAGTCCCTCACGGCAGTTTGAAGCACTCCGATGGACGGATTGACTGCCAGGAGAGGCCTGTTTACCTGAAGGAACGAACCCTTTTGAATTCCATTCTCTGACAAGTATCTGCGATGTACGAATGAGATTCTCTGAACGAACCGATTCCGCAGAGAAACTCGATGGCGCTGTCCAGCTATTCAGCCTTTTGGTATCCAGCCTGAAGCAGCTTTTCGTATCCGGCCTTCATGGGGCGAATATCCAGCTTCTGATTCATCAGAATCTCAGCACACATCAAGACCCGTCCGCCGGATCGGCAGTGCAGATAGATCGGTTTATCCTTGGGCAGAAGCTTTGAATACTTCTCCGGAATCTTTCCGTCGCGGAGCTCACTCAATGGCATGAACGACGCAGCCGCAAGATGCCCCGCATCCCATTCATCCTGTTCGCGAACGTCGAGAAGCACAGCTTCGCCCTTCACGACACGGGTTCGGATGAGTTCCAGATCATCGACAGTATGGCCGGATTCAGTAAACATGGGAGGTTTGCCTTTTTCGTCCGTGAATGCGTATGAGCTCGACAGCGTGAGCAGCAAAATCGCAATCAACAGGTTCAGCTGTTTTTTCGCAGTGATCATGAACTTGATTCCAGGAAATCCAACGGCGATCAGGGCTCTGCAAGATGAAAGATCTCATGTCTTCGTCATTCCCGCCCTGGCGGAAATGACGAAGCACCCTACCTGAAATCCGACGGGCTATGAACTCGCGCCGTTACTTCCCTGAAGCAACACGCTTCCCGCTGAAGACAGCCGAGTTCGGATCACCACCTGACTGCAGATAAGCGATCAGGTCGAGAATCTCATCTTTCGTCAGATTGTTCAGCAATCCCGCCGGCATCATGGAAGTTTTTGAAACAAACGATTCTTCAATCTCACTCCGACGAACGTTGGTCAGCCTCCCCGGATCGAGCATATTCTCACTGACCATCAGATCGTCACCGCCGAGATTGACGACTCGACCGGTCACCTGTTTCCCACTGGCAAGCACAAAGACCTTCGCTTCATACTGGTCCGAGATCACCTTGCTGGGCTCAATCAGTGATTCCAGCATGGTGCGAGCGTTGTAACGACGCCCGACAGCGGTCAGATCCGGTCCAACAACTCCCCCGTCACCGGCGAATCGATGACAGCGGAAACAGGCCGTGGCTGTAAACATCTTCCGACCGTTTTCAAAGTTTCGGTCCTTCAATCCCGCTTCAAGATCCGCCAACAGATCGTCCACTTTCCATTCTTTTACAAACGGCCGGCTGGCCGCTTCCATCACAGGTTCTGCAGGCGTCGGAGCCTTTTCGAGAACGGCCTTCAGAGCTTCTCGATCCTTGTCTGTCAGTCGATCAATCGCTTCCTGACGAATATTCTTGATGAATCCGGAGAACGAATGACCACCTCGGAGGTTCGCTGTCTTCAGGAACCATTCGAAATACCGAGCCTTCTGCTCGATGGTCCATTTGTCCGAACTGAGAGCTCGGAGACAATAGGCATAGTGGATCTGTTCTTCCTGTGTGGACGCAGCGTCCATGAGTGCCAGAGTCTTTCCGGCAACTTCACTGTCATTCAGGTACACCAGCATCCGGCAGAGCTCTCGATTCATGAAGATGCTCTTCGACGGATAAGCCTGCGTCAGTACATCTGCGATCGCTGTTCCAAAGTCAGGATCCGGCTGTCCCATACGAATGAAGCACAGTCCGAGCACTCGAATCGCTGCCAGACGCTGCTCCTCAGAGAGGCTTGATCCATGAACTGATGCGAGCGACTGAATGAGTGGTCTCTGCTGTGATTTGTCTCCGCACCGCGCCAGAGCCAGAAGAGCCGTAATCGTTGCATCCGGACCGGAGCTTTCGCTGAGAGCTCGCTGCTGCCAGGTCGCCACCGGTTGATGTTCGATCGCAGTTCGAGCTGCAAATCGAATCGCACGATCCGGGTGACCCAGATACTTCCAGGCTGTGTCGACGGCGTTCGGAGCTCCCGCGACGTGGAGTGCTTCAAGTGATCTCCGAATCTTCCGCTGTTCCGTGCCATTGTCAGGCTCGACCTTTGTCGACGCGGTGCTTTCGGTACCCCGATACGTGACACGGTAGAGCCCAGATTGAGTGCGGCGTCCACCAATTGTGAAGTACATTGCCTTGTCTTTCGGATTGATGACGATATCCGTCACAGGCAGCGGTGCTGCTGAAACAAATCGCTCAGCTTCACCCCGGTAGGAGGATCCGTCCGGAGTCAGGTGCACCGCGTAGATCACACCATAGCTCCAGTCGGCGATGAACAGTGATTTCTGGTACGTCGCAGGAAACGCAGCCCCGGTTCCGAAGGTGATTCCGGTCGGGCAACCCGGTCCGATGTCAACCACTGAACCAAGACTATCGGGATAATAAACGGGCCATTTTCCGGTTCCGGATCGCCACCCGAACTCAGAACCGCTCGTTGCATGATTCACGCGAGTCGGTCGATACCAGGGTGATCCGACGTCCCACTCCATATCGGCATCATAAGTGAACAGTTCGCCTTCGGGACTGAACGCGATGTCATACTGGTTTCGATAGCCGGAACTCACGAGTTCCCATTCTTTGCCATCCGGAGACACTTTCGCAATCCAGCCACCCGGAGCCAGAATTCCAACGGCGTGGCCACCAGCGTCCCACATGCGTGGCAGCAGCTGATCCTCGCCCCAGATCCGGGGAACCCTTGAGGATACGAATTCGGTGATTGGCGTATGATTCCCGGCACAGATGTGAAGTGATTTTCCATCCGGTGACAGAATGATGGCGTGAGGACCATGTTCTCCGCCTCCCTCCAGATGCCGAAGATGCTCCACCGTGTCAAACTGGTCGTCACCGTCAGTGTCGCGGATACGATAAAGCCCCTGATTCTCCTTCTCCGGGCCGCTGTTCATCAGATAGAGACTGTCAAAGGCATAAAGAAGGCCATGAGCCATTCCGACATCCGCCTTGACGGATTCAATAAGAATCTTTTCTGATGAACCAACGGCGGGCGGTGTGATCCGGTAAAGGCCACCGTATTGATCAGACACGATGAGCCGACCTTTGGGATCGGTGGTCATGCTGACCCATGAACCCTGTGCTTCTCCGAGAACTGAATGGAGGAGCTCCACCTGGAAACCTTCTTTGACACGGATGTCAGCCAAAGGTGTCGCCTCAGCTTTCGGCGGCTCATCGTCGGTCACAATGATGGAATCAATACTCATTTCACCGGCGCGATGAAGCGGATCGATTCGGAGCGACGTCACTGGTTCGTCAGATTCGAACCAGACTCGGAACGCTTTCATTTCCTTGCCATTGCCCGACCAGTCCGCTTCAGCAGTTCGACTCTCCGAAGTTTCCGGATGCTTCGCTGTCGTCCAGAAGAGCTGAAAACGACTTCGGCCTTCGAATTGAGCTCGAATCGTGACCTGATAATGTCCGGCCTTTCCCGACATTTTCGACGTCAGCTGGGGATCGGCCCCTTTTGCAACAATGAGCAACTGCCCGTTTTCCACTTTCTGATCAACCTGATCATTGGCTGACCATCCATGTTCCGGAGAATCGAACTCCCATCGAACGATCTCTTCTGCCTGAAGCCGATCTGAAGTCGCGATCAGAAGCGTCGGAAGACAGACGATGGCGATGCGGAACATTCGGACTGAGCAAAGCTCTGCAAAAACGCGGGAAAATACTGGAATCATGGAAGGACTCACCCGATTCGTGAGGAAGAAACTTCGGAAGGTTTTCAGACCAATTCTGACAAATCTGAGTCAGAATAATCGCCGAACAGACTGTCGCTGCAGTTCCGTTCAGAGCTCTCGGCAGTCTTAACAGTGTGACGGCGCCACGGAAACGATTCAAGGGTTGAAGCACCGACTGTGCCAAACAGGCACAGTTGAGTCGCCTCTGGCTTGTGGTTATCGTGAACAACGGACGGACGTTCTTTTCTGATCCGGACACCTTCCTTCAGATTCTTCAGTGACAACGATGACATCAGCTGCCGCCATCAATGGTTCGGAAACAGCCGAGCAAAGCCCCATCATCAATCTCTCGTGCTACAAGTTCGTGAGACTCGAGAATCTTCAGGAGCTTCGCGACCTTATCCGCCGTCGTGCAGCGGATCTGAATCTGAAGGGAACTGTCCTGCTGAGCTCAGAGGGAATCAACTTTTTCGTTGCCGGGGTTCGAGACTCGATCGACTCATTCGTCGAGTTTCTTCGATCGCAGGATCCATTTGCGGATATTCAGCCGAAAGAGAGCATCAACGATTACAAACCGTTCAATCGCATGCTGGTGAAGATCAAGAAGGAGATCATTTCCTTCGGTGTTCCCTCCGTCGACCCGATTCATCGGACATCACCAAAGCTCCGAGCGGCAGAGCTGAAGCAATGGCTCGACGAAGGAAAAAAGGTTCATCTTCTGGACGTTCGGAACGGCTACGAATATGAGCTGGGTACGTTCGACAACGCCATACGCATGAACCTGGATCATTTCCGCGAGTTTCCGGACGCAGTCGGACGACTTCCCGAAGAAATGCGTGAAGAACCCGTGGTGATGTTCTGCACGGGAGGCATTCGGTGTGAGAAAGCCGGCCCGTACATGGAACAGGCAGGCTTCCGGCATGTGTATCAGCTTGACGGAGGAATTCTCAAATACTTTGAAGAGGTCGGGGGCGCTCACTATCACGGGGAATGCTTCGTCTTCGATCAGCGAGTCGGTGTTGATCCGTCACTGAAGGAAACTCCGACAACTCAGTGTTACATCTGTCAGGAAGTGGTCACACCAGAGGACCAGAAATCTCCTCACTATGTCCCCGGAAGATCCTGCCCGGCCTGCTACCGGGATGATCAGCAGCGGCTTGTGGAAACTCTGGAGAAGCGGCAGCGACAACTGAGTGAACTGACGAAAGTGCTGCCCGGCAGTCAGCCCTACTTCAATCGACGTCCGCTCAACGTTCCGGAACGCTACGACAACTGGAAGCTGCTGGATTTCCTTGCAGACTGGCATCCGCAGGTTGGAAGAGACCTTTGGCATCAGCGGATCGAACAGAGCCTGGTGGTGCCCAGCAGTCTTCATGGTCGTCGCCTGCGACGCCGAAAGGCACCGATCGAGACAGTTCCGCTGTCACCCGAACGAACGGTTCGCGCCGGCGAACGCTTTGACCACCTTCAGCCCGGCACCGTTGAACCGGACGTGAACGCCGAGATTCGATTTCTCTACGAAGATGCCAACCTGATTGTCCTCGAAAAGCCAGCACCACTGCCGATGCATGCTTCCGGTCGATTCAATCGAAACACACTTCGTTATCTGATCAATCAGATCTACTACCCGGAACGCCCGCACATGATTCATCGCCTCGACGCGAACACATCAGGAATCCTCCTGCTGTGTCGACGTCAATGGGTTGCTCGTCAGATCCAGAAACAGTTTGAGAACCGTTCCGTTGAAAAGGTCTACCTCGCAAAAGTCCACGGACATCCTGACCGGGATGTATTCTCCTGTCAGCAACCCATCGAAAGCGAACCGGGTGAAGATGGGTTTCGCGGAATCGCAGCCGGAGGACAGGGTGACGAAGCTCACACCGATTTTGAAGTCGTTTCCCGTCAGCCCGACGGCACGACACTGCTTCGGGCCTACCCAAGAACCGGAAGGACAAATCAAATTCGCATTCACCTGTGGTCGCTCGGACATCCAATCGTCGGCGATCCAGCCTGGCTTCCGGACGGACGGAAAGGCACGAACAGTGCACTGCTGCCGGAAGATTCGATCATGTGTCTGCATGCCCATTCGTTATCTTTTCGGGACAATTGCGGAACTGAGAGAACATTCGAAACATCAGACCCGATCTGGTGGGTCACAGCAGAAACAACCGACTGACTGTCGCCGAAGCCGTCGGGATTCCTGCAAATCGGACTTCCGGCAAAAGGTTCAATGGCTCTGTGCTTCAGCTTCATTAATTCGAACGCGTCGAAAAAGTATCTCTTGCGGAGAATGGAGTGTCTGTTTATTGTCATGCGATCGCGGGTTTCATACCGTGCATTACCTCTGCCAGACTCGCTGGCTGCAAATCAAGTTGACCCTACAGATTAAACCCAACGGGAACCCGGTCTGATACCGGCTGACTGTCACGCCGACCATGTTTCGGATCACATGACCCGGGCGTCGGGTGCCCACTTTATTTCTCTATGGGTGTCAACAGTTGTTTTGCTCCGGCGATCTGGGAGAGGTTTTTTTATGCACTCTGGTCTGACGTTGTCATGACGATTCGTCTGGTCACGTACAACATCCACAAAGGGATCGGTGGACGAGACCGCCGCTACCGTCTCGATCGTGTTGTCGACGTTCTTGCATCACTGGACGCCGACCTTATCTGCCTGCAGGAAGTCACAATCGACCTGCCGCGCACGGGTCGGCACAATCAGGCGACTCTGCTTGCAGAACGTTTCGCCCCGATGGAAGCGACGTTCCAGCAGAACGTCTGGTGGAAAGCCGGCGGGTACGGCAATCTCATCCTGAGTCGCTGGGGAATTCAGGAACAGCACCGCATCTCGCTGCAGTTCGGAACCAAAAAACCTCGTGGCGCACAGCTGACAATTCTCGACTCACCCGCCGGCCCCCTCCGACTCGTCAACTGGCATCTTGGACTCAGCGAAAAAGAGCGACACTGGCAGGTGTCGAGGCTGCTCCACCATGTTCAGTTCAAGGCAACTGACGAACATCCAACGGTGCTCTGTGGTGATTTCAACGACTGGCGAAATACGCTGGGAAGAACACTGCTGGTTCCTTGCGGGTTGAGCCAGGCAACATCGCCGTCCGGTCGCTTTCGTTCTTTTCCTGCGACTCTGCCCGTGATGGCACTCGACAAGTGTTTTCACTGCAGCCGAATCACCGTCGAATCCGCAAAGTTGATCCGCAGCCCGCTTTCACGACAGGCCTCCGACCACCTTCCTCTGCTCGTCGAATTCCAGATTCAGAATCCTCACACCTGAATCCTGTTCCCAGCTCCCCGATCTCCATTCCCCAACAAAGGCATCGACGTCCCCTACTCGCTCGGGTGTTTCTCAATCCAAAATCCTCGCCTCTCAATCCTGCTCGCTGTTCCCTGCTCCCCGCTCTCCATTCCCCAATCAAAGCACTGCCGTGCCCCGGATCAACGGCAATCGGAATGACAGTTGTGTTCGGATGCGCCGGCTGTAAGATTCGGCCTCAGCAACTGCCTGTTCAGATTGAAAGCTCATGAACTCCGAATCCGCCAACGCCAGTACTCGTCAGGGACCACGGCTTCAACCCTTCCAGTCACCACAGGGAGATCTGGCTATCCTGGCGGGTTCTGCCAACCCGGTGTTCGCCGGAAAAATTGCGGAATCGCTCGGCGTTCGGCTGACGCCCTGTGAAGCACAGATCTTCAGTGAGGGCAACGTATTTGTCCGGATTCTGGAGAATGTCCGTGGACGAGATACGTTCGTGATTCAGGGAGTTCATCGTCCCGTCAACGACAACTTTGTTGAACTCCTCTTCTGGATTGATGCTCTGAAGCGAGCCAGCGCTCAACAGATCACGGCAGTCATCCCGTATTTCAGTTACGCCAAGGGTGACAAGAAAGACGAACCGCGAGTCTCTATCCGTGCTCGTGTCTGTGCCGATGCGATCGAAGCAGCGGGTGCAGATCGAGTTCTGACCATGGATCTGCACAGTCCGCAGATTCAGGGATTCTTCAGTGTTCCGGTCGATCACCTGTATGCACGATCTGTCATCTGCGACCATATTCGAAAACTCGGAATTCCCGATCTGGTGATCTGCAGTCCTGATGTCGGGTTCGCCAAACCCGCATCTGCATTCGCCAATCTGCTGGGTGTCCCCGTTGTGATCGGAAACAAACAGCGAAAAGATCATTCTGAACGAGCAGAAATCCTGGAAGTGATCGGTGATGTGCGCGGGTGCAATGTTCTGATGGTGGATGATTTCACGATCACCGGTGGCTCACTCTGCAGCATGGCCGGAGTTCTCAAATCTCGCGGAGCGAAAGACATCTACGCGGCCGTTTCGCACGGTGTCTTCTCAAAGGGTGCTGCAGAACGAGTTCGCCAGAGCGACATCTGTCGACTCTTCATCACAGACACCATCGAAGCCCCCGTGGAACCGCTCGGAGAAAAAATCGAAGTCATTTCTGTCGCCCCCCTGTTTGCGCAGGCGATTCGCTCAATCCATGATCGAACGAGCGTCAGTATGCTGTTCCCGGACGTGAAGGCTCTGTGAGTCCGCCGCAATGACTGCCAGACTTTCGCCGATGATGGAACGCTACATGGAAGTGAAGCGTCAGAATCCAGGTGCGATTCTGCTGTTTCGCATGGGCGATTTCTACGAGCTCTTTCATGATGATGCAGAAAACGCATCGCGAGTTCTCGGACTGACGCTCACCAGTCGCGACAAATCAACCGACAATCCGATCCCGATGGCCGGGTTTCCGTACCATCAGCTCGATGCCTACCTGCAGAAGCTGATACAGGCCGGCTTTCGAGCAGCAATCTGCGATCAGGTCGAGGATCCGAAGAAGGCCAAAGGCCTGGTCCGGCGGGAAGTCACTCGAGTTGTCACTCCGGGAACACTGACAGACGACCAGCTGCTCGATCCGCGTCAGAGCAATTTTATTGCCTGTGTCGCACCGTCCAGAAAGTCGATCGGGCTGGCGTGGCTGGAACTCTCGACCGGACGATTTCTGGTTTCCGAAATTGAGCCTGCTCAGCTGCAGGATGAGATCGCTCGAATCAAACCGGCAGAATGTCTCATCCCGGAGAACGTCGTTCAGGATCAAAGTCTGTCGATACTGCGCGCCGGTTCAGGCGGCCCACTGCTCACGGCGCGTCCAGCATGGTGCTTCGCGAAAGATGAGACTCGTCGCCTGCTGCGGGAACATTTCCAGACGACAACGCTCGAAGGATTTGATCTGACGGACGAGTCACCCGCTGTCACTGCGGCCGGTGCACTACTCGAGTACGTTCGAGACACACAGCGGACTTCTCTTCCGCATATTGAGCGGCTCGAAGTCTGGCGTCATAGTCGCCACATGATGATTGATGAGGCGACTCGGAGAAGCCTCGAACTCACTCAGACGATTCGCGACGGTCGACGTGAGAATACGCTCCTCTGGGTGCTCGACCAGACATGCACTCCAATGGGAGCCCGAATGCTCTCGGACTGGCTGTCTGATCCTCTGACTGACATCGAACAGATCGGACTGCGTCTGGATGTCGTTGAAGAGCTGATCACCGAAATGACGCTGCGTGACCAGATCCGCGAAGCACTCCGACAGATCTACGACCTGCAACGGTTGACCACTCGAGTGGCCACAGGTCGCTGCAGTCCGCGAGATCTTGTCTGCCTCGCCGCGACACTCGAACAACTGCCCCAGCTGCGAGCTCGCCTGGCGGCACGACGTTCCCGACGACTGCAGATGCTGGAGCAACGTCTGGAACTCTGTCCGGAAGTTCGAACAGCCATTCGGAATGCTCTGATCGATGAACCGCCTCTTTCTGTCAGCGACGGTGGAGTCATCCGTCCCGGCTTTCATGCTCAGCTGGATGAGCTTCGTGATCTGGCGCGCGGAGGCAAGCAGTGGATCGCAGCTTATCAGGCTCAGGAAAGCCAACGCACCGGAATTCCAAACCTGAAGATCGGGTTCAATAAGGTCTTCGGCTATTACCTTGAGGTGACTGGATCTCACCGCGAGAAGGTGCCTGCAGATTACATTCGCAAACAGACGCTGAAGAATCAGGAACGGTACATTACGCCGGCACTGAAGGAATACGAAGATAAAGTTCTTCGTGCTGAGGATCAGGCGAAAGCCCTGGAACAGGAACTGTTTGCGGAACTTCGTGAGACTGTTGCGAAGGCCGTTCCTCAGCTGCTGCGAACTGCTGATTCGCTCGCGGAGATCGATGTCTTCTGCTCACTCAGCCATCTGGCTTCCACAGCGGGTTACTGTCGCCCCGAGCTGTGTGATTATGTGATCATGGAAATCCATGAAGGCCGTCATCCGGTTCTGGATCGGCTCATGCCGGCAGGCCAGTTCGTGCCGAATGATGTCCGCCTGGGAGTGTCCGCGGATCCTTCCGGCAATGGGGGAACCGGACGTGTTCAGATCATTACCGGCCCGAACATGGCTGGTAAGAGCACCTACATCCGTCAGGCAGCGCTGATCACCATTATGGCTCAGATGGGTTCGTTCGTGCCGGCACGATCGGCAAGACTAGGAATTGCCGATCGTGTCTTTGCTCGCGTTGGCGCCAGTGATGAGCTGGGACGAGGCCAGAGTACCTTCATGGTGGAGATGACGGAAACGGCTCGCATTCTGAACGCCGCATCAGCTCGCAGCCTCGTGATTCTGGATGAGATCGGACGCGGTACGAGCACCTATGACGGCATTTCGCTGGCCTGGGCCATCACCGAGCATCTGCACGATGAAGTTCGATGCCGAACGATGTTCGCAACGCACTATCATGAGCTCACCGAACTGACTCAGACGCTGAAGCATTCATCCAACTGGAACGTGGCCGTTCAGGAGAACAACGACGATGTGATCTTTCTGCATCGCATCGTGGAAGGCTCCGCCGGACGCAGTTATGGAATCCATGTTGCAAAACTTGCGGGAGTGCCACGCCCGGTTACCGATCGTGCGGCCACAATTCTGGAAACGCTGGAACGCGATCACGTCAGCAGCGACGGGCGTCCGAAAGTTCCACCGCGAGAAACAAGTCGCCAGCGACGTCAGCAGCGGAGTCTGTTTGAGCTTCCGGAAGATCCGGTTCTGGGCGAAATCCGGAAACTCGAAATCGACAACCTGTCACCGATTCAGGCACTTCAGGAACTCTATCGCCTGCGGCAGCAACTGACCGACCGACCACATTCCGGCTGATGCAGCAAAGACTGCGGCAGAAAATCCTGCGATCAGGGTCGAACGACTGCAGACAGCAACGACTCAGACGATTACGCCGTGCAACTTCAGGGTTTCCCGTCTGCTGCCGATTCGGATAGTGTTCGGAGATTCGTAATCATAACCTGAATCGACTCTCTCTCCCGCTCGTCACTGGTTAGCTGCAGCGATTTTTCCAGGTTAACCAGGCTTTCCGAATACTGCCCAAGCGACATCTGCACACCTCCAATAAGCCGATAAAACTCACCCGGATTCTTTGAGACGACATCAGATCCGGATTCCAGAGACAGTCTCAGATCCTCAGCGGCTTTCTCCTTCTCGCCGCATTCGATGCGACGATTAGCGGCGATTGCATAGAACGTCGCTTTGATCGCTGGATCCGTCTCATATTCTGCCCTCACCTCACATTCAGCCGCTCTCTTCCCCGGGCCTGATTCCTCCCGCTGCGTTCTTTGCTGCATGTCAATCTGAAACTGCCTGGCCGTTGCTGCAGATGCTTGTGCCTGCTCCGTCAGATTCTTGAGTTCCATCATATTGGCGTCGATGCGGCAAACACTCAGATATCTTTCTGCTGCCAGTTTCAGACTGCTGAAATGATCTCCCGTTAACTGACTGATCGTCAGCATCGAGTCTGCTCCAACTTCTCGTGCCGAGTTCAGAACCGCAGATGCGGTGATGGTGTCGTCAGTTCCAAGATAGGCGAAATGATTGCGCTTCATGTCGCGCACGTTTCCGATAAGAACCCGTTGCCTGAACTCTTCCGGATCACTGGTGTCAAACGGAATCAGATTGCTCCATTCGCTCAATATCTCAGCTGTATACAATCCGCCGGCACTGCCGCAGTGATGAAGCGGGAGATCCTCAAAAAGTGACATCATCGTCGTGATGCCACCACCTGCGCTATGTCCGAATGCGAAGATCTGGTCACGTTTCACGTAAGGCTGTGCAGCAAGCCATCGAACTGCGGCGCATCCATCTTCGACTTCCCCGAAAAACAGTTCGAACTGCCCCGGGTTGCCATTCTCACCCCGAAGGACAGGAGTCATCACGACGAATCCCTCTTTCAGGAAATCCCGGCAGACTTCGAAGTCCTCCGCTCCAAAAGCAAAACCACCATGAAAGTAGACCAGCGCCGGATGCTTTTCCTCGCTTGAACCTGATGGGCGAGCAATCCACGCTTTCAGCTGCAGCTCACCGGAAGGATACGTGATTTCAGTCACCCCTTCCGGCGGCGATTCGGCTTTCCACTCCTGCGGTGAGGGACCTTGTCGAATCAGTTTCGTACGGAACCCGGCTCGCCTTTCCAGAAACGGTTTTGCCGGTGCTGTCGTTTCAGGAACCTGCGAACCCAAATTTGACGGGGATGTCTGATTCTGCGCACTCCCGACAGGGTCCAGCGCGGAAAGAGTATCGCCAGTTGTGAAGTCCGGAATCTGCGGTCGCATCGAACTCAGAACCTCGTTCTGAGAAGCCCAGGAGGCGGATTTGTCCTTGCCAATCCGAACGCACTGGACAGCAAAGAGTTGCTGGTGGGAGAGGAAATACCGACGTATCGCGGGATTCTGACCGACGGAGATCGAAAACTCTCTCGCCGGAACGCCAAGATACTCGAGTCTGGCTTCACCGAATCCCGGACTGTGCCGTAAATTCTTGCGCACTCCCTCAGCGATCTGCTCAAGTGCAGCGTTCTGCTCGTCCAGACCGACAAAGTCGTGACCGATCAGTGTCGTTGAGATCTCGACAGCCAGATCTGCACCGGCACATCGATAGGTTGTTTTCGCGATCCCCTCGTCGTTGCTGCTGACCTGAGGAGTCGCCGGCAGACGAATCTGAAACGATTTGTCCGGCGCTTCATACGAAACCCACTTGCTGAAGTCCCGAGCCGTCGCCGCTGAGCTGCCATTCCCTGTCCCCCCGGGTTGATCAGCGAGGTATCGCCTGACCGAGAATTTGACAAGGCCAAGAAGCACTATCGTTAATACAACCAAAAGTACCCGAGGACGCTTTTGGGGAGCACCGGCAGGTATTTTCTCGACACGCGACGTCACCACTTCCGGTTCCTGCTTCCGCTCTGAAAGTGGTTTCTGCCTGGCAGGTGACGAGATCGGCGATGGCTCCGGCGCCTTTGTCTTTGCCTTTGCCCTTTCGGGCGGAGTAGACATGACTTCCGCTTCCTGTGTCGAAACAGTTGAGGCGGCAGGGATCTGAATCGCTGTACCGCAGTCCTGACACCGAGCTTTTCGGCCGGCAAGTTCATCTTTGACGCGATAGCTTCGTCCACAGGAACCACATTGAATTGAAATCGCCATTCCCGCGCCTCTCTGATCCCGGATGATGATCGCTGGTGAAGACCTTCCTGGATATGCTAATTCAGATTACAGAAATCGCAACGCATTTCATCAATGGCCGTCTCGTAGTTGACGTAAGTGCCGGATTGACACATGTCTCTAAGGCGATTTGCAGAACTGTACAGGTGGCTGATTGACCAATCACTGCGGCAGTGGCGACTGGTTTGCAGAATGCCGAGGTGCAAGACGAAACTGGCTCCCGTCAGCAGGGAAAGCGGATCTCCGTTCTGGTAACCTCGTTTCACGGACCGGAGTAGCCTGGTGACCGTTCTGACTGAGCGGAATCAATAGCGGCAGAGACCGCATCGACGGAAGGCTGAATATGGCATCAAGCGGATCGAACTCAAAGGTCACCCTTCGCGGCTGGCTGGGGCAGCACGCGATCGCATTCTTCTTCTGTATCGTGTTTCCTGGATTTGTCACGGCGATCGTGCCGGCCTCATGGGTTGTGTATGAACGGCAGGGAGACCGCGTCAGCGCGACCGCAAGAACCTGTGTCTTCTATGTCATCCCATGGA
This sequence comes from Planctomyces sp., assembly GCA_046345315.1. Lineage (GTDB taxonomy): Bacteria > Planctomycetota > Planctomycetia > Planctomycetales > Planctomycetaceae > F1-80-MAGs062. Next base: position 112,618 of record JBKDKA010000262.1, read on the forward strand.
AGACACAGAGAATCGATCAGGTCACCGGAATCGATGATCGCTTCGTTGAAGGACATTTGACGACTCAACGTGAGAACGGACGGACCACAACCGGCAGAACAGAAGACGAAGCATTCCTGATCATTCAGGGTGCCGATGAGCAATCCATTTCGGTGCCGGTGTCTCCCTTCAGTGTCGAAAGCGTGGTCGCTCGGTCAGAAGAATTCCTGGCTCAGCCAGCGACTCCGAGATTACGTCTCTTCGTGATCGCCAACTGGAAATTCGGAATGATCATGGGAGGCTGCCTCAGTCTTCTGACTGTCCTATATGTCATCGGAATGGCATCCGAATGCGTCCGTATGGTTTACCGACTGGTCCGCCTCATCGTGCCGAAAGGGAGCAGGTCAAATTGAAGCAGGCACGTCTGTCGTCGTTCACTCGATGAGTCGCACTGGCCGGCCAGTCCGGATGATCCGCTTCTTCAACGAAGCTGGCTTTCGTCGGCGAACAAAGTCGAGACAGAAGAGGAGTTCCATTCCTTGCGAAACATCGCAAAAGAGGGACTCTCGTTTGGCGGCGATAAATGAACGAAAAGCAGCGCAGTAAGACCTGGACTTACATCCACAGTCCAATCCAGGGGACGACCAAAGAATCAGACCTGCCACATTTTTCTTCTCAATACACTCGGCCCTCTTTTCTGCCTCAGTTCTGTTACAGAGTCGCGAACACACATAAAGAATCCGTTAAGAGCATTAAGAACGGATAAAGGACACACACAAGCGACTTGAATGTCCGGCAGTTATTCAGTTAAAAGCTTTGACTGACAGGCGATAGTCGACGGCAGGTAACATTCTGCCCAGTGCGGAGGAATGATCGGGGGCTTGCGATCCAGAGGACGAAAGATTTCGTTGCAGATGCGCTGAGCCGGTTTGTCAGCATTTTTCCGCAGCGATGATTCAGGACAGGTGAGTTACTCGTCCTGTGAGTAAGCTGAATAACAAGTGTGACACTTTACGCTGAGTATGGAGAATCATTATGGTGAAGATCAGACGAGGTTTTACGCTGATTGAGCTGCTGGTCGTTATTGCGATCATTGCAGTACTGGTCAGTCTGCTCCTGCCAGCTGTGCAGCAGGCTCGAGAGGCAGCGCGGCGAACCCAATGCAAGAATAACATGAAGCAAATGGGGCTGGCTCTGCACAACTACGCAGATGTGCATCTGGTTTTTCCCGGCGGAACCAATGGTTCAGGCTGCCGTTCTTCAAGCACTTGTCCGACAGCAGTGACTTCTCGGAGCCGTGTCAGTGCTTTCGTTCCGCTGCTACCGTTTTACGATCAGGTAAACTTATCAAATCAGTACGAAAGTGCACATTCTGCCCCATGGAGTGGCAATGCATATTGGAAGGTTCAGATGCCCATGCTGGCATGTCCATCTGACGGAAATCGACGAACTGATGCTGCGGAAGGACAGGCGATGTCCAACTATTGGTTCTGCAGTGGTGATGGCAGCAGGCTGATGTGTTCGGTTGATGAGCTCAACGATGGTCGCAACTGCCGAAACACTCGTGGCATGTTTGGACAACAGTCGAAAGTAAGTTTTCGAGACATCACCGATGGTACCAGCAATACGATTGCCATGTCTGAACATGTGACACCGCTTGCAGAAAAAGATCTTGGACGAGCGGCCGTGACCGGCGGTTCGTTTACAGATTCGCCATCTGTCTGTCGCAGTCAGTTCGTCAATAAACTTTATGTTGGAACTGTCAACGGCGATAATGGCATTCAGGGAGGACGATGGAATGACGGAGCCGCGATGTTCAGTCGCTTTAACACGATGCTTCCGCCGAATGGACCAAGTTGCATGGAAGCTGATAATCACTGGCTTGGCGGGATGTACACTGCCTCAAGTCGACATGCAGGCGGAGTTCAGGCGCTGATGGCCGATGGTTCTGTCCGATTCATCAGCGAAAACATTGACGCAGGAAATCAGGGAGCGGTCGAAGTTGTCACTGGTGCAAGTCCCTACGGTGTCTGGGGTGCACTGGGCACAAAAGGTTCTGGTGAATCGCTCGGCGACTTTTAGAACGACAGCTGATTTTTCGGACATTTCCTGCTGATGTTTTTCGATTTCCGGGCGAAGTGAATCTTCGCCCGGATTGCTTTACAGGATGAATTTGCGAATGTCAGTTTTTTCTCTGCGCGTTATTCTCCAACTGAACGGTTTTCGGCGATATCTGACTATTTGCTTCACGATATTCGTCACAGGACTTTCCGGGTGCTCAGGTGAAACAGATCAGTGGAAACTGTCCCGTCCCCCGGTTTACAAAGTGTCCGGGACGGTAAACCTTTCAGGAAAGCCGCTTGAAGGAGCGGTTGTGCTGTTTCATTCGCCTGATGGTAAACACTCAGCGAATGGCCGCACTGATAGTAATGGACGATTTGTGCTGACGACATTCGAAGAAGCTGACGGGGCGACTGAAGGCCAGCACAAGGTCACCATAACCAAGACTGAATATGTAAAGACTCCGACAGCTTATGATTCACCCGATGAGCCGAGCGTTGCGTTGCTTCCGAAGCAGTTGTTACCCGTAAAGATATCGAAGCCGGATACCACAGATCTGACGGCGACGGTGACGGCGGCCGGGCCCAACGATACGACATTTGATCTGAAGACTGAATAGCCGGCTGGTCAGATTGCAGCTTGCCTGCTTTGCAGGCATTTCCGTGCGGGATTGCGACTACACAGGAAAGCGGATGAGACCCTCGTTGCGCGGTGCACCAGTTTTACAGACACTCATAAATGAAATTCCTTCAGTCTGGTGTCCCCTGACGATGCTGCCTTAATTCACGTTTGCCTGATCTGAGATCTGCAATGAAGTCTGCATCATCAGTTAATGAGCCACAAAAGTCAGTTGTTTCGCGCCGTACACTGATCAAGTCCGCCGGAATGAGTGCAGCTTTATGGGGGGGAGCACCCTATTTTGTACCAGCGGCAGCATTTGGCTCGAATGATCGTGTTGTGACCGGGCACATTGGAACAGGCGGCCGCGGTGTCAGCAAGCTTCAGGACTACATGTCGAATGCGGCAGCAGTTTGTGATGTCGATCAGTCTCATCTGGCGGAAGCAGTCAAGCAATGCCAGTCAGCGGGACGCAAAGTGGATGCCGTGTCCGACTATCGTCGATTACTTGACAGAAAAGACATCGACGCAATCGTTGTAGCGACACCCGATCACTGGCATGCGCAAACGGCGATTGACGCGATGCTTTCCGGAAAAGATGTCTATTGCGAAAAACCATTGTCGTTGACTATAGCGGAAGGTCGACGAATGGTGACTGTCGCCCGTGAACATCGAAGGATCGTCCAGACTGGAACGCAGCAGCGTTCAGATCCTAAGTTCCGGAAAGCAGTCGAGATTGTTCGCTCGGGGAAACTGGGAAGACTTAAAGAGATCTTGGTCGGTGTGCCAAACGTTCGATTCCGCGGAACGAAACAGCCAGACTCCTCCCCACCAGCGGATCTGGACTACGATCTATGGCTTGGCCCCGCTCCCGCACGTCCATACAACGTAAATCGTGTACATTATAATTTTCGCTATTTTCGCGACTATTCAGGCGGCCAGATTACGAACTGGGGCGCCCATCATCTGGATATTGCACAATGGGCTCTTGATGCGGATCAGGATGGCCCGGTTGAAGTCAACGGGATGGGGAAGTTCGAAGGGAATGGTCTGTACGACGTCTGCACATCCTGTCGCGCGACACTTCGATTCAAGAGTGGCGTCAATGTTGTGGTTGGGCAACTGCAGCCGGACATTCCGTCAGGCCTGACATTCGTATTTGATGGAGTGAAGCTCTACGTTGATCGCGAAGTTCTGAAAACTGATCCACCGGAAATCATCTCAGCAACTTCCGATGTTCAGGACGAATCCGTCGCAATCAGCGACAATCATGACCAGAATTTTCTGGAATGTGTGAAATCACGCCGACCTCCGATCAGCGATGTCGAAACCGGGCACCGAAGTGCCAGTTTGTGCCATCTGGCAAATATCTCAATCGAACTGGGCCGCAGCCTGCGTTGGAATCCAGCCGTCGAACGATTCGAGGATGATGTGGAAGCGAATGGAAAACTCGCCCGTACATATCGCCAGCCTTGGAAGGTTTGACAGAAAAAGACGGGGCCGTCCCAACGGGGTAGCCCGGGTTGCTTGCAACCCGGGGGGCCAGTACGGCTCATCGTACCACACAAGTCTGAAAATGAGCGTTTGCACAAAGTGCGGATACCGCAATCTTCGCAATCCCAACCCCTGGTTCGCCCTGCTTGACGAAAACCGAGATGTGAGTCACGACGAGGCCGGAACGGCCCGGGAGGTGATTCACTCTGGTGTCGGCATTCACGATTCCGTCTTGTGTCTGAACTGCCGATGCGGACGAATCGGTCCGAAAGATCACGGACGCCGTTATCGGAGCTTCAGCCGTATCTGCCAGAACCTCCTGGACCTGCGGCCCACCGGTTGCACAGCAGTCGGTGCTACCCTGCTGCAATTGTTCACAGTTCCAAACTGGTCTTTCAATGACTAGGGCATTTTGCGATACCACGTGTGGGACAAAATTGTCGGACGTACCAATGGAATGGGTGAACGAGTTGACGCCTACGGTGCGGATGTTTCTGCAGACGCCGCGCAATCGCATTTATGGCCAAAGCGGGCATAACACGTATCTCCTGTTATCAGAAAGACGCGTAACAATGAGTTTTTCTTCTTCTCGGTCATGGGCAAATGGATTGGCCGTTGACGTTCTTCACTGGCATTCAAGGGCGCTGCGATATTCCGCTTCGCTAATCCTCTGTGTGTGCCTCCTGAATGCTCGCACGCCTTGCAGTGCCGAAGAGATGCCTCAAGCTTTGGTTGATGCCCTCAGATCAAATGCCGCAGCACTCGATCCTGTTACAATCGAATGGTCATGGGTCCGCGACTCAGCTCTAAGCGAGGAAGACCTGGAGTCGATGTTTGGCCGTGAAGCAGCACGTTACTCGTGTACCGGCAAAGGAGAGGTCCTCTATTCTTGGCAACGGCGCAAAACTTATTCAAAGCGGTCAGATCTCCAGCGCACTTCCAATGGTGAGATTCGCGAAGAGGATCGAGTCGAATACTCAAGAGCGACTCACCGCGACGGTGAAAAGCCGCAAGACGATTTGCGAACACCCGCCGCTGCGAATCAGCGACATTGGCGGCCGGAAAACAATTCCGAACGAATTGTTGTGCAGGAATCCTCGGTAGATCTTTCAAACTGGTACAACGGAAGCCCTGAAGCAACTGCTGGAGTGGAGGGGCGAAAAGGATCTGCCATTCTTGGTATTACCCCACTGGCAAAGGCGCGAGTCAAGTTCCCTGGAGCAAGGATTACCCGGCCCGACTATTTTCTGGAGTGTGGCTTCGCATTTCCGAGCACACCAGAAGAACATGGCCAGTCGCAGCAGTCATCAATTCTGCTGCTTACTGAAATAGACCATAATGACAATCACATTAAGTATTCACACCCGCAAGAGAACAGGCACGTAGTCGAAGTCTCAAAAAAAGATCGAACGGTAATGATGGAGCTGGATGAAACATTACATTATGCAGTAGTCAGGCGTCTGGAATCTGACTCGCAACAGAGCGTTATTAAGGACACAACGTGCTCACATTTTGTTCGACTTGAAGGAAGCGAATGCTGGTTACCACGCGAGATCGAAGTGAGATACCACTCGTGGCGAGGACGTCCATCAGTCCCATCAGCTTCACCTTTGCTGAAAGAGCGATACCTGGTGAAAGATGTCCACAGAAAACCGATTCCTGATACGAGGTTTGAACTGCGTTACGAGGCACCCGGTACATTTATATCCGACAGTAGAGCCGCTGATGGGTCAACCACCGAAGGAAGATCGCTGGAATATCGGGTACCAGCGAGCCCAACGGCGTTTCGGAGTGTTGTGGAAGAAGCAAAGCGCGGCAAACTGATTTTTGGAGTTCCAGACAATGAAGTGGAGAAAGATGGTGATCGTCGCTGATTTATCTGGATTCTATTTGTGAATACGTCAATCGCATTCGGGATCCCAGTCTGGCGGGGAAAACGACGGGACCATCGAACTGGGCAGCCCATGTTGCTTGCAACCCGGGGGCCGATACGGCCCGAGAGGTGATTCACTCTGTCAGCATTCACGATTCCGTCTTGTGTCTGAACTGCCGATGTGGACGAATCGGTCCGGAGAGTCACGGACGCTGCTGTCAGAACCTCAGTCTTATCTGACAAAACCTCCTGGACCTCCGGCCCACCGGTCGCACAGCAACTGGTGCTACCCTGCTTGCATGTCTGGCCCAATGATTTGAATCGAGGAGCCTTCGTCGACAGTCAAGTTTTGTTCAGAAGTGTATTGATTAAGGATGGGCCATCGGGGGATAGTCGCAATTGCCGGCAGAGTTCTTTGAGGCCGAATTCGGTCCTTTCTTCGTTCCCGAACGGATCGTACACTTCGTTGATGGAGCAAAGTATCATTCAACAACAGCTGAATCGACGCGAAGCAGCCCTGGACGATGGCGATTCGTGGCGCGAGTGGTATTGTCTGACACCACTGGAGCGATGGCATGAATCCATGAAACTCTGGGATTTCTACCTGCGAGTCGGAGGCTCACTTGATCCCGAACCCGATCATCAAAGTCCTTTCGACGCTTTCCAGCCACGCGGTTCAGCACCTGCTTATGGGCGGTCAGGCGTGCGTGTTCTACGGCGCGGCCGAGTTTAGTCGCGCTTGCGATATTGTCATAGTGGCCGATCATGACAACCTGCTGCGGCTCAAGGCGGCACTTGAAGAACTGCAGGCCGAATGCATCGCTGTCCCTCCCTTCGAACCACAGTATCTTGAACGCGGCCACGCTGTTCATTTCCGTTGTCACAGTCAGGATGCCATGGGTATGCGACTTGACGTCATGACCCGGATGAGAGGTTGCGATGAATTTGCCGTGCTTTGGGACCGGCGAATGACGCTTCAGGATGGTGATGGAACGATTTACCAGTTACTTGGAATCGAAGATCTTGTAACCGCAAAGAAAACACAACGAGACAAAGACTGGCCGATGGTCCGTCGGCTGGTCGACGCTCACTATGAAGAGTATCGCGACAGCCCGAACGAGGATCAGATTCGCTTCTGGCTGAAAGAATCTCGGACACCGGAGGTGCTGATCCGTCTGGTTGCCGACTATCCCGTTCTCTTTCGTGAGATTCTGGCCCACCGCCCGCTGCTCTGCGAGGCTCTTTCCGCCAGCCGATCAGCGATTCAACAGGAATTGACTCGCGAGGAATTTGCGGAACGCAAAGCAGACGAAGCTTACTGGTACCCCCTGAAGCTGGAATTGGAACAGCTTCGCTTCAAGCGCAGAAGGAACGATCATCGCTGAATGCGAACAGCACGCGAGAAACATGCCTACGAAATGGGGTACCCCGGCTTGCTTGCAACCCGAGGGCCGGTACGGCCCGGGAGGTGATTTACTTTAGTGCCAGGAGTCACTATACCGTACTGTGTCTGAACTGCCGATGTGGATGGCGCCGTCTGGACGGTCACGGACGCCGTTATCGGAACTTCAACCCAATCTGCCACAACCTCCTGAGCCTCCGGCCCACCGGTTGCACAGCAACCGGTGCTACCCTGCTCGAATCACACGAATCGAACCAGTAGTGCGGGATCAGGAAAACCGCGTACATCAAAGTGTCAGCAATCACTATTCTGTTTCGTGTCTGAACTGCCGATGTGGATGGGTCGGTCCGGGAAGTCACCCACGCAGCAATCAGCACCTCAGCCCGATCTGCCACAACCTCCCAGGCCTGCGCCCCACTGGTTGCACAGCGACCGGTGCTACCCTGCCCCCTCCGGGCCTCCACTTCGTACTCTGCTACACCAACCTGGCTGCCTCCGGTTACTCGCCAGACGGACTCAGGGCAACCCGGAAACCCAGGTAGCTGCTGCGGTACGACGGGGCGCTGCTGCCACGGTACGCCGAACGGCAGACCCTGGCGGAGTAACTCCAACTGCCGCCTCGGTATACCCGGTTCGTGCCCGAGGTTGGCCCCATTGGATCAGTCAGTGGCGACGTCGCATAGTAGTCTTTACCATACCAGTCACTGCACCACTCCCATACATTGCCGTGCATATCGTACAAACCGATTTCGTTGACATTGAATCGGCCCACTGGCGACGTGTAAACAAAGCCGTCGTCAAACGGAAATGGCTGGTCTTCGTCGCTTGTATATTTACTCTTGAAGCTCGTGTCCAGAAAATTGCCATAGCCTTCCAGTGACGCGAGACCGTCCCCCGATGAAAAATGCGTCTCGCTGCCCGCTCGGCAGCAGTATTCCCATTCCGCCTCAGTCGGCAGGCGATATTGTTTGCCTTCTGTTTTGCTCAGCCACTTGCTGAATTCCATCGCATCGTTCCAGCTGACGTTGATCACCGGATGGCTGTCCGTTTGAGCCATCCCATTTTCTTTCCAGGTGTACGCTGGCTTCTGAGCTGCGTTTCCCACAGCGTCATAGCCCCAGCCGCCCTTTCCGTCCTTTTCTGCTTCGGTCAGATACCCCGTGTCGTTCACGAACGCCGCAAACTGCCCCCGAGTCACTTCGTGGATTCCCATGTAGAATGGCCTGGTGATTCGAACACGGTGAGCTGGCTGTTCGTCGCTATTGTCGAATGCATCCGACAACACAAATCCGGCGGTCTCCAGATCACCACGACTGGCGTTGCTTCCCATCACGAATTCCCCTGCCGGAATCAGCTTCAGTTTCATCCCGATGCTGTTCGTTAATGAATCCTGCGTGATGGCGGGCGATTCCATTTCCGGCGATTCCGGCACCAGATCGCGTCGTCGTTTCAAAAAGTAATCGGGCATGGACGCATCGAATTCCAGGAATGGCCGCTGACCGGTTTCCGTCTTGACCGCCTGACTGGTTTCGCGAAACAGCCGCACGATCTCCACCTGATCGGCTCGCATGGTCATGGCCTTCACAAGGTGTTTCACATACGGCGAATTGTCACCCTTCCCATCCAGTGCAGGCGTCTTCGGTGACGTGGAAAATGAAACGATGGTTCCATCCGGTGCATTTGAGAGTTCTGCCAGACCCGCTGTGCTTCGACTGAAGGAGCGAAACGGATTGTTCCGACACGCATCAACCACGACAATCTTCAGGCTGCATTCAGAAAATCGCAGAGCCTGCAATAGATAGCTGACTGATACACAGCGTTCCTGGACATGCTGCGGGTGTTCGAGGACGGCATCGACCGGAATCAAATAATTTTCGTTCTCAAAACTCTGCCCATGACCCGCATAAAAGATCAGACAGACGTCGCCCGACTGCAGGTTCTCCGTGATCTCATCGACCGCTTTTTCAAACTGTGACTTGGTGACGTCTTTCTTCGTCGTCACAGAAAAACCCAGCCCTTTCAACGCCACCGAAACTGCGTCGGCGTCATTGCTCGGATTTTTCAGCGGAGAGGCTTCATATTCGGAATTTCCAATGACCAGAGCCAC
>JBKDKA010000263.1:0-25585 GCA_046345315.1 Planctomyces sp.
CCCAGATCCGTCTGAACCAAACACCGATGGAGAAAAACCATCAGATGGAGAAAAGTCCGGCGGGGAGAAGTCCGGCGGGGAGAAGTCCGGCGGAGAGAAGTCCGGCGGAGAGAAGTCCGGCGGAGAGAAGTCCGGCGGTGAGAAGTCCGGCGGTGAGAAGTCCGGCGGGGAGAAATCCGGCGGGGAGAAATCCGGCGGGGAGAGTGATTCAACCCAGGATGATTCCGCGAACGGTAAGGCAGCGGGGCAGCAGTCCGGGAATCCATCTCAGCCTCAAAATGCCGGACAGGGCACTGGACGAGGGACACCAAACCCCGGCGGAAACAAAAGCGGTGGGCCAGCCCAATCTGGCGACCAGCCTGATGACGGCGCTGCACAGAAGGCACAGAACAACGACCAGGCACCGTCTGAAGGGGTCGTCCGAAACGACCAGCTGAAGGCAGAACCGAATAAGGCCGCCGGAGGTGCAGGCAACGGGAAACAGAAGGATCAGTCAGCGGAGCAGGGCAGTGGCGCTGGCGGCGATGGTTCCCCGGATGAAGCCACCGACGATGCAGCCAGAGCCGCCGATCTGGTGCTCCGCCGAATTGAAAAAGATCTTGAGGATGGACCGGCGGATCCGGAACTGCTCCGGGAACTTGGATGGTCAGAGGAAGAGCTTCGAGCCTTTACGGAACGACTTCGAAAGCAGTTGCGCAATCGATCGGCGGACGGTGAAGAAAAAAACGAAGACCGAATCGCTCGAAAGAGCTTCGAGGAAATGCTGCGAAGCCTTGATGTGAAGAATGTTGATCGAAATCGCAAGGGTCGAGACAATCGGGATCGTGAACAGTCAGAAACGACGACTCGCCAGACGGAGCCGCCCCGTCGATTCCGGGATCGATGGCCAATGTATCAGCGTTCGATTTCCGGCGCCGGTACACAGCCGCCGAAACCATCGAAGTAATTCTCAGGGGCGTTTCAGAACTGAGACTGACTCCAGACGGAAAGACCGAAGACTGCTGGAGGCCATTTCAGGATTCCGCAATAGAAGTCATGAGATTTCTGGCAAAGCCGGAGTTTTCACACATTTCGCCAGCGACTCAGGGTCAAGGCTTATGCTGAGGCACCGGGGAGTTTTCACGTCACGAAGCAAACGGCTCGGCAGGAAACCCTGCATTCCCAACGAACGGCTTCCAGTCAGAAAAGCCTCTCAAGATTGAGCGACTCAGCCATCCGGATCATCCAGCAGTTCCTGGAGTCGCGATGCCAGCGTTGGCGAGTAACGCCGACACCAGGTTTGATCAATCAGCCCAATTGAAATCATGTCCAGAATGTGCACCTGGTCTTTCCGCCGAAAGGACGTCAGTTTCATTCGTACCAGTGATTCAAGTGGAAGAATTCTTGCAGACTGTATCAGTTCGAAGGGTTCGACTTCTGGAACCGGTTCTGGATACTCTTCCCGAACTTTCTCCCCCGCGAACATTACGTGCACAGCGTCGCGAGCCCCGGCATCCGGGCCGTCAAGAAACATACTCACCCCTGCGGAATGTCGATATAGAAAACCTGACTGTTCAAGAGCTTCAATGGCACGGGGCAGATCGATACGATTCAGAATTATGTCGACATCCCGAGTATTCCGAACGACTGACTCATCCACCTGAGCAACCCAGAATTGAACCGCATTCCCGCCAATCACGGCGTAGGGGATCCCCGCCCCATTCAGAGCCACAGTCACCCGCCGAAGTCGCTCCCTCACAGTCTCCACAGCTTGCTCAATTCGTTCCCACAGGGCATCACCAGTAATTTTGACCTGAATCATTGTATCACCTCGAACAATACATCAGCAGTCGCCTCGGAAGACCCCAGCATTCTGCAGGCCATCATCATACAGGTCCAGTTGGGAGAAAACGAAAAGCCTCTCGTGAAAACTCCGATTCACAGCTCATTCTCGCTGTCTCTTTCCTCGATTCGAAGTGTTCTCATGGCCTGATTGATCCGCAGGATTTCTCCCGGATCCGCTGATGCATTCCGGCGAGCATCGAGTCGCGATCCCAGATCATTCGGTTGGCTCTTCAGGTGTGTCAGACCGTATAACGCGTTGTGTTGATCTGCTGGATTAGAGCTTCCCAACCCATGGATCAGCAGTTCCACGTACTCGTCGCACATCGACGGGTCTCTCTCCACAAGCTCTCGCATGACAATATACCGATAGAAAAACGTTCCGGACTTCAGGTACGCATCCAGAGATTCTCGCACGGAAGGATCACGATTCACGAATCCTGTCACTCCCCATGCCGCATTTCCCCTTCGATCGAGATTACTGGAGCTCATCTCCGCTTTCAGCCACGCGATCATCCGTTCGTCTGTCTCAGACAACGGTCCGGTAGCAATCTCAGCATGCCTGCGAAAAAGGCTCGGCGCAGACCACCCGATCTCTGAGACGTGATGATTGCTGTCCAGTGCGGCGAAAAACGCTTCGATGATGTCGTCAGTCACGGGAGTCTTCATCGCGAGCTCAGACGCCACGAAGGAACGAACACCCACGTCCGGATGGTGCAGCAGCCCGATCAGAGTGCTCTCCGTTTTCTTATCGGACCTTCGAAGCAGATTGATCGCGTCCATTCGCGTTCCATCATCGGGGCTCGACAGATTCCGGTACGCAGTCCGCACTTCCAGCCATGAATTCGCATACGGCTGGACAAGGAAGGATACGAGCAGACTGACCGCAATGATCAGACCGACGATCAGAGCCAGAACCTTCTGTTCAGACCTTCGGCAGCCGGGGTCATTTTCGTGATGAGTTATCGACCGGCCAGTATTCATCAAAACTTGCCACTCTTTGCAGATCGTCAATGATTACGAAACTCAGGCAGAAATGCATAGCGATTCACTGCGATCGGTCGAACAACGATCGCGCGTCGCTTCGTTCTGTATGCCACGACCCCACTGGCTCAGGAATTTGTCTACGGATTCGACTCCCAGGGCGAATCTCTGGTCGGTTCAGCTGCCAGCGAGGTTACGTTTACGTTTTACCTCGCCCCAGCAGCAGCATCAGATTCACGTCCGTAAGCCGGCGCATGATGGGCCGCCGCAGACTCTTTGGCGCACGAAAACAGTTCGGCAGGATGGCTCACGCACGACAAGATACGCATCGAGATAACGAATCTGGACGATCTCACCAGTTACTGCTGAGCACTGGGAGCAGGTCCGAATTTTTCGGCAAGCGTTCCCAGAAACACCATCGTTTCCGGGTGCTCCGTTTTCCAGGCGATCCATTCAGTCTGAACGTGATCAACGCTCTTCAGAGCAATTGCTTCGTCAGACTGGGCGTGGGCGATTCCGTCGATCGAGATTGTCAGCACTTCATCGGTCGACGACTGAACTCCCACCGACAACGCCTGCCCGGATGACTCACCGGCCAGAACCCGAGCTCCCTTCGTCGGACCATGGAAGGTCACGGTCACCGGAGTCTTCTCAATCACATCATTCACCACACACGACGCGACAGGCATCATCGCTTCACAGACGTAGGCTCTGGCCTTTCCATCGACGATAATGCCGACGATCAGAGTCTCCTCCGGCAGAGTCACATCATCGGCGCTGAACAGAGCCGGATTGCTGATCCCCGGAATGACCTTCGGTGCCGCAGGCTGTTCCTCTGCCACATTCTCTGTCGGTACACTCGCAGCTTTCTCACCGGAGCCAGTCTCACCTGCGGCCGTCGAGGACGGTGCAGAGCCACCGGGGGACGCAGTATTCCCGCCCGCAGCTGCACCTCCCGAACTGGCAGGTGTCGTGTTCGCTGGTGTCGTATCCGGCTGCGAATTACCACCGCACCCTGATAGAATCGTCAGCAACAGAGCTCGCAGCAGACATTCCTGAAGGTTTCGCGGAACGACTGCGATCCATGAACTGGGTGACAGGAACATCTTTCTCATGGGATTCTGCAAAACGATGAGACAGGAAGAATCTCAAAAAACGCCGATTTTCGTCTGCCCGAAGGCTGCCGGGTATGATATCAAAGCGTTGCCAATGGGAGAACAGCAGCTGCAATCAGAACCCACCCCGATACCGTCACGGAACCCAGCTCTTCGAGGAATGCATTTCCTGCGATTGGTGATCGTCCTCTTTGTCGGCTGCTGTCAGATATGCAATTCCGTCATCGCCGATGATCTCACCGAAATACGCAGTCGACGCACACTGGTTTGGGGAGCCGATCAGGAGGGCGGGGGACCATTTGTCTATCCTTCCGCTGACGATCCGCAGAAACTGACGGGCTTTGAGGTCGAGCTCGCAGACATCATCGCGGGCCATCTTGGTGTTCGCGCTGAGTTCGCTCAGAATCAATGGGACAAGCTCCCCGATCTGCTGGATCGACGTGATATCGACATCGTGCTGAATGGTTATGAATGGACACCAGACCGAGCTGACCGCTACGGTGTTTCCATCCCGTATTACATTTATGAACTTCAGCTCGTTGCCCGAAAGAACGATTCCACGATCCGAAGCTGGAATGACCTGCTGACGCCCCCGGGCACCGCACCGCGACGGATTTCTGTTCTCGGTGGTTCGGCCGCTGAGGACTATCTTCGTCGATTTCCCGCTGACCAGGTGGAAGCGGTTCTTTTCGAGGGCGTTACTGATGCGTTGCGAGCCACAGAATTGAACGTCGACGGGATTGACGGAAATCTGCAGGATCTCCCGATCTGGACGTTCTATGCGGATGGCTTTCCGGACCTGCAAAGTGTCGACGCGCCGGTTGGTCGCGGATACTACGTTGCAATGGTGCGAAAAGGGGAACCAGAACTCCTGCGACAGGTCAATCAGGCCATTCTTCTCGCTCTGCAGGACGGGCGACTTCGAACGATCTACGAAAAGTACCGCATGTGGAACTCAACGCAGTCCGCCAGAGCACTCGAGACGGACGCGAACGGTGTTTTTCGAGATCAGGCGTCCATTGACGCATCGAAAGGATCCGCAGGTAAGCAATCTTCTGCATCGAGCGAAACTGAAAATGACGTGACTCCATCCGATCCAACACCTGAGACACCACGCGAAACGTATCAGGCAGTTCGAGGTGCAGCTGTTCTGCTTCAGCGAGGACCGCTTCTGCTCAGGTCCGCAGCAATGACAGCCGTGCTCGCCGTCACGTCGATGCCGATCGCCGTCGGGCTCGGCCTCATGCTGGCACTGGCAAGACTTTCGGGCAATGTATTCTTCAGAATGTTTTCGACGATTTATGTTGAAGTGGTTCGAGGGACACCGCTGTTACTTCAGCTCTATGTCATTTTCTTTCTCCTGCCGGAGATCGGCATCTCCATCCATGCGTTCTGGGCTGCTGTGCTGGGACTGGCAATCAACTACTCCGCCTACGAAGCGGAAATTTATCGAGCGGGACTTCAGGCGATTCCGAACGGGCAGATGGAAGCAGCGCTGTCACTGGGGATGACACGCGGACTCGCACTTCGACGCATCATTATTCCGCAGGCAACACGTCTCGTGATTCCCCCGATGACAAATGACTTTATCGCGTTGTTCAAGGACACTGCAGTCTGCTCAGTCATCACCGTCGTCGAACTTTCGAAAGAGTATTACATTCAGGCTCGAAGTACCGGAGCCGTCGTGGAACTTGGAATCCTGACGGCAGCTCTGTACCTGGCGATGAGTTTCCCGCTGTCGCTTGCAGCCAGTTATCTGGAACGACGCCTGACTCCGGACCGACGCTCATGATTCGACTTCAACAGATCAGAAAACGGTACGGTGCAGTGGATGTCCTGCGAGGCGTCTCACTGGAGGTTGCTGATGGCGAAGTCTGCGTGCTCCTTGGTCCCTCAGGGGGCGGGAAGAGCACGCTTCTGAGAACCATCAACGGACTGGAGACATTCGATTCAGGATCGATCGATGTCGTGGGGATCACGCTGCCACCGGAACTTGGGCACACGAGAGACACGGCTCTTCGGGAGATTCGCCGACGAGTCGGGATGGTGTTTCAGCACTTTCATCTGTTCCCGCACAGAACGGTCCTGCAGAATATCACGGAAGCGCCGATTCATGTCCTGAAACAACCTCGGGATGCTGCGATCGCGACGGCAAGAAATCTGCTCGAACGCGTGGGACTCGCGGAAAAGGCGGATGTCCGCCCATCGTCGCTTTCCGGGGGACAGCAGCAGCGCGTGGCGATCGCGAGAGCTCTGGCCATGGCGCCGGATGCAATTCTCTTCGATGAACCAACGAGTGCACTCGATCCGGAAACAACTGCTGATGTGATCAGTGTCATGAAGGATCTTGCATCAACGGGACAGAGAATGATTGTTGTCACTCATGCGATGAGTTTCGCTCGCACTGTAGCCCATTCAGTTCATATCCTTCACTCCGGCAGCATTATTGAATCCGGTCCGCCGGAACAGATCTTCGAATCTCCGGTACACCCGGTCACAAAAGAGTTTCTTCGGTCCGTCCACTGATCAGAAATCTGAGTTACAATGAATCGAACCCACACGACATCTCAGATCATGAAACCATCGCCACGAAATCGCGTCCCGCGCGACTCCGGATTGATTCTGATTCTTACGTTCTCCACCGTATTGGCATTCGGGCCCGGAATCTCTCCTTCAGCACATGGGGATGAGAAAGCCGAAGTGGATGCCACAGTGCGAGCTGGTCTGGATTATCTCGCGGCCACTCAGAAGCGACAGGGCTACTGGGAAGCCAACATGAACCAGTATCGAGTGGCCATGACGGCGCTGGCCGGCACGGCACTTCTGGCTGAAGGATCGACGACAACAACCGGACGATACTCATCAAAGATCCGACTCGCTGTGGACTACCTGCTTTCCATGAGCCGCCCCAATGGGCTGATTGGTGTCCGTGAGGACTTTCATTACACCTATGGTCACGGGTTCTCGATGCTGTTTTTGAGCCAGGTCTACGGGGAAGAAGAGGATGCTCAGCGACGTGAAGAAATTCGTGAGGTTCTGACGAAAGCCGTTCAGTTCTGTGCCGATGCACAGACCAGTAAAGGCGGCTGGGGCTACGTCTCCGCGAAAGAGGGCAGCGATTTTGACGAAGGGTCAACCTGCATTACTCAGGTTCAGGGACTTCGAGCCTGTCGGAATGCCGGGATCCCTGTTCCAAAGGAAATCATCGACCGGGCGAAGGTTTACATCGAGCAGTGCACGGGCAGCTCCGGTGGTGTGGAGTACAGCATTCGGGGCGGTGGGGCGAGGCCACCGATCACTGCAGCGGCTCTGGCAGCAATGATGAATGCCGGCGAATATGACACAGAGCTGACCAAGCGGATGAGAGAATACTGTCGCCGGACTATCTGGCCGGGAAAAAATCTCGATGCCGCCAACGGACACTGGCACTATATGCACTTTTATTTCTCTCAGGTCGTTTATCGTAACGGCGGAGATGAATGGGATCAGTACCGAAAAGCGCTGAACGAAAAACTCATTCGTGAAGCTCAGCCGGGCGGAGGGTGGGCCGATCCGCAGGTTGGAAACGTCTACACCACTTCGCTCAACTGCATCATGCTTCAGCTGGAAAAGGGCTTTCTGCCGATTTATCAGCGATAATAATCTTTCCTCGAAAGCTTTCTGAAATGCGTCGTACCGTCCAGTCATACGCCGGCCTGACATGTCGAATTGTGGACGCCTTCCCGGATGATCGTCGCCCGTCGATGCTCGTCGTTCTTTGTCATGGTTTCGGAGCTCCGGGAAACGACCTCGTGAGTCTCGCACCAGCTCTGCTTGGCTCAAGTCAGCGGCTGGCTCTGAAGTGCCGATTTGTCTTTCCGGAAGCACCGATTGACTTGGGCCACATGGGGATGCCCGGCGGACGTGCATGGTGGCCAATCAACATGGCTCGCCTGGCAGCCATGAATCAGACGCACGACTTCGATGAACTGACTGCACTTCGTCCTGACGGAATGCTGGCTGCCAGTGAACAGCTTGGTGCTGCTCTGACGGAAATTCAGAAGGAATCGGGAGCCGATGATGCCTCCACCATGATCGGAGGATTTTCACAGGGGGCGATGGTCTCCACAGATCTGGTCCTGCGTCATCAGCGAGTCCCCGCGGCACTGCTTCTGTTTTCCGGAACACTGCTGGACCGTGATGACTGGTCCCGACTGGCCGCTGAGCACCCAGGGTGTCACGTCCTTCAGTCTCACGCCGACGATGACCCGATTCTTCCACTATCGGCTGCCGTCAGCCTTCACGAGATGCTTCAGCAGAACGGATTTACCGGTGATCTCATTGAGTTTTCCGGCGGGCACACGATCCCTCATCCAGCACTGCAGCAACTGTCGCTGTTGCTGCAACAAAAGCTTTCAGAACAGAATCCGAGCTCATAGCTGAACGGCGATTGGAGGAGACGACAAAAACGGTTCAGGTCTCATTCCCTGAGTGTCCGTCGAACGCGATGAGAAGACATCAAAAGCACAGATGAGACCTGTCGCTTCAGGCTCTCGGTGATACCCTGGATTCGTGCAATTCGTGGTTGCATTTTCAACCACGAATAGCACCAATGCCACGAATGATAAACAACGAACAGCAACGTGTTGCTTTTCTGAGTTATCGGAGATTCCCCTTTTGCGTTCGTGAAGGATGCCGAAGTGCGATTGTCCAGGATAGATGTGGAGGTTT
This sequence comes from Planctomyces sp., assembly GCA_046345315.1. Lineage (GTDB taxonomy): Bacteria > Planctomycetota > Planctomycetia > Planctomycetales > Planctomycetaceae > F1-80-MAGs062. The sequence continues at coordinate 8,631 of JBKDKA010000263.1, forward strand.
TTTTAATGCGCAAGGTGGCACCGGTTGCTGTACAACCGGTGGGCCGAAGGTCAGGGAAGTTCTGGTGGACAGGACTGAAGCTCTGATCGCGCCGTCCGTGACTGACCGAACCGAGTCGTCCGCATCGGCAGTTCAGTCATAGAACGCAACAGTGAATGCTGACACCAGAGTGAATCACCTCCAGGTCCGTACCGGCCCCAGGGTTGCGAGCAACCCGGGCTACCCCCGTTGGAGATTTCTGATCTCATTTCCGACACCCGGGTTTATCCCGGTGGATTCGGGCCTCTGCACTACATTCGTTCGCTGTTGTGCGCAGGTCTCCTGACCTCGCACTGGCATCGACCGAAGGTCTCAAATGAGCGATGCCGCGGCTGACGGGCACAGGAGACCGTGCCGGTCAGCTCGGGTGGCTCGGGTCAGGAGACCGGCCACAACGATTGGCACGTGGTGCTGTGCAACAAAACAAAGGGTTCAGGTCTCATTCTCCGAGTCTCCGTCAAAAGCTATTCGCAAACATCGATAGCACAAATGAGACCTGACCCGTTCAGTCTCCTCGGGCATTTGCGGGATCTTGTCACGTAAATCTTTACGGAACGGCTTTTTGACCTGATCAGTTGGTTTATGTTACAATACTGGCGGAGCAGATTTTTCAGAGGGGACACCGATGGCGACAATCTCGATTGAAGACGCTCAGGAGAAGCTTGCGGAGTTGATTCGAAGCATGTCACCCGGTGATGAGGTGATCATTACGGCGAATGATCATCCCGTGGCCAAACTGACGCCAACTCAAGACATCGCTGTGACGATGCCTCGTCAACCGGGCACGCTTCGCGGGACGGTGCTGCACTATGCGGCGGACTTCAATGCTCCTTTGGATGCATTCAAGGAATACATGCCGTGAAGCTGTTGCTGGACAGTCACGCGGTGATCTGGTGGGTTGATCATGACGAATTGTTGAGCAAATCCGCCCACGAAGCGATTGCTGATCCGCAGAATGAACTGCTCATCAGCGCAGCTTCACTCTGGGAGATTTCGATTAAAGTGGGGATCGGCAAACTGAAGTTGTCATTTCCATACCGAGAATGGATGAGTAAAGCAGTTGCAGACCTGCGGGCCTCAATTTTACCGATTTCGGTAGAGTCCTGTGATGCTCAGTGCAGCCTTCCCTTCCATCATAGCGACCCGTTTGACCGGCTGATTATCGCCCAGTCAAGCTTTCAGCAGATTACTATCGTCAGCAGCGATGATGTGTTCGATCGATATGGCGTTCATCGGCTTTGGTAAACAGCGGACGAATAGCCATCTCCTCCACGTGAATGGTCACCGGCGGGGTGGCACCGGTTGATGTACAACCGGTGGGCTGAAAGCCCAGGGCGGGAGTGAAAGGGTCAGGTCTCATTGTTTATCTTTGCTGAACCAAGGGCAATGAGGCGTCCCGTTTTGCTTTATGCTCCGGCAGCTTTGAGGATTTGTCTCACCGCTGTGCGGCGGTGAATTGCAATTGTGGAACCCCGTTGAGGTTCGACTGCTGTGCGCAGGTCTCCTGACCTCGCACTGGCTTCGACCGAAGGTCTCCAATGAGCGATGCCGCGGCAGACGGGTGCAGGGGACCGTGCCGGTCGGTTCGCGTGGCTCGGTCATGAGACCGGCTACAACGATGGGCATCGGTTGTTGTGCAACCGGTGCCACCCCGTCACAGGAGCCACCCACGGAACGCAGACGGCGAAGATATTTGCGTACGACACAAATGGTAATCGCACCAGTGTTGCCCCTGCCTCCGGCGGGGGTTCTGCTGTGATCGGTGCGTATAACCGAGTCACTGATGACGGCGCATTCACGCATCAGTATGGCACGAACCTCAGCGGTTTCAGGTCAGTACCGCCGAAAGAATGATTCAGCCGTTCGACCGGGCTGCTTTTCTTTCCAGAACGAACTGACGTTATCAGCAGGTCGCCGCGTCAGGAGATCACGGCGAGCCATCCTCAGACAGAGTCCGATGGGGACGATGACGGCCCAGAACATCAGAGTCAGCATCAGGAATCCGATGGCTTTTCCAACAGGATTCAGAAGCTGGTTCCAGAACCGAAAAACCATCATCAGCAGGGCAGAAATTCTGAATTCTGACTTTGGATTCTGAAGAACGGAGTTCGACGAGGGGGCCTGACGATTCGAAACCATCACACCTGAATCTGATTCCGTATTCGTCGCCACAGACCTGCTCGTTTCGAACTGAAGGATCTCCGGAAGCTGCGATTCCTGCTGTTTCGCTGGTTGCCTGACCTGTCAACGGAGGGTAGGATGTATTGACGACCGATGTGTTGCGGGATCCGAGCGCCTCGGGAATTCGGTGTCCGAAGCCGACAACTTTCCACAGACGCTGCATGAAACCAGTAACGGCAGCGATTCCATCATTATACGGTATTTCGGTGTTTCTGGCATTCGCGGAGCAATGCTGTGAAGTTTCTGAAAACCATGGCGACGTCACCTCAGCTTTCTGGAGCCTCGGCATCCGGGGAACTGCAGAGCTCGGTCGCTGGTCAAAAATCTGTTCCGGAAGCTTCCCTTGCTTCCGCAGATGCCGGCGGTGGATCGGAACTGGTCCTTCCCGCATTCGTTTATGATATCCCTGCCTGGGGCATCAGCATTCTGCTGCATGTGGCGATCATTTTTGTGCTCGCCAGCGTTGGAATCGTCTCCGGAATTCTGGAACAGGAGACCGAGATATTTGCGGAAGTTGTGCCGGAGCAGCTTCCGCCTCAGGAATTCGCAGTTGCAGAAAACGCGGAAGTCATCGGCAATGACAGCAGTCTGAATGTCGTCGGAAACTCCATCGCGGTGGCTCAGCATCAGGGCGTGGATAACCACCGCGAAGAGGTGATTCGCTTTGAAGAAACGCTCACCAGTCCTTCGCTGCCGGATTTTGATACTCTGCCGGCTCCCAGTGAAGCAGAACTGCTGGAGAACATTGACCTCACCGGAACCACGGAGTTTGCCGGCGGCACTGAGGGTGCCATTGATCGAATCACTCAGGAGATTGCAGCGTCGCTTCGACAACGCCCGACGCTCGTTGTCTGGCTGTTCGACGAATCGCTTTCTCTGGAGTCTCGCCGCAAACAGATCGCAGAGCGTTTTGAAAACATCTATCGGGAACTGGGCCTGATGGATGTGAACTCCCGTGAAGGACTGAAGTCTGCCATTCTCGGCTACGGTCAGAAAGTGCATGGTCTTCAGGAAGAAGCGACCAACGATATCGACAAGCTGGTCAAGGTGGTTCAGAACATTCAGAGCGACGTGTCCGGGGAAGAAAAGGCATTTTCTGCCGTTGCGGAGGCTATTCGAAGGTATGCCTCCGCGAGCCGCAAAGCTCGATCGAACATGATGATTATCATGGTGACCGACGAACGCGGTGATGACTATTCGATGCTGGAAGAAGTGGTCAAACGATGCACTCGCGACGACATCCGCGTGTACTGCATCGGCAATACTTCCGTCTTTGGTCGTGAGAAAGGATTCGTCCGGACGCAATGGACCTATCAGGGCGAAGAGTTCGACGAAGACATCGAGGTGGATCAGGGGCCAGAGACGGCAGCCGCTGAAGGGCTTCAGATTCCGTTCTGGACCGCTCGAGCTGCGGGATTGGAAAGAATGTCGTCCAGCTACGGCCCCTATACGCTCTCACGACTCTGTTCAGAAACAGGTGGTATCTTCTTTGTTGCCGACGAAAACAAAGGCCGTCAGTTCGATCCTCAGATCATGCGGCAATACACACCTGATTATCGGCCGATCGCGGAGTATCAGAAACAGCTGTCAGCCAATAAAGCGAAAGCGTCACTGGTTCAGGCAGCTCAGATTGCCATCACGAATGACGTCCCAGTGCCGCAGCTGTCATTTCTGGCGAACAACGACAATGTCCTTCGGGAACAGATGACTGAGGCGCAGAAACCTCTCGAGACGCTCGACTATTTCCTGCGACAGGTTTACTCAGTGCTCGAACCGGGAGAAAAGCACCGCGATCGTCTTGATTCTCCTCGATGGCGTGCCAGTTTCGATCTGGCGATGGGGCGAGTCCTGGCCATGCGGGTTCGTGCGTATGGTTACAATTCCCTGCTGGCGGAAATGAAATCGAGTCCGCGACGTTTTCAGGATCCGAAGAACAATCTCTGGAGGCTTGAACCTTCGGCAGAAATGAATGCGGCAGCTCCTGTGAAACGCATGCACGAGAAAGCCGTGGAGTATCTCAAACGAGTCGTTGACCAGCATCCCGGAACTCCGTGGGCGTATCTCGCCGGAGTGGAGCTCAGTGAACCGATGGGGTGGACATGGCACGAGGGTTACGTCCCGATTGCCGAGAATACTCCAAATCAGCCGAACGGCCCTCAGTTCGCCCCGGAGGAAGACATGCGACAGCGACAACGTCAGCAGCGCCAGAAGAAACGAGACGTCAGTCGCCCGAAACTCTAGTGATTCGTCAAAGCGTAGCTGGACAGCGCCATGTTTTGTATTGAAGACGCAGGAAATCATTACCAGCAAATGAGTCGAGCAACAGAAGCCGTGTACTGATTCCATCGTTACATAATCATCGGTGAGGCAATGAGGTTTGCCGAAAATCGATTGCGCCACCTTGAAGGGAGGGCGAAGCTCCTGCTGAGCCGCTGCGGCCACTCAACTTCGCCCATGACGACGGCTCGGCAGGAGCGTCGCCCTCCCGGCTCACTGCCTTGACACATTTCCGCCATTGCGGCCTTCCCGAGAACATGGCGCTGCCCAGTTAGAACCGGGGTCTTGTGTCATTCCCGCGCAGGCGGGAATCCACGATGGGGCACTGGATTCCCGCCTGCGCGGGAATGACGCGCCCAAAATCAAGGTGTGACAAAGTACCAGCCCGAATGGGAACCGGCTGTTTGACGAAACCGGTTATGTGACAGAACCAGTTCCGTGACTCACTGGCTATGTGACAATGTCCCGGATGACTCGGCCGGCGGTGTCGGTGAGCCGGAAGTCGCGTCCCGCATAGCGGAACGTCAGCTTTTCGTGATCGAAGCCAAGCTGATTGAGAATCGTCGCATGGAGATCGTGAACATGAACTCGGTCGTGCACTGCGCGAAATCCGAACTCATCGGTTTCACCATACGTCACGCCGCCACGAATCCCGCCGCCAGCCATCCATGTCGTGAACCCGTAATGATTGTGATCGCGACCATTGCCGTTTTCCGTCGTCGGAGTTCGTCCGAATTCTCCGCCCCAGAGTATCAGAGTTTCATCGAGCAGCCCGCGCTGCTTCAGGTCTGTGAGCAGTGCTGCAATGGGGCGATCGATGTCAGCACAAAGCTTTCGGCACTGATTATTGTGATCGCCGTGCGTATCCCATGGCTGACCGTCACCGTAATAGACCTGAACGAACCGCACACCTCGCTCACTGAGTCGTCTCGCCAGCAGACATCCATCAGCGAAATGCCCCTCACCGTACTGCTGACGAGTTGATGCCGTCTCCTGCTGAAGGTCAAACGCGTCGGTCGCGGTAAACTGCATCCGAAACGCCGTTTCCATCGCCTGAAGACGCCCCTCCAGTTGTCCGTCCGGCCCGGAACGGTCCAGATGCATCCGGTTCAGAGCCGTCATCAGGTCCACTTGTCGCTGCTGTTCGGTTCGAGTGGCCGATGAGTTTCGGAGGTACGGAATCAGCTGATCCGGAACCGGAACCTTGTGGTTGATGTAGGTTCCCTGATGTGATCCCGGCAGAAAGGCACTTGTCCAGAGGATGGAGAATCGCACCGGCTTGCCGGGGCAGAGCACCACGTAGGTCGGCAGATCAGCATTCTCAGTCCCCAGCCCGTAGGACATCCACGATCCCATGCTCGGACGTGTCGGAAGAATCGTGCCGTTGTTCATCATCAGCAGTGCAGGGCCGTGATTCGGGTTATCTGTATACGTTGACCGAATGACGGCAATGTCGTCGATGCACTGCGACGTGAGCGGAAGGATTTCGCTGACTGGAACGCCACTTTCGCCACAGGGTCGAAAACGAAAAGGTGACGGCATAAGTCCGGCGGTTTTTCTTTCCGTGCGAAGATCCGCTGAGGGCGGCCGCTGCCCCGCAAGTTTCTGCAGCATCGGCTTCGGATCGAACGTGTCCCCCTGAAACGGCCCTCCGTTCATGAACAGATGAATGACACGTTTTGCTCGGGCCGGAAAATGAGGACGCAGAAGCTCTGAACCTCCAGCCGCGCTGACCGAGGCAGGGGCCACAGCGCGACCGTCCTGTTCCATGGCTGCCCAGAGCCCGATGGAACCGGCACCACCAGCCATCTGCCGAATCAGTTGTCGTCTCGAAAAAAGATCGTTCAGCAAGACTGCACCTCAGTCAACAAAATGGAATTCATTCACTCCCAGCAGCGCCTGAAGAAAATGATTCCAGCTGGATTCCGTCGCCGCAGCAACATCATTTTCATTCGGATCGCGCTGACTCAGAAACGTCAGAGCAGCGTTTTCTTCGTCCGGGGATGGCAGTCGAGCATAAAGAAGCTGCCATGCCAGGCGGATGCGATCCGAGTCGGACGAAATACCGCTGAGACGTTTCCAGAACATCTCCGACTGCTTCTGCATCCACGGTGAGTTGAGTACATACAGCTGCTGAAGCGGTGTCGTGGTGGGCTCCCGTCGAGGACTATGGCTGCTGGCTTCCGGAAAGTCATGCATCCGAAGCACCCGATTGAGCTCTTCCCGCTCCACGGTGACGTACAACGTGCGTCGGACATTGTCGAGATCATCGATCGACCGGGACGGACCTCCCATCCGCAGATCCAGTTGTCCCGTGACAGCCAGCGCCGCATCACGCCACATTTCAATATCCAGACGTCTTCGATTGGCTCGCCAGAGAAGCTGATTTGCTGGATCCACCTGCATGGCATCGTCGCGATACGCGGACGACTGCCGATACGTCGACGATGTGACAATTTCCTGATGGAGCCATTTCAGGTCCCAACCGCGCCGAACAAACTCCGCGGCGAGGTATTCGAGAAGTTCCGGATGAGTCGGACGATCACCCTGCGATCCAAAGTCACTGGTCGTTCGGACAAGCCCTGCGCCGAAGTGCTGATCCCAGATGCGATTGACGATGACGCGTGCCAGCAGCCCAGACGACTTTTCCACGATCGCATCAGCAAGTTCCAGCCGACCACTCCCACGCTGAAATGTCTCCGGCTGATTCGGATCTGACTGAAAGACCGCAAGATACCGACGTGCAACGACATCCCCGGGATTGCTCGGGTTTCCTCGACGAAAAACGGGCAGATCGCGAAACTCATTTTCACGGTAGTCCAGCCGAGTCATCTCATCCCCGTCAGGCAGAACATAAACACTGGCCTCACGCAGCACGTGAGCCCAGGGATCATCAAGATCCGGATTCGCAGCCCGATGAGCTGCAATCTGATCTTCAACAGCCTTGCGTTCCGCCTCCGGTTTATCCTTCAGTGCAGTCAGCTGATTCTGCAGATCCTTGTACTTCGCTACCACCTGCTCAATTCGAGCCGACTCGGCCGCCGGCTTCAGCGGACGCTCATGCAGCTGCGTGCTTGCGAACACTCCCGCGAGCGCGTAATAATCCTGTGTGGACACAGGATCAAATTTGTGATCGTGGCAGCGAGCACAGGCGACTGTCAGTCCGAGAAATGTCCGCGAAACCGCGTCGATGCGCTCATCCCATTCGTCAGCTACGATCTGCTCGATCACCGACGGTGCCAGTCGCAGTTCCTTCCAGTACGTTGGACTCAGCCCAAGGAACCCCAGTGCTGCAAGGTCCTCAGGAGCGACTTCATTCATGAGGTCTCCCGCGATCTGCAGTTTCACGAATCGGTCATACGGCATGTTTTCGTTCATAGCACGAACGACCCAGTCGCGATACAGCCAGCCTCGCCCCGTTGGATTCTGCCAATCAGGAGTGAAGTCTGTGTACCTGGCCAGGTCGAGCCAGACGCGCGCCCATCGCTCCCCGAAATGTGGAGACTCCATCAGTCGTTCCACGGCTTTCTCGTAACGGTCTTCCGATCGATCCGCAAGAAAGCTGGTGACTTCTTCCGGCGTGGGAGGCAACCCGATCAGATCAAACGTCAGTCGCCGCAGCAGAACAGCAGGATCCGCTTCCGGACTGGGTTCGAGATCTCTGGTCTTCTGAGCAGCTCGAACGAAAGCATCCAGAGGTCGACGACACCAGTCCTGATCTGCTTCTGACAGTTCAGGCGACTGGACGTCCATGAGCGGCCGAAGTGACCAGAAATCTTTTCCGGCAGAAAAATCAATCTGATGGGATGTCGGTCTTGGTTCTGCCTGATACTCCGGCAGCGGAGCTCCTTCAGACACCCATTTTCGCAGCACCGCAATCTCGTCCTCCGGCAGCTTGCCTTCGGGAGGCATCTCGAGCGACGGATTACCGTACTCAATCACTTCAAGCAGCAGTCCACCGGGGGTTGCGGAAGGCGTCTCTGAGCTGGTGTCTGGAGTGCTGGCGTCCGGAAACAGTTTTCCACGTCCACCACCTGCGGCGATTCCGGCAATGGTCTCAAGCACGAGCCCGCCGTTCTCCGCACCTTTTTCAAGAGAATGACATTCTCCGCACCGATGACTCAGGATCGGGCGTACCTGCTTTTCAAAGTACTCCACCTGCGCAGGGTCAGCCTTTGGCCTGGCAACAGCTTCGAAGGCATCGACGAAGCCAGTCGAAAGAGCCTGCACCAGGCCGAGCAGACAAATCAGATGGAACCGAAAGAAGGCCCCACGGAATTTTCGTGACGTTTTCTTCATCACGAAATTGTACCCACTGAAACTCGCTCGGGAAACGATTTTGTGTCAGCCCAGGTTTCTGTGTCCAGACATGGCCCCTGAGCCTCGTCTTCTGTCAATACTTCAGGGGTCGTCATTCCCGCGCAGGCGGGAATCCAGTACACCGGCGTAGATTCCCGCCTGCGCGGGAATGACAAGAACTCCATGGTGCATTGTCAGTGATGAAATCATGGAAGACGAGAGGTAGTTCTCGCTTGCCACCGGCTGTACCAGTGCTGTTGGATGGAAATCACTGGCATAGCCAGTGGCACACATCATTGGCAGAACGGTGGTTTTAAGCTCTGACGAAGCACTCGATGTGTTCACGTCTCTGCACAGACCAGCGGTCCAATCAGGCGGCTCGGCGAACAGATCTGGGCGTCGCTTCCGGAGGCAACTGAACGAGATCGTGAATCGTTCCATAAACAGGTGACGTCTCCGGGATCTCTTTTGGAGAAACCAGAATCGCCGGCATCACCGTCGTTGGAGCCAGCATCGTCGAAATCACCTGACCATTTACGGTGCAGTTGGATGCCATCCGAAAATGAAATCGTCGCAGCATCACCGCCATGGCAGTTCTGAGTTCCGCCATCGCCAGTGGAGCTCCGATGCACATTCTCGGCCCGGCTCCGAACGGCAGGTATTCATACGGCGACGGGGTAATGGTCTCCCACCGTTCCGGGATGAACTGATCAGGATTCTCGTAAAGATCCGAGCGATGGTGAGTAATATACTGACTGAAGATCACCACCGTACCTGGAGTCAGATTCAGTCCTCCCAGAACCACTGGGCTGGCAACGATTCTCTGCGAATAGGATGACGCCGGCATGACTCGCATACTTTCGCGAATGACCGCATCCAGATACGGCAGTCGCTCAATTTCCTGAGCAGTCGGCAGATCGGATGCGATGCCCTGACTGAGCTCCTGCTGAAGCTTCCGCATCACGTTCGGATGCTGAGCCAGCAGAAACAGTGTCCAGCTGAAAGTGTGCGCTGTGGTAAGGTGAGCCGCCGCGAACAGCAACGTGGCATGACCAGTCAGTTTCTCATCAGTCAGCTGCTGCTGCGAGGCCTGCGCCTGAAACAGAAGATTGAGAACATTTGGAGCTGTCTGATCCTGACTTCGATGCAGCCGAAACATCTCCTGAATCGAAGACTCAAGACGATCGGCCATCTCCAGGAGTTCATCATACTTCCCGCTGAACTGGGGACTCGAGACCAGCGCCCCCATCCCCACATCGTGATTCTTGTGAACCCACTGATCAATCAGATGCCCGAGCTGCGAAGTTACCTGGCTGTCGTCCAGTCCGAACAGCAGAGCACTCGTCATGCGCACCATGAACTGAACCATCTCGGAGTTCAGATCGAGCACGTCCAGAGTTTTCCAGTCACTCATCAATTCTTCGGTCAGGCGAATGATCGTGGAGTGATAACCAGGAAGGACCCGTTTGCTGAACATATCCTTGAGCAGCCGTCTCGTGTCCCGGTGCTCCGGTCCATTCTGGCTCAGCAGACCGGCTGTTACTCGTCGCTGCGATGAGTTGCGACTCCCCCGGACTGCGAAGAAACGGGAATGAAAGGTATCGGCGTCCGAGAGAACCTGATGATTGAGTTCCGGTGAAAACACGAAAACCAGTCGCTGGCCTTCGTCTTCCAGAACAGCGAGATCACCACACTCCCGGTGCAGACGCCTCATGCAGGCAATCGGGTTCTCCGGAAACTGCAGCAGCGAACCCTGACAGACGGGAGAATCCTGACGGTGCAGCAAAATCGGTGATGTGTCTGTCATCGTTCGTCTTCCATGACGTTACGACTCAGGGAAATTTTCAGGCGACCATGTTCCACATGACACCCGAGGGCCAATCCCATGGTTCCGGTGTCTGAGGATCGCATCTCTCCGGATACGTGCCAAATGGCTGCTCCGTCAAACGAGATCCTGCGTTAACATAACACAGATCGACGTTTTGTGGGAACGGGCAATTTTTTCTGATGCCGATTCGAGAAAGAAGACGCATCAATCGGAGAGTGATGCTTACTTTCTCGCACGTGTCAGACCGATCTCAGGCTTTCGCCTTCCACTGCCCGATGTTGATGTAAGCGTGAACATGCGGGGCACCACGGAAATGCCAGACAAACGAAGGCCCCTCAACTCGCCAGATATCCCAGACTTCATCATTGCCGATATCTTCCTGACGGTAGAAGGCCATGTGCAGATCCGCGAGTCCACCGGATTCCTTCAGGACCTGCATTGCTTCTTCGACGTCGGATGCGCGATAGGGCGCGAGCAGCACGCTCAGCGTTTTCTCGACAGTACCCTGCTGTTCCGGACTCAGATCTCCAATCCGAATTCCCGGGAAGTGCCCCTGTTCTCCCTGAATCTGCACAGATGTTTCGGCGGGAGCGTTCGTCAGCAGTGCCTTTGCTGTCTGCTCCTTGCTGAGAGACCGGTAGACCTCATTCGCCTGCTGTGTCTGATAGAAGAAAAGATTCTTTGAAATCTCTTCTTCACCATGCCCGTAAACGATTGGTCCACCAAAGGCGACGCGGTCGGTAAAGTTGCCATCAGCTCGAAGCGTCAGATGACGTCCTGTCAGCACGAATTCGAATGGCTGATTCCCGGGTTCCCCGAACACCGCAACGCTGTATTCGATAATCCCTCCGCTGTCATACTCCATCTGCTGCTGAAATCTCTCATACCCATCTTCACTCGTCACACCGCGTACAATCCGACTGACAATTTCCCGCTGCTGACTCGTAAAGAACTGCTCACCAAGTGTCGGCTTTGTAATGTGCCAGTTCGCGTTGATACGGCTCTTCAGTTCGTGATCAAATGGAAGGCAGATTTCGCCTCGCTGTTCCGCACTGAGCGACTGAAAGAACTCGCTCACGAGCGTTTCCGCGGGAGCCGCTGTCGTCGGTGCGGCGTAAAGCCCCTGGCTCAATCGACCATGAATCATTCCCGAAACAGATAAGCCTGCAACCGCCTGCAGAAACATCCGTCGATCAGTGCCATTCTTTTCCGGTGACACTGCACTCCGCTGCGATTTACGTCTCATCAATGCACCCCCGAGTCGAATGATGGTCTGGTCAGATTCAACGCTGCGTCACTAAGCCAGTCTGAAGGAAACATGATGACACGAAAGCCACGAAAGTGCCAGCATTCTGAATCAAACCCGACTGCGATCGCTCTGATCGACAATCAACACACGTGGGAGTATCTCAGGGAGTCAAGTCGCCGGGGGAAGCAGACGACAGCGAATCGGATGGTTTCTGCCGCCCATCTGCACTCGATTCCGTAGAGGAACCGTTTTCAGAGGACTGAGGCAGAACTCCGAATATTACCGGAAACGGCCGCAGTTCCGTGACAGCAGCTCCGGAAATCTGTCCATCGCGTGCCAGCGGTTTGCCGCCCGCCGTCTGCCGGAAGGAGTCTGCTCGGAGCTGAAACATCACAGGCTGAAAAGTCTGTCCGGGAAACGGCTTCTCCGCGAGCCATTTCAAAGCGATCCAGTCACTCACCGTCAGTTCGACAGGATTGTTCTCTTCGCTGTCACTGCGTTCCAGCCAGTACTCACGCCACGCGGTGGAATCCATATCCCGACTGGTGTAGTCCAGTGCTGCCGTCTCGATATGCCACATCGTCGAGATCTGAAAATACAGGTTCGTGAAGCCGTTCCAGGAGAGCGTGGATTCAATATCTTCGATGTAGGAGTTTCCTTCAGACACCACCAGACGACCTCGTTCAGAGGATGACGCAAACACACAGGCGTCGCTGTTAACCGCGATTTCGGGCAGTGTTCGCTGAGGCCCGCGCCCCGTCAGTTCATCGCTGTCTCTCATCAGAAACAGGCTCTTACCAAAGGCAAATGAAGAATGCTCCAGCCACAGCTCCAGTTCACCACGCGACTGCAGCATGCTGCTGCTGCCGGAATTCCTGAGCACAGACCCCGACATGGCAAACAGAGATTGCTGAATGCGAATTCTGCCGCGCGGCTGGCTGTTCACTGCGAACCCATCTGCTGCGCCGCGACAGACAACTCGATCCAGACTGATCGCTGTTTCCACACTTTCTTCACTGCCTCCCGATGCGTTCTCATCCGAAAGCTCAAACACACTCGCCACCGGACCATCAGTTCCCTGACAGTCAATCGTCACATTTTCCAGCTGAATTCGGTTCGGGCCATCGAGCCGAAACAGAGTCCAGCGATCGACGGCAAGATCGTCAGCAACCTTCAGACGCAGATCGACGTCCCGAACAGTCAGTGAACCACGATTTCGCAGAGTAAAAAAGTCGGCTCGGGAGTTTGAACTTCCACGCTCCCCGCTGAACTCCAGAGTCGGACGGTATCCTTCAGCCGAACGAATGATGAGGTTCATGCCGGAAATACGAACAGAAGGCTGTACCGGCAGATCTGCGGGATAGCCGTTGTATCGCAGAAGGATGACATCCCCGGAACGAGCATCTGCAACGGCCCCCTGAAGCGTGCTGAACGAACGAGGCTTCAATCCGCCTTCCGCGCGCTGCAAAATAAAAGGCCCCTCCAGCTCTCGCGCAACGGCATCCGGTGAGGAGACAGCAGAACCACCACTGCTCCTCGGAGCAGCGTCCGAGTCAATGACCGTGACGTCTTCGACAGCGGTGCGGATATCCCCGATGGCGACTTCCGCAATCAGCAGCTCCGGAGAAAATCCCGGCACTGGCCAGGCCGAGGGAGCTCCCGAAAAAGATTCCGATGGACGAGTGAACCGCGTATCCGCAACGGGGCCCTTTTGGCCGGAATCTCCGACCGCGTTCTCAGCCGTTCCGGCAGAAGCAACGTAAGGTTCGTTCCCCGGCTTTGGTTTTCCCGAAGAAGAATCCTTTTCTGCGACCAGAGGATCAGTACCAGAAGAAGCAGACGGTGCTTTCTCGCTGGCAGCGGAAAACGACTCCGGCACCGTCTGAACACCAATCAGATCATCTCCTGAAGTGATGCCGTCCGATGGCTCCACGGAGACCGGAAATCGATGCACAACGAGAGCGGCAATGCAGATTGTCAGAACCGAAAGAAACACCCACAACGCTCCATGGGGAGCTCGATCTGCAGAACGGAGCGGTTTTCTCCAGACAATTCCCTCTGCCGGTATGCTCTGAAGACCGAGAAGCTGCGCGACATGCAGGAGGTCTGACAGAAGAAGAGCAGGAGCCTGATATCGCTGGTTCGGATCACTGGACATCATTTTGCGGATCACCGCTGCCAGTTCTGCGGAGATCGATGCGTTGATCGAACGCGGATCGGGCGCTGATTTGCCCTGGTGATCAAGAAGCTTCTGAAGAGCAGTTCCTTCGGGATACGGTGGCTGCCCGGTCAGCATGTGGTACATCGTGCATCCAAGTGAATAGATGTCACTCCGGATGTCCGCATTCCGCGGCTCACGCGCCTGCTCCGGCGCGATGTAGTCAAACGTGCCGAGCGTTGTGCCGGCAACCGTGATGTCGCCGATGCTGTCTGTGACATCACGACGAGCCAATCCGAGGTCCACCACTTTGACTCGCCCAGCCTCGGTCAGCATGATGTTCGAAGGCTTGATGTCCCGATGAACAATTCCTGCCGCAGCAATATGGTTCAGAGCCAGTGTCACCTGGATTGCATAGTTGACGGTTTCCCCGGGACTCAGCTGTCCACGTTCGAAAATCAGATCCTTGATTGTGCGACCGTCAGCCAGCTCATAAGCAATGAAGTAAATCCCGTCCTGACTGCCGGCGTAATACACTCGAGCAATGTTGTCGTGGTTCAAATGAGCACAAGCGCGAGCTTCATTCCGAAATCGGGCAACCAGCGAGTTGTCGCCGGAGGAGGACGGATGCATGATCTTCAATGCAACGTCGCGAGCAAGTTCGAGGTCGGTCGCTCGGAACACCGCGCCCATTCCACCCGCGCCCAGACGTTCCCGAATCTCAAAATGCGCCAGTCGGATCCCGGACTCTTCGCCGTTCGACACACCTCCCGGTGGGAACAGCCGTGCCAGCACAGAATCAGCCAGCACCACACCGGAATTCGCGTCAGCCTGCCTGGGCTCCGGAGCACTGATGACGGTGTTCTCATCGTCGGCCACCAGCGGACGATCAGACAGCGGAACATCAGCCAATGGCGATTCGCCCCCTGATTTTCCCGTGCCCGAGTGCTGTGTCATAGTGTTACCGCAACCTGAGGGACAATCGGCGGACGAACAGGTTCCAATCTCGCAATGCCCCGATGAACCAGTCCGACAATGACACCGATTCCGGTTGGAGAGTCTAGTCCACCCAACTCGCAGAGTCAAAAGAACATGTGAACACGCGCACACTCATTGAGGCAAAAAGTCGCCGTCTGACCCTATTGTAACGAGCTCCATGACTTCGAATCTCGTTGTTTTCGACCGACAGCACCGGCACTGCCCCCAGTCGGACATTCTTTTCCAGCAACACTGTCTTCTGCCGCAAGGGTGGATCTGCCGGTTCTGAAGTGCGTTCGGGTTGTTTCACTCGATCTGAAAGACAATCAGAATCGGAGAATGCGAAGCTTTCTCGGAAAGCGGTTCCGGCTGCCTCAGGGCCTTTGCGATATCCCGCGCAGAGTCGTCCTGCGATGAGCCCCGCGCGGATTTCATTACCGCGCTCTTTGTCTCCAGCTTCGCAACGTACAAATCACCAAGCGAAGACTCCGAGGATCCCGGATGCAGAAGCGACAATCGAACTGTTTCCAGAGCTTCTTCCCGAGTCAACTCACCAATGTGCGCTGGATTCCATTCCTCGTTTTCCACAATGTCAGCCCCTGTGATGGCTTCAACAAATCGATGAATCCGCTCTTCATTTTCCGAGGATCCTCCGACTGATTCTTCCACTGATTCCAGAGAAGAAATCGCCTGTTCAGAGCCATCCGAAGACAATTGATCTTTATCCGCCTTAAGGACCTCCG
The DNA here is from genome assembly GCA_046345315.1 of Planctomyces sp. GTDB lineage: Bacteria > Planctomycetota > Planctomycetia > Planctomycetales > Planctomycetaceae > F1-80-MAGs062. The sequence goes on from JBKDKA010000263.1 coordinate 24,383, forward strand.
GCTTCAGAACAACGCCAAAACTCAATCCGGCATTCTCAGAACGTTCAGCTGGGCTGCCCGCTCGCCGAAACTCCTGTTCGGGCAGCAGGAACCCCGATTCCGCGGCAATTTCCTGAACACGACGGTGAATCAGGTTCGGATCCGTTGAAGAGACACGCACCACCAGAACCTGCCAGTCCTCATGATTCTCCGCTCCTTCCGCAGCCTGAAGCGTTGCTGTGGCATCTTCTTCTGAATTGCTGACAGAACGCGATTCTGAACTCATGGCCTCAGCCGCCATGGGAGCTGCCGCAGCAGGCTCTGACATTGCATCTGCCATCGCACCGATCGCAGTCACGTCTCCGGCGGTAGTGGCTACGAAACTTTCTGCTGACCCATCGGTCCGATCAGAATGCTCTGAACTTCGGACCATGACCAGCAGCAGAGCAAACATCGCTGCAAATGACGCAGCCGCAGTGAACACCACAGAACGTTTTCGACGCTCCTGTGCACGAGAGCCATTCGGGAGATCTTCAGGCTGACTGAAATTCTGCCTCAGCAGTACCGGCTCGTTTGCAGATGTGTTCCGATTGCGGCTCGCGTCGCTGACCCTGTCCTGCAGCTCAATACTGCCTCGATGCTCAACAGCGTCCTGCGGCTCTGCAGATTTGGCCAGTAGCCCCGACCGCAATGCTCTCATGACTTCGCCGCTGAACACATCGCGAGAATATCCGGAAGAACTCAATGAGATCGCATTGACCAGATCAGAGACCTTCTGAGCCTCGGTGCGAAACTCTCGAACCTGCCGCCCGACAGATAAACGCAGTGTCGCCAGTTCCTCGGACTCAGACGCACTCAACTCGCCATCCCGCTCCGCAGATGCAAGCTCCAGTGCTTTCCGGACCGAATCCGACAATCGGCTTGTCGGGTCTTCTGATGAATTCTCAGGTGCAGTCATGGTTCTCGCAGAAATCCGTAAACCGGGAGGCTCTTATTCTGGCAGGGTTTTAGACCAGGGATTCTTTGTCATTCCCGTACAGGCTGGAATCGAAACCAAGGCACTGGATTCCCGCCTTCACGGGAATGACTGAACTCCGGAAGCAAGTATTTACAGTGTGCACTGGTGCTCTGCGACTATCAATTGATGTGTGCCACTGGCTCTGCCAGTGTTTTCCAGTCAACAGCACTGGAAGTGCCAGTTGCACACAAGAGAGAATCCACACT